>NZ_CP170445.1:4207427-4808488 GCF_042473625.1 Kineococcus sp. DHX-1 | reverse complement strand
GGGGGCTCCTCGTTGAGGGGTTCTACGTTTCGGGGGGGGAGACGAGCAGGTGGGTCAGGACCGGCCGAAGACGGCGGCGACCTCGGGGATCCGGTCGATGTACCCGGCGAGCAGCTTCTCGGCGATGTCCACCGACCGCACGAGGGGGTGCGTCGCGAAGGCCATGAGCGCCTCGGACTCGTCGCCGTGCAGGGCCGCGGCGATGACGTGCCGCTCGACGGCCTTCACCTGCTGCATGAGCCCGAGCTGGTGCAGGTCCGGCGCGGTCGTCGCGAACGGACGGACCCCGGAGCCGTCGACGGCCACGGGGACCTCGACGACGGCGTCGGACGGCAGCCCGGCGATCGTCGCGCCGTTGCGGACGTTGAGGATCGCGGTCGACGGCTCGTTGCGGCTGATGGCGGCCATGACGGCCAGCGCCACGCCGGCGTAGCCCTGCTGCGAGGGGTCGGTCTCCGGCGGCTCGGGGTTCTCCGGCGCACCCTGCTCGCCGCCCTTGGCCTCGGCCATGTAGCTGGCGCTGCGGTCCAGGACCGTCTCGCGCCACAGCTCCGCGGCCCGGGAGCCGGAGCGGGGCAGCTGGTCGAAGAAGTCGCCCTGCGTCTTGAGCAGGAACTCCCCACGGGTGAGGGAGGACTCGCGGATGCGGGCGACGGCCTCGGCGTTGCGGTACCAGTAGTAGAGGTACTCGTTGGGGATCGCACCGAGCGTCTTGAGCCACGGGGCGCCGAAGACGTGCTGCTCCTCGAGGTGGGCCAGCAGACCGTCGTCGCCGAGCAGGTCGGGCAGGACGTCGCGGCCGTGGACCTCGACGCGGCGCAGCCAGCCGAGGTGGTTCAGGCCGACGTAGTCCAGGCGCGCGTGGTCGGGGTCGTACCCGAGCAGCAGGGCGACGCGGCGGCCGAGACCGGAGGGGGTGTCGCAGATGCCGAGCACCTTGTCGCCCAGCACGCCCTGCATGGCCTCGGTGATGATGCCCGCGGGGTTGGTGAAGTTCAGGACGTACGCACTCGGCGCGAGGCGCTTGACGCGCTCGGCGACGTCGACCATGAACGGCACGGTGCGCAGCGCGTACGCGAGGCCGCCGGGGCCGGTCGTCTCCTGGCCCAGGACGCCGAGGTCCAGGGCGACGCGCTCGTCGGCGCAGCGGCCGGCGAGGCCGCCGATGCGGACGGCGGAGAACACGAAGTCGCTGCCCTCGAGCGCGACGTCGAGGTTCGTCGTGGTCTCCAGCGCCGGGGGTTCGGTGAACCCCTCGGCGAGCTGCTCGAGCACGGCGCGCATGCCCGCGAGGCGGGACTCGTCGGAGTCCTGCAGGGTCACCGTGGTGATCCGCGGGTCGCCCTGGTCGCGCAACAGCGCCTGCCACACGAAGGGGGTGCGGAAACCGCCACCCCCGAGGATCGCCAGCTTCACGCGCCCACCCCTCGCTGCTCGTTCACGCACGCAGACTATGACCGAACGCGCATCCTTGACTAGTCTGTTGCGCAATCCACTGCACGATCGATCACCCGTCCGCGAGGAGCCCGCCCCGTGTCCGACCTCGACCTCGTCTTCGGCGGGCGCGTCTTCTGCGACCTCGTGATGTCCGGCGTCGCCGCCCCCACGATCGGCGCCGAGGTCTTCGCCCACGGGTTCACCGTGACGGCCGGCGGGACGGCCACCCGCGCCGTCGCGGGCGCCCGGCTCGGGTTCCGCACCGCGCTCGTCGGCGCGACGGGGACGGACATGTTCGGCGCGGCCATCCGCTCCGAACTGGCCCGGGAGGACCGCCTCGACCTGCGGTGGCTCGCCGAGCTACCGGACGCCCACACCGCCGTGACCGTCGCGCTGACGAACGCCGCCGACCGCAGCTTCGTCACCTACGAGGAGCGCGCGACGTGGCTGTCCGACGCGCTCCCGGCTCCCCTGCCGTCGGTCGGCGCCTGCCACGTCGGGATCGCCGAGGGGATCCCCGCCTGGGTCGCCGAGCTGCGCGCCGGCGGGACGCTCGTCGTCGGTGGCGTCGGCTGGGACGAGACCGAGCAGTGGGACACCGCCGTCCTCGACCGGCTCGCCGAGCTCGACGCGTTCGTGCCCAACGAGGACGAGGCCCTCGCCTACACCCGCACCTCCGACGCCTCCGCCGCGCTCGACGCCCTCGCCGCCCGCACGGGGCTGGTCGTCGTGACGCGCGGGTCCGCCGGGGCGATCGCCGTCGACGCCGCGACCGGGGAGCGCTGCGAGGTCGCCGCCCCCCGCGTGACGGCTGTCGACCCCACCGGCGCCGGCGACTGCTTCGTCGCCGCGTTCTGCGGCGGCCGGACCGCGGGCTGGTCGTTGGAGACGGCGGTGGGCTTCGCGGTGCTGGCGGCGTCGCTGTCGGTGCAGCGGCTCGGCGGGTCCGCGGGCGTGCCGACGCGCGCCGAGCTCGCGACGGCGATCGCCTGGCACCGCGAGCACGACAGCCTGCCCGCGGGCGACTGGGGCCGGGTGCTGGAGCACCTGCAGGGCTGACGCTCTGTCGGGGGTGTCTGCCAGGGTCGTCGCGTGATCCCTTCCGCGGCCACCTCGACGCCTCCTCTCCGTCGGGTGGACGACGCCGCGCGACGGGCGCTGCTCGCATGGGCCGACCTGGACCGCTTCGAGATGCCCGAGGTGCCCAAGGACTCGCGGTACCGCGCCTCCGGCCGGCTGCGTGCGGAGATCCTCGACGGGGTCTGGCCGCCACGACCGACGCAACCGGCCCGGGCCGGCGAGGTGCTCGTCTGCTCGGTGCTCGTGGGGTGCGTCGCGCGACGGCAGGTCGAGGACGACCTCCTCGCCGCGTACGCCGACGACCTGCGCCTGACGGAGTCCGTGCGCCCCGCCCGCACCGACGGCCCCCTCACCTACCGCGCAGAGTTCCTCGTCGACGCGGCCGGCGTCCCCGTCGAGGGGTCCCTGCAGTACCACCCGCTCGTGGACTTCACGGCCGCCGTCCGCGGGTCCCTCGGGACCGCGGAGGCCCTGCGCCACGTCGAACGCCGCGAACAGGCGATGGCCGAGGCCTTCGGGGAGGTCCTGCACGGCGCGGACCGCTCCCCGGCCGACCACGTCCGCGCGGTCCTCGCGACTCTCGACGACGGCACTGGTCACGTGCGGTTCGACGGCCGCTGGGTGCCGGAGGACCAGGCCGGTTCGCCCCCGCCGCGCAGCTTCTACCGGGACGACCTGCTGCACGTCGCCGCTCACCCGACGTCCCCCGCCGCGGCCTCGTTCCTCACCGGCCGTCCCGGCGCGACCCCGGCAGGTGCGGCCGACGTGCTGCGCCGCGACGCCCGCGAGCGGCTCCTCGACCCCCTCGCCCTGCCGCGCTCCACCTGGCCGGGGGACAACAAGCCTCGGCTCTCGCAGCAGGTCGCCGTCCAGTCCGTGCTGACCGGTGACGACCCGGTCTGCGCGGTGAACGGTCCGCCGGGGACGGGCAAGACGACGCTGCTCCGCGAGTTCTACGCCGCCGTCGTCACCGACCGGGCCCGGGTGATGGTCACGTTCGACGACCCGCGGTCCGCCTTCGGTCCGGCGCAGACGGTGCCGCTCACGCAGGGCGGGACCCGGCGGTCCCACCGCGTCGACGAACGCCTGACGGGGTTCGAGGTCGTCGTCGCGTCCTCCAACAACGCGGCCGTGGCCAACGTGAGCCAGGAAGTCCCGGGGCTCGGACAGATCGCCGACGTCTGGCAGGACCGGGTCGCGTACTTCCGCGACGCCACCGCCCCGGACCCGTCCTCTGGGCGCGGTCGGCCTGGACTGCTCACCGACGACTCCCCCGCCTGGGGACTCGCCGCCGCGACCTTGGGGCGCCGTAGCCTCGGCGCCCGCTTCGGCGCGGTGGTCGGGCGCTACCTCAAGGCCGACGACCCGGGCGAGCACCTCCTCGCGGCGTTGCGGCGGGGTGGGTCCCCGGAGGACTGGCGGGCGGCGCAGCAGCGCTTCGCGACGGCCCTCGCCGCGGTCGACACCCACCTGGACGGGCTGGCGCGGGCGCGGGACGAGGTGCGCGTCGCCCGGGCGGACGCCGACGACGCCACCGCCCGCTGGTCGAACGCACGGGCCGCGATCACGGCTGCCACCGAGCTCTCCGCTGCCGCACGCCGCGACGTGCCCGCCGCGGAGGACCGCGCCCGCCTCGCCGCCGAGGCCGTCGTCCGGCTCCGCGCCGCCCGGCCCGGCTTCTGGGCCCGTCTTGGGAAGACGACGGCGGCCCGGGACGCCGAAGCCGCCTTCCAGCGCGCGGTGACCGACTCCGCCGCCGCCGAGGACCGTCTCCGGTCGCTGGTGGACGCGGCCGCTGAGGCTCACACCTCCCACGTGCGGCTCGAGGCGGAGTTCATCGCCGCCGGGACCGCCCGTGACGACGCCGAGGGGAGGGTGCGAGAGGCTTCCGCGCAACTGGGGCCCGCCGCCGTCGACGAGGGCTGGTGGTCCCGGTCCCGCGACGAGCAGGAGACGGGCCAAGCGTGGGTGGACGACGAGCTGCACGCCCTGCAGGCCGAGGTGTTCGGCGCCGCGATGGCCGTGCACGAGCAGTTCGCCCGGCGTGCTGGCCAACAGATGGCGACGAACCTCCGGGCGTGGATGCACCTGCAGTCCGGCGAGGTGCGCCAACCGGACGCGACCCGGCTCGCCACCGACGTGTGGCGCTCGTTCTTCCTCCTCGTGCCGATGGTTTCGACGACCTTCGCGTCGATGGCCCGGCTGTTCTCGGGCGTCAACGCCGGGGCTCTCGGGTGGCTGGTGGTCGACGAGGCGGGACAGGCGACGCCTGCGCAAGCCATCGGTGGTCTGCACCGCTGCCGGCGGGCCCTCGTCGTCGGCGACCCGCAGCAGCTCGAACCCGTCGTGGCGCTGCCCGACGTCCTGGTCGACCGACTCCTGGCCCACCACGCTGCTCCCCCGCAGCTGTCCCCCACCCGGGGCTCGGTGCAGCGGTCCGCCGACGCGGTGTCCCGTTGCGGCACCGCACGTCCCGGCGGGTGGGTCGGATCGCCTCTCCTCGTGCACAACCGCTGCCTCGACCCGATGTTCACCGTCGCGAACGCGATGGCCTACGGCGGGGAGATGGTGTTCGGCCGGACGCGTCCTGCCGCGAAGGGAGTGCTCGGCGCCGGCGAGAGTCGCTGGATCGACGTCCCTCACCCGGGCGGCAACCACTTCTCCCCTGCAGACGCCCTCGTCGTCGAGGCCGTTCTGCGCAGCGTTCGACGGTCAGGCGACGACGTCCCCGTCGCCGTCATCGCACCGTTCCGTGATGTGGTCGAGGGTCTCAAGAAGGTCGTGGAGGGTCACGAGAACGTGCAGCTGGGGACGGTGCACACGTTCCAGGGCCAGGAGCGGCCTCTCGTCGTACTCGTCCTCGGCGGGAAGTCCGTCGGCACTCGTCAGTGGGTGGCGGGGACGCCAACCTGCTGAACGTCGCGGTGACCCGCGCTCAGGACCGGTTGATCGTCGTCGGCGACTGGCAGCACTGGCACGACGTCGGCTGCGCCACCGACCTGTCTCGACACCTACCGCGGACGACCGGATGACCCGGAAACGCAGAAGAGGAGAGCAGCACCACCGTAGCGGTGCCACTCCCCTCAACCACGTTCTCACTACAAAAGAGTGAGTGGCCGGCGGTGACCTACTCTCCCACCCAGTCTCCCGAGCAGTACCATCGGCGCTGGTGGGCTTAGCTTCCGGGTTCGGAATGAGACCGGGCGTTTCCCCACCGCTATGACCACCGGACCACAAAGGCCAGGATCCAACACACAACCCCAAGTCACCCCAGGGTCGCGAGTTCTCTCCCGAGAACCACACAATGGACGCGAAACACTGCAGCAGTGTCATCGTTGATCAGTAGATCAAAGTTCGTTCATGCTCGTGCACTCATCGCACACACCGCTCACCGCCACCCCACGAGGGGTCTTGGTGGTAGCTGGTGCGTAGTAGACAAGTGATCGGCCTATTAGTACCGGTCAGCTCCACAACTCGCTAGTCGTTGCTTCCACACCCGGCCTATCAACCCCGTCATCTCCAGGGAGCCTCCCACCCCACAAGGGGCACGGAAACCTCATCTCGAAGCAGGCTTCCCGCTTAGATGCCTTCAGCGGTTATCCCTTCCGAACGTAGCCAACCAGCCATGCCCTTGGCAGAACAACTGGCACACCAGAGGTTCGTCCGTCCCGGTCCTCTCGTACTAGGGACAGCCCTTCTCAAGTTTCCAACGCGCGCAGCGGATAGGGACCGAACTGTCTCACGACGTTCTAAACCCAGCTCGCGTACCGCTTTAATGGGCGAACAGCCCAACCCTTGGGACCTACTCCAGCCCCAGGATGCGACGAGCCGACATCGAGGTGCCAAACCATGCCGTCGATATGGACTCTTGGGCAAGATCAGCCTGTTATCCCCGGGGTACCTTTTATCCGTTGAGCGACCGCGATTCCACACTCCACGGCCGGATCACTAGTCCCGACTTTCGTCCCTGCTCGACCTGTCGGTCTCACAGTCAAGCTCCCTTGTGCACTTACACTCAACACCTGATTGCCAACCAGGCTGAGGGAACCTTTGGGCGCCTCCGTTACTCTTTAGGAGGCAACCGCCCCAGTTAAACTACCCACCAGGCACTGTCCCTGATCCGGATCACGGACCGAAGTTAGACATCCAGAACGACCAGAGTGGTATTTCAACGACGACTCCACCAACACTAGCGTGCCAGCTTCACAGTCTCCCACCTATCCTACACAAGCCGTCCCGAACACCAATACCAAGCTATAGTGAAGGTCCCGGGGTCTTTCCGTCCTGCTGCGCGTAACGAGCATCTTTACTCGTAGTGCAATTTCGCCGAGTTCGCGGTTGAGACAGCAGGGAAGTCGTTACGCCATTCGTGCAGGTCGGAACTTACCCGACAAGGAATTTCGCTACCTTAGGATGGTTATAGTTACCACCGCCGTTTACTGGCGCTTAAGTTCTCAGCGTCCCCACTTACGTGGGTAACCGGTCCCCTTAACGTTCCAGCACCGGGCAGGCGTCAGTCCGTATACATCGTCTTGCGACTTCGCACGGACCTGTGTTTTTAGTAAACAGTCGCTTCCCCCTGGTCTCTGCGGCCCTCAAACGCTAGCCCGCAAGGAGCTTCACGCCTCAGGCCCCCCTTCTCCCGAAGTTACGGGGGCATTTTGCCGAGTTCCTTAACCACGATTCACTCGCACGCCTCGGTATTCTCTACCTGACCACCTGAGTCGGTTTAGGGTACGGGCGGCTCGAACCTCGCGCCGAGGCTTTTCTAGGCAGCATGGGATCACCCTACTTCCCCCCAACGGGGTCACCATCAGGTCTCAGGCTCAGCATCAAAGCAAGTGCTGCGGATTTGCCAACAGCACGCCCTACACCCTTGGACGTGGACAACCATCGCCACGCGGAAGCTACCCTCCTGCGTCACCCCTGTTAACACGCTTGACTACTACCGGATCGGGTCGCACGCTCCACCAACACCCACCCGAAGGTGATGTGCGGCTTTGGGTGCTCAGCATCCCCGGCCTCGCCATGGACGGTTCTACACCGGTACGGGAATATCAACCCGTTGTCCATCGACTACGCCTGTCGGCCTCGCCTTAGGTCCCGACTTACCCAGGGCGGATGAACCTGGCCCTGGAACCCTTGGTCAATCGGCGGACGGGGTTCTCACCCGTCATTCGCTACTCATGCCTGCATTCTCACTCGCGTGCAGTCCACCACACCATCACCAGGCGGCTTCACCCCACACACGACGCTCCCCTACCCATCCACACACCTGCACCAACGGTGCCCACCCGCTCCGAAGAACAGACAGGTTGTCGGTGGGGTTAATATGTGAATGCCACAGCTTCGGCGGTGTACTTGAGCCCCGCTACATTGTCGGCGCGGAATCACTTGACCAGTGAGCTATTACGCACTCTTTCAAGGGTGGCTGCTTCTAAGCCAACCTCCTGGTTGTCTGCGCAACTCCACATCCTTTCCCACTTAGCACACGCTTAGGGGCCTTAGCTGATGATCTGGGCTGTTTCCCTCTCGACTACGAAGCTTATCCCCCGCAGTCTCACTGCCACGCTCTCACTTACCGGCATTCGGAGTTTGGCTGACGTCAGTAACCCGGTGGGGCCCATCGGCCATCCAGTAGCTCTACCTCCAGCAAGAAACACGCGACGCTGCACCTAAATGCATTTCGGGGAGAACCAGCTATCACGGAGTTTGATTGGCCTTTCACCCCTACCCACAGCTCATCCCCCAGGTTTTCAACCCTGGTGGGTTCGGTCCTCCACGCGGTCTTACCCACGCTTCAACCTGGCCATGGGTAGATCACTCCGCTTCGGGTCTAGAGCACGCGACTATGAACGCCCTGTTCGGACTCGCTTTCGCTACGGCTACCCCCCACGGGTTAACCTCGCCACGCACCACTAACTCGCAGGCTCATTCTTCAAAAGGCACGCCGTCACCAGAGTAAACTCCAGCTCCGACGGATTGTAGGCACACGGTTTCAGGTACTATTTCACTCCCCTCCCGGGGTGCTTTTCACCATTCCCTCACGGTACTTGTCCGCTATCGGTCATCAGGAAGTATTTAGGCTTACCAGGTGGTCCTGGCAGATTCACACGAGATTCCACGAGCCCCGTGCTACTCGGGACATGCTCCCAAGGAGGCCGCAATGTTTCACCTACGGGGGTCTCACCCACTACGCCGGACCATCCCAGGCCCTTCGGCTACACCACGACTTTCTCACTCCCCGACCGAGTGGTAGCCCAGTCCAGAACACTCCCACAACCCCCACACCGCAACCCCTACCAGGTATCACACGATGCAGGTTTAGCCTCATCCGCTTTCGCTCGCCACTACTCACGGAATCACATGTTGTTTTCTCTTCCTGTGGGTACTGAGATGTTTCACTTCCCCACGTTCCCTCCACACACCCTATACATTCAGGTGCGGGTGACCGCCCATGACGACGGCCGGGTTCCCCCATTCGGACACCCTCGGATCAACGTTCGGTTGCCAACTCCCCGAGGCTTAACGCAGGCTCCCACGTCCTTCATCGGCTCCTGATGCCAAGGCATCCACCATGCGCCCTTACACACTTGCCCACCACACACCACCCACCACCACAACCAGCAGACCAGAACAGTCTGACCGGCACAGCAGCAACCAGTGCGAGTGCACAACGCGTGCAACAAACATAAACGAACCACAAAGACACACCACACCACCAAAACCCCGGCCACCACCCCCACCCCGAAAGATGGAAAGCAACGACCAGAACCTCAACGACATGATGCTTAGAGGATCTACTCGACGAACACCACTACAAAGATGTTCGCGTCCACTGTGCAGTTCTCAACAGACAACCCGACACCCCACCCACAACAACCCACACCAGACCAGACTGTCCCGAAGAACACTCAGCGGTATGTGAATCAGGCAGAGCCCAGACCTCGAGGCTCGACCACCACACCAGTCGCTCACGCAACCAGCAAGGCCGGTTCCTCAGGACCCAACAGTGCGCCAGACACCCACCCTCACCCACCACTCCGTTCCACCCAAGACCAGGTCCTGAGGTACTGAGAGGAGTGCGTGACTCCTGATGCCATGTTGATGTTCCACCCTCGAGCACCAGCCGCCGAACATACGCCGGCAGAAACTGGTCCATCCACACCCCACCAGCACCGGCACGACGACCGGTCAGGCTCAACGGGATGTGGTTGATGCTCCTTAGAAAGGAGGTGATCCAGCCGCACCTTCCGGTACGGCTACCTTGTTACGACTTCGTCCCAATCGCCAGTCCCACCTTCGACAGCTCCCCCCCTAACGGGTTGGGCCACCGGCTTCGGGTGTTACCGACTTTCATGACGTGACGGGCGGTGTGTACAAGGCCCGGGAACGTATTCACCGCAGCGTTGCTGATCTGCGATTACTAGCGACTCCGACTTCACGGGGTCGAGTTGCAGACCCCGATCCGAACTGAGACCAGCTTTTTGGGATTCGCTCCACCTCACGGTATCGCAGCCCTCTGTACTGGCCATTGTAGCATGCGTGAAGCCCAAGACATAAGGGGCATGATGATTTGACGTCATCCCCACCTTCCTCCGAGTTGACCCCGGCAGTCTCCCATGAGTCCCCACCACTACGTGCTGGCAACATGGAACGAGGGTTGCGCTCGTTGCGGGACTTAACCCAACATCTCACGACACGAGCTGACGACAACCATGCACCACCTGTACGCGACCAACTAAATGACACCCCATCTCTGGGATTCCACCGCGCATGTCAAGCCTTGGTAAGGTTCTTCGCGTTGCATCGAATTAATCCGCATGCTCCGCCGCTTGTGCGGGCCCCCGTCAATTCCTTTGAGTTTTAGCCTTGCGGCCGTACTCCCCAGGCGGGGCGCTTAATGCGTTAGCTGCGGCACGGAATCCGTGGAATGGACCCCACACCTAGCGCCCAACGTTTACGGCATGGACTACCAGGGTATCTAATCCTGTTCGCTCCCCATGCTTTCGCTCCTCAGCGTCAGTAACTGCCCAGAGACCCGCCTTCGCCACCGGTGTTCCTCCTGATATCTGCGCATTTCACCGCTACACCAGGAATTCCAGTCTCCCCTACAGCACTCAAGTGTGCCCGTACCCACTGCAAGCTCAGAGTTGAGCCCTGAGTTTTCACAGCAGACGCGACACACCGCCTACGAGCTCTTTACGCCCAATAATTCCGGACAACGCTTGCACCCTACGTATTACCGCGGCTGCTGGCACGTAGTTAGCCGGTGCTTCTTCTGCTCCTACCGTCACTTGCGCTTCTTCGGAGCTGAAAGAGGTTTACAACCCGAAGGCCGTCATCCCTCACGCGGCGTCGCTGCATCAGGCTTTCGCCCATTGTGCAATATTCCCCACTGCTGCCTCCCGTAGGAGTCTGGGCCGTGTCTCAGTCCCAGTGTGGCCGGTCGCCCTCTCAGGCCGGCTACCCGTCGTCGCCTTGGTAGGCCATCACCCCACCAACAAGCTGATAGGCCGCGAGCCCATCCCCAGCCGAAAAACTTTCCACCCACACTCGATGCCGAGGCAGGTCGTATCCGGTATTAGCCACCGTTTCCAGTGGTTGTCCCAGAGCCAGGGGCAGGTTGCTCACGTGTTACTCACCCGTTCGCCACTGATCCACCCCGAAGGGCTTCACCGTTCGACTTGCATGTGTTAAGCACGCCGCCAGCGTTCGTCCTGAGCCAGGATCAAACTCTCCGTCGAAAAACCTCGATGCCGAAGCACCTAGATCATTTCACTTCATAGTTGACCCTTGGACTCCAAAACCCTGATCCGAGCTGGCAAGCCAGACCAGGGATAGATCCCAAAGGAATCCCCCACCACCAGACACACAGGCCCAGCGATGATTGGGGGTTGATACATATGGCATCAACATATTTCTAGCGCACTGTTGAGTTCTCAAGAACCGGACGCACCCACCCCGACAAACCCCGAAACATCAGGGCCAGCGGAAGAGGGGCAACTTTCCCACCTTAACCGACAACCAGGCTAAACCTCAACCCAGCCCCGCTCAAGGAGCTTCCGGCGCCACCCGTCCCAGACGCGGATCACCCTAAGCCAGAAGCTCCAGGTTTTCCGCCCCGCTCGGGGCGACATGAAGAACAGTACGCGGCAACCACGCTCCGGGCCAAATCGCGCCGTCGTGCAAGGGCGGATCCGTTGCCGCACAGGACGTGCCGCCCCGAGGCACCGCTCCCGGGCGGATCTCCTCGGTCGCCCTTCAGCCCGCAATCGTTCGTGCGGCGCCGCGTTGCGTGCGTGACCCGGGGGGCTGCGCCATAGATTCGGTGCACGGACGCCCCTGCGCGTGAGTCCCCCTCAGACGTCTGTGGTGCTTCTACCGACCGCTTGCCCGTTCGACCACGGGGCCTCCGGGGCGCCTGCCAGCCGGTCTTCCGTCGTGTCGCCGACGGTGTGCCTGAGGCCCTCCCGAAGCAGTTGCGCGTCGCCGACAGTCTCGGAGGTCCGGCTTGCGGTTTCGACGGAGGTGCGAGCTCCCGGCGTCGGCTGAGCTCGGGCAGCTGGTCGCGCCGGGGCACCGGATGGGCCCTTGGACTCTCAGGTGCGGGCGCCGACGTCCGACGCCACCGCGGTCACCGTCGGCCTCCTGGCTCCGTCTCGCGATGCCCCTCGTGGTGATACCGCCGCCGGCTCAGGACGAAGCCCCGTGTCGGCGATGCGTGCGTGGATGTCCCTTCCGGCGGGTCTCAGCGCGGCCTTCTGGCGCACTCCAGCGCTACCTCATGGCCGCCCGTATTCGATCCCCAGCACGACGCCCGCATGGCCTGCATTGCGCGACGTGGGCTGGCTAGGGTCGAACCCCGACCACCAGGAGGCCACCGTGGACCGCCAGCACCGGGTGATGGGCGCCCTCGTCGGCTCGGCCGTCGGCGACGCGCTCGGCGCGCCCTTCGAGTTCGGCCCGCCGGACGCCTACAGCGCCCGCTTCCCCACCGCCGCCCGCGGCGCGCACACGGAGATGTGCGGGGGTGGGTCGCTGGGCTGGGAGCCGGGGGAGTTCACCGACGACACGCAGATGGCGCTGCTGCTAGCGGAGTCGCTCGTCGCGCACCGCGGGCTCGACGGGGCGGACGTCTTCGACCGCTTCCGCACGTGGGCGCAGGCGGGGCCACCGGACATCGGCGTCCAGACGTCCGCGGTCCTGCTCTTGGGCCTGCCGTGGGACGCGGCGGCGGCCGAGCACGTCCGCGCGGGACACCGGGCGGCGGGGAACGGTTCGCTCATGCGGACGACGCCGGCCGCCCTGTTCTTCGCGGGCGCGGGGCGAGACGTGACGATGGACGCGGCGCGGCGGCAGAGCGCCCTCACCCACGGCGACCCGGCCGCCGGGGAGGGCTGCGCCCTGTTCCACGAGGCGCTGCGCGCGCTGCTGGAGGACCGCGACGTGGACGCGGCGGTCGCGGCGACGCTGCCGCTCGTCGCCGAGCCGCACCGGGAGAAGTGGGCGCGGGTCTGCGACCCGGCGTGGACGCCGGCCGATGCGACGGAGGCGAACGGCGCGGTGTGGCCGACGCTCGGCTCGGCGCTCTGGGCGCTGCGGAACTCCCGCACCTTCGAGGAGGCGCTGCGCCTCGTCGTCGACCTCGGCGGGGACACCGACACCGTCGCGTGCGTCACCGGCGGACTCGCCGGGGCGCGGGCGGGCATCACCGGCATCCCGGTCCGCTGGACGTCCGTCGTGCACGGCCGCATCCCGGGGTTCGGCGACCGTGTGTGGGAACTACGCGACCTTCAACGCCTCGCCCTGCAGCTCGACGGCCGCGTCGAGGGCCTCTACGAACCCCCCCGGAGCCGCGGCCTGGAACCCACCGAGGTCGCCGACGGCGTGTGGGCCTCCGACCTCGAAGGCGCGCGGGGCAGCGACCGCGACTTCGCCGTCGTCTCCCTGTGCCGCACGGGCGGACGCTTCGGTCACGACGTGCAGCGCATGGTGTACCTCACCGACGACGACACGAACACCGAGATCGTCACCGTCCTCGACGACGTCCTGGAGGACATCGCGGCGCTGCGGGCGGACGGCAAGCGCGTCCTCGTCCACTGCCACGGCGGCGCCTCCCGCACCGGCCTCGTCCTGCGGGCGTGGCTGGTGCGCGAGGAGGGGTTGTCGGCGCGGGAGGCGACGGACCGGGTCGCATGCGTGTGGCCGCACCTCAGAGAGCACAACTCCTCGTTCACCGTCGCGCTGGACGAGTTCTCGCGGCGGACGTAGTGGACGCACTGGACCTCGGTGCCCGCCTCGCACAACTGCTGGCGACGGGCCGGCGAGTCTCGACCTACAAACTGGCCACGTTGGACGCCCTCCTGCAGCACTGCCTCGAGAACCCGGTCGGTGATGGCGAGCCGTTGCGGGTGCCGATCCCGGCACTCGCCGAACGGGTCGTGGAGGCGTACTGGCCGCAGGTCAGGGTCTTCGGCGAGCACGGGGTCCTGCAGCAGGTCCAGCACACCCGCGCGGGAGCCGTGACGATCCTCTCGACGGTCCGCGACCTGCAGCACGACGCCCAGGCGAGGCAGGCGTGGACCCCGGCCCAGATGCGGCTCGCCGACCCCCGGCGGTGGTCCGCGGACGTCGATCGCATCGCCCTCACGCTCGCCCGGCAACCGGTGTTCCGGCTGCAGAAGACCGGCGGCCGGGATCCCGGAGTCCCGTTCCTCTACGACGACTCCTGGCTGCACGACGACGTGTCGCGGTCGGCGCTGGCGCAGCACAACTGGTGCGTGGATCTCTTCTCCGGCGTCCCCACCGCCCTGGCCCGTGTCTCCCCGCTCCTGCAACCCGTCGTCCAGCAGTGGTGGGTCGATGACGTCCAGCGCCACAACGCCGCCGAACTCGACGTCCCGGACCTGCACGCGTTCCTGTTCGGCGCCGACCGGGCGGCCGTCGCTCGGCTGGCACCGGGACTGCGGGAGTTCCAGGAGAACCGCTGCTTCTACTGCGACCAACGGCTCGGGACCCGCATCCACGTGGACCACGTCCTGCCGTGGTCGCGCGTCCCGCTCGACGGGGTGCGCAACCTCGTGGCCGTCGACCCGCGCTGCAACGGCGACAAGCTCGCGACGTTGCCCGCCGTCCAGCACGTCCATGACCTGCTGGCCCGACCGGAGGCGGACCTGCAGACCCTCGCTGCACCGCTGCGCTGGCCCGTCGACACCGATCGGGTGCGGGGCGCAGCGACGGGGTTGTACCGGGCGGCAACCGCGGGCTCCCCGCTGTGGCGGGCGCCGGGCCTCTACGACTTCTTCGACGGTCACGTCGCCTGGTGAGGCGTACGCCCATGCGGCACGCCCACCCGGGTGATCTTCCTCAGCTCACACGGGACCACGTGCCGAAAGACGTGGTGTGGGCGAAGCGGGCGGTGGGGCGGAGAGGCAGGCACGACGCGCGGGCGAACGGGTCGAGCGGTTGCGACGCGACCTGACCGCGGCGGAGCTGCGGAAACGACTGGCGGCGGCAGAACGGTCGCACCACGCCTGGGCGTCGGGAGCGGAAGGTGAGCGGCTCGTCGCCCAGGCCCTCGGGGAACTCGAGACACACGGCTGGCACCTCCTGCACGACCTCCACTGGCCCGGTCGGCGCTCCGCGAACCTCGACCACGTGGCCGTCGGCCCAGGAGGTGTCGTGGTGGTCGACGCGAAGAAGTGGTCCGGGACGGTGCGGATCAGCGACGGGCACCTGCGGCAGAACGGCTACCGGCGCGACCGGGAACTCGAGGGGGTCGCACGGGCGACGGCCGCCGTGGCCGCGCTCCTGCCACCCGAGCACCGGGCGTCCACGCGCGGGCTGCTGTGCCTCGTCGACCAGCCGGTCCGGCCCACCCGCACCCGGTCCGGCGTCCCCGTCGTGGGACGCGCGTACCTCGTGCACCACCTCCGGTCGCTGGACGCGACGCTGACTTCGGACGACGTCGACCGGCTCACGCACCTGCTGCGGGCGCAGCTGGACGGCCCGCGCAGCCCTGCCCTCACCACGACCGCCGCGGTCGAGGTGGCGACACCGGCGCGCCGCGAACCACCCGCACGCCGGCGGGTTCCGCTCCGCCCGCCGCCACGACCCCGGCGGTTCACCTCTCGGGAGCTCGCCGGCCTGGCGTTCGCGCTCGTGGTGCTCTTCGTGAGCGCGATGATCCTCACGCGCCTCGCGGGAGGACTCCTGGCAGGACTCGCCGCACCCTTCGCCCCCACCGGCTGACGAGGCGCGCGAGGACTCCGCGCCGGCCGGCCCGCCACAACGGCAACCGCACCCTCCCCCGCTGAGCAGCGGCGAGTTCCTCCCGCAGCACCTCGACCAGCACCCGCGTGTCGTCGACGGCGTCGTGCGCGCGCACCTGCTCGATCCCCCAGTGCGCGGCCAGGGTCGAGAGCTTGAGGTTCTCGACGGGCAGGTCGAGCTGCTTCGCCAGGCGCCACGTGCAGAGTCGTTGGCGGCTCGGCAGCGGAACCCCGGCGGCGGACATCTCCGACCGCAGGAACTTCCAGTCGAACCCCGCGTTGTGGGCGACGAACACGCGACCCGTGAGGAGTTCGGCGACGGTGGGGGCGACCTCGGCGAACCGGGGTGCGCCGACGAGGCGTTCGCGGGTGATGCCGTGGACGTCCACGGGACCGGGGTCGCGCTGCGGATCGACGAGGGTGGACCAGGACCGTTCGACGACACCGCGGGCGTCGAGCAAGGTGACGGCGACCTGCACGACCCGGTCGCCGGCCTCGGGGCGCAGCCCCGTCGTCTCGACGTCCAGCACGGCGTACCGGTGACGGTACCTCCGTGCGACCGCTCGGGAGAGCGGCGGGGTGGGGTCGAGCGCTGTCATGGGTCTCTCCTCGCTGTGGAACGGGGAGACCATGGCAGACGGGTCCGACACGACACCCGCGCCCGCGCGTGTTCGACGAGTTCGAACGCGTCAGCGGACCGTGAGCAACGCTCCCGGAAGCCCCACCGCCGCAACGGCCACCGCGGCCGCCGACGACCAGGCCTGCGGCCGGCACGACGCGGGGTAGGGCACAGGCACCGGCACGTCGGCCCGCGCGTCCCCGGCGTGCAGTTCGGGGATCCGGTAGTCGAACGCCTCGGCGGCGGCGAGCAGCCCGTCGACGAGCGGTGCCGCCTGCTCGGCGAACCCGTTCCGCACGAGGCCCGTGATCGCGATGGCCGTGTCGTGGGCCCACACCGACCCGCCGTGGTAGCTGAGCGGGGAGAACCCCACCTCGCGGCTCGACAACGTCCGCAGCCCGAACCCCCCGGCCAACCCGGGGGACGCGAGGTGCGCGGCGACGACCGCCGCCTCGTCGTCGTCGAGCAGCCCCGTCCCGAGCAGGTGGCCGATGTTCGACGTCAGTGAGTCGACGGCACGACCGAGCCCGTCGAGGGCGATGGCGGGGTAGCTGTCCGGCGTCAGCCCGTCCTCGCGCCCCACCCAGAACTGCTCGCGGAACCGCGTTCGCAGCCCGGCGGCCCACTCCCGGTGGACGGAACCGTCGCGGCCGAAGTGCTCGAGCAGTTCCGCGCCGGCGACGGCCGCCTGGTACGCGTACGCCTGCACCTCGCACAACGCGATGGGAGCGTCGGCGAGCGAACCGTCGTGCCACTGCACCGAGTCGTGGCTGTCCTTCCACCCCTGGTTGGCCAGCCCGTGCCCGGTCTCGTCGACGTAGTGCAGGAAGTCCTCGCCGAACGCGAGTTGCCAGCCGAGCGCGGCCTCGAGGTGCGGCAGCAGCTCGGCGACCTGGTCGTCCGCCATCCCCCGCTGCCACGCCTCGTGCAGCAGGCAGATCCACAGCGAGGTCGCGTCGACGGTCCCGAAGTACACGGGCGGCAACGACATCGCACCGTGGTCGGCCGTCGCGGGCCGGACCTCGTGGAGGATTTTCCCGGGTTGCTCGGCGGTCTGCGGGTCGTTCCGCACGCCCTGGAAGTGGGCGAGCACCCGCAGGGTCGAGGCGGCGAGCTCCCAGCCGAGGGGCAGCAGCAGTCGCGCGGTCCACAACGTGTCGCGACCGAAGAGCGTCAGGTACCAGGGCGCGCCGGCCGCGACGAACACGTCGTCGGGACGGTCGGCGTGGGCCATCCGCAACCCCTCCAGGTCGGCGAGCGCCCGCTGCACCCACCGCACGAGCCGGACGTCCGCGGACGCGACCTCGACGCGCTCGGTCCAGCCGGCGGGGGCGGGCGGGGCGACGACGACCGCCGCTGCGTCCTGCGCCCGCAGTTCCCACGAACCGTGCCAGGAGCCGCGACCGGGCAGGTCGACGTCCCACGCCAGGACGAGGTCGTCGCCGTCGACCGCGACGGAACCCGTCCCTTCGACGTCGACGTGCACGTCACCGCGTGCCCAACCGGAACCCGTCGGGGCCACGGGCGAGGTGGGGCGTCCGGCGCGGACGACGTCCATGGGGCCGAGGTCGCTGCCCAGCCGGACCTCCAGCCGCGCCCGCAGGGGCGCGGTGGAGGTCACGGTGACCTCCTCGCGCGCGCGGCCCGGGGCGACGCGGCGCCGGCGGTCGACGCGGACCGTGGCGTCGGGGAAGGCGTCGTTGAGGTGGCGGGCGACACCCGTGGTGAGGATGCCGGCGGCGCCGTCGGGGGCGGTGCGCATGGTCGTCACGGCGTCGCCGCCCAGGGTCAGGCGAGCCGAGGACAGGACCCGGACGTCGCCGTGCCACACCCCCTCGATGCCGTTCCCGACGCCACCGTCGGGGGCGCACCACCACTGGGTGGGTGCGCTGACGGCGCAGACGAGGTCGGACAACCACGGGGAGACGTCACGGGGGGCTTCGTCGACCATGTGAACGATCAAACCACCGGTTGACAGCTCGCCGCAACGGCGTCACCGTGGACGCGTTCACCAGGTTTGCACGATCAAACGGAGGCGACGATGACGACGCGGAGAGCGACGCTCAGCAGCGTCGCGCAGGCCGCCGGCGTCTCCCGCCAAACGGTGAGCAACGTCCTCAACGCCCCCGACAGGGTGCAACCGGAGACCGCCGCGCGCGTCCGGGCCGCGATCGAGGCCCAGCACTACGTGCCCTCCGTCGCAGCGCGCCAGCTGCGCACAGGCCGGTCCGGCAGCTTCGGCTACCGGCTCGCCCCGGAGGGCAACGGCATCAGCGGTGCCGTCCTCGACCGCTTCCTGCACGCCCTCACCGAGCACGCGCAGCAGCAGGGCTACCGCGTGTCCCTCTTCACCGCCCGCGACGACACCGCCGAGACGCTCGCCTACGCCGACCTCCTGCGCACGACCGACCTCGACGGGTTCGTCCTGTCCGGCACCGCCCCCGGCGACCCGCGCACCCGCTGGCTCGCCGACCAGGGCGTCCCCTTCGTGACGTTCGGCCGCCCCTGGGAGGACGCGGGCACCCCGCACGCGTGGGTCGACGTCGACGGCGCGGCCGGCACCCGGGCCGCGACCGAACACCTCCTGGCCGCCGGCCACGAGCGCATCGCCTTCCTCGGCTGGCCCGCCGGCTCGGGGGTCGGCGACGACCGCCGCCGCGGGTGGCGGGAGGCGGCCGGGGACCACGCGGGTCCGGAGGTCGAGTGCGTCGACGACGTCCCCGCCGCCCGGGCCACCTTCGCGGCTGTGCTGCCGGACGTCACGGCCGTCGTCTGCGCCAGCGACACCCTGGCCCTCGGAGCGCACGGGGCCGCCCTGCGCGCGGGGGCGCCCCTCGACGTCGTCGGTTTCGACGACACCCCCGTCGCCGCGGCGCTGGGCCTGTCCAGCGTCGCCCAACCCCTGCCGGACGCCGCCGCTGCGGTCGTCCGGATCCTGCACGACCAGATCGACGGTCGTTCCGCAGGGCCCGAGCAGGTGCTGCTCCCCCCGCGCCTGGTCGTCCGCCGCCGCAGCTGACCCAGCTCCAGCAGATCCCGAAGGAGAGATCACCATGAAGCGCACCCGAGCCCTCCTGGCCGCCGGGACCACGTCCGTCCTGCTGCTCACCGCCTGCGGCGGCAGCGGCTTCGACGACCAGGGTTCCGGCGGCGGCCAGCAGAGCAGCGGCCCCGCGAAGCTGCAGGTCCTCATCGGCTCCAGCGGTCAGGCGGAGACGAACGCGGTGACGCAGGCCGCCGACGCGTGGGCGAAGGGCGCCGGGGACTCCGTCACCGTCACGGCCGCCTCCGACCTCAACCAGCAACTCGCGCAGGGCTTCGCGTCCTCGAACCCGCCGGACGTCTTCTACGTCGGCTCGGACACCGTCGCCTCCTACGCCTCCAACGGTTCGCTGCTGGCCTACGGCGACGAGCTGAAGGACAAGGACGACTTCTACCCGAACCTGCGCGACGCGTTCACCGTCGACGGGAAGTTCTACTGCGCCCCCAAGGACTTCTCGACGCTCGCGCTGGTCATCGACGAGAAGGCCTGGCAGGCCGCCGGCCTCACCGACGCGGACGTGCCGACGACGTGGGACCAGCTGGCGAGCGTCGCGCAGCGCCTCACCACCGGCGGGCGCACGGGTCTCGTGACGAGCTCGGAGTTCCAGCGCCTCGGCGTCTTCGCGGCCCAGGCGGGCGGCTCCCTCGTCACCGACGGGAAGGCGACGGCGAACTCCGCCCAGATGGTCCAGGGCCTCACCTACGTCAAGTCGCTGCTGGCGAACGGCTCGATGAAGTTCGCCGCCGACGTCGGCGCCGGGGACGGCACCGAGGCCCTCGGCACGGGCAAGGCCGCCATGACGATCGAGGGGAACTGGATCGTCGGCGGTGTCGCCTCGTCCTACCCGGACCTGCAGTACAAGGTCGTCAAGCTGCCCGCGGGACCGGCCGGACCGGCGACGTTCACCTACACGAACTGCTGGGGCATCGCCGCGGACTCCAAGAACCAGGCGGCGGCCAAGCAGCTCGTCGAGGCCATGACGTCCTCGGACCAGCAGCTCACCTTCGCCAAGGCGTTCGGCGTCATGCCCTCGGTGCAGTCCGCGGCCGACGGGTTCCGGCAGCAGTTCCCGGCGCAGGCCGCGTTCATCGACTCGGCTGCCGACGCCCAGGCCCTGCCCAACGAGGCGGGCGTCTCCGACGTCATCACCGACCTGAACTCCAAGCTCGAGGGCCTGGGGACCGGCGACCCGCAGCAGATCCTCGACGCCACCCAGGAGAACCTGGAGGCGGCGCTGAAGTGAGCACGCTGACGAAGCAACCGAAGACCGCGACGGTCACCGCGCGCACCGGCCGGAACCGGTTCGCGCGGCAGCAGGCCGCCGCGGGATGGCTGTTCACGCTGCCCGCCCTCGTCCTCGTCGCGCTGTTCGTCGGGCTGCCGGTGCTCATGGCGGCATGGGTCAGCGTGTCCGGGTGGCGCGGGCGCGGCAGCCCGTTCTCCGGTGACGTCCCGTTCGTCGGGCTCGACAACTACCAGACGCTGCTCGCCGGCGGCGGTCTCGCGACGCAGGACCTCGGGACCGCGCTGCGCAACAACCTCTGGTACGTGCTGCTGGTCGTCCCGACGCAGACGATCGTGGCACTTCTGCTGGCGGTCGCGGTGAACCAGCGGGCCCTCAAGGGCCGTGGGTTCTTCCGCACGGCGCTCTACTTCCCGTCGGTCACGAGCTCGGTCGCGATCGTCGTCGTGTTCCTGTTCCTCTTCGGCGCCTCGGGCGCGGTGAACCAGGTCATCGGCTGGTTCGGGATCAACGGGCCGAACTGGTTCGCCGACCCGCGCGGGGTCCTGCACCTGCTGCTCGGCGCGGTCGGCGTGGACAGCGGTGGGGCTCTGGCGAACCACGACCTGCTGGGGATCTCGCTGTGGGAGTGGCTGGCCGGGCCCAGCGTGGCGATGAGTGCGCTCATCATCCTCGCGGTCTTCACGACGTCCGGGACGTTCATGCTGCTGTTCCTCGCCGGGTTGCAGAACATCTCCGCCGAGGTCGGCGAGGCCGCGACCGTCGACGGCGCCTCGGCGTGGCAGCGCCTGCGGTACGTCACGGTGCCGATGCTCCGGCCGGTGCTGTTCACCGTGCTGACGCTCGGCCTCGTCGGGACGTGGCAGGTCTTCGACCAGGTCTACACCGGGACGCAGGGCGGACCGGCCAAGACGACGATCACGCCGGCCTACCTGTCGTACACGGCGAGCTTCGAGCAGCAGCAGTGGGGCCAGGGCGCCGCCATCGCGTTCCTGCTGTTCTTCATCATCGTCGTGCTGACGGTCGTCCAGCGCGCCTTCCTGCGGGACAACCGGTGAGGAGCACCCCGTGACCGCGCAGCTCGTCCGACGGTCCCTCGGCTACGCCGTGCTGACCGTCCTGGCCCTCGTCTACGTCTTCCCGTTCCTCGTCCAGGTCGCCAACGCGTTCAAGACCGACGGCGACGCGACGGCCGACCCGCTCGACCTCCTTCCCCTGCCGGGGACGACGGCCGCGTTCACGACCCTGTTCACGCAGCTCGACTTCCCGCGGGCGGCGATGAACTCGGCGATCGTCGCCGTCTGCGTCACGGTCGGCCGGGTGTTCTTCGACTGCCTCGCCGGCTACGCCCTGGCGCGGCTGCCGTTCCGCGGCCGCTCGGTCGTGACGGCGTCGTTCATCGCCGTCATCGCGGTGCCGCCGGTCGTCCTGCTCATCCCGAAGTTCCTCGTGCTGAACCAGCTCGCGATCTACGACTCCTACACGGGCATGATCCTGCCGCTCGTCGCCGACGCGGCCGGGGTCTTCATCATGAAGAACTTCTTCGAGTCCGTCCCCCGCAGCGTCGAGGAGGCCAGCTACCTCGACGGGGCGGGTACGTTCCGCACGTTCTGGTCGGTCGTGCTGCCGATGTCGCGGCCGGCGGTCGTGACGATCTGCATCCTCAGCTTCCAGGCGTCGTGGAACGAGCTGAGCCACTTCGTCGTGTCGCGGTCGAGCCCCGACCTCAACACCCTCACGACGCTCGTCGCGACCCTGAGCAACGGCGGGGCCTTCGGGCAGGCGAACCAGTACCCGCTCAAGCTGGCCGCCGCCGCGCTCATGACGCTGCCCGTCGCGCTGCTGTTCTTCGTGTTCCAGCGGCACGTCATGGCGGCGTCGGAGGGGGCCGTCAAGGAGTGACGAAGCGCCGCGGGTCGACGAACCCCGCGTCGAGGAAGGGCTCCTCACCGACGACGAGCTGGGCGACGAGCTCCCCCACCCCGGCGGCGTGCTTGAACCCGTGGGCGGAGTCCCCACCGGCGACGAGGACCCGCTCCGCGCCGTGCGGGCGGCCGATGACGAACTGCTCGTCCGGGGTGTTGTTCACCATGCAGGGCGTGGCCTTCTCCGGCGTCGGGTCGACTCCGGGGAAGGCGCGGGCGACGGCGGCGCTGAGCTCGGCGCTGTCGCTCGCGTGGACGAACCGGTCGAGGGTCTCGGCCTGCGTGGGCGCGAAGTTGTCCCCGTTCGGCAGCAGGCCGAGCTTGATGCCGTAGTCGTCGGCCGACCCGTGGCCCCAGACCTCGGTGCCGTCGGGCAGGGCGCGGGTGAAGGCCGGGAACGCGTCGAGCGTGTAGTCCTGCTCGTGGCCGGGGCGGGCGCGGAAGAAGAACATCGGCATCCGTCGCGGGTCGAGCGGGAGCTCCGGCACGAGCGTGCCGAGCCAGGCGCCGGTGGCGACGACGACCTGCTGCGCCGCGATCGTCGCGGTTGGCGTGCGGACGAGCACCCCGTCGTCCGTGGTCTCCACCGCGGTGACCGTCGTGTGCTCGAACACCTCCGCACCCAACCGGCGGGCCTCCGCCACGTGTGCGCGGACGTTCCGCTCGGGGTAGCAGATGCCCGCCCACGGGTCGAGGACACCGAGGTCGTCGTCGTCGAGCCACGCGTACCCGGGGTACGTCTGCCGGACCTCCTCGGCGTTCAGCGTCTTCACGGGAACGCCGGCGGCCTCCGCGGCGGCGAGGGTTCCCGCCACGGGCGCGCTCGTGGGCGCACCGGTGTTGAGGCAGCCGGTCTGCCGCACGAGGACCTCGCCGGTGCGCTCGCCCAGCTCGGTCCAGAGGGCCAGGGACTTCAGGGCCAGCGGGGCGAGCGACGGGTGCTCGTAGCAGGCGACGCGGAACAGCCGGGTCGCCCCGTGCGAGGAGCCGAGGGCGTGGCCGACGCCGAACCGCTCGACACCGGTCACGCGGACGCCGCGGGCGGCCAACCGCCACAGGGCGGCGGACCCGAAGGCGCCGAGGCCCACGACGACGACGTCGGTCTGGAACTGGGGGGCAGTCATCAGGGGTCCTCCGGGTCAGGCGAGGGCGGATTGGCGGGTCTCGGGCGCCCACGCGAGGGAGGCGAGGAGACCGACGAGCGGGAAGACGGCGGCCACGAGCAGGGTGCCGTGGGCGCCGAGGGCGTCGAGCGAGACCGGCAGCAGGTAGGTCGCGAGCGCCGCGCCGATCCGGCTGAAGGCGGCCGCGAACCCGACACCGGTGGTGCGCAGCCGGGTCTCGAACATCTCGCTCGGGTAGACGAACTGGATGTTGGAGGCGCCGGAGATGACGAGGGTGAAGAGGCCGAACGCGGCGACGACGAGCACACCGGGGGCGTCGGGGAACAGACCGATGACGAGCAGCCCGACGACCATGACGGCGAAGCTGGACACGACGAAGGCGCGGCGGGACAGCAGGTGCAGCACCCAGACGCCGAGCCCGGCGCCGACGAGCTGCAGGACGTTCATCAGCAGGTCACCGGTGAACCCCTCCTGCACGTCGAGCATCGCCAGGATCGGCCCGACGAACGTGAAGATGGCGAAGAAGGGGGCGACCTGGCAGAACCAGAACAGGCCCGCGTACAGCGACTGGCGCCAGCGGTCGGGGGTGAACAGTTCGGCGAGGCCGGCACGGTCGGCGGCGGGGGCGACGTCGGGGATCGCGTAGTCGCCGATGCGGTCGTGGACGATCTGCTCGGCTTCGGCCGTGCGGCCCTGGGCGTGCAGCCAGCGGGGGGATTCGGGCAGCCCGGTGCGCAGCACGAGGACGACGAACGCCGGGACCGCGCTGCTCGCGAGCAGCCACCGCCACGCGTCCGGGCTCACCGCCGACCCGATGAGGAACGCGGCGACGAACCCCACGATCCACAGGGCCTGGATCGACCCGAGCAGGGCCCCGCGGGGGCGGCGGGGCACGAACTCGGCGAGCAGTGCGGCACCCACGGCGTACTCGACGCCGATGGCGAGGCCGAGCAGGATCCGCACGGCCACGAGCTGCCAGGCGCTGTCGACGACGAGCTGGGCCAGCGACAGGACGACGAAGGCCAGCAGGTTCCAGAGGAACACGCGACGGCGGCCGAACCGGTCGGCGATCCCCCCGAAGAACAGCCCGCCGACGAACACCCCGATCAACGCGCTGGCGGCCAGCAGCCCCGACCCGAGGGCGCTCAGTCCGAGCTGGGCCGAGGCGGGTTCGACGGCGTGCCCGATGACGCCGAGGACGTACCCGTCGAGCGCCGCCCCGCCGAGCACGCAGACGGTGGCGAGGAGGTGGATGCGGCCGAAGGGCGCGTTGTCCAGGGTGGGCCGCGACGGACGGGTCGCCGTCGCGGCGGGTTCGGGCTGCGCTGTCACGGGCACCTCGCGGGTGTCGGGATCCGCCCGGCGGTCGGGCGGTGCCCACCAGTCTCGGCAGGCACGCGCGGCGGTTCATCCGCCCGCGCGAGGACGTTGGGCGCCGTCGTTGCTCACCTCAGAGGAACGGGGCGAGCCCGGACACCCGCACGTCACGCGCGAGCAACACGAGCTGGACGGCGGACCGGTCGCGGCCGTCGGACAGGTCGAGACCGGTGCGCGCCTCGACCTGCTCGAGGCGGTAGCGCAACGTCGTGCGGTGGACGACGAGCTCGGCCGCCGTGGCCGTGGTGTCCCCGGCGTGGCGGAGGTACGCGGCGACGGTCGCACCGGCCGTGCCCGCGCGGTCGGTCTCCAGCAGTTCCTCGAACCTCGCCAGGGCCGGGGTCCGGACGGACCCGGTGGACGCCCGCAGGAAGGCGGCGAGCGGGCCCAGGTCACCCCACCGCGTCACCCCGCCGGAGGACAGGTGGTGCCCCGCGAAGGCCGCGAGCGCCGCCTGCACGAAGAGTTCCCGCAGGTCCTCGACCTCGCCGACGTCGCTGAGCCCCACCGTTCCCGGGACCTCGGGGAACTCCGGGGCGGGACCGGAACGGCGGACTGCGGCGACGAGGACGGCGAACTCCTCGACGGCGACGATCCGGTGGTCCACGACGTGGTCGGCGCGGGCCGCGCGGTGGGCCAGCTCCTCCAGCGGGCTCCGGCCGCCCGCGCCGGGGTGCGCGACGGCCACGACGTGGCGGCGGCCGGCGTCGACGAACCGCTCGGCCCGCAGCAGGTCCAGGACGTGGTCGGGATCGACCCCGCGCACGAGCTGGACGAGCAGGGCGTCGACGAGGGGTTCGTCCAGTCCCCCCGCACGGCCCCTCTCGGCGAGGACGCGTCCCAGCCGCACGCAGGCGTCGCGGACCAGGTCACCGTCCAGCGGCCGGCCGTCGTCCATGAGCCACAGGGCCCCGAGGTGCACTCCGTTGCAGCGCACGGGGTAGCACAAGCGCGGGCGCAGCCCGAGCGCCTCGTTGCCGGGAACGTGGACGGGCCCCTCGGCGCCGGCCAGGTCGAGGCGGCGGAACCACTCGACGGCCTCGGCACTCGCACCGCGGGCCAGGACCACGCTCACGCGGTAGGGGTCCTCGTCCCCGAAGTGCCGGGAACCCGCGAGCAGGGCGAGGTCGGGATCGTCGAGCATGACGGAGCGGCCGAGCGTCTCGGCCAGGTGGTCGACGATGCGGTGGACGTCGTCGAGCAGCGCTTTCCTCACGCGGGACATGGTGCCGCGCGGCGTCAGTGCCCGGGACGTGACGGGGTGCGACGGCTCCGGACGAGCGTCACGACGAGGACGACGACCGCGCCCACGACGAGCCCGACGACCGCGCTGCACAGCGTGTTGACGAGCCAGCCGAGGACCCCGCCGATGCCGGCGACGCCGTGGACGGCCTCCTCCAGGTGGTGCACGACGGCGTACAGGCCGTGGAAGCCGAGCTCGTCGGTGCCCACGAGCAGGATGTGACCGCCGACCCAGAGCATCGCGGCCGTGCCGACGACGGTGAGGAACGTCAGCAGCTTCGGCATCGCGTTGACGAGACCGCGGCCGAACCGCGCGACACCGGCCGAGGGCCTCTCGGCGAGCGTGAGCCCGACGTCGTCCATCTTCACGATGAGCCCGACGGCCCCGTAGACCAGCACCGTGATCGCGACGCCGACGACGACGAGGATGACCAGCCGGGACCAGAACGGCTGGTCGGCCACCTCGTTGAGGGAGATCACCATGATCTCCGCGGACAGGATGAGGTCGGTGCGGATCGCGCCGGAGACGATGGTCCCCTCGTCCTTGGGGCCGTCCTCGTGGCCGTGGCCGTGCCCGGACACCTTGGCCCACACCTTCTCGGCCCCCTCGAACGCGAGGTAGGCGCCACCGAGCATGAGGATCGGGGTGAGGAGGAAGTCCGCGAACTGACTGAGCAGCAGGATCACCGGCAGGATGATCAGCAGCTTGTTCCGCAGCGAGCCGAGCGCGATGCGGCGGATGATCGGCAGCTCGCGTTCCGGGGTCAGCCCGCGGACGTACTGCGGGGTGACGGCGGCGTCGTCGACGACGACGCCGGCGGCCTTCGCGCTGGCGCGGGCCGCGGCCGCCCCGATGTCGTCCATCGAGGAGGCCGCCGCCCGCGCGATGAGCGCGACGTCGTCGAGCAGGGCCACGAGTCCACCGGCCACGGCGAGTTCCTCCCAGGGTGCGTCGGGTGCGCTCCCAGGGTGTCACGGGGTCCGCGGAACGCCCGTGGAGCCGCGGTCAGTGCAGGGCGGCGAGGATCGCGTCGTGCACGTCGGTGTTGTGCTGCACCCGGCCGAGCGCGGACGAGCCGGGTCCCGTCGCGGTCAACGGCGTCGCCGCCCCGGTGTGCTGCGTCGTGGTCCAGTCGACGGTGAACTGCAGCTCCGACCCGGCGACGGTGAAGGGGCCGTCCTCGCGGGAGTCGGCCTCGCCGCTCTCGTCGTCGGGGTCGACGTTCTCGATCGTCAGGCCGCCCGTCTCGTGGTCGCCCTCGACGACGACGAGGGTGTCCGGGTGGGCCTTGACGAAGTCGAGGACGAGCGCGACGGTCGCGTCGAACGCGGCCCCCGCGGCGATCGTGAGGTGGGCGTTGTTGTGGTGGGTCATCTCGTCGATGCCCTCCTCCTCGATGAGCAGGAAGAACCCGTCCTCGTCGGCCGACAGCGTGTCGAGGGCCTTGGCCGCCATGTCCCGCAGCGGGACCACCGGCTGGTAGATGGCCCCCTCCCCCTCGTTGCGGTGCTCGAACATCTCCTCGTTGGCGAACAGCCCCAGCAGCTTCGGGGAGGTCGCGGCGGCCAGCTCCGCGCCGTTCGAGGCGTACTCGTACCCGAGTTCCTGCGCGCGGGCGACGAGGTTGCCCGCCGTGCCGGAGCTCTCCTCCGTCGGGTCCGTCCACGGGTGGTCCGGCCACGCACCGGGCTCCCCGGGCGGCAGCCAGCGGTCCTCCCCACCACCGAGGACGACGTCGGGCTTCGTCTCCTCCAGGTACTGCCGCGCGATCTCGCTCTGGTCGTCGCGGTCGAGGACGTGCGAGGCGAACGCGGCGGGCGTCGCGTCGGTCACCTGCGACGTCGTGACGAGACCGGTGGACTTGCCGAGGTCGCGCGCCCGTTCCAGCAGGCTCGGCACGGGCTTCCCCGCGGCGTCGACGCCGACCGCGCCGTTGTACGTGCGGACGCCGGTGGCGTAGGCCGTGGCAGCGGCGGCCGAGTCGGTCACGGTCTCCGTGGGGTCGGCGGGATCGGTGTGGACCCAGCCGCTCACCTCGAGGCGGTCCATCGCCAGCTCACGGTTCTGGCCCACGGTGGCGAGCCGGATGAGCTCGCGGTGCGCGATCCCCATCCCGTCGCCCTGCAGGACGATGACGTTCTTCGCGCGGTCGGGCGTGGGGACCTCGCCCGGGGAGTCGCCGGGCGGGGCGGCGCAGGACGTGAGGGTGAGGGCGGCGGCCAGGGCCAGGGTCGTCCTGCGGGTCTTCACGGTGGTTCCTCCTCGCGACGGTGCGACGGACCGGGCACACCATGCCACTCAGGAGTCACACAGGGAACCCCTGGCAACCACTCGGAGGCTCTACCGGGGGATCCGCAGGTCGTACTGCGCCACCTTGCGGTAGACCGTCGCCCGGCTCATGCCGAGTTCGGCGGCCGCCTGCTTCACGGTCATCCCGGGTGTCGTGAGGACCCGGACGATCTCGTCCCGTTCCACCGACTCGATGCGCGAGAGGCGGTGGCCGGACCCGCTGAACACCTCTGACGGGAGGTGCCGCCTGTCGATCGTGTCCGCCTGCAGCGCAGCCCGTCGCACGACGCGGTGCAGCTGGTCCACGTTGCCCGGCCACGGGCACGTCTCCAGCGCGCGCGCGGCCGCGGGCGTGATGACGAGGTCGCGGCCGCGGGTCTGCCGCACGACGTGGTGGGCCAGCGGCAGCACGTCGCCCGGGCGGTCGCGCAGCGGCGGCACGGGCACGACGGCGTCGACGAGCCCGGCCAGGGGCGAGGGCACCTCGGCGAGGTCCTCGGCGGTGAGCACGACGGGCAGCCCGGGACGCGCGGCGCGGGCCGCGACGACGAGGGCGCGCAGTTCCTCGGCGGCCCGGGCCGGCAGGGAGTCCACCTCCCCCACGACGACGGACGTGTCCGCCTTGCCGAGCTCGGGCGCCCACAGCGCGAGCCAGGCGTCGAGGTCCTGCGGCGCGGGCGGGCTCGCGGACAGGATGCGGTCGCGGGGTCGGGCGCGCCGCACGGCCTGGGCGAGCAGCGTGGCCCGGCCGGTCCCGCGCTCGCCCACCGCCACGACGACGTGACCCGCGCGCACCGCGTCCTCGGCCCGCTGCACGGCCTCCCGCCACACCGCGGACAACGTCTGGACGGTGCCGCTGCCCGGTTCCAGCGTCCCGGGCTGGACGTGGAACACCTCGCCCCGCGGCGCCGGGCGCGGTGAGCGTCCCCGCGAGCGGGCCAGCATGAGCGCGGACGTCGCCCCGGCCGCGGACTGCGCGAGGGCCAGGAGCAGCTTGCCGGGCTGCTCGGCCCACGTCGTGATGTTGACGCTGCCCTCGAGCCGTCCAGAGACGGGGTCGAGCACGGGGACTGCCGCGCACGTGTAGCCGGCCAGGCTCGTCGAGTAGTGCTCCTGGGCGCGCACGACGGCCGGCATCCGGTCGGCGAGGGCCAGACCGAGGCCGCTCGTGCCCGCCTCCCGCTCGGAGAAGGCGAACCCCGGGGCGAGGAAGACGGCGTCGAGGCTGCGCAGCAGCGACGTGTCCCCCGACAACCGATTCAGTACGAGACCGTCGGCGTCGGTGAGCATCAGGCTCAGCGGTTCGTCGACGAGCGTGCGGTGCAGGTCAGTGAGCACCTCCCGTCCGCACTCGAAGAACAGCGACTCCTGCTCCCACGTCCCGGAGAAGACGGGTTCGACGGCCTCGGTCTGCACGCCGTACTCGCTGCTGCGCCGCCAGGACGCGGCGACGCGGTCCGCGACCGGGACCCCGGCGCGCAGGGGGTGCCGGCCGGGTCGTCGTTCCGGAGCTCCCTCGCCCACGGTGCCTCCCCTCCCTCGGGTGCGACCACGGTACGTCCGCGGCCCGCACCGGCACAGCCCTGCGCGTCTCAAAGTGAGACACGCGGGAGACCCGTGCGCCCTCCCTCCTGCCTACGGTGGGCGCAACGCACCGCCCCGTCACCGGAGATGGAGAGCAGCAGCATGTACACCAAGGACGGCGAGAAGTACTTCATCCTCGACGCGCACATCGCCCTGTGGGACGCGCGGCCGGAGAACCAGCGCAACGTCCACGGCAAGCAGTTCATCGACTGCTTCTACGACTACCACCGCAACCTCAGCCCCGCCTCCGAGCTGTGGCCCTACGAGGAGTACCTCTACCAGGGCGGCGAACGGCTCATGAAGGACCTGTTCGAGGACGGGTACGTCGACCACGCGATCTTCCAGCCGGCCCGGCTCGGCGAGTTCTACGTCAACGGGTTCGGGCAGACGCAGGAAGCGTTCGCGCTCGCCTCGGCGAACCCGGACAAGCTCACCTACAACCACTGGTTCGACCCGCGCGACGGCGAGCGGGGTCTCGACCGGCTGCGCCAGGACGCCGAGGAGATGCACCTCAAGGGCGTCAAGCTCTACACCGCGGACTGGCACGGGGACTCCCGCGGCTACAAGCTCAGCGACCCCTGGACCTACCGGTACCTCGAGGTGTGCCGCGAGGTCGGCATCAAGAACATCCACGTCCACAAGGGCCCCACGATCCGGCCGCTGGACCGCGACGCGTTCGACGTGGCCGACGTGGACCACGTCGCGACCGACTTCACCGACCTGAACTTCGTCGTGGAGCACTGCGGGCTGCCGCGCCTGGAGGACTTCTGCTGGATCGCCACCCAGGAACCCAACGTCTACGCCGGCCTCGCGGTCGCGCTGCCGTTCATCCACACCCGTCCGCGGTACTTCGCGCAGATCATCGGCGAACTCCTCTACTGGCTCGACGAGAACCGGATCTTCTTCTCCAGCGACTACGCCCTGTGGACGCCGAAGTGGCTCGTCGAGACGTTCGTTGACTTCCAGATCCCCGAGGACATGAGCGAGTACGCCCCGCTGACGACGGACCAGAAGAAGAAGATCCTCGGGCTGAACGCCGCGGCGATCTACGACGTCCCCGTGCCGGAGGAGCTGCAGGTGGCGAACCCGCCGCAGCACGCCGAGCCGCAGGCCGTGGCGGTGGCCTGATGACCGCCGTCCTCCCCGAAGCCCGTGGCGACCTACGGGGGCAGGCGTTCCAAGCCCTGTCCGTCGTCCTCGACCCCGAACTCGACGAACCCATCACCGACCTGGGGTTCGTCCGTTCCCTCGCGGTGGACGGTGACGTGGTCGTCGTCCACCTGCGCCTGCCCACGTCGTTCTGCTCACCGAACTTCGCCTACCTCATGGCCTCGGACGCCAAGGACGCGCTGACCGACCTGCCGTGGACGCGGACCGTCGTCGTGGAACTCGACGACCACCACGACTCCGACCTCATCAACGCCGGTCTCGCCGCCGACGCGGGGTACCGCGGGACGTTCCGACACGAGGCAGAGCACGACCTCGACGACCTGCGCCTGACGTTCCGCCGCAAGGCGCACACCGCGGCGATGGAACGGGCGCTGACGACGCTGCTGCGCGCGGACACCGACCTGCGCGAGGAGGACCTCGGCGACGTCGTGCTGGCCGAGCTCCGCGACGAACGGACGACGGACGCGCTCCTGCGCCGACGGGCGGCGCTCGGGCTGGGCACCGAACCCTCGGACCCCGTCCTCGTCGACGACCACGGGACGCCGTACCCGCGCGACGAGGTCCCGCTGCGGCTGCGCCGCGCCCGGTCGACGCGCATCTCCATCGACGGGAACGCCCACTTCTGCCGCGGTCTGCTCGCCACCCGCTACCCGGGGGCGGAGGACGACCAGACGTTCCGTTCCGAGGGTTTCGAACCCGCCGACCTGCGCGGCGGACACCCCCTCCTGCCCCTCGTCGTCACCACCAGGGAGACCGCGTGAGCACCATGCGATCCGTCCGCGTCACCGGATACCACCAGAAGCTGGAGATGCACGACGTCCCCGTCCCGGAGGTCACCGGGCCGTTCGACGTGGTAGTGAAGATCGGCGGCGCCGGGGTGTGCCGCACCGACCTGCACATCCTCGAGGGGCAGTGGGCCGAGAAGTCCGGCGTCACGCTGCCGTACACGATCGGCCACGAGAACGCCGGGTGGGTCACCGCCGTCGGGTCGGCGGTCACCAACGTCGCCGAGGGCGACAAGGTGATCCTGCACCCGAACATCACGTGCGGCTTGTGCCGGGCGTGCCGGTCCGGCGACGACGTGCACTGCGCGAACAAGGTGTTCCCCGGCATCGACTGCGACGGCGGGTACGCCGAGTTCCTCAAGACGTCGGCGCGCAGCGTCGTGAAGATCGACGACGCCCTCGAACCTTCCGACGTCGCCGCCCTCGCCGACGCGGGCCTCACCGCGTACCACGCGGCGGCCAAGGCGGCCCGGCGCCTGCGACCCGTCGACCGGGTCGTCGTGATCGGCGCCGGCGGTCTCGGGCACATCGGCATCCAGGTCCTCGCGGCCTTGACGGCCGCGGAGATCGTCGTCGTCGACCGCAACCCGGACGCGGTCGCGCTGGCCGAGTCGATCGGCGCGCACCACGGTGTCGTCGCCGACGGTTCCCACGTCGAGCAGGTGCTCGACCTCACCGGCGGGCACGGCGCGGAGGTCGTCGTCGACTTCGTCGGCGAGGGCGGTTCCACGGCGCAAGGGCTGAAGATGCTGCGCGAGGCCGGCGACTACCACGTCGTCGGGTACGGCGAGAACATCGACGTCCCGACGATCGACATCATCTCCACCGAGATCAACATCATCGGGAACCTCGTAGGCTCCTACAACGACCTCACCGAACTCATGGCGCTCGCCGCCCGCGGCCTCGTGACGCTGCACACGGTGAAGTACGCGCTCGACGACTTCCAGACGGCGGTCGACGACCTCGACGGCGGGCGCGTCCGGGGCCGGGCGATCCTCGTCCCCTGATCCTCTGGCCACCCTCCGGGGCGGGCTCGTTGACGCAACCGGCTCACCCTACGAGCCGGTTGCGTCGACGAGCCCTCCCGCCGGGGGCCCGGTCAGGGGATGAGGACGGGCGTCAGGTCGGGGGCCGGCGGGTCGGGATCGAAGGGGAACACCGGGCAGCCGAGGTTCCGGTGCCCCAGCCGCAGCGGGTCCTGGTCGACGCCGCCGGGGGTCAGGGCGAGACGCCAGTCGGCGGCCAGGGCGAACAGGTCGGGTTCCAGGTAGCCGATCTTGACGACCACGACGTCGGCGGCCCGCAGGTCCAGGTCCAGGGCCTGGAACTCCGCCTCGCGGTGCAGCGGTGCCCGGCGTTGGGTGACGACGACGGACACGGGCCCCGACCGGACGACGGCGCGGACGCCGACCGAGTGGTCGACCGCGGTCACGGTCCCGCGGAACGCGACGGGGGGCGCGGTGGTGTCGACGTGGCCGCCGAGGTCGAGCACCACCTCCGCGCCCACCCCCGCGTCCGCGCACGCGCCGGCGGCGACGGGGTCGGCGACGTTCGACAGCACCACGTCGAGGCCGCGGGCGGCGAGCCGGTCGTCGGCGAGGAGCGCGTGCAGGGTGACCGTCGAGTCGCCGGCTCCACCCGCGGTGGGGTTGTCCCCGGAGTCGCTGAGGAGGAACGGCCGGGCCGCGGAGTCGACGGCGACGTCGAGCACCTCCTCGAAGGTGCCCGCGGGCGCCGCGAGCTCGAAGGCGCCGCGCGCGTCCCAGTAGCTGCGCGCCAGGCGTTCCGCCTCCGTCCTCAGGACCTCCGGGTCGTCACCGGTCACGACGACGGCGGCGCGGCAGCGGGGCTCGTCGGCCCACACGTACCCCACCCACACCGCCGCGTCGAGCACACCGTCGAGCGCCTCGACCTCCGGGACCCGCGCGTAGATGCTGCGGGCCGGTTCGTCGCGGGTGCTGGTGCGTTCCCCCGGGAGCAGCACGGGCACCTGCACCCACGCCTTGAGCGGTCGGCCGCCGTCGCGCAGTCTGAGCACGAGGTTGCGGGCGGCGCGCTCCCGCGACTCCCACTCGTCCTCGTGCGGGGCCATGCGGTAGCAGGTGACGAGGTCGACCGCCTCGACCAGCTCGCGGGAGACGTTGCCGTGCAGGTCCATCGACGCGGAGACGACCGTGCTGCCCCCGACGCGGTCCCGGACCCGGCGCGCCAGCGCACCCTCGACGTCCTCGCGACCCACGACCGACAGGGCTCCGTGGAGGTCGAGGAACACTCCGTCGAGCGTTCCGTCCAGGCCGGCGAGGAGTTCGGACTCCAGGGCGTCGTAGGCCTCGGGCAGCGCGGGTCCGCCGGGCGTGGCGTAGGCGTGCACGACGGGGATCCACTCGACGTCCGCCGCCCAGTCCCGACGCCACCAGTCGTAGCGGCCGAGGAGGTCGCCCCCACGGACGACGCGGAACTCCTCCAGCGTCGTCCGGTGCGGGCAGAACGTGCTCGCCTCGAGGGCGATGCCGCCGACCGCGATGCGCAACCCCTGCGCCACGTCCGCCTCCCGGGTCCTGGGGTTGGTCCCGGACAGTCCAGCACGCGACGCGTGACCGAGCGGGGGTGGGTCACTCGAGCCCGTAGCGAGCGCTCCAGTCGCCGTCCGGCGTCCCGTCGCTCCCCAGCCCGTCGACGGCAGCGAGGTCACGGGCCAGCCGGTCGACGACGTACGCCAGGTCGATCCGCGCCAGCACCGACTGCGGCAGGGCGTCCGCGCCGAGGGCCGCGCCGAGGACGGCTCCCGTCACCGCTGCCACACCGTCGGGGCGAGCCGCCGAGCGGGCCAGGTCGAGCGCGGCGTCGACGGAACCGGGATGGCTCAGCACGCAGTACGTCCCACCCCACAGCGCGGCGGCGGCGCTGGCGTCGGGGGCGCCGCCGCGCAGGACGACGCTGGACGCGGGCGCCTCACGGGCGGCCCGGACAGCGTCGTCGACGAGGGCGACGGCGGAGAAGTCCACGCCGAGCAGCACGGCGTCGCGCAGCCCGGCGGCGACGGCCTCGACGGGATCGCCGCTCCGCACCGCAGCCGCGGCGAGGAGGACCGCCACCGCGGTGGGGGCGAAGGCACGCGGCCCGTGCGTCAGGGCGACGGAGTCGACCGCGGCGGTGACGGCGCGCTGAGGATCCGCTTCGACGTGGGCCGCGAGCGGCAAAGCCCGGGCCAGGGCGTGCCAGCCGTCGGCCGTCGTCACCGGATCCCGGCGGGTGCCGACACCCCCGGCGACGAGCGCCCGGACGGTGTCCCGGGGATCGCCGGCTGCTCGACTGAACAGCGGCACCTCGTCGAGCCACGCTGCGCGGGGAGCAGGCGGCCGGCCGCTCTGCCGGACCTGGGCCCACCGGCGGTAGGCCTCGAGCAGGTCTGCCCGAGAGTCGGCCGGGCGGCCCTGCCCGGCGAGCAGCGCGGTCCGGATGCCCGCCGCGGCGGTGAAGCAGGCGAGCTCGGTGGCGACACCGTGCTGCAGGACGCCGGTGACGGGCGCACCGGCGGCCACGGCCTCCCCGACGGCCAGTCCGTGCAGGAGGCCCCGGACGCGACGGACACGCAGAGGACTGCGCGCAGGACTCGGGACACCGGTGCTCACCCTCCAGTCGTCGGCCGCCCCGTGGCCGCGGACGAGCGGGGGTCGCTGGAACCACCCGGATGGCGTCGTCACCGTCACCGAGGACGGAGGAGGTAGCCCTCCGCGCCGTCGTACTCCCCGGCCGCGGCTGCGACCTGCTCGGCGACACGTGCGAGACCCGCCTCCGCCTCGGCGGCAGCCTGCGCCAGCGTGTCGAAGAGAGCCCTGGCCGCCGTGCTCGCCCTGCCCACCGTCCACTCGTCGACGGCTTCGGCAGCTGCCTGCAGAGCGGGGGTCGCCGACGTGACCCGGCAGGCGTCCGCACGGACGACCTCGGCCAACGACGTCAGGTCCTCCGTCACGACTCCGTAGCGCACGCCGATCCTCCCGTTCCCCGGAGTCGACGGTAGGGGGTGCCCAGGTCCAGCGCCGTCAGCCGTCCACAGGCGAGGCGGCTCAGGACACGGCGTTGCGCGTCGATGACAACTGGTAGTACCTTCAACTGTTGGTATTTGAAGCTGCTAGCACTTGGTGGACGGCATGGGACGGGCAGACGGACGGCGGCTCGAGCTGGGCTTCCTCACCTTCGTCGCGGACGGAAGCTCCGGGAACGCGGGTCAGGCCCTGCGCGACGGTCTCGACCTCGTCCGCCACGCCGAGGACCTCGGGTACGACTCGGCCTGGGTGCGGGTGCGTCACCACGAGCCGTACCTGTCCTCGCCCATGACCTTCTTCGCCGCCGCCTCGCAGGTGACGCGGCGCATCTCCCTGGGGACCGGCGTCATCCCCATGCGCTACGAGGACCCCCTGCGACTGGCGGAGGACGCGGCGACCGTGGACCTCCTGTCCGGTGGCCGGCTCGAGCTGGGCCTCAGCAACGGCATCGCGCCCCTCGCGGCCACGCTGGACGTCGTGCACGGGACCTCGACCCGCGGTTTCGCCGGTGAGGCCCAGCACCGCATCGACGTCCTGCGGCGGGCCATCGCTGGGGAACCGATCGCACAGGCTGCCGCGCAGTACATGGGCATCCCCGCCGGCGGCGACCTCACCGTGACACCGCACGCTCCCGGCCTCGTCGACCGGCTCTGGTACGGGGCGGGCAGTGAGGCCACCGCCGTGCGCACCGGGCGGCAGGGTTTCGACCTGCAGGTCTCGACCCTCAACACCGAGGAGACCGGCGAACCCTTCGACGTCGTCCAGGCGCGTCAGATCCGCAGCTACCGCAAGGCGTTCGCCGATGCGGGGCACGCGGGGCGACGGCCTGCGCGGACGTCGGCCGGCCGGATCGTGCTGCCCTTCCTGTCCCCCCAGGACGCCGAGGACCACCGCACGTTCCTCGAGGGCTACTCGTCGGGCATGACGTCCGACGGCCGCCCCACGGGAGATTCTCCCTTCCCCGTCCGGTACAGCTCTGCCCTCAGCGGGGACCCCGACGCCATCGTCGAGACGATGCTGCAGGACGAGGTCCTCGAGGAGACGGACGGACTCGTCATCGTCCTGCCGGCGGAGGGGTCCCGGGAGGCCCACCGGCGGGTGCTGTCCGCCGTGGCCGAGCACGTGGCACCCCATCTCGGGTGGACTCCCGCAGGCTGACCCGTGGCGAACCCAGGACGGCACGAGGGGAGCGAGCTCCAACCGGAGGCGCTCCCCTTCGTCCTGGGCCGCAACGCAGAAGAGGGGAGCAGCACCGCATCAGCGGTGCCACTCCCCTCAACCACGTTCTCACTGCAAAGAGTGAGTGGCCGGCGGTGACCTACTCTCCCACCCAGTCTCCCGAGCAGTACCATCGGCGCTGGTGGGCTTAGCTTCCGGGTTCGGAATGAGACCGGGCGTTTCCCCACCGCTATGACCACCGGACCACAAAGGCCAGGATCCAACACTGAAACTTCAGTCACCTGAAGCTTCGGGTTCTCTCCCGAGAACCACACAATGGACGCGAAACACTGCAGCAGTGTCATCGTTGATCAGTAGATCTTGTTCGTTCATGCTCGTGCACCCGCCACACACTCACCAACACCACCCCATGACTCGCATGCTTGGTGGTAGCTGGTGCGTAGTAGACAAGTGATCGGCCTATTAGTACCGGTCAGCTCCACAACTCGCTAGTCGTTGCTTCCACACCCGGCCTATCAACCCCGTCATCTCCAGGGAGCCTCCCACCCCACAAGGGGCACGGAAACCTCATCTCGAAGCAGGCTTCCCGCTTAGATGCCTTCAGCGGTTATCCCTTCCGAACGTAGCCAACCAGCCATGCCCTTGGCAGAACAACTGGCACACCAGAGGTTCGTCCGTCCCGGTCCTCTCGTACTAGGGACAGCCCTTCTCAAGTTTCCAACGCGCGCAGCGGATAGGGACCGAACTGTCTCACGACGTTCTAAACCCAGCTCGCGTACCGCTTTAATGGGCGAACAGCCCAACCCTTGGGACCTACTCCAGCCCCAGGATGCGACGAGCCGACATCGAGGTGCCAAACCATGCCGTCGATATGGACTCTTGGGCAAGATCAGCCTGTTATCCCCGGGGTACCTTTTATCCGTTGAGCGACCGCGATTCCACACTCCACGGCCGGATCACTAGTCCCGACTTTCGTCCCTGCTCGACCTGTCGGTCTCACAGTCAAGCTCCCTTGTGCACTTACACTCAACACCTGATTGCCAACCAGGCTGAGGGAACCTTTGGGCGCCTCCGTTACTCTTTAGGAGGCAACCGCCCCAGTTAAACTACCCACCAGGCACTGTCCCTGATCCGGATCACGGACCGAAGTTAGACATCCAGAACGACCAGAGTGGTATTTCAACGACGACTCCACCAACACTAGCGTGCCAGCTTCACAGTCTCCCACCTATCCTACACAAGCCGTCCCGAACACCAATACCAAGCTATAGTGAAGGTCCCGGGGTCTTTCCGTCCTGCTGCGCGTAACGAGCATCTTTACTCGTAGTGCAATTTCGCCGAGTTCGCGGTTGAGACAGCAGGGAAGTCGTTACGCCATTCGTGCAGGTCGGAACTTACCCGACAAGGAATTTCGCTACCTTAGGATGGTTATAGTTACCACCGCCGTTTACTGGCGCTTAAGTTCTCAGCGTCCCCACTTACGTGGGTAACCGGTCCCCTTAACGTTCCAGCACCGGGCAGGCGTCAGTCCGTATACATCGTCTTGCGACTTCGCACGGACCTGTGTTTTTAGTAAACAGTCGCTTCCCCCTGGTCTCTGCGGCCCTCAAACGCTAGCCCGCAAGGAGCTTCACGCCTCAGGCCCCCCTTCTCCCGAAGTTACGGGGGCATTTTGCCGAGTTCCTTAACCACGATTCACTCGCACGCCTCGGTATTCTCTACCTGACCACCTGAGTCGGTTTAGGGTACGGGCGGCTCGAACCTCGCGCCGAGGCTTTTCTAGGCAGCATGGGATCACCCTACTTCCCCCCAACGGGGTCACCATCAGGTCTCAGGCTCAGCATCAAAGCAAGTGCTGCGGATTTGCCAACAGCACGCCCTACACCCTTGGACGTGGACAACCATCGCCACGCGGAAGCTACCCTCCTGCGTCACCCCTGTTAACACGCTTGACTACTACCGGATCGGGTCGCACGCTCCACCAACACCCACCCGAAGGTGATGTGCGGCTTTGGGTGCTCAGCATCCCCGGCCTCGCCATGGACGGTTCTACACCGGTACGGGAATATCAACCCGTTGTCCATCGACTACGCCTGTCGGCCTCGCCTTAGGTCCCGACTTACCCAGGGCGGATGAACCTGGCCCTGGAACCCTTGGTCAATCGGCGGACGGGGTTCTCACCCGTCATTCGCTACTCATGCCTGCATTCTCACTCGCGTGCAGTCCACCGCACCATCACCAGGCGGCTTCACCCCACACACGACGCTCCCCTACCCATCCACACACCTGCAAGACGAGGCTAGACACGACCTGACGGCCGGCTACCTGCCCTGGGGTTGACATGTGAATGCCACAGCTTCGGCGGTGTACTTGAGCCCCGCTACATTGTCGGCGCGGAATCACTTGACCAGTGAGCTATTACGCACTCTTTCAAGGGTGGCTGCTTCTAAGCCAACCTCCTGGTTGTCTGCGCAACTCCACATCCTTTCCCACTTAGCACACGCTTAGGGGCCTTAGCTGATGATCTGGGCTGTTTCCCTCTCGACTACGAAGCTTATCCCCCGCAGTCTCACTGCCACGCTCTCACTTACCGGCATTCGGAGTTTGGCTGACGTCAGTAACCCGGTGGGGCCCATCGGCCATCCAGTAGCTCTACCTCCAGCAAGAAACACGCGACGCTGCACCTAAATGCATTTCGGGGAGAACCAGCTATCACGGAGTTTGATTGGCCTTTCACCCCTACCCACAGCTCATCCCCCAGGTTTTCAACCCTGGTGGGTTCGGTCCTCCACGCGGTCTTACCCACGCTTCAACCTGGCCATGGGTAGATCACTCCGCTTCGGGTCTAGAGCACGCGACTGATACGCCCTGTTCGGACTCGCTTTCGCTACGGCTACCCCCCACGGGTTAACCTCGCCACGCACCACTAACTCGCAGGCTCATTCTTCAAAAGGCACGCCGTCACCAGGCACAAGACCCAGCTCCGACGGATTGTAGGCACACGGTTTCAGGTACTATTTCACTCCCCTCCCGGGGTGCTTTTCACCATTCCCTCACGGTACTTGTCCGCTATCGGTCATCAGGAAGTATTTAGGCTTACCAGGTGGTCCTGGCAGATTCACACGAGATTCCACGAGCCCCGTGCTACTCGGGACATGCTCCCAAGGAGGCCGCAATGTTTCACCTACGGGGGTCTCACCCACTACGCCGGACCATCCCAGGCCCTTCGGCTACACCACGACTTTCTCACTCCCCGACCGAGTGGTAGCCCAGTCCAGAACACTCCCACAACCCCCACACCGCAACCCCTACCAGGTATCACACGATGCAGGTTTAGCCTCATCCGCTTTCGCTCGCCACTACTCACGGAATCACATGTTGTTTTCTCTTCCTGTGGGTACTGAGATGTTTCACTTCCCCACGTTCCCTCCACACACCCTATACATTCAGGTGCGGGTGACCGCCCATGACGACGGCCGGGTTCCCCCATTCGGACACCCTCGGATCAACGTTCGGTTGCCAACTCCCCGAGGCTTAACGCAGGCTCCCACGTCCTTCATCGGCTCCTGATGCCAAGGCATCCACCATGCGCCCTTACACACTTGCCCACCACACACCACCCACCACCACACACCCCGAAAGGCCGCGATAGCTTCAGTGTCAGTGCACAACGCGTGCAACAAACATAAACGAACCACAAAGACCACCACCACGCCAGCATCTCCAGAACACGAAGTCCCACAGACACCAACGAGAATGGTGATTAGAGGATCTACTCGACGAACACCACTACAAAGATGTTCGCGTCCACTGTGCAGTTCTCAACAGACAACCCGACACCCCACCCACAACAACCCACACCAGACCAGACTGTCCCGAAGAACACTCAGCGGTATGTGAATCAGGCAAGGCCCAGACCTAGAGGCTCGACCACCACACCAGTCGCTCACGCAACCAGCAAGGCCGGTTCCTCAGGACCCAACAGTGCGCCAGACACCCACCCTCACCCACCACTCCGTTCCACCCAAGACCAGGTCCTGAGGTACTGAGAGGAGTGCGTGACTCCTGATGCCATGTTGATGTTCCACCCTCGAGCACCAGCCGCCGAACATACGCCGGCAGAAACTGGTCCATCCACACCCCGCCAGCTGCAGACGAAGCTGCAGGCGGTTGAACGGGTGTGGTTGATGCTCCTTAGAAAGGAGGTGATCCAGCCGCACCTTCCGGTACGGCTACCTTGTTACGACTTCGTCCCAATCGCCAGTCCCACCTTCGACAGCTCCCCCCCTGACGGGTTGGGCCACCGGCTTCGGGTGTTACCGACTTTCATGACGTGACGGGCGGTGTGTACAAGGCCCGGGAACGTATTCACCGCAGCGTTGCTGATCTGCGATTACTAGCGACTCCGACTTCACGGGGTCGAGTTGCAGACCCCGATCCGAACTGAGACCAGCTTTTTGGGATTCGCTCCACCTCACGGTATCGCAGCCCTCTGTACTGGCCATTGTAGCATGCGTGAAGCCCAAGACATAAGGGGCATGATGATTTGACGTCATCCCCACCTTCCTCCGAGTTGACCCCGGCAGTCTCCCATGAGTCCCCACCACTACGTGCTGGCAACATGGAACGAGGGTTGCGCTCGTTGCGGGACTTAACCCAACATCTCACGACACGAGCTGACGACAACCATGCACCACCTGTACGCGACCAACTAAATGACACCCCATCTCTGGGATTCCACCGCGCATGTCAAGCCTTGGTAAGGTTCTTCGCGTTGCATCGAATTAATCCGCATGCTCCGCCGCTTGTGCGGGCCCCCGTCAATTCCTTTGAGTTTTAGCCTTGCGGCCGTACTCCCCAGGCGGGGCGCTTAATGCGTTAGCTGCGGCACGGAATCCGTGGAATGGACCCCACACCTAGCGCCCAACGTTTACGGCATGGACTACCAGGGTATCTAATCCTGTTCGCTCCCCATGCTTTCGCTCCTCAGCGTCAGTAACTGCCCAGAGACCCGCCTTCGCCACCGGTGTTCCTCCTGATATCTGCGCATTTCACCGCTACACCAGGAATTCCAGTCTCCCCTACAGCACTCAAGTGTGCCCGTACCCACTGCAAGCTCAGAGTTGAGCCCTGAGTTTTCACAGCAGACGCGACACACCGCCTACGAGCTCTTTACGCCCAATAATTCCGGACAACGCTTGCACCCTACGTATTACCGCGGCTGCTGGCACGTAGTTAGCCGGTGCTTCTTCTGCTCCTACCGTCACTTGCGCTTCTTCGGAGCTGAAAGAGGTTTACAACCCGAAGGCCGTCATCCCTCACGCGGCGTCGCTGCATCAGGCTTTCGCCCATTGTGCAATATTCCCCACTGCTGCCTCCCGTAGGAGTCTGGGCCGTGTCTCAGTCCCAGTGTGGCCGGTCGCCCTCTCAGGCCGGCTACCCGTCGTCGCCTTGGTAGGCCATCACCCCACCAACAAGCTGATAGGCCGCGAGCCCATCCCCAGCCGAAAAACTTTCCACCCACACTCGATGCCGAGGCAGGTCGTATCCGGTATTAGCCACCGTTTCCAGTGGTTGTCCCAGAGCCAGGGGCAGGTTGCTCACGTGTTACTCACCCGTTCGCCACTGATCACCCCCCGAAGGAGGATCACCGTTCGACTTGCATGTGTTAAGCACGCCGCCAGCGTTCGTCCTGAGCCAGGATCAAACTCTCCGTCGAAAAACCTTCCACCACCCTCGACTCCGAAGAACCGAACAGCGGCGTAGATCATTTCACTTCATAGTTGACCCTTGGACTCATCACCCTGATCCGAGCTGGCAAGCCAGACCAGGGGTAGATCCCAAAGGAATCCCCCACCACCAGACACACAGGCCCAGCGGTGATTGGGGGTTGATACATATGGCATCAACATATTTCTAGCGCACTGTTGAGTTCTCAAGAACCGGACGCACCCACCCCGACAAACCCACCATCAGGAGGGCCAGCGGAAGAGGGGCAACTTTCCCACCTTAACCGACAACCAGGCCAAACCTCAACCTAGCCCCGCTCAAGGACCTTCCGGCGCCACCAGGCCTCGTGCGAACCCCTCGGGCTGTGACCCTCGGCGTCCGCCCCGTTGCTCGCGGCGACATGAAGAACATTAGACGGCCAGGCGGCGACGAGGCAAATCGCCTCCGTCCGAACGGGGTGACCTGCTGCGCCGCAACGGATCTCCCCTGATACGTCCGTCACCACGCGAGCCGGGGCTGCTCTTGGGAGACTGGGGCGGTGACAGAGGCCACCAACCCCACCGAGCCGGCACCCGAGCACCGCAGCGCCGAGCACGCCCGGATGGCGGAATCGCCCGGCGCCGACGGGCCGTGGCGGCTGTGGGGCCCCTACGTGTCCGGCCGCCAGTGGGGGACGGTGCGTGAGGACTACACGCCTGGAGGCGACGCCTGGTCCGCCTTCCCCTTCGACCAGGCCCGCGCTCGCGCCTACCGCTGGGGTGAGGACGGCCTGGGGGCCGTCTGCGACCGGTTCGGCTTCCTCAACCTCGGCGTCGCGCTGTGGAACCGCAAGGATCCGTTCCTCAAGGAGCGCCTGTTCGGGCTCACCAACGGCGAGGGCAACCACGGTGAGGACGCCAAGGAGTACTGGTGGGCCCTGGACGGCACGCCCAGCCACTCCTGGATGAAGTGGCTCTACCGCTATCCGCAGGCGGAGTTCCCCTACGAGCAGCTGCGCACCGAGAACGCCCGGCGCGGGCGGGAGGAGCGTGAGTACGAGCTCGGGGACACCGGCGTCCTGGACGACAACCGCTTCTTCGACGTGGAGGTCACCTACGCCAAGGCCGGACCGGACGACCTCTGCATGGTCGTGACCGCGACGAACCACGGCCCGGACCCCGCGCCCCTTGACCTGGTCCCGCAGGTGTGGTTCCGCAACACGTGGGCGTGGGGCTGGGACCGTCGTCGCGGCACCATGACGCAGCTCGTACCGCCCACGCTGGCGGTGGGTGGGCTGGAGTCCGTCGAGTGCGAGCACGGGCACCTCGGCCGGTACCACGTCAGCGCCGAAGGTTCGCCCGAGGTGCTGTTCTGTGAGAACGAGTCCAACCTCGTCGAGCTGTTCGGGGCCGCGTCCAACCCGACCGCCTTCACCAAGGACGGTGTGGACCGCCGCATCGTCCACGGCGACACGACGGCGGTGAACCCGCGGCGGGAGGGCACCAAGGCCGCGTTCTGGTACTCCTTCGACGCCGTGGCGCCCGGGGAGACCGTCGAGGTGCGGCTGCGGCTGTCCCCCCAGGCGCCCGGCAAGGGCACCTTCGGCCCCGGCTACGACGCCGTGCTGCGCGACCGCCGCGAGGAGGCCGACGAGTTCTACGACGCGGTGATCCACCGGGACCTCGGGGAGTCCGACCGGCACCTCGCGCGTCGCGCCTACGCCGGTCTGCTGTGGACCAAGCAGCTCTACCGCTACGACGTGCGGCAGTGGCTCGGTGGGGACCCCGAGACCGAACCGGCGCCGGAGTCGCGCCAGGCCCGGGGGGCGCGCAACGTCACCTGGAGCCACCTGTCGCTGGCTGACGTCATCTCCATGCCCGACGAGTGGGAGTACCCCTGGTTCGCCGCCTGGGACCTCGCCTTCCACGCCATCCCCTTGGCGCACGTGGACCCCGAGTTCGCCAAGGAGCAGCTCGTCCTCATGTGCCGTGAGTGGTCGATGCACCCCAACGGGCAGCTCCCGGCGTACGAGTGGGCGTTCGGCGACGTCAACCCGCCCGTGCACGCGTGGGCCGCCTGGCACGTCTACCGGCTCGACGGCTACCGGGACCAGGGCTTCCTGGTCCGGGTGTTCACCAAGCTGCTGCTCAACTTCTCGTGGTGGGTCAACCGCAAGGACTCCAGCGGGTCGAACCTCTTCGAGGGCGGCTTCCTCGGGATGGACAACATCGGCCTGTTCGACCGCTCCGCCGAGCTGCCCCCGGGCTACCGGCTGGAGCAGTCCGACGCGACGAGCTGGATGGCGTTCTACTGCCAGCAGATGTTCAAGATCGCGCTCGAGCTGTCCCGGCACGACCCCGCCTGGGAGGACGCCGCGACGAAGTTCCTCGAGCACTTCCTGTCGATCGCGCAGGCGATGAACTCGTTCGGGTCCCACGACGCGGCGCTGTGGGACGAGGAGGACGGCTTCTACTACGACGTCCTCCTGCGCCCCGACGGGTCGTCGGAGCCCATGCGGGTGCCGTCGATGGTCGGTCTGCTCCCGATCCTGGGGTCCACCGACGTCCCGTCCTGGATCGCGGAGGAGACCCCGGACCTGACGGCCAGGCTGCGGTGGCTGCAGAAGCGGCGCCCCGACCTGACCCTCCCCCTGCTGACGCGGTCCACGCCCGAGGGGCGGCGGATGCTGCTCTCGCTCGTGGACCGGCCCCGGCTGGTGCGCATCCTCGAGCGCATGTTCGACCACGACCAGTTCTTGTCCGCCTACGGCATTCGCTCGCTGTCGGCGGCGGTGAAGGAGGAGGTCTGGACGTCGGTCGAGGGCCAGAGCTCCTCGGTGGTCTACGAGCCGGGTGAGTCCCGGACCGGGATGTTCGGCGGCAACTCCAACTGGCGCGGGCCGATCTGGTTCCCCGTCAACGTCCTGCTGGCCGACAAGCTCCGGACCCTCGGGCGCTTCTTCGGCGACGACCTCACCATCGAGGTGCCGAAGGGGTCGGGTCGCCGCATCAACCTGGTGCAGGCCGCAGACCTCATCGACGACAGCCTCGTCAACCTCTTCCGACCGGTGGACGGGCGCCGGCCCGCGGACGGGCAGCGCATCGAGGCCAGCGACGACCCGCTGTGGCGCGACCACATCACCTTCAACGAGTACTTCGACGGCGACACCGGCGAGGGCCTGGGCGCCACGCACCAGACGGGCTGGACCGCCCTCGTCGCGCACCTGCTGCACCCGCGGCTGCCCCCGAGCCCGCCCGGACGGTGACGGTGCGAGGGCGGCGGGGCCGGTCCGGGGACGCCCGGTCGGCCCATGTCCCCCCGTCCGTCGGACGTCGATGTCAGGCTGGAGGCAACGGCCACCGCGGCCGGCCTGGGACCGGGGGTTGAGGACGTCGATGGCGTCGGTGGCACCGCTCGCGCAGCTCATCGCCGTGGCCGTGGCGATCACGATGACGACGGGTGTCCTGACGTTCCGTCGCCGGCGCGAGACGCCCGCCGCGCTCCCCCTGACCGCGGCGCTGGCTTCCGTCAGCCTGTGGGGCGTCTCCGTCGTGCTCCAGAACGCGGACCTGCCGGCCCGGTGGCTGGACCTCACGGTCTTCCCGCAGTTCCTCGGGGTCGGGGGTTGCGTGCTCTCGCTGCGGCTGTTCGTGGACGCCGTCAGCGGTCGCAGCCTGCGACCGCGGCGCGTGCTGGCCTTCAGCGTCGAGCCCGCCCTGCTCCTGGTCGTCCTGGCCCTGGACCCCCACCTGCACCTGTTCCACGCGACCGTCGAGCACGTCGGCGATCCCGTCCGACGGGTCGTGACCGCCGGACCGCTCTTCTGGGTCAACGCGTTCTACAGCTACGCCGTCATCCTCACGGCCGCCTCGACGATCTGGACGCTGCGCCGCGGCAGCCGGGGACTGCAACGGCGGCAGGCCACGACGATGCTCGTCGCCATCCTCGTCCCCTTCCTGTGCAACCTCGCCGTCGTGCTGCCGGGCGTCGCGGTGGCCGTCGACATCACGCCCCTCGCCTTCGCCGTCACCGGCGTCCTCTTCGCGTACGCGGTGCTGCAGCAGGACCTGCTGCGACTCGTCCCGGTCGCGCGCTCGCTCGTCGTCGAGACCGTCACCGACGCCGTCTTCGTCGTCGACGCGCGCGAGCGGCTCGTGGACGTCAACCCCGCCGGGACGGCCCTCCTGGGCACGGAGGCCGGGCTGCGCGACACCGTCGTCGGCCGGCCCTTCGCCCACCTCGTGGAGGCCGTCGTGGCCGAGGCCGTCGCCGCCGGCGAGGGCGAGACCGTCGTGCGGCTCTCCCGCGGCGGGCACCTCGACGTCCGCACCCGCTGGATCCGCGACGACCACGGGCACCCGCTGGGGCGCGTCGTCGTCGCCCGGGACGTCACGGACCGGTTCCGGGCCGCGGAGGCGCTGGAGCGGGCCAACGACCGGCTCCGCGCCCAGGTCGCCACGATCGAACGGCTGCAGGCCGACCTGGCCGAGGAAGCCTCCCGCGACCCGCTGACGGGACTGCGGAACCGGCGCCGGTTCGTCGACGACCTCACCGCGCGGCTGACGACCGCCGCGGAGGCGGGGCACCCGCTCTCCCTCGTGCTGCTCGACGTCGACCACTTCAAGTCCATCAACGACGCGCACGGCCACGCCGTGGGCGACGACGTGCTCGTCGAGGTGGCCCGGGCGCTCGGCGCGCACGCGCGCCCCGAGGACGTCGTCCGCTACGGCGGTGAGGAGTTCGTCGTCCTCCTGCCCCACCTCGACACCGATGCCGCGCGGGTCCGCGCGGAGGAGCTGCGGGCGGCCTGCGCGGGCGTGCGGGTGGGGATCGAGTCGCTGCGCATCACGATCAGCGCCGGCGTCGCGACCGCCCCGGCCCACGGGACGACCCCCGACGAGCTCCTGCTCGCGGCCGACCGCGCCCTGTACGAGGCCAAGGGCGGCGGCCGCGACCAGGTCGCGCTCGCGGACTAGCGGGTCACCAGATCCGGACGCGGTCGGCCGGGTCGAGCCACAGCCCGTCACCGGGCTGCGTGCCGAACGCGTCGTGGAACTCGACGAGGTTGCGCACGACCGCGTTGCACCGGAACTCCGGCGGGGAGTGCGGGTCGATTGCGAGCCGGCGCTCGACCTCGGCGGGACGGACCTTGCCGCACCACACCTTGGCCCAGCCGAAGAACAGGCGCTGGCTGCCCGTCAGGCCGTCGACGACCGGGGCCTCCTCGCCGCCGAGGGCGATCTCGTACGCCTTGTGCGCGATCGTCAGCCCGCCGAGGTCGCCGATGTTCTCGCCGACGGTGAGCGACCCGTTGACCTTCTTGCCCGGCGTCTCCGGCGGTTCGAGGGCGTCGTACTGGTCGACGAGGGCCTGGGTGCGCTGGCCGAACTCGGTGCGGTCGGCGTCGGTCCACCAGTCGTTGAGGTTGCCCAGCCCGTCGTACTTCGAGCCCTGGTCGTCGAAGCCGTGGCCGATCTCGTGGCCGATGACCGCCCCGATGCCGCCGTAGTTCTCGGCGTCGTCGGCGTCGAGGGAGAAGAACGGGGGTCGCAGGATCGCCGCGGGGAAGACGATCTCGTTCATGCCCGGGTTGTAGTAGGCGTTGACCGTCTGCGGGGTCATGAACCACTCGCTGCGGTCGACGGGGCCACCGAGCTTGGCGAGCTCGCGGTCCACCTCGAACGCGAAGGCGCGACGCACGTTGCCGAGCAGGTCCGTCCGGTCGACCGTCAGCGCGGAGTAGTCCCGCCAGCGGTCGGGGTGGCCGATCTTGGGCGTGAACTGGCCCAACTTCTCCAGCGCGCGGTCCTTCGTCTCCCGCGTCATCCAGTCGAGGGCCTCGATGTCCTGCCGGTACGCCTCGACGAGGTTGGCGACGAGCTCCTGCATGCGCGCCTTGGCCGCCGGCGGGAAGTGCTCCGCGACGTACAGCTCGCCGAGGGCCTCCCCGAGGGTGCCCTCGACCAGGCCGACCCCGCGCTTCCAGCGCTCGCGCAGCTGGGGCGCGCCGGTCAGCGTCGTGCCGTAGAACGCGAAGTTCTCCTCGACGAAGTCCTGGGACAGGAACGCGGCGGCCTGGTGCAGGACGCGCCAGCCGAGCCAGTCCTTCCACGTCTCCACCGGCGTCGCCAGCAGCACCTCGGCCATGCCCGTGAGGTAGCTGGGCTGGCGGACGACGACGTGGGCGAAGGCGGAGTCCGGCAGCTCCGCGGCGTCGAGCCAGGCCGCCAGGTCGATCCCGGGCAGCAGCGCCTCAAGACCCGCGCGGTCCACCTTGTTGTACGTGGCGTTCGCATCGCGGTTCTTCACGCGGTCCCAGTGGTGGGCCGCGAGCGCCGTCTCGAGGTCGAGGATGCGCTGCGCCGCACCGGCCGGGTCGGGACGGTGCCCGAGGGTGAGGATGCGCTCGACGTGGCCGCGGTAGGCCTCGCGGATCGGCGCGTACTGCTCCTCGCGGTAGTACGACTCGTCGGGCAGCCCGAGGCCGGACTGGGTGAGGTAGACGACGTACTCGTCGGACTTGGCGTTGTCGGTGTCGACCCAGTAGGCGAAGGGACCACCGACGCCGGAGCGCTCGAAGGCGCCGAGCTGGCGGACGAGGCCCGCGTGGTCGGTGACGGCGTCGACGGCGGCGAGCTCGGGGTCGAGGGGGGTCGCGCCGAGGGCCTCGATGCGGTCGGTGTCCATGAAGCTGGCGAACAGGTCGCCGATCTTCTGGCGGACCGTGCCGGGCGCGGCCTCGCCGGTGGCCGCGGCCTCGGCGGCGGACTCGACGATGGTCCGGCACTCGGCCTCGGACTGGTCGCGCAGGCGGATGAAGGCCCCGTCGACGGCGCGGTCGTCCGGGATCTCCGTCGTCGCGAGCCAGCGGCCGTTGACGTGCCGGAAGAGGTCGTCCTGGGGGCGGACCGACGGGTCGACGTCGCTGCCCGCGGGCTGGGCGTCCGTGATCGAGGTCATGACCTCACAGTAGGACGGATCCTGGGCCACACCGAGAGCAGGAGGGCGACGTTGATCACGACGGCCCCGAGGACGACGAACGCCATGGCGCGCGCGTCACCGCCGAGCAGGCCGACGAGGACGCCGACGAGCCCGCCCACCCCGGACTGCAGGGCCGTGACGAGGGCGGCGGCCGCCCCCGCGCTGTCGCCGTAGGGCTCCAGGGCGAGCACGACGGCGTTGGGCATGATCAGGCCCAGGCTCAGCAGCAGGAGGTACAGCGGGGCGGCGAAGAGCACGAGACGGTCGGTACCGGACAGCAGGGACACCGTCAGGGCCACGCCGAAGACGGCCGCACCGGCCACGCCGACCCGCAGCAGGCGGGGCGAGCCGAAGCGCTCGACGAGGGCGGCGTTGAGCTGGGTGCCCCCGATGAGCGCCGTCCCGTTGAGGGCGAAGAAGACGGCGAAGCCCGTCCCGGTGAGGCCGAAGCCGTCCTGCAGGACGAAGACCGACGTCGAGACGTAGGACATGATCGTCGCCAGCGCGAGGCCCGGCATGGCCGCGAGGGCGAGGAAGCGCCGGTCGCGGACGAGCTCGCGGTACCCGGCGAAGGTCCGCAGGACGCGGCGCGCGCGCTCGGGGACGATCGGGGCGGCCTCGACCTCGGCGCGGGCCTGGACGGCGGAGTCGCACAGCTCGCGGCGCGTCTCCGGCAGCGAGCGCCAGACGGCGATGAGGACGCCGACGCCGGCGAGGACGAGCAGACCCAGGACCGGCCGCCACCCCGTGTGGTTCGCGATGAACCCCCCGACCGTGGGGGCGAAGAGCGGGGCGACGCCGATGACGAGCACGAGCCGGGACTGCAGGCGTGCGGCGGCCGGCCCGGTGAACAGGTCGCGGATGACGGCCATCCCGATGACGGCCCCGGCCGAGGCGCCGACACCGGACAGGACGCGGAACGCGACGAGCGTGGGCAGGTTCGGGGCGATCGCGCACAGGGCGCTGGCGACGACGTAGACGCCGAAGCCGACCATCGCGGGCCGGCGGCGGCCGAAGGCGTCCGAGAGCGGGCCGACGACGAGCTGGCCGAACGCGGAGCCCACGAGGACGCCGGTGATCGTCAGCTGGGTGCGTGCGTGGGTCGTGCCGAGGTCCTCGGCGACTTCCGGCAGCGACGGCAGGTAGAGGTCGATGGTCACGGCGCCGAGGGCGGCCATGGCGCCGAGCAGGACGACGAGGCCGATGGTCGAGGGGCGGCGGGTGGTGGGCGCGGTCTGGAGCGCGGACATGCGCGGGAGGTCCTCGGGGGCAGTCGCGGGGTGCCTCGCACAGCGCCGGGCGGGGCTCGACGCGGCAGGACGCCGCCGTCCCCTCCACCCTAGGGCGAAGGGGGCGACGACGTCCTGCCGGATTGCGGACCCGGTACCGGTACCGGTCTAGTCGCGCGGGCGGCGGTCCGCCTTGACGGGGAACTCGCCGGTGTAGCCCATGCGCTCCTCGGCGGCGGCCAGGACCCGCTTGCGGACGGCGAACCAGCCGAGCACCAGCAGCGGGACGATCACCACGAGGGCCAGGACCGTGGGACGGCTGTCGGGGTCGTAGGCCATGATCCCGAGCACCGCGACGAGGAAGGCCAGGACGAGGTAGCCCGTGAACGGGGCGCCGAAGAGGCGGTAGTGCGGGCGCTCGACGATCCCCTTCTTCGACCAGGCGTGCAGCCGCATCTGGCAGAGCACGATCGTCCCCCAGCTGGCGATGATGCCGAGCGCGGAGGCGTTGAGGACGATCTCGAAGGCCCGGCCGGGCGCGAGGTAGTTGAGGACGACGCCGAGGACGGCGACGACCCCGGTGATGGCGATGCCGCCGAAGGGCACACCGCCCTTGTTGAGCTTGGCCGCGAACTTGGGGGCCGAGCCGTTCATCGCCATGGACCGGACGATGCGGCCGGTGGAGTAGAGCCCGGCGTTCAAGCTCGACAGGGCCGACGTGAGCACGACGAAGTTCATGACGTCACCGGCCCCGGGGACGCCGAGCTTGGAGAAGAAGGTGACGAAGGGGCTCTCGTTCTTGCTGAACGCCGTGTACGGCAAGAGCAGGGCCAGCAGGACGAGCGAACCGCAGTAGAAGACGACGATGCGGATGATCACCGTGTTGATCGCCCGCGGCATGATCTTCTCGGGGTTCTCGGTCTCCCCGGCGGCGGTCCCGACGAGCTCGACGGCCGCGTAGGCGAAGACGACGCCGGAGATGACGACCACGAGCGGGACGGCCCCCGTGGGGAACCAGCCGCCGTTGTCGCTGATGACGCTGAAACCGGTCGGCTTGCCCTCGATCGGGAAGCGGCCGGCGAGGAAGACGATCCCGATGAGCAGGAAGGCCGTCAGGGCGACGACCTTGATGAGCGCGAACCAGAACTCCATCTCGCCGAAGATCTTCACCGAGACGAGGTTGAGGCCCAGGACCACGACGAGGGCGGCGAGCGCCAGCAGCCACTGCGGGGCCGCGCTGAACGCGCTCCAGTAGTGCAGGTAGAGCGCGATGGCCGTGATGTCCACGATGGCCGTCATCGCCCAGTTGAACCAGTACATCCAGCCCGCCACGAAGGCGGCCTTCTCGCCGTAGAACTCGCGGGCGTAGGAGACGAAGGAGCCGGACGAGGGCCGGTGCAGGACGAGCTCGCCGAGGGCGCGCAGCATGAGGAAGACGAAGAAGCCGCAGATCCCGTAGACGATGAAGAGCCCGGGTCCCGCGTTGGCCAGGCGCCCGCCGGCGCCGAGGAAGAGGCCCGTGCCGATCGCCCCGCCGATGGCGATCATCTGGAGCTGGCGGTTCTTCAGGCTCTTGTGGAGCCCGCCGTCCTCGTGGGAGAAGTCGCGCTGGGCGGTCGCCTGCCCCGCTCCGCTCCCCCGGTCGTCGACTGACATGCAGCTTCCTCTCCTCGGTCGTCGCCGTCGTCGTCGACGGAGTGGACCGGGGAAGGCAACCAGATCCGGATCACCTGCGCATTCCCAGGGTGTTTCCGGTGTGTCACACCACCGGTCAGGCGACCAGGGAGACGTGCTCCTCGAACGTGTACTCGTCGAGGAGCCGGACGCCGTGGACCAGCGCGGCGCGGACGGCGGGCTCGCCGGACCCCGCGTCGTTGGCGACGAGGACGTCGGTGCTCTCTGTGACGACGTCGTCGACGCGCAGCCCGGCCCGGCGCGCGCGGGCTTCGAGGTCGGTGCGGGCGGACAGGAAGTGGCCGCTGAAGGCGACGCGCTGACCGGGGCGGAGGGTCATGCCGTGGTGATCGGCAGGGGCCGCGTCGCCCTTGACCGGGCCCCTAGCGTGGCGGGGGTGCAGCGATCGACCGTCACCGCTCTCCTCGTCGTCGCCACCGCCCTGTCCGGCGCGGTGCTGGTGCTGCTGACGCCCTCGTTCTTCGACGGCACGCCCCCACCGGCCTGGGTCCTGTGGCCGGTGGTGGGTGTCCTCGTCGCCTCGGGTGCCGCGTTGGTGCTGCACCGCTCGCAGCCGTAGGTCAGGCGCGCTCCTGCAGGGGGCACGCCTCGGGCGTGCGGCGCAGCTGACCGGGAACGGCCGCGGAGTGGCGCGGCGTGCGGCGGCCGGCGCGGACGCTCGCGATCAGACCGGCCACACCGGCCACGACGACGAGCGCGACGTACCCGTCGACGACCGGTCGCAGTCCCACGTGCGGGGCGAGGAAGCCCGCGATGACCGCCGGCAGGCCGAAGGCCAGGTAGCTGACGACGTACACGGCGGCCAGGACGCCGGCGCGCTCGTGGGCTGGGGCCGTGCCGAGGACGCCGCGCAGGGCCCCCTGGAAGCCGGCGCCGAAGCCGACGCCGGACAGCAGGGCGCCGGCGAAGAAGACCGGCACGGACAGCAGGGTCAGGCCGAGGACCAGGACGAGCGGGCCGGCGACGAGGCCGGCCATGCCGAGGGTCATCACGCGGCGGGGGTCCTGGTGACGGGTGAGGACGCCCGTCACGGCGCCGACACCGGCGACGGAGGCGACGACGAGACCGCCCACGACGTGGTTGCGGAGCCCGAAGACGCCGGCGACCACGGAGGGCCCGAGCCCGAGACACAGACCCCCGAGGCCCCAGCTGCCGAGGAAGCCGGGCAGGTGAGCGGTGAAGGCGCGGCGCGAGGACGCGGGGAGCTGGACGACGGGTCGCAACGAGCGCAGGGCGCCGGGCGCGCGGCCGACGACGTCGGGGGTGAGCGCGACCGCGGCGAGCGCCAGGAGCAGCAGGCCGGCGAGGACGAGGTACGTGAGCTCGGTGGGCGCGGGACCGAACTGCACGAGCACCCCGGCGCCGAGACCGCCGGCCATGAGCCCGGCCGGCGGGGCCGCGCCGTTGACGAGCTGGGCCAGCGGGGTGCGGGTCGGGCCGGCCAGGTCGAGGAGCCAGGCCCCGAGAGCGCCGATCGCCGTCCCCGTCGAGAAGCCCTGCAGCGCACGACCGGCGACGAGCGTCACGACGTCGGACGCCTGGGAGAAGACGAGCATCGAGGCGATGACGCCGACGAGGGCCGCGAGCACCACGGGCCGACGCCCGAGGTGGTCCGACAGCGAACCGACGGTGAGCAGCGCGACGAGCAGGACGGCGGCGTAGACCGCGAAGACGACGGTGACGGCGGCCGGGCCGACGCCCCAGAGCTCCTGGTAGACGGGGAAGACCGGGGACGGGGCCGAACTGGCGGCGACGAGCAGGCCGAGCGTGAGGGTGACCAGGACGAAACCCGTGCGGGAACTGGTCGCGGTGCGGGACACGTGCGCTCCTGACGTGGGGGAGGTGTCTCGAGGAAACTACTCGGGGTCCCCGTCTAACGCAACACCGTTTGCGTTAAGATGGGGTCATGACGCCGGCGATGACGCGCCCCGGTGGGCGCAGCGCGAAGGTGACGGCCGCCGTCCACCGGGCCGTCGTGGAACTGCTCGCCGAGGGCGATCCGCTGACCGTCCCGCAGGTCGCAGCGCGGGCCGGCGTCAACGCGACGAGCGTCTACCGGCGCTGGGGCGACGTGGCCGGACTGCTCGCCGACACCGCGCTCGTCCGCTTCGGCACCAGCTCCGCGGTCCCCGACACGGGGTCGCTGCGCGGGGACCTGGTCGCGTGGGGGACAGCGCTCGTGGAGGAGGCCGGCCGCCCCGAGGAGCTGGCCCTGCTGCGGGCCGCGGTCGCCGTCGGACCCGCCGATCCCGGTGCACCGGAAGGGTTCGAGTCGGCCTGCTCCGCCTGCCTCGTCGGTCGCAGCACCCAGGCCGAGAGCATCCTGGCGGCCGCCCAGGACCGCGGGGAGGAGCCGCCGACGGCCACCCGCGTCCTGGACCACCTCGTCGCGCCGATCTACTTCCGCGCCCTCTTCGGGCTGCCCGCGCCGTCGGTGGAGGTGCTCGTCGAACTGCTCGTCGAGCGGCTCGTGTCCCCGGCTGCCGCTCAGGCGACGTCCAGCCCGCCCAGGTAGGTTTCGGGCATGGGTGTGACTCTCGCCAAGGGTGGAAACGTCTCGCTGGCCAAGGTGGCCCCGAACCTCGACGAGGCGCTCGTGGGCCTGGGCTGGGACGTGCGCACGACGACGGGTCTGGACTTCGACCTCGACGCCAGCGCGCTGATGCTCGGGACGAACGGCAAGGTCCTGTCCGACGGGCACTTCGTCTTCTACAACCAGCTGACCAGCCCCGACGGGACCGTCCGGCACACCGGCGACAACCGCACCGGTGAGGGTGACGGCGACGACGAGAGCATCGAGATCGACCTGCGCAGCGTCCCCGCGAACGTCGACAAGATCGTCTTCGCGGTGTCCATCCACGACGCCGAGGCGCGCCGGCAGAGCTTCGGGCAGGTCGTCAACGCGTTCATCCGGCTCGTCAACCGCGTCGACGGCAGCGAGGTCGTCCGGTACGACCTGTCCGAGGACGCCTCGACCGAGACGGCGATGGTCTTCGGCGAGGTCTACCGCCACAGCGGGGAGTGGAAGTTCCGCGCCGTCGGGCAGGGGTACGCGTCGGGGCTGCTCGGGATCGCGCAGGACTTCGGGGTCGACGTCTCCTGAGGGGCCCCTCTTGGTGAACGTTGTCCGGCGCTAGGTGTACTCAGCCATGACGTTGGTGACACGCGGCGTGGCTGATTGAACGGGGAAGGCCCCCGGTGGCTTGGTGGAGGTCTCTGACGCCATCCATCAAGACCCCGGAGGCCTTCGTGTCCCACGCTAACGCCCGCCTGACCCCGCACGGGCGCCTACTGCTGGCCCGCCGCGTCATCGACGATCACCGCCCGGTCGCCCACGTCGCCAAGGAGCTCGGCGTCTCCCGCCAATGCGCCCACCGCTGGGTCGCCCGCTACCGCACCGAAGGCGCAGCCGGCCTGGCCGACCGCTCCAGCCGCCCCCATACCCAGCCCACCCGCACCGACCCGGTCACCGAAGCGCGCGTCCTGCGAACTCGCGCCCAACTGCGCGTGGGCCCCGACGCCATCAGTGACCAGACCGGTGTCCCGGCCCGAACCGTCAGCCGGATCCTGCAACGGCACCACATGCTCCCGCTGGTCGCGTTGGACCCACTGACCGGTGAACAGATCCGAGCCACCCGCCGCAGCGAACACCGCTACGAGCACACCGAGCCCGGATCCCTCGTGCACGTGGACGTCAAGAAGCTCGGGCGCATCCCCGACGGCGGAGGCTGGCGGGCCCACGGCCGCAGCGAAGAGGTTCGCGGGCGAGGAATCGGCTTCGACTACGTCCACGCCTGCATCGATGACCACTCCCGCTACGCCTACGCCGAGATCCTCCCCGATGAACGGGGCGAGACCTGCGCGGCGTTCTTCACCCGCGCCGCCGCAGCGTTCGCGGCGGCCGGCATCACCCACATTCAGCGGGTCATGACCGACAACGCCTTCTCCTACCGCCGCTCCCTGGCCTTCGGCGCCGCGGTCGCTGCAGTCGGGGCCAGGCAGAAGTTCATCCGCCCGCACTGCCCCTGGACTAACGGCAAGGTGGAGCGGTTCAACCGAACCCTGGGCACGGAGTGGGCCTACCGGCAGGTGTTCACCAGCAACGACGCCCGCGCTGACGCGCTGGCACCGTGGCTGGTGCGGTACAACACCACCAGACCCCACCACGCTCTGGGACGTCAGGCCCCGATCACTCGACTACCTGTCACCAACGTGCCGGCTGAGTACAGCTAGGGCGCCGGACAACGTTCCTCAGGGAGAGGGGACGTCAGATGGCGCAGCCGTCCGGGCCGCAGGCGTCGGCAGTGGCGTCCCCGACGTGCGTGAGCGGGTGGCTCTCGGCCCACGCCTGGCGCAGCACCTGGGCGAACTGCTCGGTGGGCTGGGCGCCTGAGATGCCGTAGGTGCGGTCGATGACGAAGAACGGGACCCCGCGGGCGCCGAGCGCGCGGGCCTCGGCCACGTCGGCGCGGACGGCGGCCAGGTAGCGGTCCTCGGCGAGGACGGCCCGCGCCTCGTCGGCGTCCAGCCCGGCCTCGGCCACGAGGCGCACGAGGGTCTCGTCGTCGCCGACCGGCTCACCCTCGGTGAAGTTCGCCCGCAGGAGGCGCTCCTTGACGTCGCCCTGGACCCCGCGCTCGGCCGCGAGGTGCAGCAACTGGTGCGCCTTGACGGTGTTGGCGGGGACCGAGATGTCCTGGTGGAAGTCCAGGCCCTCGGCCGCGGCCATCGCGTCGACGTGGGCGACCATCGGCGCCACCTGCTCGACGGGCTGCCCGAACTTCGTCGACAGCCGGCGCAGGTGGGCGTCGCTGGGACCGTCCGCCTTCTCGTGCACCGTCTCCGTCGTGGGGTCGAGCTCGAAGGACCGCCACACCACCTCGACGTCGTCGGCGTGCTCGAAGTCGCGCAGCGCGCTCTCGAACCGGCGCTTGCCGATGTAGCACCACGGGCAGACGACGTCGGACCAGATCTCCACCTTCACGGTGGGGGCAACCACACCGGACGCGCACCTCTTCCGCGCGTCCGGGTGACGCTGCGGCGGTCAGTCGCCGCCGCCCCCACCACCGCCGGAGTCGCCCCCGAAGCCGCCGCCGGAGTCGCCGCCCCAGCCCCAACCGCCGCCGGAGTCGTGCGAGTGGCTGTGGGAGTGGCCCCAGCCGGAGTGGTGGTGGGTGTCGGGCAGGTTCACGTAGCCGCCGGTGTCACCCCCGGCGTCCCCGCCGAGGACGCCGGGCCAGCTGATGTCCGAGCGGTGCCGCTTCGCCGGCTTGGGGCCGAGCTTGACGCTGCCGGGCCGCGACCGTGAGCACAGGTGGCCCACCAGGGAACACACGAGGACGATCACTGCGAACGAGAGGAAGAGCGTCACCACGACTGCCTCCTTCGGCCGGGAGCCCCAGCGGGGGCTCGATGCCTCACGGTGGCACGGAACCGACTGCCGCGCTAGTGGTTCGCCCCGTCCGGCCGGTCCGCGCGGCGCCACGTCACCACGCGGAAGCGGGGCCCGGCCGACGAGGTCCGCCACTCCCCCGTCTCGACCGCGCGCCAGGGCTCACCCACGACGGGCGCCCGGGTGTCACCGGCCACGTCGAGGTCCACCTCGGTGACGACGAGGACGTCGGCGCAGGCGAGCGCCGCCGCGTAGACGGCCTGCCCGCCGGCGACCCAGACGTCCGTCCCGAGGCCCAGCGCGACGTCGAGGTCGGCGACGACCTCCGCGCCGGGGGCGTCGTACCCGGCGGTGCGGGACAGGACGACGTTGCGACGCTCCGGCAGCGGACGGAAGCGGGGCGGGAGCGACTCCCAGGTCGCACGGCCCATGACGACGGTGGTCCCCGTGGTGAGCGCGGAGAAGTGCGCCATGTCCTCGGGGATGCGCCACGGGATGCGGCCGTCCACCCCGATGACGCCGTTCCGGGACTGCGCCCAGACGAGACCGATCACCGGACGGCCATCAGACGGCCACGGGGGCCTTGATCGTTGGGTGGGGTTCATACCCTTCAAGCCGAAAATCATCCAGCTCATGCTGAAAGAAGGGCTTGCTCTCAATAGTCAAGCTCGGGAAGGGTCGAGGCGACCGGGAGAGAAGCTCGTTCACCTGATCCTTGTGATTGTCATAGATATGACAGTCTCCCCCGGTCCAAACCAAGTCCCCGTAGTTCAGACCCGTCTCGTCTGCCACGAGCATCGCGAGCAGCGCATAACTCGCGATGTTGAATGGAACACCCAGGAAGAGGTCAGCCGACCTCTGGTAGAGCTGGCAGGACAGCTTTCCATCGGCCACGTAGAATTGGAAGAGCACGTGACAAGGAGCTAAGGCCATCTTCCCAAGATCCGCAACGTTCCAGGCGGAGACAATCAGCCTGCGCGAGTCGGGATTGCGTCGAATATTCTTGAGAACCTCTGAAATCTGGTCAATGTGCTCCCCGTCCGGGGTCGGCCACGAGCGCCATTGAACGCCATAGACGGGGCCAAGTTCGCCCTGACCGTCTGCCCACTCGTCCCAGATCGAGACGCCTCGCTCTTGCAACCATGCGACATTGCTATCCCCACGCAGGAACCAGAGCAGCTCCAGCGCGATCGACTTGAAGTGCACCCGCTTGGTCGTGACGAGAGGAAAACCCTTAGATAGGTCATAGCGCATCTGGTGGCCGAAGACGCTGTGGGTCCCGGTTCCGGTTCGATCCGACTTCGCGGTGCCGGTGGCTAGGACATGTCGCAGCAAGTCTTCATACTGAGTGTCGACGCGCAAAACCATGCTGGGCAGTATGCGTGACCATCTCGCGACCACCAAGAACCCTGGCGTGTCGCCCAGTCCACCCCTCTAGTCAGGCCGACCTGGCTGTGAGACGCAGTCGGTCAGACGTCGAAGTCCCGGTCGTCCGCCGCCTCCCCGCGCACCACGGCGGCGAGGCGGGCGAGCCAGGCCGCGCCGGCCTCGTCGTGGACGGTGTGGCGGGGTTCGAAGACGGGGTACGGGGTCGTGGGGACGCCGTCGGCGGGGCGGACGTCGACGTGCACGACGTCGTGGCCCTGGGCGTGCAGCCAGTCGGCCATGGCGTAGTCGGTGCGGGAGTCCCCGACGGTGCGCCAGGCGGTCGGCAGCTCGCCGTCCTGCGCGAGCATCCGCAGCGCCATCTCGGCGCCGCGGTCCTTGCCGAGCAGGACGGACTCGATGTCGGTGGAGATGATCGTCGGGTCGATCCGCCAGTCCACGCCCCCGCGCGCGTCGGGCATCGTGGCGCCCTTCCAGGTGACGCCGAGGTCGAGGTCGGCGAAGACCTCCAGCGCGGCCTTCTCGTACTCGGGCTGGCGGGCGAGGTAGGTCGCGGAGTCGACCTCGAGGCGCTGCTCGATCGACACCATGGCGCGCTTGCCCGCGTCGACGAACACGAGGTCGGCGAAGTCGGTGCGCGCCAGCGCTTCCAGCCGGACGGCGGCGTCGCGCGGGACGACGACGGTCTCGTCGACCTCCACGGGGCCCACGCCGTCGGCGGTGACGCTGAACGTCACCGCGCCCTTCTCGCACACCGCGTGCAGCCGGGCGGCGGCGGGCAGGCCGGCGGCGAGGACGGGGCCGATCACCTGCTCACGCAGGAACGCGTCGGAGCGGCCGGTGTTGAAGACGACCGGGATCCCCGCGGCGAGCAGTTCCAGGAGGCTGTCGAGCAGGCCGGGGGCGCTGATCGAGCGGGTCACGGGGCTGGCGATCGGGCCGTCGACGTCGAGGAGGAGGCCGAAGGCGGGAGCGGTCGTCACCTCCCGATCCTCCCACCCGCGGGGTGCCGGGCCGGACGGGTGAGCGGGCCGCGTTCGCGCCGGTCAGGAGGTTCCTGCTGGCAGGGTCGGCGGGTGCGTCCCGTGCTCGTCCTGCCCCTCGGAGCCCTCGTCCTCACCCTCGCGGCCTGTGGGAGCCACTCGCCACCTGCGGCCGGCGTTGCGCCGACCTCCGCTCCGACGGGTCCGGCCACGACCGCGCCGCAGGACGCGGGCCCGACGACGACTGGTCGCGCAGCGGCCCGCTCGCGACGTCCATGCCCACCCGCACGTGCGTCCTGCAGGAGTCGCAGCTCGAGGCGGGCATCAGCACCGTGTCGACCACCTGCTTCGACCCCTCGACCTACGCCACCGAAGCGCCCTGCGTTCCTCCGTCGGGGATGACCAGTGGGATCTTCCTCTGCGTGGAACTGCCGAAGCTGACGCAGCGCGTCGTCGACGACTGGAACAGGTTCGCTGACGACGAGGACCGCGCGAGTGCCGAACGCCACGGCCTGACGCTGGAGGAGTACCGGCGCCAGAACCCCGACCAGCACGCAGACGGGTCCCCCGTGGACCTGCCGTCCTAGTTCAAGACGTCGAAGACTGCCTTGAGGACCTTGAAGGGGATCTTCACGACGGCCCAGACCAGGGACCCCAGGTCCAGGAGGTCGCCTGCGCCCTCGGCGACCTCGAGCGCCTTGTCGCGGCGGCGGTGGGAACGGCGGCGGAGTCGACGGCGCACCACGTCAGCCCGCCGACCGCTTCTGCTGGTCGCGCACCCCGTCCAGGGCGACCACCGCGACGAGCAGGAGGGCCCGCAGGTCCGGCCCCAGGGTCGGGTCGGTGCTCAGCACGAACTCGTCGGCGTCGACGAGGACGCGGTCGAACGCCCGACGGCGGCGGTGGACCCCGGCGAGGAGGTCGCCCTCCTTGCGCAGGCTGGTGGCACGCGGGTCGGCGTGCAGGGTGACCATCCACTCCCGACTGCCCCACGCGCCGCCGGTCATCCGGGCCAGGAACCCGTCGAGGGTCGCGATCTCCAGGCGCGGCGCCCCCCAGGAGTTCTCCTGCCGGACTTGGCCGAGGGGACTGCCGTCGGGCCGGACGGCGTGGAACTCCAGGCGCTGCCCCCACCGGGCAGGCCGCTCCACGAACAGCAACGGCGCACCGCCCGCGACGACGACGTGGCGCGAGGACGTGACGATCCCCAGGAAGCCGTGGCGCTGCTCCTCCGCGACCTCCGCGAGCGCGGTCCCGTCCGGCGCCAGCACCTCGTAGTGGTGGCGGGTCGAGAACACCCGACCCTGCTCGCGCAGGACGAGCTCGGGGGCGTCGAAGACCGTCACGGTCGCAGCATGGCGCAGGGGTACCCGCTCAGTGGACGGAATGCGTCAACGGGATCCCGGGACGGTAGGCGAGGTGGGTGACGGACGGCGCGTCGAGCACGTGCAGGTCGGCGCGGGCGCCGACGGTGAGCCGTCCGACGTCGATGCGGCGCAATGCCTGCGCCCCTCCGGCGGTGGCGGCGTGCACGGCCTCGGCGACGGTCAGGCCCATCTGCAGGACGGCCGTCGCGACGCAGAACGCCACGGAACTCGTGTAGCTCGAACCCGGGTTGCAGTTGCTGGCGATCGCGACGGTCGCGCCGGCGTCGAGGAGCCGACGGGCGGGGGCGAGCGGCTGGCGGGTCGACAGGTCGCAGGCCGGCAGGACGGTGGCGACCGTGTCCGACCCCGCCAGCGCGTCGACGTCGGCGTCGGACAGGTGGTTGCAGTGGTCGACGCTGGCGGCACCGACCTCCACGGCCAGCCGCACGCCCGGCCCCTGGCCGAGCTGGTTGCCGTGGACGCGCAGCCCGAGGCCCGCGTCGCGCGCGGCGAGCAGGACGGTCCGGGCCTGCTCCTCGTCGAAGGCGCCCGTCTCGCAGAACACGTCGGCCCAGCGCACGTGGTCGCGCACGGCCTGCAGCTGCGGGCCGACGAGTTCGGCGAGGTAGTCGGCGGGTTCCTCACCGGGGGCCACGATGTGGGCCCCGAGCCACGTCACCTCGTCGGTGAACTCGGCGGCCAGCAGGGCCGCGCGCAGTTCCTCGGCAGGCGTGAGGCCGTACCCGGTCTTCGTCTCCAGTGTCGTCGTCCCCTGCGCGCGGGCCTCGGCGACGTGGCGGCGCAGGCTGCGGCGCAGCTCCTCGTCCGTCGCGGACCGGGTGGCGGCGACGGTGGTCGCGATGCCCCCGGCGGCGTAGGGCAGGCCCGCCATCCGCGCCTCGAACTCGTCCGTGCGGTCGCCGGCGAAGACGAGGTGGGAGTGCGAGTCCACCCAGCCGGGCAGCACGGCGCGGCCGCAGACCCCGATGCGCTCGTCGGCCTCCGGCGCGGCGCTCGCGGGCCCCGTCCAGGCGACGAGACCGTCCTCGACGACGAGCGCCGCGTCGTGGATCCGGCCCAGCGGGTCCTGAGGCGTGGCCCGTTCGGGGTCGTTCGTCGTCAGCTCGGCGATGCCGGTGTAGAGCGTGCTCACGCGAACCTCCGCAGGACGTCGGCGACGCGGTCCTCCCCCACCGCCGTGTGCTCACCCTGTCGGACGCGGACCTCGCCCGCCACGACGACGTGCGTCACGTCCTGGGCCGTCGCCGTCATCGCGAGCTGGGCGGGGTCGGAACCGGCCGTCCGGACGGACCCGGTGCGGACGGCGACGAGGTCGGCGGGCTGTCCGACGGCGATCGTCCCGCCCTCCAGGCCGAGGCTGCGGTGGCCGCCAGCCGTGAGCGCGGCGACGAGGTCGGCGGGGTCGAACACCCCGCGCCGCAGCGAGCCGAGCCGGGCGGCCGCCTCGAGTCCGCGGGTCTCGGCGAACGGGTCGACGACCGCGTGCTGGTCGGTGCCGAGGGCCAGCACGGCCCCGGCGTCGGCGAGGGCCCGGGCGCGCCCCACCCCGTCGCCGAGGTCGGCCTCCGTCGTCGGGCACGCCACGACCGAGGCCTGCCGCGCCCCGAGGAGGGCGACGTCGGCGTCGGTGACGTGGTTCGCGTGGACGACGGACAGCGCGGGGCTGAGGGCCCCGGCGCGGTCGAGGAGTTCGGTCGGGGTGCAGCCGTAGGCCCGGCGGCAGGCCTCGTTCTCGGCGGGCTGTTCTGACAGGTGGACGTGGACGGGCGCGCCGAGGTCCCACGCCGTCTCGGCCACCTTCGACAGGTCCGCCGGGGCGACGGCGCGCACCGAGTGCGCCGCCACCCCGACGCGGAAGAACTCGTCGGACGGGAGCTGCCGGACGCGCCGTGCCCAGGCCCGGACGTCGCCGTCGGAGAACCGGCGCTGCTCGGGGAGGACGGGTTCCCCCGGCGCCGAGGTCAGGTACAACGCGTCGAGCAGGACGAGACGGATCCCCGCCGTCCGCGCCGCGTCGCGCAGGGCGAGGGCCATCGCGTTCGGGTCCTCGTACGGCGTGCCGTCGGGACGGTGGTGCAGGTAGTGGAACTCCCCGACCGCGGTCCAGCCCGCGAGCACCATCTCGGTGAACGCGGCCGTCGCCAGCTCCCGGTAGGAGTCGGGCTCGAGGCGACCCGCGAGCTCGTACATCGCGGTCCGCCAGGTCCAGAACGTCCCGCCGTTCCCGTGGGTGCGGCCGCGCAGGGCGCGGTGGAACGCGTGCGAGTGCGCGTTCGCGAACCCGGGGAGCACCAGGCCCGGGAGGACCTCGTCGCCCGGTTCCGCGCTCGTGCCCGGGGTGACCGCCGTGATCCGACCGGCGGCCACCTCGATCCGCACGTCCCGGACGACGGCGCCGTCGATCCAGGCGACGTCGGCGTGGAAGGTCACTGTTCCCACATCGGGACGCGCAGACCGCGTTCGCGGGCCACCTCGGCCGCGCGGTCGTACCCGGCGTCGACGTGCCGCATGACCCCGGTGCCGGGGTCGTTCGTGAGGACGCGCTCGATCTTCTCGGCGGCGAGCGGGGTGCCGTCGGCGACGGTGACCTGACCGGCGTGGATCGAGCGGCCGATGCCGACGCCACCGCCGTGGTGCAGGGACACCCACGTCGCCCCGGACGCCGTGTTGAGCAGGGCGTTCAGCAGCGGCCAGTCGGCGATCGCGTCGGAACCGTCGGCCATGGCCTCGGTCTCCCGGTACGGGGAGGCCACCGACCCGGAGTCGAGGTGGTCGCGGCCGATGACGATCGGTGCGGAGATCTCGCCGTTCGCGACGAGCTCGTTGAACTTCAGGCCCGCGAGGTGGCGTTCCTTGTAGCCCAGCCAGCAGATGCGGGCGGGAAGCCCCTCGAAGTTGACCTTCTCGCCGGCCGCGGTGATCCAGCGGCGCAGCTTCTCGTCGTCGGGGAACAGTTCGAGGATGGCGCGGTCGGTGCGGGCGATGTCCGCGGGGTCGCCGGACAGCGCGGCCCAGCGGAACGGGCCACGCCCCTCGGCGAACTGCGGGCGGATGTAGGCCGGCACGAACCCGGGGAACTCGAACGCGCGGTCGTAGCCGCCGAGGCGGGCCTCCTCGCGGATGGAGTTGCCGTAGTCGAACACCTCGGCGCCGCGGTCCTTGAACTCGACCATGGCCTTGACCTGCTTGGCCATCGCCTCGCGGGAGCGGCGGGTGAACTCCTCGGGGTCCTTGGCCGCCAGCTCGTGCCACTCCTCGACCGTGACGTCCTCGGGCAGGTAGCTCAGCGGGTCGTGCGCTGACGTCTGGTCGGTCACGACGTCGATGGGGGCGCCGCGGTCGAGGAGTTCGGTGAACACCGTCGCGGCGTTCCCGACGACGCCGACGGAGAGCGGGCGGCGGGCGTCACGGGCGGCGACGACGCGGGCCAGGCCGTCGTCGAGGTCGTCGGCCAGTTCGTCGAGGTAGCCGTGGTCGACGCGGCGCTGCAACCGGGCGCGGTCGACGTCGACGACGAGGACGGCGCCCTCGTTGAGGGTGACGGCGAGCGGCTGCGCGCCACCCATCCCGCCGGCCCCGCCGGTCAGGGTGATGGTGCCGGCGAGGGTTCCGCCGAAGGACTTGTCCGCGACGGCGGCGAACGTCTCGTACGTGCCCTGCAGGATCCCCTGGGTGCCGATGTAGATCCACGACCCGGCGGTCATCTGGCCGTACATCGTCAAGCCCAGGGCCTCGAGGCGGCGGAACTCCGGCCAGGTGGCCCAGTCCCCGACGAGGTTGGAGTTCGCGATGAGGACGCGCGGGGCCCAGGCGTGGGTGCGGAACACCCCGACCGGTTTGCCGGACTGGACGAGGAGGGTCTCGTCGTCCTCGAGGGTCTCCAGCGTGCGGACGATGGCGTCGTACGCCTCCCACGACCGGGCGGCCTTGCCGGTCCCGCCGTAGACGACGAGGTCGTCGGGACGTTCGGCGACCTCGGGGTCGAGGTTGTTCATGAGCATCCGCAGCGGGGCCTCCGTCTGCCAGCTCTTCGTGTGGAGCTCGTTCCCGCGGTGGGCGCGGACGGGACGCGGCCCGTGGGTGTTCGCGGACATGCGGTTCTCCTCAGTCGATCTCGGTGACGGAGCGGGCGGCGGACACGAGCCGGCCCGAGGCGACGAGGCCCGTGACGGCCTCGATCTCGGGGGCGAGGAACCGGTCGGGGCCGGGGCCCTCGACGACGGTGCGGACGAGGCGCAGGAGTTCTCCCGTGACGGGCGCGGGTTCGAGGGGACCGCGCAGGTCGAGGGCGCGGGTGGCCGTCATGACCTCGATCGCGAGGACGCGGGTCAGGCCGTCCAGGGCCCGGCGCAGCTTCCGCGCGCCCGCCCAGCCCATCGACACGTGGTCCTCCTGCATGGCCGAACTCGGGATCGAGTCGACGCTCGCGGGGACGGCGAGGCGCTTGAGCTCCGACACGATCCCGGCCGCGGTGTACTGCGCGATCATCATCCCGGAGTCGACCCCGGCGTCGTGCGCGAGGAACGGCGGCAGGCCCTGGTTGCGGGCCTTGTCCAGGAACCGGTCGGTGCGGCGCTCGGAGATGCTGGCGAGGTCGGCGACCGCGATGGCGAGGAAGTCCAGCACGTAGGCGACGGGGGCGCCGTGGAAGTTCCCGTTCGACTCCACCCGGCCGTCGAGCGTGACGACGGGGTTGTCGACGGCCGCGGCGAGTTCCCGTTCGGCGACGGCGCGGGCGTGCGCGGCGGTGTCGCGGCCGGCGCCGTGGACTTGGGGGGCGCAGCGCAGCGAGTAGGCGTCCTGGACGCGCGTGCACTCCGGGCCCTGGTGGCTGGCGACGATCGGGGAACCCGCGAGCGCCCGCCGGATGTTCCCCGCGGCGACGCGCTGGCCGAGCTGGGGCCGCAGCTGCTGCAGGTCGTCGGCGAACACCGCGTCGCTGCCCAGGAGCGCCTCGACGGACAACGCGGCGGCGAGGTCGGCCGTCGCGAACAGGACGTCGAGGGTGTCGAGCGCGAGGGCGAGCTGGCCGAGCATCCCGTCGGTGCCGTTGATGAGGGCCAGGCCCTCCTTCTCGGCCAGGACGACGGGTTCCAGGCCGGCGGCGGCGAGGGCGTCGGCGGTGTCGAGGAGTTCCCCGTCGCGGGTGCGGACCTGACCCTCCCCCATGACGGCGAGCGCGCAGTGGGCGAGCGGCGCGAGGTCGCCGGAGCAGCCGAGCGAGCCGTACTCGGTGACGACGGGCGTGAGGTGGGCGTTGAGCAGGTCGGCGTAGGCGCGGGCGGTACGGGCGCGGACGCCGGTGCGGCCGGTCATGAGCGTGGACAGGCGCAGCAGCATCGTCGCGCGCACGACCTCCGTCTCGACCTCCCCACCCGAACCGGCGGCGTGCGAGCGGACGAGGCTGCGCTGCAACGCGGTGCGCTGGTCGGTGGGGATGTGCTTGGTGGCCAGGGCCCCGAAACCGGTGGAGATGCCGTAGTGGGGTTCGACGTCGTCGGCCAGGGCCTCGATGCGGGCGCGGGACTCCTCCACGGCGTCGAGGGCCGCGGGGTCGAGCTCGACGAGGGCACCGTGGCGGGCGACGGCGACGACGTCGGCGACGCTGACCGGTCCGGTGGAGACGAGGACGTTCTTCACGTCCTTCACTCTGCAGCGCGGGCGGCGTCCCGTCAGCGCCCGGCGCGGCGCCGGTGTCCAGGATGCTGGACACTCTGGACGTGGCCACGTCGACGGGTGCGCCGACCGTCGGGGCGGCGCTGCGGATCCTGTCGTTCATGGCGGCGCAGCAGGGTCCGGTCGCCGCGGCGACGCTCGCGCGGGCCCTGGACCTGCCGCGCTCGAGCGTCTACCGGTTGCTCGGCGAGCTGGCCGAGCAGGGTTTCGTCCTGCACTTCCCCGAGGCGCGGCGGTACGGCCTGGGGATCGCGGCCTTCGAGCTGAGCTCGGGGTACGTGCGGCAGGAGCCCGTGACCCGGCTGGGCCGGCCCGTGCTGGCCGCGCTCGTCGACCGGGTCGGGGAGTCCGCGCACCTCGCCGTGCTCGTGGGCCGGGAGGTCGTCTACCTCGTCGAGGAACGCGCACCGCGGCGGCCCGCGCTGGTCACGGACGTGGGGGTGCGGCTCCCGTCGCACCTCACGGCGAGCGGGCGAGCACTGCTGGCGGAACTGCCGAGGGAGCAGGTGCGCGCGCTGTTCCCCGACTCGGCGGCCCTGGACGGGCGGGGCACGACGACGCTGCGGGAGCTGCGGGCCGAGCTGGTGCGGACGCGGCAGCGGGGGTTCGCCGTCGAGGACGGGGAGATCACCGCGGGGTTCGCGTCCGTCGCGGTGGCCGTGACCGACCGCGCGGGGTGGCCCGTCGCGAGCCTGGCCGTGACGTTCGAGAGCGGCGCCGTGGACGGCGCGAGGCGGGAGGAGCTCGTGGCGGCGGTGCGGCGGTACGCCTCGGAGTTGCGGCGGCGCCTGGTCGGGGGGTGAGGCGCGTCTCGACGGGAACGTTGACTCCCCGGTGACGATGATCGACACCGGGGAGTCAACGTTCCCCCTCCCGCGGGGGCCGGTGTCAGCCCTGCGGCGCGGCCAGCTCCAGCGCGATCCCGTCGGGGTCGCGGAACTCGAGGATCCACAGGCCGCCGGCGTCCTTGACGCCTTCGTGCTGCGCGCCCAGGGAGTCGAGCCGGTCGACGGCCGCGTCGAGAGCCGCGCGGTCGGCGACGCCGAAGGCGAGGTGGTCGAGCCCGACCCGGTCTTCGGAGAACGCGTCGTCCGCCGAGGCCACGGGGCGCAGGCCCAGCAGGCCACCGCCGGGGGTGCTGTAGATGACGCCGCCGAAGAGGAACCACAACTTCTCGCGGGTCTCGTCGTCCGCGTCGGCGGGCAGTTCGAAGGCGACGTCCCAGCCGAAGAGGGCGTCGTAGAAGCGGCGCGAGGCGGTGAGGTCGCGAACCGTGAGCCGGACGTGGCTGACCCCGGTCGTGGTGACGGGGGCCGAGGTGCCGGGGGCGGAGGTCATGGCGTCAGGCTGGCACGGGTCCCGGCGACCTGCAGTCCGACGTTCAACCGCTCGGTAGCCTCCGAGGACCGCCACCCTGGGAGGTCCCGTGCTCGGCCCGCTGTCCGCCTTCGTCCTCACCCCCTTCGACGGGGACGCCGTCGACGAGCGGGGGTTCGTCGCCCTCGTGGAGCGCTCGGCGGCCGCGGGCGTCGACTCGATCGGCGCGCTCGGCTCGACCGGCAGCTACGCCTACCTCGAACGGAGCGAGAGGGCCCGGCTCGCGCGAGCGGCGGTCGAGGCGGCGGGCGACGTGCCGGTCGTCGTCGGGGTCGGGGCGCTGAGCACCCGCGAGGTGCTCGCCGTGGTCGAGGACGCCCAGCGGGCGGGAGCCGCCGGCTTGCTGCTGGCGCCGGTCTCGTACCAGCCGCTCACCGACGACGAGGTGTTCGGGCTCTACGAGGACGTGACGGCGGCGGCGTCCGTGCCGGTGTGCGTCTACGACAACCCGCGGACGACCGGGTTCACCTTCACGGACGAGCTGCGCGCGCGGGTGGGGCGGCTGCCCGGCGTGGGTTCCCTCAAGCTGCCCGGGGTGCCGGCGGACCTCGACGCGGCCCGCACCTGGCTCACCGGCCTGCGCGGCGCCGTCCCCGCCGGTGTGACCCTCGGCGTCTCCGGGGACGCGTTCGCCGTGCGCGGGCTGCGGGCCGGCTGCGACACCTGGTACTCCGTCGTGGCCGGGGTGCTGCCCCGGACGTGCCTCGACCTCACCTCGGCCGTCCTGGCCGGCGACGACGAGCGGGTGGATCAGGTCGAGGCGCGGCTGGAGCCGTTGTGGTCGCTGATGGCCGCGCACGGCAGCCTGCGGGTGGCGGCGGCCCTGGCCGAACAGCTCGGGGTCGTGCCGCGGGCGGGGTTGCCGCGACCGGTGCGGGACCTGCCGGCGGACGGACAGCGGGCCGTGGCGGAGCTGCTCGTGGGCGGGGACTGGGGGTAGGCGCTCGGCGGGTGGGCCGGGGGCGGTCAGTCGGCGCGCACGACCTCGCGCCGCCGGGCCAGCCGCAGCACCAGCAGGGCCAGGACTCCCCCGACCACCGACCCGAGGGTGTTCGCCAACCAGTCGTTCGTGTCGCAGGAGCGGCCCAGCGCCGGGACGACGGCCTGCAGCAGCTCGACGAGCGCGGAGGAGGCGCTGCCCGCGACGGTGACCAGGAACCACCGGCGGGTCGCCGCACCGGCCAGGAACACCGGCCCGACGAACAGCACCAGGTTCGCGAACGCCTCGACCCGCGCCGGGGTCGGCCACGCCCACTGCACCTCGCAGCCGGCGACGAGCTCGCGGCTCGTGGGCACCAGCGTCAACGCCAGCAGCGGCAGGACGGACAGGCCCGCCAGGGCCCAGGCCAGCCGCGGGCGCCGGACGAGCCCGGGCCCGACGAGGAGACCGGCCACCACGAGGACCAGCAGCAGGACGGGCGTGACCCAGCGGTGCTCGACGAGGAAGGTGCTGAGCACTGGGTCACACGATCCCGACGTCGCGGCGCGCAGCCCACTCGTGCGCCAGCAGCGCGTACTCGTAGCCGTCGACCCACCCGAGCTCGGCGTGCCAGGAGTCCTGCACACCGTGCTGCTCGCGGCGCATCCCGGCCTTCTCCAGGACGCGGGCCGACGCCGGGTTGTCGGCGTAGCAGCCCGCCGTCACGCGCCGCAGCCCCAGCACGTCGAACGCCGCCGTCAGCAGGCCGCGGGCGAGGTCGGTGGCCAGGCCCCGGCCCCAGACGTCCGGCGTAAGCACGTAGCCGATGCCGGCCTGCGTGCGCGACGGCATCCCCGGCTGGCCCATGCCGTCGACGACGTCGAGGAACCCCAGGCCGACGGCACGGCCGTCGAGGTCGGCGACGCAGGAGAAGTCGGTGTCGCTGCCGGGGACGGCCAGCCACTCGCGGCGGAACGCCTCCGGCTCGGCGTGGGTCTTCAGCATCCAGCGGTTGACGGCGGGGTCGTTGCGGAGGGCGAGCAGCTCGTCGATCTCGTCGGGACGCGGGTCCCGCAGGACGAGCGAGCCGGAGCGGGCGGGCCAGGGGGCGGTCGGCACCCGCCCATCCTGGCAGCGACTGCACCTCGGCCCCCAAGGGCGTCAGACGTGCGCTGCGGCTGCGATGTCCACGCCGACGAGCTCCTGCGACACCTGCCAGACCCGTTGCGCTGCAGCGACGTCGCGCAGGGGCCGGTAGAGGGTCTGCTCAGCGGGCGCCCCGCCCAGGTGCCCGGGGCCACCCGGCCCGAAGAACCGGCCGCCCGACGCCGCCGGGGACGTGGCGGCGAGCACGGCCGGAAGAGCGGCGCTGTCGGCCGTCCCAAGCAGGATCCCGGCGCGCGACAGGGTCCGGATCACCCGGACCGCCGGGGTGTCCCGCTCCCGCCCCATCTCCGGGCGGGCAGCGAGCAGGGTGGTCGGGGCGACGCCGGGGTGGGCGAGGTTGCTCGTGATGCCCCACCCCGCGGCGCGGCTGCGGCGGTCGAGTTCGAGGCCGAACAACCCGAGGGCGATCTTCGACGAGCTGTAGGCGCGCCCCCCGGCGTAGGACCGCTCCCAGTCGAGGTCGTCCCAGTGCACGGCACCGCTGCGGGCCGCGACGCTGACCTGCGACGTCACCCGCGCCCGGCCCCGGACGAGGAGCGGCGCGAGGTGGCCCACCAGTGCGACGTGCCCGAGGTGGTTCGTGCCCAGCTGCAGCTCGAACCCGTCGGCGGTCTCCTGCCGGGACGGGGGCGTCATGACGCCCGCGTTCGCGACGAGCAGGTGGACGGGTTCGTCCTCGGCCAGCAGCTCGCGGCCCAAGGCGGCGACCGACGCGAGCGAGGAGAGGTCGAGGTCGTGCAGGCGCACGCGAGCCCCCGGGACCTCGCGACGGACCTGGGCGAGCGCGTCCTCGGCCCGCCCGCGGTTCCGGACCGGGACGAGGACCTCGGCCCCGGCGGCCGCGAGCCGGCGGACGATGCCGAGGCCGATGCCCGCGGCACCCCCGGTGACGACGGCACGCCGGCCGGTGAGGTCGGGGACGGTGAGGTGCGGGGTGCGGGGCACGACGACTCCTGGGGTGCGGCGGGTGGTGGTCCCCCGAGCCTGCTCGACACCCGGAACCGGAACCAGGACCCGCCACTCCCCCCTCTCCGAGAACCTGGACGCACGAACCAGGGACCGTCGGGTCCTGGCTGCGGTCGCCGCCCCCGGGTAGGAAGGGGGACTCAGTGCCACAGGGGATGGAGGACGGGTGACCGAGCAGGCCATCGACCGCGCCGGGCTGGCGGACTTCCTGCGCCGGCGGCGGGAGGCCCTGCAGCCCGAGGACGTGGGCCTGCCCCGGGGTCAGCGCCGACGCACGTCCGGGTTGCGGCGCGAGGAGGTCGCGGCGCTGTGCCACATGTCGACGGACTACTACACACGGCTGGAGCAGGAACGGGGACCGCACCCGTCCGAGCAGATGACCTCGGCCATCGCGCAGGGTCTGCACCTGACCCTGGACGAGCGGGACCACCTGTTCCGCCTCGCCGGGCACCACCCGCCGACCCGCGGCGCGGACGGGGACCACGTCGGGCCGGGGCTGCTGCGCATCCTCGACCGGCTGACGGACACGGCCGCGGAGGTCGTGACGGAACTCGGCGTGACGCTGCGGCAGACGCCGCTGGGCGCAGCCCTGATCGGCGACACGACGAGGTTCACCGGTCCGGAGCGCAGCCTCGGGTACCGGTGGTTCACCGACCCCACCAGCAGGGAGCGGTACCGGCCGGAGGACCACCCGTACCTCTCGCGGCTGTACGCGTCGCACCTGCGCACGCTCGTCACGCGCCGCGGACCGGACTCCCGCGCCGCCCGGCTCGCCGACCTGGCGCTCGCGCACAGCGCGGAGCTCCGGGACCTGTGGGAGCGGCACGAGGTGGGGTTGCGCCCCCACGAGCCCAAGCACTTCGTCCACCCGGAGGTCGGCGCGCTGGAACTGCACTGCCAGACGCTGCTGGACCCCGACCAGTCCCACCTGCTCATGGTCTACACCGCCGTCCCCGGCACGGAGAGCCACGAGAAGCTGCAGCTGCTCTCCGTGCTGGGGGTGGGCGGCACCGTCTGACGGAGGAACTCAGCCCGCGGCCCTCAGCAGGTCCGAGCACTTCTCCCCGATGGCCATCGTGAGGATGTTCGGGTTCACGGCCGGCAGGAACGGCATGACGGACCCGTCCGCGATCCGCAACCCCTGCACCCCCCGGACGCGCAGTTCGGGGTCGCAGACGGCGAGGGGGTCCGACGCCGGTCCCATCTTCGCGGTCGCGCTCGGGTGGTAGACGGTGTTGTGCGTCTTCTGGGCGTAGTCGGCGATCTCGTCGTCGGTGACGACGTCCTTGCCGGGGGCGAGTTCCGCGCCGGCCCAGCCCGCCATCTCGGCCTGCTCGACGATCCGCCGCGCCAGCCGGATCCCGGCGGTCATGACGGCGAGGTCGTGGCCGTCGGGGTCGGTGAAGTAACGCGGGTCGACCTTCGCCCGGTCGCGGAAGTCGCGCGACCGCAACCGCACCGTCCCGCGGGACTTGCCCTGGGTGACGTTGGGGGTGAGGCAGAACCCGTTGTCCGTCGTGGGGTAGCCCCAGCGGACGGTGTTCATGTCGAACGGCACCGAGCCGTAGTGCATCATCAGGTCCGGCAGCGGCGCGTCCGGAGCGGCGTGCTCCGTCGTGGCGAACACCCCGATCTCCCACCACTGCGTCGACCGCGTCACCATCGGCTGCAGGGCGTCCCAGAACACGAGCCCCTCGACGTGGTCGTCGAGGTTCTCCCCCACCCCCGGTGAGTCCACGAGGACCTCGAGGCCGAACTCCTTGAGCTGCGCCGCCGGGCCGACACCGGAGAGCATGAGCAGCTTCGGGGTGTCGATGGACCCCGCCGACAGCACGACCTCGCGACGGGCACGCACGGAACCGTGGTGGACACCGTCCGGCGCGAGGAACTGGACGCCGGTGGCGCAGAGCGCACCGTCGGGGCCGGGTTCGAGGACGAGCTTCTCCACCCAGTACCCCGTCCGGACCGTCAGGTTCGGGCGGGAGTCCATCACCGGGTGCAGGTAGGCGTGCGAGGTGGACATGCGCGAGCCGTCCTCGCCCGCGTTGATCTGAAACCAGCCGGCGCCGTTGCGCACCGTGCTGCCCCGGTTGAACTGCACCGTCGGCAACCCCGCGGACGCGGCGGCCTGCAGCAGGGCGACACCGCAGGGGTCGTTCGGCGGGATGTCGCGCAACCGCACGGGACCCGACGTCCCGTGGTGCGGACCGCCGGCCGCGTTGTCCTCCAGGCGACGGACGAGCGGCAGGACGCTGGCCGCGCCCCAGCCCGTGCAGCCGAGCGCCTCCCACGCGTCCAGGCCCTCGGCCGGCGGGTGGAAGGCGATGCAGGAGTTGTGCGAGGAACAGCCGCCGAGCACCTTGGCGCGGGCGTGCCGGAGGAAGGAGTTCCCGTTCTCCTGGGGTTCGACGGGGTAGTCCCAGTCGTAGCCGGAGTCCAGCAGGTGCATCCAGTCCTCGAGGACGAGGACGTTCGGGTCCCCCACGTCGCTCGGGCCGGCCTCCAGCAGGCAGACGGTGACGTCCGGGTCCTCGGACAGCCTTGCGGCCACGACGCAGCCGGCCGTGCCGCCGCCGGCGACGACGTAGTCGAACTCCTCGACGGGGGTGGACGTCTGCGAGGTCACTGCGGACCCTCCTTCTCCTGCGGGTCGACGATGGTCGAGCGTCCTGCGGCCGCTCGGCCGGCGGTGAGGTCGACGGGGGTGCTGGCGTGCTCGGCCAGGACGCCGGAGGTGTGGCGCAGGCGCACGCGGTAGTAGAGGATCCCGCCGCCCACGACGACGGCGATGAACAGCAGCGCACCCCACTTCAGGTACCAGTGGAACGGGGCCGCCGGGTTGTACACCTCGCCGCGCGGCCACAGGAGGTTCACCATCATCCCCACGCCCCACAGCACGGCGAGGACGTTGACGGGCAACCCCCAGCGGCCGAGCGTGAACGGAGCACTCGAACCGTCCGGCATGGGGGTGGGCCAGCGGCCGCGCAGCCGGGCGACGAGCAGCGGGACCGTCACGAGCAGGTAGGCGAGGTAGATCATCCCGACGGCCAGGCTCGTGAGGACGAGGAAGATCTGCGGCTGCCCCACGTTCACCACGAGGATGACGATGGCCAGGACCCCGACGACGACGGCCGGGACGACCGGCGTGCGGTGCTTGGGACTGATGCGGGCGAGCTTCGCGCCCGCGGGGAGGTTGTTGTCGCGGGCCATCGCGAACATCATCCGGATCGTCGCGGTGTGCACGGCGAGGGAGCAGACCAGGACGGCCACGACGACGCAGACGAGGAACGGTTTGCCGAACCCCGAGCCGACGGTCGACAGGACGAGGTGCTGCAGCCCACCGTTCGACGACGCCAGCAACGGGTCGTCGAGGTCCGGCACCGACATCAGCCCGAACAGCAGGATCAGGCCGCCGAGGACGAACGAGGCGACGACGGCGCGCAGGACGGCCCGGGGGGCGGTGCGCCGCGGGTCCTTCGTCTCCTCCCCCAGCGAGCTGGCGGTGTCGAACCCGTACATCACGTAGCCCGACGCCAGCGCGGCGACGAGGAACGCCCCGAGGTACCCACCGGAGTGGTCGGTCCCGACGCCGCGGTTCTCCAGGACGACGTCCGGACCGCGGGTGGTGTGGACGGCCAGCAGCACGATGATGACGACGGCTGCGATGAGCTCGACGAACACGCCCGTGGAGTTGATGCGGGACATGAGCTTGACGCCGAACGCGTTGACGAGGGTCGTGAACACGACGACCACCGTGCCGAGGACGACGGCGTTGAGGGCGTAGTCCGTCGCGTCGGTGCCGTCCCCGAAGAACTGGAACCCCGGCCACAGCTGCGGCAGCGTCAGCTGCACCGCGAGGACGACGGCGGCCAGCGTCACGACGGAGGCGACGAGCATCGTCCAGCCCGCCGCCCAGGCCACGGTCGGCGACGCGAGGCGCTTGGTCCAGTTGTAGAGGGAACCCGCCACGCTGTAGCGGCTCGACAGTTCAGCGAAGCAGAGGGCGACCATGAGCTGCCCGACGAACACCGCCGGCCAGGACCACAGGTAGCTGGGCCCGGCCGTCCCGTAGCCGAAGTAGAAGAGCTGGAACGTGCCGGTCAGGATGGAGATGTAGCTGACGCCGGCCGCGAAGCTGGCGAAGGAACCGATGCTGCGTTCGAGGCCTGGTTTGTAGCCGTACTCGTCGAGCCCGTGCGAGTCCTCGCTCGCGGCTGTACCACCACCGCTGGGTTCCACCCGTGCCTCCGTCTGTTCGAAGTGGTGCTCGAAGTTCCTGCTCGTGGTCGGTGCCCGGCGACCCTCAGCCCTGGAACCACCCCGGGGCCGCGGGCCGGGTGGTGCGCCAGACGTGCTTGGTCTCGCGGTACTCCGCGAGACCGGCGGGCCCGAGCTCCCGGCCGTTGCCGGACATCCGCTGCCCGCCCCACTCGGCCTCCGGCACGTAGGGGCCGAAGTCGTTGATCCAGACCGTCCCGTGCCGCAGGGCGGCGGCGACGCGCTCGCCGCGCTCGACGTCGAGGGTCTGGACGGCCCCGGCGAGGCCGTACGTCGTGTCGTTCCCCAGGAACACCGCCTCCTCCTCGGTGCGGAACCGCTCGACGGTGAGGATCGGGCCGAACGTCTCCTCCTGGACGATGCGCATGCTGCGGTCGCAGTCGTCGAAGACGGTGGGTTCGAAGAAGAACCCGCGCTGCAGTTCCGGGGCGTCCGGCCGACGGCCACCCGTCAGGAGCCGTGCGCCCTCCTGCAGCCCGAGTGCGACGTACCCCTCGACCTTGTCGCGGTGCTGCGCCGAGACGAGGGGTCCGCTCTCGACCCCGTCCTCCAGGCCGTTGCCGAACCGGATGCGACGGGCCCGCTCGACCACGCCGGCGACGAGCTCGTCCGCGACGGACTCCTCGACGATGAGCCGCGTTCCGGCCGAGCAGACCTGGCCGGAGTGCAGGAACACCCCCGTGAGGACGGTGTCGACCGCCACCTCCAGGTCGACGTCGGCGAAGACGATGTTCGGGTTCTTGCCCCCGAGTTCGACGGTCACGCGCTTGACGGTGTCCGCGGCCGCCTTCGCGATCGCCTTCCCCGTGGCCAGCCCGCCGGTGAAGGAGACGAGGTCGACGGCCGGGTGGCTCGTGAGCGCCGGGCCCACCGCGCCGCCCGCGCCGAGGACGAGGTTCACGACCCCCGGCGGGACACCGGCCTCCTCGAGCAGCCGCACCAGGTGGACCGTCGTCAGCGGGGTGACCTCGCTGGGCTTGAGGACCACCGTGTTCCCCGCGACGAGCGCGGGCGCCACCTTCCAGGAGATCTGCAGCAGCGGGTAGTTCCACGGGGCGATGAGCGTGCAGACGCCGACGGGGTGGTGCACGACACGGCTGACGACCTCGGGGCGACCCACGTCGACGGTCCGGTCGACCTCGACGACACCTTCCCGGGCGTAGTACCGGAACACGGCGGTGACGTCGTCGACGTCGATGCGGGACTCCGCGAGCGTCTTGCCGGTGTCGAGCGTCTCGGTGCGCGCGATCTCCTCGCGGTCCCGCTGGAGCAGGTCGGCGACCCGGTCGAGGAGGGCGGCCCGCTCGGCGACCGGTGTCCGCGCCCAGGAGCCCTCGTCGAACGCCGTGCGAGCGGCCAGGACCGCCGCCTCGGCGTCCTGCGCGCCGGCCTCGTCGACGACCTCGAACACCTGCCCGTCGAAGGGGTTCACGACGTCGCGGGTCCCACCGGCCGCGGCGGAGCGCCACTCACCGGCGACGAACAGTTCGGGCACGTGGACTCCTGACGGTCTGCGCCGGGCCCGGGGACCCGGCGAGGGACTGGTATGTCAGTGCGTGGGTCAACGTAGGACCGAGGTCCCGGCCGGTCAAGGGTTGGGACGGAGGGGGTTCGGACTGACCGTCCGGTAGGTAACCTGTCGCCGTGGCGACGCGGCGCGCGATCCTCGACGGCACCCTGGACCTGCTGCGGCACGGCGAGCCCGTCACCCTCGACGCCGTCGCGCGGACGGTGGGGATCACCAAACCCGGTGTGCTGCACCACGTGGGCAGCAAGGAAGGGCTGATGCTCGCGGTGGTCGACGACGTCGTCGACCGGTGGGACACGGCGTTGCGGACCGTCCTGGGCGCGGACCCGGACGAGGCCGGGCCGCTGCGGCGGACCACCGCCTACGTCGACTTCGTGCTCTCCACGCGCTTCGACGCCTCGGACGTGGCGGTGTTCGCGGACCCCCGGCTGCGGGAGCCGCTGACGGCGCGCTGGCAGGAGCGGATGGCGACGTGGTTCGACCTGGACGGGTTGCCCCCGCAGGTGCGGGCCCGGTTGCTCGTCGCGCGCATGTGCGCCGACGGGGTGTGGTTCTCGGAGGCGACGTCGCTCTTCCCCGTCCCGGACGAGGAGCTCACGACCCTCGCGGCCGTCCTGCACGACCTGCTGGGGCCGGACGCGCACCGCGGGACGTCGCCGGGGGACGACTGAGCGCGGTGCCCGCCGGCCCCCGGCGACCCCCGGAACTCAGGACAGGGGCAGGCGCTCCCAGTCGCTGGAGAACTCCGTGCCGCTGCGCTTGAACAGCTGCGTCACGGGGCAGCGGCGCTCGGTCTCGTCCCGCAGCGTCGCGAAGGTGGCGTCGTCGGCGTCCGTCTCGACCTTCACCTGGACGGTGACGCGGTCGAAGTTCGCGTTGCCCTCCGCGCCCGCACCGATGACGGCCGGGTTCAGGTCGCCCTGGACGTGGAACGTCCACGCGCCCAGCTGCAGGCCGAGGCCCTTCGCCACGATGCTGCCCGTCACCTGGTTGCACGAGGTCAGCGCACCGAGGGCGTAGCTCAGGGGGCTCGGCGCCGCGTCCTGCCCACCGAAGGACGGGTAGGTGTCGGCCTTGAAGGTGTGCTCGTGCTCGCCGGGGACGGTGAGGTCCTGGGCGACCCCCGTCCCCTGGGCCTGGACGACGAACGGCACGGTCTGCGGGCTCACGGGTGCTCCTCTGGTCGGACGGGTGGGTGAAGCTTCACCCACCCGTCAGGAGGCGGCAAGCGGTCGCGAGCCGGTGTGGCGTCAGCCGATGCCCTGCTGGGCGCAGAGCGTGCTGGCCGCACCCGCGCACAGCGCGTCGGCCGTCGTGTAGCCCGTGGCGAGCACCTTGCTCGTGATCTCCGGCTTGCCGACGGCCTCCGGCTGGAGCAGCACGGTCGGCACCGCGCCGCTGCCGTTGTCCGTCGTCCCCGTCGTCTGCGGCGTCTTCCCGTCCAGCACGTCGGCGACGACCGTGGCCGTCGCGCGGGCCTGAGCCGGGAGGTCCTTGAACACCGTCATCGTCTGCGTCCCGGCCAGGATGCGCTGCAGCGCAGCGGTCTCGGCGTCCTGCCCGGTGATCGGCACGCCGGAGTACCCGGCCTTGTCCAGCGCCTGCAGCGCACCGGCGGCCAGACCGTCGTAGGCGGTGTAGACGCCCAGCAGCTTCCGGCCCCCGAGGGACTTCAGCGCCTCGGTCATCTCGACCTCGGCCTGCGTCGAGCTCCAGCCGGCGACGTAGCGCTCGTCGGCGATCGCGACCTTGCCGTCCAGGACGGAGTGCGCGCCCGCCGCGAACAGGCCGGCGTTGTTGTCGGCCGGGTCGCCCTCGAGCATGACGACGGCGCCCCCGGAGGTGTCCGGGCCCGCCGCGTCGAGGATCGCCTGCGCGCCGAGCTTGCCGACGGCCCCACCGTCGAAGGACACGTAGTAGTCCAGCGGGACGTTCTTCACGAGCCGGTCGTAGGCGACGACGGGGACGTCGGCGGACTTCGCGGCGTTCACGAGGTCGCCCGCCTGCGCGCCGTCGATCGCGACGAGGACGACCGCCTTCGCCCCGGCCGTCACGGCCTGCTGGCCCTGGCTGTTCTGGGTGGCCTGGTCGGCGGCCGTCTGCACGTCGACCACGCAGGTGGGGCAGCGCTCGTGCAGCGCGACGGTGAAGTTCGGGACGTCGTAGGTCAGCGAGCGCAGCGACGTCGACGGCACGAGGAAGGCGATGTGCGGGCCCTCGGCCGGGGCGGCGGCGGTCGTGCCGGTCGTGCCGTCCCCGCAGCCGGCGAGCCCGGCGGCGAGGGTCAGGCCGAGGGCCGCGGCGGACAGGGCGCGGTGGGAGCGCTTCACGGGGTCTCGTCTCCTGCGGGTCAGCGGGCGGGTCAGTAGCGGAAGCCGGCGACGGTGGACCGCATGCGCGCGGTCATCTCCACCAGGTCGCTCACGGCGCGGTCGGACTCGGCGGCACCGAGACCGGTGGAACGGGCGGCGGCGGCGACCGTGTCGATCGTCGCGGCGATCTGGCCGGCACCCGTCGCGACGTCGGCGACGCTGCGACCCATCTCCTGCGTCGTGGCGGCCTGCTCCTCGACGGCGGCCGCGATGGTGCCCTGGTAGTCGCTGATCTCGGCGACGACCGTGCCGATGCTGCCGATCGAGGCGACGGCGTCCTGCACGTCCCGCTGGATGGCGTCGATGCGGCGGGCGATGTCCTCGGTCGCGCGGGCGGTCTGGGAGCTGAGCTCCTTGACCTCCCCCGCCACGACCGCGAAGCCCTTGCCCGCGTCGCCGGCGCGCGCGGCCTCGATGGTCGCGTTGAGCGCGAGCAGGTTCGTCTGCTCGGCGATCGAGGTGATGGTCTTGACGACGTCGCCGATCTCGGCGGACGAGCGGCCGAGCTGGGCCATCGTGTCGCCCGTCGCCGCCGCGACCTGGACGGCGTTGCCCGCGACCTCGGCCGCGCGGGCCGCGTTGGAGGAGATCTCCCGGATCGAGGACCCCATCTCCTCCGCACCGGCCGCCGCGCCCCCGACGTTGGCGCTGACCTCCCCGGCGGCCTGCGCCACGGTGGCGGCCCGGTCGGAGACGTCCTGGGCGCCCTCGGCGATGCGACGGCTGCCGGCCTGGAGCTGCTCCGTCGCGACCGCGAGCGCCGAAGCGTCGTCGTCGAGACCGGACACGGTGCGGCGCATGCTCTCCGTCGCCGCGCCGAGCGCGACGGCCATGCGGCCGACCTCGTCGCGCTGGTCGATGTCGACGCTCGCGGTGAGGTCACCGTCGGCGACCTTGCCCAGGACGTCGACGACGCGACGCAGGGGGCGGACGACGAGGCGCGTGATCCAGGCGGCGAGCAGCACCGACAGTAGGACCCCGGCGACCGTGACGAGCACCAGGACGAGCCGGGCGCGGCCGTCGCTGTGGTGGGCGGCGGCCACCGACCCCTGCGCCGACGTCTGGGAGAGCGTGTCGAGCTGGTCGAGCGCGGCCTCGGCCTTGCCGGCCAGGAGCGCGACGTTGCCGAGGTAGAGCGTCTGGAACTTCGCGCGGTCGTCGACGTCGCCGGACGTGGCGAGGGGGACGAGGAAGTTGTCGCGGGTGCCGCGGTAGGCGGTCCACCACGTGTCGAACGTGGCGACCTGCGTGCGCTGGGCCGGCGTCGTCGCCGCCGCGCGGTAGGTCTCGAGGTGGTCGGCGACGGCCTTGTCATCGGCCGCGATGCGCTGCTGCAGGTCCTGGCGAGCCGCGTCGTCCTGCGCCAGCGCGAGGTTCGCGAGGTCGCGCTGCGCCTGCATCGTCGACGCGCGGACCTGGCCGAGGGCAGCGCCCGGGACGAGGTTCTCGGCGTAGATCGCGTCGGCACGGGAGGTGACGTCGGAGATGCCCTGGAGCCCGACGGCGAGGAGGCCGCCGGCCATGACCGTGGAGGTCGCGATGAGCGCCGCGAGCTTCGTCGCGACCGAGCGGTCGGCGAAGCGGGTCCGCGGCGTGCGGGTACGGGCGGTGGGGGACGGCATGGGGTTCGGGCTCCTCGGACCGGCGGTGGTCGCCGGGCCCCTTGCTCGGCCGGCGATCGTTTCATCGGCCGTCACCGCCCGGACATGACCCGGACACCCCGTCTCCCGGCGCGACGACGGGATCGACTCCCGGAAGTCCCGCCCGGTGACGGTGGGGCCGACGGCTGCGACGCACCCGGCCGTGCGCCCGGCCCACCTGCGGCCGGTCCTGACGTCAGGTGTCGGCGGCTCCGGGCGGCCGCGCGTCAGCGGGCCCGTCCTGCCGGTGCAGGCGCACCGCCAGGAGCGCGACGTCGTCCTCGGGCCGCTCCGGCAGGACCCGTTCCAGCAACTCGTCGCAGAGCGCCTCCAGCGTCAGGTCGCGCCGGACGCAGTCCTCCAGCACCGCCGTCAGGCGGGTGAGGCCCTCGTCCAGTCCCTCGCCACGGCGCTCCACGAGGCCGTCCGTGCAGAAGACCAGCGTCGACCCCGCCTCCAGGTCGACGACGGAGTCACCGCGGGGCGCGTCGGGCAGCACCCCCAGGAGCAGGTCCGCGGTCCGTGCGTGCAGCAGGGAGACCTGCCCCGACGGCGTGACGAGCACCGGGGGCGGGTGTCCCGCGTTGCTCCACACCAGCCGGCGGGCCCCTCGCCCGGCCTCGTCCACCGTCTGCTCCAGACGTGCCACGACCGCGGTCGCGGTCGTCCCCACCTGCAGGTCGACCATCGCGCGGTCGACCCCCGCGAGCACTGCGGCGGGACCGGCGCCGGTCGCCACCGCGACCCCTCGCAGCAGGGTCCGCACCTGCGCCATCGACGCGGCCGCCTCGGTGTCGTGCCCGAGGACGTCGCCGATGGTGAAGGTCGTCGCGCCGCCCGGCTGGACGAACGAGTCGTACCAGTCCCCACCGATCCGGGCTGCCTCCGCCGCGGGCGTGTACCTGACCGCGACCTCGAGGTGGTCCGGTGAGGCCGGCGCCGTCAGCAGCGAGCGCTGCAGGGTCTCGGCGAGTTCGCGCTGCTGGCGGTGGAGCCGGGCGTTGTCGAGCGCCAGCCCGGCCCGGCCGGCGATGTCGGTCGCGGTGGCGGTCTCCTCGGCCGTGATGGGGCTGCGGGCGGCGCCGTTGGCCAGCACCAGCGCACCGAGGGTCCGCCCGCGCGCCCGCAGGGGCAGCGTGAGGAGCGACTCCGGGGCCAGCTCGGCCACGAGGTCGCGCGCCCGCCCCGGCTCCAGCACGGAGAGCAGGTGCTCCGTGGCCCCGGCCGCGCGGACCTGCGCACGCCCGGTGGACAGGGCGGCGTCCAGCAACGACCCGGGGCGCAGGACGCTCAGACGGGTGGCCGCGTACTCGGCGACGAGCGGTCGCGCCGCGTCCTCGGCGTGCCAGCTGCCGACGTCACGCAGAGCGCGGACCGAGCCGCGCCGCTGCTCGGTGACCAGGCTGACGATGCACCAGTCGGCGAGCTGGGGGACCACCAACCGGGCCAGCCGACCGACCGCCTCCTCGGCGTCCAGCGTGGCCGTCAGCTCGCTCGTGACGCGGGCCAGGAGTTCGGCGCGACGCGTCGCCCGACCGAGGTGGGCGACGAGTTCCTCCAGCTCGCGGGTGCGGGCGAACAGGTCCTGCTCGACCCGGTCGGCCCGTTCGCGCAGGCGGTCGCTCAGCTCCTTCGACGCCTTCGCCGCCTCCCGGGCCCGCACGTACTCGGTGATGTCGTCGGCCCGGTGCAGCAGGAAGGCGACCCCGCCGCGGTCGTCGAGGACGGGGACGTTGCGCGGGCTCCAGTACCGCTCCTCGTAGGTCCCCTCGGGCCTGCGCAGGTCGTACCGCTGCACCGCCATGGTGTGCGGACGACGGGTCGCGAGCACCTGCGTCAGCGACTGGCCCAGGTTCACCACCCCGTCCGCCGCCTCGTCCGCGGGGTCCGCGGGGAAGGCGTCGAAGAGGTGGCGACCGACGGTGTCCTCGAGCGTTCTGCCGGTGGCCTCCGCGCGCGCCCGGTTGGCCCGCACGATCACGAGGTCCGGGGTCAGCAGGAGCAGCGGAACCGGCATCTCGTCGAAGACCCGCTCGAAGTCGGGCGCGGGCACCGGGCGCAACCGTCCGTCCTCCTGCTCACCGAGGTGAGACACGAAGTCCCCGACGTCCTGACCCTGGCACGCTCAGCGCGTCGTCAGGTCCAGTACAGGTAGCGCGCGGCGGAGAGGCGTTCGGCGAGAGCCCCCTCGAACCACCCGCGCAGCTCGCGCATCGTGTCGCGGTCGTAGACGTACTTCACCGCGCCGAACTTCCCGTGCTTGCGGCTGCGCGTGAACTCGTCGAGGTCGAGCTTCGTCGCCGGGTACCAGCCGAGCTGGACGTCCTTGCTCTTCGGGGTGAACCGGTGGGTGATGCACTCGACCGTGAGGTCCGCGTCGGCGGGGAGCTCCGCCGCGGCCGCGTCGAGGAGGTCGCCGTACGCGGTGCGCCAGTCGTCGACGGGCATGATCGGGGCGATCGTCAGGCCGACGGGGTACCCCGCGCGGGCGAGCCGGCCGAGCGCGCGCAACCGGGCCGGGACGCGAGCCGTGCCGCCCTCGAACCGTTCGACGCCGGCGACGTTCACGGACGCCCGGACGCGGGTGCGGCCGTGGTGGGGCAGGCCGAGCAGTCCGTCGACGTCGTCGTACTTCGTCGTCAGGCGCAGCTGCACCGGACCCGCCCAGTCGTGCGTCCCGAAGTGCTCGACCGTCGCGGCGAGGGAACCCGTGACGTGTTCGAGCGCCAGCGGATCGGTGTAGCAGGAGGCCTCGAACGTCGTGCCCTCGTGCCCGCGGGCCTCGGTCCCCGACGTGACGCCTCCCGTCCCGACGACCTCGTCCAGGCCGGCCAGGATCCGCGGGAGGTCGGCGTAGACGCGGGTGATCGGCGGCCCCGTGAGCGACCCGGCGAGGTAGCAGTACTGGCAGTGGCCCGGACAGCCCTCGGCGAGCGGGAAGGAGAAGTCGGCGCTCGGCGGGATGGGGGTCGGCCGGCGCTTGGACGCGGCACTCGTGACGACGGCGAGCGTGCGCTTCGCGCGGGCGTACGTCTCGCGGTCGTCCTTCCCCCGCAGGGGCGGGAGCCGGTCGCCGGACAGCAGGCGGACGTTGTCGACGCCGGCGGCGGCCAGGCGCTCGAGGATCGCCTGGCCGTGGGGTTCGGCCTGGGCGGAGGCGGTGACGAGGACGTGCCGCGGGCGCCACAGGACGGGGCCGCGGGTGGGGTTCGGGAGCGAGGTCGGGGCGCTGGTGGCCATCACCCAGTGCAACCCGCTGCCGACGGCTGGGCATCCCGGAGCCGACGGTGACGTGTGCCACCGGTCGTCCGGGGAACACCTCAGACGTGCGTCCCTCCCCGCCGTCCCGGCTCCTCCGCCACGGGTTCCGCTGCCTCGCCCGAGCCCGGTCGGCGCGGGCTCTGCACCCCCGGGGCGACGTCTGGGCGGGGACCGTCCTGCGGCACGGGCTGAGCCCGGTCACCGGTGTGCCGTGGATCGACGCCCCGGGCCGGGACAGCGCCCTGGTGCGGCTGTCCCGCGGTGCCGGGCTGCCCCCGCCCTGGCCGGACGTGCTGGGTCTCGCGCTGCGCGTCCGGTCCCCCGGGGGCGATCCGTGGGACCTGCTCCTGTCCACCACGCTCGGGCGGCGGGTCCCGTGGCCGCGACGCGCCCCCGAAGGCGGGGTGCACTCGAGCATCGCCGCGTTCCGCGCCCCGGCCGGGCCGTTGCTGGTGGGGGCGCGGTTCCGGGGAGGGCGGTTCCTGCTGGCCGTCGCCGCGCCGCGCGGGCCGTGGCGGCCGTTCGCCGAACTCGTCCTGCAGGAACAGGTCGACGTGGACGTCACGTTCGAACCCGTCCTGAACCCGCCGACCGGCCTCGTGGTGCCGGACGGGTGGCGGCGGCTGCGGGAACCCGCCTACGCAGGGTCCCGTGAGGGTCGCGGCGCCTGAGGACGGACGAGGGGGCGGAGCGCGGTGCCATGCTCTGGCGGACGGAGGTGGTCGAGCCGACGGGAGGCAGCAGGTGGCACGCGGGCGCATCCCCCAACGCGATGAGAACGGCGAGGAGGACTGGAGCGTCATGCGGGTCGACCTCGGCTTCGAGGTGCCCGACCACGTGCTGGAGCACGCCCCCTCCCTGAGAGGCGGTGTGCCTCGCCGCTTCGCGAGGTACCCCGGCGTGGAAGGCCGCGACCTCGTCGACTTCCTCGTGGACAACGGCGTTCGAGTCGGCGCTCACGATGCGACCACTGCCGACCAGGTCGCCCGGGACCTCGACCCCACCACGGTCTTGACGCTGTTGTCCTGGGTGCGACGGGCATCTGCCGCCCGACCCACCTGACGCTCGGTCACGGCGTTGGTCAGGACGACGCGACGTCACGGTCTTGCCGATCTGCGCGAGTCAGCGCCGGACCCTGCTTACGGCTCGTACCCGGGGATCAGGACCGGCCGGGGAGCCTGGGCCCAGGTACCCCAGCTCTCCACCTCCCCCGACTCCCACACCGCCGCGAGCGGGGCGGGAACCGACGCCGCCTCGGCCGCGACTTCCCAGGCGAGCAGTACGTGACCGATCGCTGTGACCGGGAAGCTCGCACCGGCGACCTGCACCGCCTCAACGTGCCGCGGAACACGAAGATGACGACGGTTGAAGATCACCCCGGAGGGCAGGATGTGGGTCATCGTCGTGAGCGTCACGTAAGGCCCACCGTTGATCGCGAGGAAGTCCTCCTTGGCGGGGCTCGGACCGGCGGCGATAAGTGCGTCCGCGGGGTTCAAGTGCGGTCCGGTCCACTCCTGCCGGTCCAGTTGCTGCCCGTCGTGACGCAGGACGGTCCGGGTCACCCAGCGGACCTCGTCATGCGTGGGGGACACGTACCCGTGGGTGATGACGGCCGCGGACTGCGTGAGCGCGGTCAGCGTCTGCAGCACCTTGGTGCCGTGGGGAGGTTCGGCGGGGTGCGACGCGAGGAGGTCGTCGATCGTCACGAGGTGACCTTTCCGGCGGATCGAGCAGGGGCTGGAACATCGTGGAACTGCGACCGGTCGGTCGTCATCAGGGACATCCCTGATCTTTGATGGTGGCGGGCGACCTCACGGTCATCCCGCGGTGCGCGCGCACTCAGGTCAGGCGGTGACCTCGGCCTGGTTGCCCTGGTCGTCGTCCCCATCGCCTCCGACCCGGAGGCCGGCGCCCTCGCCGTCGTCCTCCGTATCGCGCTCCCTCTGCTGTCCTCGACCCATCGCACCGGCCCTCACTTTCCGCCACCTCGAGCTGCCCGCGTGGGCAGACCAAGCCAGGCTGCCCGCAAGACGGGCGCAACGTCGACCTCACGGTCATCCCGCGGTGCGCGCGGCGCACGGTCATCCCGCGGTGCGCGCGGGCGCACGGTCATCCCGCGGTGCGCGCGGGCGCACGGTCATCCCGCTGATCGAGTGAAAAGTCACCGCCGCTGGTGCTGCTGCCCCAAGATGCGTCCATGCCGCTGACCGCATCACCTCCCGCTACCCGGAGCGGTATCGCCCGGTGGAAGCGCGGCACTGCCCCTAAGCACGGGGCCTTGGTCGCCTTCGACGTCATCCTGGCGATCATGATGCCTGTCGCGGCCTTGCTCGTCTGGTTGAACCACTTCGGCTGGTGGCTGAGCATCCCGGCGGCAGTCGCCGGCGCCGGATCCATCGCGACCGCAGTCCACGAGGTGTACCTGCTCCGACGAGGGGAAGGCTGGCCCTCCTCCTAGGGCATCTCAGCTGCCCTCTGGCCGACCACACGGTCATCCCGCGGTGCGCGCGGCCTGGGCTGGCCGCGACGTCACGCACAGGCCGAAGAGCGGATGAGACGCAGCTCGAGCACTGGCCTGGGCGACGTCAGCGCCCGCCAGATGCAACGACCCGGCGTGCAACCAGATCTTGAGGCTTTGGCGTCAGGGCAGTGTGGACGACATGAACCGGGAAGAGCACTTCACCTCCTGGGCGCACGAGGCGACCCCGCAGCTGCGGCGCATCGCCCGACTGCTGGCCGGCGACTTCCACATCGGTGAAGACCTGCTCCAAGACGTCTACGCCAAGATGTACGCCCGCTGGCCCCGCATCCAAGACCCCAGCGCCTACGCCCGCCGCGCCCTGGCCAACGCCGCCGCCTCACGCTGGCGCAGCCGCTCCCACCGCCACGAAGCCGTCCGCGACGTCGACGACCACCTCGCCGGAGCCGAACCCTCCCAGCCGCTGCTCGAGCTCGAACAGCGCGCCGACCTCCTCGCGGTCCTGCGCCCGCTGCCACCACGCCAACGCGCCGTCATCGTCCTGCGCTACCTCGACGACCGCAGCGACGAACAGGTCGCCGACCTCCTCGACATCAGCGTCGGCACCGTCAAGAGCCAAGCCTCCCGGGCCCTGGCCCGGCTGCGCCAAGCCCTGCCCGACCGCACTGCCGCGGAAGGGCCCCAGCCCGACCGGTCCAGCCTGCACACCCCCGCCTCCGCCTCCTCCGTCGATTGGACGCGCTCGTGAACACCGAGACCCACGACCCCTTCACCGACGCCCTGCGCGCTGAGCTGCATGCTGCCGCTGGCCCCGTGCAGGACTCGACCGCCTTCATCACCGAGGCCACCGGCCGCGGACGCACCAAGCTCCGCCGGCAGCGCCGGACCCGCTGGGGCCTCGGCGCCCTGACCGCCGTCCTGCTGACCGGCGGAGCGGTGGGCGGGGTGCACCTGCTGGGCCCCACGCCGTTTGAGCTGTCCGTGGCCGGGCCGGCTCTAGGACAACACGATCCGGTCCCGACGCCACTACAAACCCTCCAAGGCGGTGAGGTGGAGGTCGACCCCGCGGTGACCGCCGCTGCCGCGGCAGCCTTCGACGAGGTCGTCGAATCGCACCTACCGGGCTGGTCCGCCGGGCGCAGCACCGAAGGATGGCGAGCACGCTCTCAAACGGTCCTGATGTGGAAGGCGACCAACACCGCCACGTCCCCCGCGGTCACCCTCGGCATCGAAATCGACCGCACGGCGCCGCAAGCGGTGGAGGCCACGGGTGAGGTCTGCAAGGGGGAGGTCACATGCTCCCAGCAGAAGTTGCCCGACGGGAACGTCCTCACCGTCGGCACGCACCAGACCCTGGTGCAGCTCGGGTCGATGCCCGAGCCCGCGCGGCCAGTGGAGCCGTACGCCTCGCTCCGCCTGCCGGACGGTCGTTCAATCTCCGCCACGGCCTCCATCGCCGCACCCGACATCCCCGTCGACAGCGTGTACCCGGCCGATTCCCAGGCGACGGCTGACGCCCTCCGAGCGATCGTGACCGACCCCCGACTGCAGGACATCACGATCCCCGCGCCGCAGTGACGTCACGGCCTTCGCGACGACCCATCCCGTGAACAACCCGCGGTGCGCGTGCGCGCGGGCGCACGGTCATCCCGCGGTGCTGGCGTCGACTACACGATTCCTGGTAGGACGGACGGCGCAGCTCACGCTGCTCAGCGCCCTTCGAACCACTCGTCGAACCCCTGTGTGAACTGGCCCTCGCGGTAGCAGTCCTGCCGCCAGCGCACCTGTCCCGCGACGAACTCAGCCGGCGACAGCTCCAGCAGGCGACTCTGCCCGTAGCCCGGGTCCAGCAACGGCCCGCGCAGGGCCTCCACCGCGATGGACGCCCCCCGATCGGCCGGGCCGTACCCGTCGTCGTCGATTCCCAGGTGGTAGCTGGATGAGGCGTCCAGCTGCAGCAGCAGCTCCTCGCTCACTCCCCATGAGGCCAGCACTCCTGCCAGGAACCCGCTGGGACCGCCCATCGACACACTCCACAAGGCATCCAGACGAGACACCGGTACCTCGCCCACCCGGGCCGGGGCCGGGTACCGGTGCACCTCGGCCAGGACCGCCTCGCGCGAGGCCGGCACCGGCTCCCACCGCGGGGCCGGTTCCTCGTCCTCGTGCTCCTCCTGCTCAGCGCCGATGACGTCAACCGCGCTACCGGTTTCGTCGGGCCGAAGGTCCGTCGTGGGGTCGTTGTCGTCGTCCCCGGCGCGTCTGCGCCGGGCGGCTTCCACCCAGCGCGCCACGTCCTCCTCAGACGGCTCCTCCTCTTGCGGGAACGACCCGTCGCGAGCTTGGCGTCCTGGACCGGGCATCAGCTGCCACTCCAGGTACCCCGACACGCTCACCGGCCGGTAGCAGTTGAGCTGGCCGGCTTGCTCCAAGACGCCGGCGGTCTCGGAGAGCATCTCCTCGACGCTGTCCCACCACCGGCCGTCCTGGTCCCCGAGCACGCTGATGCACCCTGACCAGGGGCCGGGGCGGGTGTCGACGTACAGGACTCCGTCGTAGAGGTTCACCGCGATCGGGATGAAGGAGGGCAAGAAGCCCGGTGGGACGGTCCCCGCCGGCTGCGCCGTCGCTTCCTGCAGGTTCTGAACATCAGCGGTCTCGGCGTAGGGCGACCGGAGAAGGTGGGCCTGCCGTTGCAGCAGGGCCTGGTGTTCTTGGACCACGCCGGCCAGGGGCAGCGGCATCCAGGGGCCCAGCAGCAGGCTGTGGGGGTACTCCTGGCAGCCGTCGTGCAGCTGGTACCAGCGCCTCAGCTGCTCAGGCCATGCGCAGCCCGTGGCTGCCTCGGCAGCGGCCAGAGCATCGGGTCCAGCCGGTGCACGTAGGGACCGGACGGCTTCGGGGGCGTGCTGCTCACACCAGGTGACGACCCGCGACCAGGACTCTGCGACCACCTCAGCAGCCTGCCACCTGCTCAAACCGCAAGGGGGTAGATCCAGCAGAGCCCCAGCCACGACGCCCGGTCAGTTGCGACGCGCTGCGCACGAGTGCACGGTCATCCCGCGGTGCGCGGGCGCACGGTCATCCCGCGGTGCGCGGGCGCACGGTCATCCCGCGGTGCGCGCGGCCCTGGCCGCCGATGATCTTGCGGACATGCCGATGAGCGAGCGGCGCAGTGCAAGAAGACGAGCGCGGACCGTGACTCACTCCGAGTCGCTGATGATCTCCCGCAGCCGCAGCAAGCTCTCCTGCGCCAGCGACGGCAGACGCGTCCAGTAGTCACACACTCCACCGACGCTCAAAGCAATGGCCCACGCCCGCGCTCGTGCCCACGTCAGCGCATCGACACCCAGGACCTGGCGGTAGGTCGTACGGCCCGCCGCAGGCATGTCCCACGCCACCACGTGCTCCACATCAGGCCAGCCCACCGACAAGGCCCCGAAGTCCAGCACGGCGCACAACTGCCCGTTGCGGGTCAAGACGTTGGCCGGACGCAGGTCACCATGAAGCCAGACGTGCGGTGCTACAGGATCGGGCAGCTCGAGAGCTGCTGACCACAGCCGCTCGAGCCGGTCGACATCGAGATCAAGATGCGGGTCGACGCGGCTCCGTGCTCGAACCTCCGTGAAGCAGGCAGCGACTCGGTCTTCGAGCTGCTGCACGCGGCCCCCGCGGTACCAGTCGAGGTCTCCCCGGCGGGTGGCTCCCATCAGGTCGGTGGAGTGCAACGCGGTGACGAAGCGTGCCATGTCGCGCCCGTAGCAGGCCCAGTCGGTGATTTGGCCGGCGCCAGCGTCGTCACCGGGAATCCACTCGAAGACCGCCCACGGGAAGGGGTAGTCCGTGTCGGGCTGGCCTGCATGGACCGGGGTCGGGACCGGCTGGGGCAGGTGAGGCCCTAGTCGCGGGAGCCAGGTCAGCTCCTTGCGCAGGGGGACGACCTTCTCGGGGGTCCGCGGGAACCGGGCCACATGCGCTTGCCCGAGCCGGAACATGGTGTTGTCGGTGCCACCGCCTGCGTCGAGGATCGGGAGCCCGGCCAGGTCAGGTCGCTGTGATCGCACCAACGCGCGGACGAGGTGCTCATCGACAGGGACCTCATCCTCATGCAGCGGCACGGCTGTGAGCATCCCAGCGGGGCATCTCGAACCGACAGCCATTTGCTGGCCTCGCGGGTGGCGTGCCGGCGGCGGCTGTGCGCGGGCCCGCTCTCAGCTCCGTCTTGCTCACCACCTCACGGTCATCCCGCGGTGCGCACGGTCATCCCGCGATCCGAGCGATCCCGGCCGCCGATGATCTTGCGGTCATGCCGATCTGCGGACGATCGCGAGTGGACTACCGCTGGGACAACCGGGCTGCGAGAAGGATCAGACCCGCCATGATCGCTGCGATGACGACTCCGACGAGCAAGCCTGTCCAGAGAGAGTCGTTGGCGATGCCTACCGCCAGACCGGCGGCCACGACTCCCGTGATCGTCCCCACCAGGGCTCCGCGTACCCAGGGCTGGGCGGGACGTCGAGTGCTGCTCATGACTAGATCATCGGGGCGCCGCGAGCTTGATACACGTCTTCGAGCTACGAAGGCGTGCGACCTCACGGTCATTCCGCGGTGCGCGCGGGCGCACGCTCATCCCGCGGTGCGCGCGAAGCGCACGGTCATCCCGCAATCCGCAGTGTGGTCGTGGGCTCCCACCGGTGCCCTCATGTGCCGACGTGCAGATGGCGAGCCGTGGGAGCATCCACATCCAGCCAGGTGCCGCTATCGCGCTCGACGACATCTAGGAGGGCTAAGCAGTGGGCTTGTCGATGATCGCCACGACCGAGGGAGAGGTAAGTCCTCGCGCTGCACGCCTTCGCAAGCGGATGACTCGCGCTGAGCGGCGCCAGCAACGCCCCACTGAGATTCACGCAGACAACGGGCTCTTCGGATCTACGGGTGGGAAGCTCACCCTGACCTCCGCCCGCGCGGCCGCCAGGGACGGGTTCCGTCAGCGGCCAGCAGGATGCGGATGCGGTAGTTGCTGAAGTTGCGGAATCCGTGGGCCAGGCGACGGGTCTTCTCGATGATCAGGTTGATGGCCTCGGTGCCGCCGTTGCTGATGCCGTACCGGTGTGGGTCGTCGTCGAAGTAGGCCAGCACCTCGGTCCGCCACGACTGCAGCGTTCGCCCCAACCGGGCAATCTCGGGGATCGGGCAGCGATGAAAGCTCTCGAGCACCCGCTGCGCGACCGCCCGGCCCGCGGTTGGCGTCGGGGCGTGGAACATCGAGCGCAGGTCCTGGTAGGCGTGCCAGGCGACGGTGACCTCCAACCCTGGGTCTCCAGTCTGCAGTGCGGCCTCCAGGCGGGCCTGGCCGCGGTCGGTGAGGTTCTCGCGGGCCGTGGTCAGCAGGCGGCGGATGCGGTAGAGCGGGTCGTCGCGTTGTCCGCGCCGACCCAGGGTGGTCTGCTGGACGCGGCGGCGGACCTCATCCATCGCGGTGGAAGCGAGCTTGACGACGTGGAAGGCGTCCAGGACGGTGACGGTGTCGTCGGGCAGTTCGGTGCGGATGGCGTTGGCGTAGCCGCGGAAGGGGTCGAGGGCGGCGTGGGTGATGCCGTCGACGAACTCTCCGGTCTGCTGGCGGATCCAGGTGGCGTAGACCGGTCCAGAGCGGCCGAGGGTGACGTCGAGCAGGCGGGCGTGAGTTCGGCCGTCCTCGTCGCGGGTGAGGTCGACGATGGAGGTGACCGCCCGGTCGCGGTGCCGGGCTGAAGGACGCCAGATGTGCTCATCGACGCCGAGGGTGTCGACGCCAGCCAGCCGCGCAGATCGGGCGGGCGCCGCGTCCAGGTAGTCGGCCGCGTGCGCGCGGACGGCGTCCATGAGGGTGTGCCAGTCCACCCCGAGCTGACGCGCCAAGGCCGAGACAGTGGAGTCGTCCCAGCGCAACGTCTGCACCGCCCAGGCCACGGCCCGGGCGGTGAGCTTGGACCGTGCGGGCAGCGCCGGGTGCTCCTCGGACCAGACGCCGGTCGGACAGCGGGGTTCGCGGCAGCGCCAGCGCCGCTTGCGCCAGATGAGCTGGACCGGAGTTCCGAAGCAGGGCGCATCGGCCAGTCGATGCTCACGACGACCGTGGTCGGTGGCGATGACCCCGCAGCGGGCGCAGGCAACCACGGAAGGCCGAGAAGTCTCGACGGTGAGACGCAGGAGTCCGCGTGACCGGTCCGCAGCTGCGACGGGATCGCAGCGTTCGACGCTTACCAGGTGGATGCCGTCCAAGCCGAGGAGGTCGTCCCCGCGGCGATCCACGGGTGTCGCCATTGGCGTGGTCCTACCGTGCGATTCCCCGTCGTGAGATCAGCGCGGTGTTGAGGTCGTGACCATCTTGACCGCGAACACCGCCAGGACGCTGCCCGCCACCACCCGCTGCACCTGCATCACACGCGGACGCGCCTGCAACCAACTGGAGATGCCGGCTGCGCCCAGCACGATGGCGCCGTTGACGGTGACCGCGACGGCGATCTGCACCGCCCCCAACTGCAGAAACTGCTGCCACGTCGGCCCCGCGTCGGCGGTGATGAACTGCGGGAGTAGCGCCGCGTACATCAGCGCGATCTTGGGGTTGAGCAGGTTCGTCGTCAGCCCCAGGAGGAACAAGCGCCGCCCGGAGTGCGGGGCCAGTCGGGCAGGAGCGAACGGGGACCGACCGCCAGGACGCAGCATCCCCCAGGCCAGGTAGAGCAGGTAGCAGGCACCCGCAACCTTGACCACGTCGAAGGCCGCCGGCACCGCGGCGAACACCGCCGACAACCCGGTCGCGGCCGCGGCCAGGTAGACCACGAAGCCCGCTACGACACCGGTGAGGGAGATCAGCCCAGCTCGCCGGCCCTGCGCGATGGACCGCGAAGCCAGATACACCATGTTCGGACCCGGGGTCAGGACCATGCCCAGAGCGATGATGACCACCCCGCCCGCAGCTGCCCACGACACCACGACGCACTCCCCACCTTTGTCGATACCACCGTCGAACTATTCGGCCAGCACCCGTGACCTGGTTGCTGGCCTGGCTCACCCGGGCGGGCTGGGCGCAGTCTCGTGCAGCACGACCTTGACCGTCCATCGCACAATGAGGGGCCAAAGCGTGAAGCAGAACTGCATGGAGGTCGGCCATGGACGAACTGACGTGCCTGCGCGCACTGCAGGCTGTGCACGTCCACGGCACCGTCACCGCCGCGGCCGGTGTCCTGCACCTGAGCCCTTCCGCCCTCAGCCAGCAGATCAAGCGTCTGGAACGGGCGAGCGGTCGCGTCCTCACCCTCGCCAGTGGCCGTCGCATCGTGCTGACTCCCACAGCCCATGCCCTGCTGGAGGCTGCGCTGCCCTTGGCCGACCAGCTGGCTCACGTTCTCACCGGCTCCGGTGAGGGCGACCCGCGCCAGCCGACGCAGGTCGTCGGACACGTGCGCATCGCTGCGTTCGCCACCGCCCTGCGTGCACACGTCGTGACCGTCTTGACACGCCTGCGCCACGAGCAACCGGGCCTGACCTGGTCGCTGATCGAGATGGACCCCGACCGGGCCCTGCCCGCCCTGACCGCCGGTGCTGTCGACATCGCTCTCGTGCACCACTGGCAGGGCCAGCCCACCCCGGTCCATCCCAGCCTCACCGTCATCGGCGCCCACCACGACCCCGCCGACGTCATCTGCCGCCGCGACGACCCGCTCGCAGGCATTTCCCCGGGTGCTGACCAGGATCACCGTGCCGGCGACACCCCCGTCGACGCTGTGAGCGTGAAGCAGTTGACCGCACGCGGGTGGGTTTCCACCGGAACGGGAACGGTCTGCCACGACTGGCTACTGCACATGTTCGCCCGAAGTGGGCAGCGCCCCGACATCGTGGCCGAGGTCCCTGACTTCACCCTCCACCTGGAACTCGCCCGCCACGGTCTGGCGCTGGCTCTCGTCCCCCGGATGGGCCGACCACCCCTGCACGAAGAGCTGACCACCCTCGTCCTGCGCGACGCCCCCGCCCGCATCGTCAGCGTCGCCCACCGGAGCAACCAGAACGACGACCCCGCCATCACCCTGCTCCGCGAAGCCCTGCTCCTAGCCTGCACTGACCACTAGCACGGGAACAAGGTAGGACTTGCCACCCGCAGATCCGAAGAGCCAGACAACGGCGCCACCGAGGCAGAGTTGGAGAGCTTCCTCCACCACTTCTCGCCCGATGACCGCTACGCCGCCGGTCTGCCGGAGCTGGGACGGTGGAGTCCGTTGCAGGACCAGCACTACCGCCCCGAGGACCTGGATCAGCTCGCGCACGACCTACTGCACGCTCAAGTGCTGGCCCAGGAGCCTGGCCACCTCGCCGCCCTTCAAGAGGCCGCCGACCTGGTGCGGCGCTGCCGTGAGAACGCGTGGCACCTACACGTGGCTGTTGATTGACCTCCACTTGACCCCCCGCCCTACGTGGACGCGCGATCGGCAGGCGCCTAGGTGTACCCGGCCAGGACGTTGGTGACAGCGCGTCGGCTTGAACGCAGGAGGACCTCCGAGTGGGGTGTGACTTGTCGAAGGTCCACATCCACCCGGAGGTCCTCGTGGCCCACGCTAACGCCCGCACCACCGTCCACGGCCGGCTGCTGATCGTCCAACGCCACCGCCAAGGCTGGGCACAGGCCCACATCGCCGCCGCGATGGGCATCTCCCGCAAGTGCGTGCGCACCTGGATCACCCGCTACGAGACCGAAGGCCTCGACGGGCTGCAGGACCGCTCCAGCCGCCCTCACCACAGTCCGACACGAACCCCCCACGAGGTCGAGGAACGCATCGTCGAGCTCCGCACCCGCGAACGCCGTGGACCCGACGAGCTGGGTGCTCAGCTCGGCGTCCCGGCGCGAACGGTCTCGCGCGTCCTGGCCCGCCACGGCGTCCCGCACCTATCCGCCCTGGACCCCATGACCGGTGCGGTGTTGCGCTCCTCGAAGGTCACTGCCGTCCGCTACGAACGGGCCTATCCCGGTGCGCTGGTGCACATGGACGTCAAGAAGATCGGTCGCATCCCCGACGGCGGCGGCTGGCGCGCCCATGGGCGCGCAGATCGGGAGAAGACCCGCGACCGCAGCACCAAGGTCGGCTACGACTACGTGCACTCCCTGGTCGATGACCACTCCCGGCTGGCGTACTCCGAGGTCCTTGCTGATGAGAAGGGCCCGACCTGTGCCGGTTTCCTGACTCGCGCTGCGGCCTACTTCGCCCATCGCGGGATCGCTCGCATCGAGCGGGTCATGACCGATAACGCCTGGGCTTATCGCTGGTCGCTACATGGGGTCTGCGCCGCGCTGGGAGCGCGGCAGAAGTTCATCCGTCCGCACTGCCCGTGGCAGAACGGCAAGGTCGAGCGCCTGAATCGGACCCTGGCCACCGAGTGGGCCTACCGGCAGGTGTTCACCAGCAACGCCGAACGCACCGCTGCTCTTGCGCCCTGGATCGAGCACTACAACACTCAACGCCGTCACAGCGCACTCGGTGGTCTACCGCCGGTCAGCCGGCTGGCACCAATGTGATGGCCGGGTACACCTAGGGCGCAAGCAACTCCACGGTCATCCCGCGTTGTGCGCGCTGTCGGGGCTGGCGACTTCACGGTCTTGACGATCTGCGAGCGGTTCGCGCTTGTCTGTTGGTACTCCCTAGCCCGACGGCTGTCCTGCCTGGCACCGTCATCGCCATGACGCTGGGACTGCGCAACAACGGGGTGCACCTGGTCCCCTACTCGCCCGCCTGGGCCGAGGCCGGCAGCGCAGAGCGCCACCGGTTGCAGGACGCCCTGGCCCGCTGGACTGGGCGCGTTGAGCACATCGGCAGCACTGCCGTCCCCGGCCTGGCCGCCAAGCCCATCATCGACATCTGCGTCGGCGTCCAGGACCTGCTGCACGCAGACGCCATGGCCGAGGAGATGAGCCGACTCGGCTACGACTACCCCGGGGACGTCGGCATCCCCGATGACCGTGTCTTCGGACGCGAGCCCGGCTGGCGAACGCACCTAATCCACGTCGTCGTCATGGACGGTCCTCGATGGCAGGCCTACCTCCAATTCCGTGACTCCCTCCGAGCAGACCCGGCACTACGGGCGGAGTACGAAGCGTTGAAGCGCGCCTTAGCCACCTCCCACGCCGCAGACCGGTACACCTACACCCAGCACAAGACGGCCTTCGTTCAGCGGGTCCTGGCCGACCTTGCTTAGGCGAAGGTCCGTCCGCAAGGTCGCCAGGCGACGTCACGGTCATCCCGCGGTGCGCGCGGAGCGGTCGATTCAGGATGAGGGACTCAGACAGCACCGGAGGCACGTGGCAAGCCCCGCAGGCTGGTGTGCTTGGCCAGCCAGCTCGACCAGTCCGCTTCGCTCTGCCCCAGCTGCCAGAGCACGTCCGCTCGAGCCCGACCGATTTCGTCCTGCCACGACATCACCTGCTCGCGAGCTGCAGCCGCAGCGGCACGGGCCTGCTCCCGGTGCCGGGCACCGGTCGCCGTCAGCTCGGCCTCGTACGCCTCCTGATGAGCGCTCTCCGCCGTCTCAGCGGCTTCCATGACGCGGACCAGATGCAGCAGGGCCTCCACGGCCAGGGCGTTGCTCACTCAGGCAGTCTGCCGTTCCGCGCGGAGACGTCCGGGACTTCACGGTCATCCCGCGGTGCGCGCGGGCGCACGGTCATCCCGCGGTGCGCGCGGGCGCACGGTCATCCCGCGTTGTGCGCGCTGTCGCTGGCATCCGGCGACGTCACGGACGCGACGATGACCACGCGACCAGCTGACGCCAGGTTGGCGGTCTACAGCAGGACGGCGGAGCGGACGTCGGGCCGTCGCAGCACCGCGGCGCACCACTGGAAGTGCCCGTCGGCTGTGCCGCTGTACGCGTTCGCGCCGATGAGGGCGTACACCGCCTTGAACCGCAGAACGTCCGCGTGCTTGACGTCGAACGCCTCGGCGAACAGGTCACTCAGGCGCCGTTCGGTGCGCAGGGCATGCGGGCCGTACATGTCGAAGAAGCCCGACGTCAGCGCCATCTCCAGCACCGGATCGGCCAGCATGGTCAGGAAGCCCCAGTCCAGGACCGCGGTGAGCCGGCAGTCGTCATCGACCAGCACGTTCTCCGGGCAGATGTCACCGTGCTGCAACGCGACCGCCACGTCGCCGCGACTGGCCAGGAAGGCGTCGCAGCCTTCCACCAGGTCATCCAGGCAATCAACGTGCGCCCGCAGCAGGCCCCCGAAGCGGCGGGTGCGATCCTCCAGCAGCCGCTGCAAGGTCGCCGCCCACGGCTGGGCCGTGGTCACCATGGAGTCGCCCAGGAGCGGCAGGTCGGGCATCTCGATCGGTTGCGGGTGCGGGATGGTGCGCAGCGCGCTCAGCAGGTCGGCCAACGCCTGCTCGGCGCGGGGGTCAAGGCGCCCGGCGGCTGGGTCGTAGAAGTCTCCGATGCTGCGGCCATGCAGGCGCGGCTGACGCAGCAAGGAACGGCCGTCGGGCAGGGTGAGGCGGCCCAGCGGGGCGGGGACAGCGAACGGGAGCCGAGACTGATTCAGCTGCTCAAGCAGTTGCTCCACAGGCTCCATGGGCGCCGCACCGGCCGCAGCCGCCTCCCGGGGCAGCCGGGCGACGGTCTGCTCGTCAAGGGCGTAGACATCAGCCTCCATACCCGCGGCCAGCCAGTGTGCGTCGGGGTAGCCCAGAGCACGCAGCTGTGCGGGCACCGAGTCGGTCTCGTCGATCACTCCCTCAGTGACTCAGAGACGAAGTGGGCGAGTCCACCGCATTGGGGTCCGCGGTGACCTCGCGGCGGCTGTCGCGAGAGCGAGGACTCAACGTCATGGTCATCCCGCGGTGCGCGCGGCGCACGGTCATCCCGCCAGCCGAGCGAAAGTACCCTCCACGAGCAGTTGGCACGGCCATGCTGAACCGGTGATCTACACGTACTCCGTCTCCAACGTGCAGCCCAGCCTGGAGAATGCTCAATGGTGGGAAGTCACCCTCGTGGCGGCCGGATCCACGATCTGCCCAGCTGCCGTCGGCCACCGACTGCTCGCGGCCATGCCTTCCCTCGACTCAGCTGAGCCGGGCACGGGGCTGAGCGTGGCAGTCGAGGTCTTGGACTGGGCCGGAGACCTGGGGCAGGTGACGCGGTGGCGGATCGACGACGGCAACGAGCCGCTATGGATCACACCCGAGGATGACGACCCTGTCTCCTTTGTGGCCCGCCCCTGAGTACAGCCGCATGACCGACCGCACGGTCATCCCGCGGTGCGCGGGCGCACGGTCATCCCGCGTTGAGCGCGACACGGTCGGTGCGGGACGTGAAGGACTCAGGCAGCACCGGAGGCACGTGGTAGGCCACGCAGGCTGGTGTGCTTGACCAGCCAGCTCGACCAGTCCGCTTCGCTCTGCCCCAGCTGCCAGAGCACGTCCGCTCGAGCCCGACCGATTTCGTCCTGCCACGACATCACCTGCTCGCGAGCTGCAGCCGCAGCGGCACGGGCCTGCTCCCGGTGCCGGGCACCGGTCGCCGTCAGCTCGGCCTCGTACGCCTCCTGATGAGCGCTCTCCGCCGTCTCAGCGGCTTCCATGACGCGGACCAGATGCAGCAGGGCCTCCACGGCCAGGGCGTTGCTCACTCAGGCAGTCTGCCGTTCCGCGCGGAGACGTCCGGGACTTCACGGTCATCCCGCTGACCAGGACGTCGCCGGCCGCGCGGCTTGGCGGAGCAGAGCGCGACCTGTTGCGAGGAACGCACAGGAGCGGGTGCGCTCAGGCGCAGATGTTGTCCGAGGCGACCCGGCCCGTGATCGTCGGGGTCGGCGTCGGTGCCGCCGCGGGCGTGCCCGTGACCCGCGACCGTACGTCCGTGACCGTCGTCGTTGTCTTCACCTCGACGACGATGTTCTTGCCCAGGCTCGGGTCGAGCTGGGTCGTCGCCCCGCCCAGGGCCGCGGCGACCGTGTTCGCCGAGTCCTGCCGGCCCGTGCCGTAGCGGACGAGGACGTCTGCGGTGGAGTGGGCGGTGCCGTCGCCGGTGCCCGCGGCGACGAAGCCGACCCCGGTCAGCGCCTTCGACACCGTCCCGGCGACCCCGGCCGTCCCGCCCACGTTGAGGACCTGCACGGAGATCTTCGACGGGGCGACCAGCAGCTGCGAACTGGTGCCCGGGTCGGTGCCGGGGGCCGCGGTCGGGGATGCCGTCGGGGTCGCCGTGCTGGGGCCGGCGGTGTCGGTGCTGATCTGCTGCCACAGCGTGTCCGCCGCCGCCGTCCACTGCACACGGTTGGGGTTGGCCGGGTACGGCTCGGTCGGGACGGTGACGAACTGCACCCCGTTGGCCGGCATCTTCTGCAGGCTCTGGGCCAAGGAGGCGATCTGCGACAGGCTCGCCAGCCCGGTGTCGGTGGTGACCGATTTGGTCGCGGCGTTGAGGAAGGCGTACAGCTTGTCCGGGCGGGTCAGGACCGCCGAGCTGGTGACCTTCTGGACCATCGAGCTCATCAGCGCCTGTTGGCGCCCGATACGGCCGAGGTCGGAGCCGTCTCCGATGGAGTACCGCGCCCGGGCGTAGGCCAGCGCGGTCTCGCCGTTGACGTCGTCGTGGGTGCCGGCGCTCAGGTGCAGGTTGGCCTTGGAGTCGTTGATCGCCTGCGGAGTGCAGATCGTGACCCCACCCAGGGCATCGACCATGGAGCGGAAGCCGGAGAAGTCGACGACGACGTAGTGGTCGATCGGGACCTTCGTCAGCTCTTGGACGGTCCTGATCGTGCAGGCCGCACCGCCGAGGGAGAACGCGGCGTTGAACAAGCTCTTGGTCGCCTTCGTCGTGCCCCCATCCGAGGTCGGGCACGCCGGGATCTGCACTTCGGAGTCGCGCGGGATGCTGACCAGCGTCGCGCTCTGGCGGTCGGCGGCCAGGTGCACCAGGACCGTGGTGTCCGAGCGGGCCCCGGGGTCGGCGGCCTCGCCGCCGTACTCGTCGCCGGAGCCGTCGGACAGGTCCCGGGTGTCGCTGCCCATGACGAGGATGTTGACGGCGTCCTGCCCCGTCGTGGGGTCCACCGTCGACTCGTCCGACGGCTTGGCTCCGGTCAGGCCGTCGAGGTTCTGGGCGTTGATGTTGCCCTGGAGCTTGTAGTACGCCAACACCCCGCCACCAGCGGTTACGACCGCCAGGACGACCGCAGTGATGGCGACGACGCGCAGCACGCCGAAGAGACGGCCGTGAGCGTGACTGAAGTGGGCACCTCGAGCGCGTCGGCCGCTGCCAGGAGCAGCAGCGGCGCGGACCTGACGCTTGGACTCGGGGGTGTGTGCGGGGCCGTCCACTTTGCGACTGTACGGACGGCAGGAAGTTGAGCTGGGGTTCTCCTTGAACTCACCTGTGTCTGCCTCCCGGATCTTCACTCCTCGGACGAGCACGTAAGCGCACGGTCATCCCGCAGGTCGCGCGGGCGGATGCCAGGTCAGTCAGAGAGGCTGCGGTTGTGGGCCGAGCGCACAACAAGCAGCGGGATGAGGAGAGCGCCCAGAGTGCCAAGCCACAACAGATCGCCGCCCTCTCGACTACCTCGCACTCCGGCCCAGACAGCCAGACCACAGCAGGCGGCGTAGGCGGCGTAATACGACCACGGACGTGACGGAGGAAGCCCCATGGCGGGCCAGTAGCGACCCGGGTTGGCGCGAGCAACGGCTAGACCGGCTACTGCCGAGAGCACCCCCGCGAGCACGAGCAACAACCAGACCATGACCACACTGTGTAGCAGCCCACGCTTGTTCAGCTGGTGAACGCGTACCTCTGCACGCGTATCGAATGAGCGCTCGTCTCTCGGGCGACGTCACGGTCATCCCGCGAACCTCGCGCACTCAGGTCAGGCGGTGACCTCGGCGTGGTTGCCCTGGTCGTCGTCCCCATCGCCTCCGACCCGGACGCCGGCGCCCCTGCCGTCGTCCTCCGTGCCGCGCTCCCTCTGCCGTCCTCGACCCATCGCGCAGGCCCTCATTCTCCGCCATCTCGAGCTGCCCGCGTCGGCAGACCAAGCCAGGCTGCCCGCAAGAGGGGCGCAACGTCGACTTCGCGGTCATCCCGCCCTCCGGGGACGAGCCAGCTCGAACAGGCAGCCCGGCAAGCGACCACAGCCCCTCAAGACACCAGCACGACCAAGCGCCGGACGAGGACGATAGCCACGACGAGAGCGGCCAGACCCACGAGCACGGCTGCCACCTGCGCCACGAGAACACCCATCGTCGTGGCCACCAGAAGGCGCACCGCCACTGCGGCCACCACAGCTGCAGCCGCCGCCGCCGACACCCCGACGAACCGATGCCCACCCTGACCCCGGCGACCGGCCACCACCAACACGGCGACAGCGACACCCGAGCTCACGACGCCGACCACCGCGCCAACCAGCACTCCCACCAGCGCACTGCTGCCAACCGTCACCGCGTCCACCCCTGTCCCGAAGGTGAACGCTCCCAGCGCGAGGATCAGCACGACCAGCCCTGCACCGCCCACCACTCCAGCAAGAGCACCCCACCCAAGCCCACGAAAAACGACAGCCCTGGTCCATCCGCGCGCAGCTCCCCCACCACCGGTCATGCATCCAGCCTGCCAGCCGAGAATGTCCGAGCTGATGACCTCGCCGTCCCGCCCGAGATGGGCTCAGAAACGATGACCTCGCGGTCATCCCGCGGTGCGCACGGCTATCCCGCAATCCGTCGTCTCCCGAACCCCGGCACGACCGAACCCTCATGGTGTAGCACAAGTGCTACCTTGACTCCATGACAGTCGTCGGCCTTCGCGAACTGCGCCAACAAGCCTCCGATCTCGTCCGCCGCGTCGAAGCCGGCGAGGAGGTCACCATCACTGTGGCCGGTCGGGCCAGCGTTCGACTCGTCCCCGCCAACGCACGGTCCTGGCGCACCTGGACCGACATCGAAGAGCTCTTCTCAGGCCCCGCGGACCCGACGTGGGAGCAGGACCGAGAACTCATCGACTCCGAGATCCGAGACCCTTGGGAACCGCGGTGAGAGCGGTCATGGACACCAGTGTCGTCATCGCCCGCGACATCGGTCCCCTCCCCGGCGAACTGGCCATCAGCTCCGCGACGCTGGCCGAACTGCACTTCGGCGTCCTGGTCACGACCGACCCGGCGGTCAGAGCCGAACGGTTGCGACGCTTGTCCCTCCTGCAACGACGGTTCGACGCCCTGCCCTTGGACGAATCCGTCGCCGCCAGCTACGGGCAGCTAGCCGCTGCGGTCGTCGCGGTGGGCCGGCAGCCGCGCGCTCGAACGATGGACCTGCTCATCGCCGCAACGGCCCACGCACACGACGCTCGGCTCTACACCCGCAACGCCGCAGACCTCAAAGGCGCAGACCAGCTCATCGAGGTCGTCTCGGTGTGACGCGCCCGGGGTCCGCGAACACGACGATCGCGCGGTCATCCCGCGGTGCGCGCGGACGTACGGTCGTCCCGCTGATCAGGAGATTCTCGACCTCGCGGCTTGCCGGCGGTAGGCGGTCCCGCTCACCTCAGCAAGCCGGCCTCTCGCACCACCTGCACCGCCCCCACCGCCGACCCCCGAGTCAGCATCGTCACGTTCCACACCCGCGCCATGCCGCCAGAAGACCGCCCGATCGACCAGCCCACGCAGACCGCCCCGCTGCGGTCGACCTGCACCCCCACGCTGCACCCGTCCACGTCCACGACTGTGAAGTCGTCGCCGCTCACGGCCCGCAGGCCGCCGTCCGCGACGAAGCGGTGCCGGCGGTGGGCCACCGCCTGCGGCCATGGCCGGTCATCCGGCGGCAGCTGCACGTACAGGGACGTGACCTCCCGCCTCAACACCGAGGAGACCGCCGCGCGGCGCCAGTCCAGGTCACGGGGCAGGTAGAAGACGGCGAATACCGACGTCGAGGGCCTCCCGAGTTCGTCCACCTCGAAGGACGGCTCGCCGTTGCGCCCCGGTACGGCCAGCACCTCCCGTCGCCCAGCGACTCCTCGTGGCGACAGCCGCGGGATCGGGGAGCCGGTCAGCAAACGCAGCCGGGCCTCGGTGACCGGAGCCCACGAGTAGGCCAGTGACCCCGGAGCGCGGCTGCTCGGACGCAGCGTGTCGGTGAGCTCTTCTGCGGCGACCAACGCCTGAAGCCCGTCAACTACCGCAGATGGAAGAAACGACTGCGCTTCCTCAGACACGGGACATCTCCCACCTCTCTGGACGGCTCCCACCCCACCACAGCGAGCGACTCACACGCGGGCATCTCGCCGCCCCTGACGTCACGGTCATCCCGCGGTGCGCGCGGGCGCACGGTCATTCGGAGAGCCAGCACTTCGCCAGCCGCCTGAACCCGCCGCGAGCGAGAAGTTCATCGGTTCTGAGCCCACGGGCGACGCCGAACCCAAGCCCTGGCAGCGAGGACCAGTAGGTTGACCACCGCCACGTTCGCAGCCACCAGGCCACCGATCATGACTGCGGCCACCAGCCACAACGCGTCCTCCACAACCAGCGTCGGCACCGTGCCCACCACGAACGCCACCCAGACCAGCGCGGGCCCCCACCAGGGATGGATGGACAGGTGCGCCACCACGCTCGCCACGGCCACAGCCGCGCCGACCCCGCCAACCGTCCCGGCGGGCACCTCAGAGCCGGCCCACCCCGGAGCGGCCACGAAGAGGTAGCCGCAGACGACACCGCTCGAGGCTGCGATCACCCACCACCCGACGGACACCGCAAGGGGCCAACTCCGCGTCCGCGGCAAGAGGAAGCTGTCGCCGCGGTGTCCGTCGGGTGGGTGCATCCGGCTACCTTGCCTGCCCGGCGATCAGCGGCGAGGACAGCAACGGGGCCGAAGCCCCGCTCGGCGCAGCGAGCGAGACCGGCTGCGTGTGCTTCGACACAGCCAGCGACCTCACGGTCATCCCGCGGTCAACGCGCGACACCTTTGGACAAGACGCCCGCTCGTGGCGATGTCGCAACGTCACGATGGCCCGTCCCGAGGCCGCCCACGACGCCGTGGCGTACCGGAACGCGGCACCCATCGGACAACACGCCGAGGACCGGACCTGGGCCTCGGGCGGGTCGCTCGACGGCTGCAGCGCTTCTGCACGCCCTGCGTGTCCTTCCCGGTCAGCCCCGCTGAGCAGGACGTGCGAGCCCCCGCGGCCTGGCGAGGATCGGGCGCTCTCCTCGTCCCGGCCCCTCGCAGCAACTTCTCCCGCGAGCAGGAACCCGGCGGGCGAGAAACCACGTGCCCGGGGTCCCCGGCGGCGCCTACCGTCCAGGAGGTGTCCTGCCGAGTGGTGGCCCTGCGCCTGGACTCCCGCGACCCCGTGTCCCTGGCGGCTTTCTGGGCCGGCCTCCTGCACCGCTCCATCCTCGACGACCCCCGCGGCCCGCTCCTGGCCGGGAGCGACACCCAGGTCGGCCTGCGCTTCGTCCCCGACGCCGGTGACGGGACAGGGCCCGGCCGGGTGCACCTGCACGTGACGAGCACCAGCGCGACCGACCAGCAGCGCACGGTCGCCGCAGCCCTCGACCTGGGCGCCCGCCACCTCGACGTCGGACAGTCACCGGAGGAGGAGCACGTCGTGCTCGCCGATACGGAGGGCAACGCGTTCTGCGTCATCGAGCCCACCAACGCCTTCCTGTCCGGTTGCGGGTTCCTCGGCGAACTCGCCTGTGACGGCACCCGCCGGGTCGGGCCCTTCTGGGCGCGGGCACTCGACTGGCCCCTGGTGTGGGACGAGCAGGAGGAGACGGCCGTCCAGTCACCAGCGGGCGGCACCAAGATCGCGTGGGGCGGGCCGCCCGTGGCGCCGAAGCCCTCCAGGAACCGACAACGCCTCGAACTGTCGGTGACCTCCGGGTCCCCGTCGGCCGAGGTCGAACGGCTCCTCGCGCTCGGGGCGAGCCTCCTCCCAGGCGCTGGTGACTCCGGGGACGCCGAGGTCGAACTGGCCGACCCCGACGGCAACGAGTTCCACCTCCTCACCGGCTGAGACGCCCACGGCGGCGGGCTCCCACGGTCTGCGCTGACCTGCGAGCCCCGCGTCACGGGACGGCGACGCCCCCCACGACGGCGAAGCGCAGGCACACGACCTCGGTGTCGCCGTCGACGGTGTTCCCCGAGCGCTGCCAGAAACCCCGGTGGGCGCGGGCCCAGTCCTCCCGGTCCGCGAAACCCTCGCCCTCCGCCCGCGCGAAGTCGTCGGTCACCTCGTCGAACCGCACGACGCGGACGTCGGTGACCTCGACGAGCGCGAGGCGCTGGTCGTCGTCGTCGATGAGCACCAACCGCTCGCCGACGACCTCGAGGTGCTCGTCCTCGGCGCGGTAGTCGGCGTCGAGCAGACCGGCCGTGGCTCGCTTGCGGCCGGCCAGCACCAGCGCGTTGAGCTCCGCCCGCACCGGACCCGGCTCACCCAGGCCGAGCGCGCGCAGTCCGTCCACCCGCGGCCACGTCATGTCGTCATGGTCCCCCGTCCCCAGGGGCGGGACGGACCCCCACAGGCCGGCGCCTCAGCTCACGTCGCGGCAGAACGCCTCAGCCCGTTCCCACAAGGTCGCCGCGGCGAGCGGATCGTGCTCGGCCGGCAGGCTCGCGTCGGTGAACAGGTGGCCGCGACCGGCGTAGTCGAAGACCTCCACAGCGGCCCCGGACCGGGTGATGTCACCGACGAGGGCGTCGATCCACTCCTGGCGGCGGAAGGGATCGACCTGGGCGTAGTGGATCTGCGCCGGCGTCTCCCCGCGCCAGCGGACGCCACCGAGCAGGTCCAACGGCAGCGCACCGGAGAAGAGCAGCGCCCCGCCGCACACGCGCTGCGTGGCGACGTGCTCGGCCATCCCGGCGCCGTTGGAGAAGCCGGCCACGACGAACCCGTCCCGCAACGGGGTGACCGCCTCCAGCGCCCGGTCCGTCAGCGCGGGGAACCCGACGGCGTCGACGTGCCGGCCCGCCTCCTCGTAGTCGTCGAACACGCGGCCGTCGTACTGGTCGACGACCAGCACCTCGTTCCCGGCAGCGCGCAGTCGGCGCGCCGCGTCGTGCACTCCTGGGCGGACTCCGAGCACGGAGTGGAACAGTGCGATCTCAGCCATGCCCCCAGGGTGCGCGGGCATCGGGGACAGCAGCCTGTCACCGTCCCTGTCACCCTTTCCGCGTGAACCGGACCGACAGGCTGCACGCGCTGAGCGAGGAGCTGCGACGGGCCGGCCCCCGCGGACGCACCGCCGCCCACCTGGCCGCCTGGCTCGAGGTGAGCACCCGCACCGTCAAGCGCGACGTTTCGGCGCTGCAGCAGGCCGGCGTGCCGGTCTGGGCCCGGAGCGGACCCGGCGGCGGGTACGTGCTGGACGCCCGCGCGACCCTGGCGCCGGTCAACCTGACTCCCGCGCAGGCGATCGCGGTCGCCACCGCCCTGGCCACGCAGCCCGACGCCCCGTACGCCGCGGACGGCCGCGTCGCGCTGGAGAAGGTCCTCGACGTCATGGCACCCGCCGACCGCCGCCGCGTCGAGGAGCTCGGGACCCGCATCTGGATCCGGGCCGAGGGCTCGCCCCCGCCGGTCGATCCCGCGCTCGCGAGGTGCCTGGGGGACGCCCTGGCCACCCGCCGGGTGGTCGTCCTCACCTACGACGACGCCGCCGGGAGGTCGACGCGTCGCCGCGTGGAACCCCACCTGCTCGCTCGCCGGGGCGAGCACTGGTACCTGGTCGGCTGGTGCCGCGAGCGTCGAGGTCCGCGCTGGTTCCGCTACGACCGCGTCCGCGCCGCGCACCTCACCCCGGAGCCCGTCGTGGAGCGCAATGCCGCCGTCTTCGGGACACCCCCGCAGGACGCCCACCCCGTCCGCCGTTGACGGCGGGGAGCGTCTCACCAGGTCGCCGGGCCGCCGAGGCCGTCGGTCCGGCGCAGCAGGTCGTCGACGACCTCCCCGACCGGCCGGGTCGCGTCCAGCGGCGTCCCCGCGGGCACGTCATCCTGCGTGCGGTGCAGTCCCAGGACGAGGTCGCGTTGCTCCGCGGTGGCCCCGAACTCGTCGGTCCCGGCACGACCGGCGAGCCGGCGCCGCAGCGTCTCCTCGTCGACCTGCAGCACGACCACGAGGTCGAACAGGTCGAGGAACCAGGCCCAGTTCCGAGACCCTCCGCAGAAGAACGTCCGCTCGGCGGTCGGGTCGGCCGTGAGCTCCCGGACGGCGTCGAACCGCCAGAGGTGGTGCGTGTGCCGCGGGGGGCCGGTGGTGGGTTCGCCGGTCGCAGGATCCCCCTGGTAGGCGAGTTCCCGGTCCCCGTGGACCACGTGCTCGCCGCGGCGTTCCAGCTCGGTGGCGACGGAGGTCTTCCCGGCGCCGGAGACTCCCTCGACGAGGACGTTGACCCTTCCCACGACCCCGACGGTAGGGACGTCGACGGCTCCGCGCGAGGACGTTCCGCCCCGCTACCGTTCTCACGTGCCCAGCCCGCGCGCGCTGCCCCGCGGCCCGGTCGCCGCCCTCCTGCTGGCCGCGACGGCGGCGCTCGTCCTCACGGCGTCCGACCTCGTCTGCACGAGGACGCAGGTCGAGGCCGTCGCCACCGGCGGGTTCCTGCTGGGGTGGGGCCTCGCCGTCGCGGCGTGCCTGGTGACGGGTGCCGGTGCCGTGCAGACGGTGCGGAGGGCGGACCGCCGCCCCACCCGCGCCGGGCTGCTGGCGGCCGCGGGCCTGCTCCTCGTCCTCCTCTGGCTGGCGCACCCGGTCGTCGGGAGCGGTGGCGGCGCGGCCTGACGGGGACCCGCCGGTCGGGCGACCTCGACGAGCGGGGTCTCGCCTTCCTGCAGCACCCCCACGGGGACGGCCGTGGTGCTCAACCCGGTCAGCAGCGTCAGGGGGAAGACCGGCCGGGGTCCTTCGCCTCCTCGGCCGTGGTCACCGGGTCCTCGGGACCCTCGACCGCGAAGACGCCAGCGACGTCGCGGAACCCCAGGCCGATGACCGTCAGCAGACCGCTGAGTTCCACGACGGTCAGGACGACGTCGAGCTCAACGCCCTCGCTCACCCCGCGCAGGTTCACGGCGGCGATGAGGAACACGAACGCCAGCGCGACGAAGAGCGATCCGCCCCTGTCGCGGAGGGAGACCGGCGCAGGGGTGACCCTCCTGCGCCGGCCGACGTCTCAGCGTCCGGCGGTCACCGCCGCGCGGTGTCCTGGACCTCCTGAGCAGCACTCGTCCCGTGGTCCTTCACGGTCCCGGCCGCGTCCTGCGCGTCGCTGCGGACGGTGCCGGCCGCCTCCTGAGCGGTCTCCTTGACGGAGGCGGCGGCGTCCTTGGCCTTCTCCCCCAGCGACGAGCCGACGTCGGACGCGCCGGCCTTCACCTCGTCCAGCAGCGGGGCCTCCTTGGCCTTCTCCACCAGCGTGCCCGCGGCGTCCGTCTCCTTCTCCGAGGCGGGCAACAGGGAGGAGATGAGCCACCCGGCGCCGAAGGCGATGAGGCCGGCCGCCACGGGGTTGCCCCGGGTACGGCCCTTGACGGCAGCCCCGCCGTCGGCCACCCCGGAACGCGCCGAGCCGGCCGTGTCCCCCACCGAGCCGCGGACGTCGTCCGCCGTTCCGAGGACCCGGTCCTTGACGCCGGCGATGCCGGAGCCGACGGACGCCCGCACCTTCTCGACCTGGCGGTGGGCCACGTTCGAGGGGTCCAGGCGGTCGGTCAACGCGTCCAGGTCGGTGCTCAACTGGCTGCGCGTCCCTTCGATGTCGTGCTTCAGCTGTTGCGGTTCTTCAGCCACTGCGCGTCCTCCTTCAAGCTCTGCTGGGTCTGTTCCAGGGGCGGGGGGATCTGGCGGAGTTCCTTGCGGCCGGTGGAGGCCAGGACCGCGGCGACGACGGCCCAGACCACCGTCACGACCAGCGCGGACCAGCCGTACCCGATCGCGTCACCGAGGACGATGACGACGAGGGCCGAGAGGGCGATGAGGAACAGGTGACCGGCCACGCCGGCTCCGGCGAGGAACCCGACGCCCTTGCCGGCGGCCTTGGCGTCCTGGGTCGCCTCGGCCTTGGCCAGGGCGATCTCCTGACGGACCAGGGTGGAGAACTCCCCGGTGATGCTGCTGACGATCTCCCCCAGGGAGCGGTCGTCCTGGCGGCCGTGCGGGTCCGGGCCCCCGGGGGGCGTGGCCGCGGTCGCGCCGCTCACGGCCGGGGGTCCGGGGAGGTGAACGGTTCCGCGCCCGGCAGGGTGCTCGGACCGGTCCGCGCCAGGACCGCCTCGGACTCGGAGTACGGCAGCAGCTCCTCCGTGGTGCCCGCGGTCGCGTGCCGGCCGCCGACCGGTTCCGCCGACGCACCGGCGGAGGGGCTCGTCCGGTCGTGGTGCGCCTTGGCCCCGCGGGTCAGGCGCCCGGCGACGACACCGGCGACCACCGCACCGAGCAGGAACGTCCCGGGCTTGCGCCGGGCGAAGGACCGGCCCTGCTCGAGCAGGTCGGAGGCGTCGTGGTGGCTCAGGTGCGCACCCCACCCGGAGGCACGGTCACCGGCCTGGCGCACGACGCTCGTCGCGTACCCGGAACCACCGCCGGCACCGGCCATGTCGGACAGTTCCGAACCGGCGGTGGTGAAGAACTCCGCGAGCCGGTCGCGGATCCCGTCGGACTGCTCGGCCAACTGCCGGCGCAGGTCCTCGAACAGGTCGCCGGCCTGGGCCTTGGCCTCGCCCAGGACGTTGCCCGCCTGCTCCTTCGCGGTGCCGGCGACCGCGGACGCCTGCTCCTTGGCGGTTCCGGCGACGTCGGAGACCTGCTGCTGCGCCTCCTGCTTCGTCGCGCTCGCCGTGCCCTGGGCACCGGCGGTGGTTCCAGTGGTTCCGGCGGCGGTGGCCCCGTGGTCGGTGGTGCTCGGAACGGGGGTTCCGGGGGTTCCGGGGGTTCCGGGTTGGCCACCGGTCAGCGCGTCGTAGGCCAGTTCGGAGGCGAGGGGCTCGCGGCCCGCCGTCGTTCCAGGTGTCGTGTTGCCTGGTTCCTGGGTCATGTCTCTCCTTCTCGACGGCGCCGTCGGGGGTCGGCGGCGCGTGGTGGACGGACGGATCCGCTCTCGTTGCACCGCAACGCGAGGGGTCCGGACGGGGAGGTGGGGACGGGGTCCTGGCGGGATTCAGCGTCCGAGGCCGGCGCGGTCGACGCGACGGTGGAACCGCATGCCGGCCAGTCCACCGAGAACTGCTCCGGCGAGGGCGACGACGACCGCGGCGACCAGGGCGACGACCGAGGCCGTGCTGAGCGTTCCCGAGTCGACGGGGATGCGCGGGAAGCTGTTGAGCCGGCCGAGCACGTCGTAGTCGCGGCCCGCGACCGCCGCGACGACGGCGACCACCACGGCGATGACGATGGCCCACACCCAGACGGCGACGCCCTGCTTGACGCCGTTGAACCTGGCCATGCGCCCTGCCACGTACCCGCCGCAGAAGTAGGCGACGAGCAGGACCACGAGAACCCCGACGGCTCCGGCGACGCCGATCGTGCCGGCGTCGTCGCTGACGCTCTCCCGGGCGCCGGTGAGGGCCTGGCCGACACTCCCGGAACCCGCGATGCCGATGGCCGTTCCGGTCGCCGCCAGGAGGGCGGTCAGCAGGACCGCGGTCCCGGTGGCGGTGAGCCAGCCGAAGAAGGCCGAGCCGACCTTCACCCCGCCGTGGGCGTTCTTCTCCCGGTTCACGACCGATGCACGGTCCATCGGGTCCCGCGTCGTGCCGCGAGACTGCTCGGCGGGCGTTCCCCGGTGCCGCAGGACCTCGGGCCGGTCGTCCGCGACGTCGTGACGAACTCCCGGTGCCCCCGCCGAGCCGTTCGGGGTGCGGTCGGGGTGCGGGTCCCCGGCAGCGTGGGCGCCACTCCCGTCGGGTGTGCTCATCGTCGTCCTCCTGGTGTTCTCACGGCCGCATCCGGAAACCTGCTCCGGAGGACCGCGGGTCGCTGCGGACGCAACGACCTCCCAGGAACCCTCTACCCACCCGGTGGCGACCTACTCCGGTTCCGGGCAACCGCACGACCGGAACTCCCGGGCACGGGGTTTTCGCGCCGGGGTTCCGGGGGCGGGAGTTCTTCGCGTCAGTCCAGGGAGTACGCCGCCGCGAAGTCGTCGACGGCGCGGACCACGGCGCGCGCGGTGGCGGCGGGAACCCCGTCGACCTCGGTGAGGGCGGCCGCCCGTTCGTCGGTCCCGGTGCCCGCGGCCCGCCGGCCGGCGTCCGCGAGCGCCGCCGTGGCCAGCGCGGTCCGCGGCAGTCCCGCGGCCTCGCCGAGCCGGTCGAGGACGAGCCCGGCGACCCAGTCGGGGTCGAAGCTGCCGTGCGGCGGCGCGAAGACGCGCTCACCCTCGACGTAGTCGCCGCTGCCGCCCCAGTGCCGTCCGGTGCTCTCCGCCACGTCCTGCACGGTAGGGCGACGGCGGGCGACGAGCCACGTCTGCCGGTACAACCGTCGCATGGTCAACCAGCCCGGAAAGGTCCACGAGGAGATCGAGGTCAAGTACGACCTCGCCGCCGACGCCGAACTGCCCGCTCTGAGCTCCGTGCTGCACGAGCTCCCCGACGCCGAGGAGCGGGGGTACCGCGAGGGCGACCTCGGCGAGCACGAGCTCGAGGCGACCTACTTCGACACCCGCGACCTGCGGCTGAGCGCGGCGCGGACGACGTTGCGCCGCCGCACGGGCGGCCACGACGCGGGGTGGCACCTCAAGACGCCCGGCTCCGACGGCGCGCGGATCGAGCGCCAGGTGCCGCTGGGCCGGGCCGTCAAGACGGTCCCGGCCGCGCTGCGCCGGCTCGTGGAGGACGTCACGGGCGGGGAGCCGCTCGTGCCCGTCGCCCAGATCACCACCCACCGCACGGTGCGGACGCTGCTGGACGCCGCCGGGACCCGGCTGCTGGAGCTCGCGGACGACCGCGTGCAGGCGCGCCGGCTCGTGGCGGGGGCCCCGACGGACGCGCAGGCCGACGCGGAGGGTGGGGGGCTCGCCTCGGGCGCGGCCGGTGGTGCCGTCGTGGGCGCGGCCGGCGGGGCGGCCGTCGGTGCGGCGCCCGGCGCGGCCGGCGGGGCGGCGGTCGGAGCCGCGGTCGGTGCGGCCGTGAGCGCGGTCGACGAGCTGACCGACGGGCCCACCGACGGCGGCCCGCAGGTCTGGCGCGAGGTGGAGCTGGAACTCGTCGACGGCGACCGGGAGCTGTTCGACGCCGTCGACGCGCGGCTGCGGGAGGCCGGGCTGCAGGTCGCGGGGACCGGCTCGAAGCTGGCGCGCGTCCTGTCCGGTGCACGTCCCGCACCCGCGCCGGCCCCCGTCGTCCGGCACGAGCCGGAACCGGCGACCCCGGCGGAGGAGCCCGCTCCCCGGCCCGCCGACCGCGTCCTGACCCCGGCGGCCCCGCGCCGCACCGACCTCGGCCCGGGCTCGCGCGCCGGCGACGTCCTCGTCGCCCACCTCGCCGAGCAGGTGCAGCGCATCCTCGACCAGGACCCGCGCGTGCGGGCCGACGAGCCGGACAGCGTGCACGCGATGCGCGTCGCCACACGGCGCCTGCGCAGCGCGCTGAAGACCTACGGGTCGCTGCTGACGACGCCGACGAAGCCGGTTCGCGACGAGCTGCGCTGGCTCGCCGCCGAGCTGGGCGAGGCCCGGGACGCGGAGGTCCTGCGCGACCGCCTCGTGCAGTCGGTCGCCTCGCTGGACCACGCGCCGGAGGAGCAGCCCGCCGATCCCGCCGCGACCGGCGCCGTCCCCCAGCTCGTCCGTGAGCAGCTCGAGGGGGACTACCGAACGGCGCACGACCGCGTCCTGCGCGAACTGGACTCCGAGCGCTACCAGTCGCTCCTCGACGTGCTGCAGGACCTCGTCGAACGGCCGCAGCTGTCCGACCGTGGCCGCCGCAAGGCGCGCACGGTGCTGCCGAAGCGGGTGGTGAAGTCGTTCGGCTCGCTGGCCGACCTCGTCCGCCGGGCCCAGCACGCCGACGCCGGGACCGAGCGCGACGAGCTGCTGCACGAGGCGCGCAAGGCCGCCAAGCAGACCCGCTACGCGGCCGAGGCCGTCGTCGTGGTGTTCGGCAAGGACGCCAAGCGCTTCGCCAAGGCGGTGACCGAGCTGCAGGAGGTCCTCGGCGAGCACCAGGACTCCGTCGTGACCCGGCAGCGGCTGACGGACCTCGCGTCCACCGCCCGGCCCGAGGTCGCCTTCGCCTACGGGCGCCTGTTCGAGCAGGAGGAGGCGCACGCGGCCGCCACCGAGGCCGAGGTCGAGGAGGTGTGGGCGGCCGCGCGGGCCAAGCGGCTGCACCGCTGGCTGCCCTGAACGGGGGAGCTGGTCAGGCCCGCCGCGCTCCCGCGGGGAACCACCGCTCCTCCGGCCCGGGCACCCCGAAGTGGAAGCCCTGGGCCGACTGCCAGCCCTGGGCGGCGAGGTGGCGGGCCTGGTCGGCGGTCTCGACCCCCTCGCACGTCGAGGTGAGGCCGAAGTCGCCGGCCAGCCGGGCCACCGCCGCCGCGATGCGGTCCGACCCGGCGTCCTGCGGCAGGTCGGCGACGAAGGAGCGGTCCAGCTTGAGCCCTGTCACCGGCAGTCGGCGCAGGTAGGACAGCGTGGAGTAGCCGGTGCCGAAGTCGTCGATGAGCACGCCGACACCGAGGGCGGCGAGGTCGCGCAGCTCGGCCTCGGTGACGGGGTCGCCGGGGACGAGGGACCCCTCGAGCAGTTCCACGGTGAGCCGGTCGGGGGCCAGTCCGCGGCGGTCCAGGTCCCGGGCCACCGTCGGCGCGAACGTCCCGTCGAGGCAGCGGGCGGAGGTGTTGACAGCGACGCGGGCGCCGGGGTGGCGGGTGAGGAAGCCGAGCGCCTCCTCCAGGACGAGGCCGTCGACCAGGCCGACGAGGCCGCAGTCCTCCGCGACGTCGAGGAACTGCTCGGGCAGCAGCAGCCCGCGTCGGGGGTGCGCCCAGCGGACCAGGGCCTCGAACCCCGTCCGGTGGCCGTCGCGCAGGTCGACGACGGGTTGGTAATGCACGCGCAGCTCGCCCTCCGCCAGGGCTCGTCGCAGGTCGTTCTCCACGGTGAGCCGGCGGTCGGCGCGTTCGCGCAGGGCGTTGGTGAAGACGCGGCAGCTCGACCCGCCGGCGGCCTTGGCGGCGTCGAGGGCGGTGTGGGCGTCGCGCAGGACGGTCCCGGCGTCCACCACTCCTCCAGGACCCCCACCGCTCGCGGTCACGGGCAGGTCGACGAGGACGAGACCGGTGCTCGCCGAGCACCTGACCTCCTGGGGACCGTCCGGCCCGTCGACGCGGACCGGGGCCGCCAGGCTGCGCGTGATGCGGTGCGCCACGTCCACGGCCTCCGCCTCGTCGGTCAGGCCGGCGAGGACGACGAGGAACTCGTCGTCCCCGACCCGGGCGAGCGCGTCCCCTCCGCGCAGGCCGACGGCCAGCCGCTCTGCGGCCGTCGCCAGCACCTGGTCGCCCACCTCGACCCCGAGGCTGTCGTTGACGACGCGGAACCGGTCGAGGTCGCAGGCGATGACGCCCAGCCGGGGGCGGTCAGCAGTGCGTCCCGCGGCGAGCCGGTCGGCGAGGTCGGCCACGGCCCCGGCCCGGTCCCGCAGCCCGGTCAGCGCGTCGCGACCGGGCCCGGGACGCGTGCCCCGGGGGCCGGAGCCGGACGAGGCCACGTGCACCAGCAGCACGTGGCCCGCGCCGCCGGAGTCGCCCAGGGTCATCAGCACGGTGCAGTGCTGGTCCTGCCCGTCGGGCCGGCGGACGAGGGCCCCGGTCAGGACGTGCTCGGCGCCGGCGAGGAGGTCCTCGACGAGGCGGTCGACGGGCAGCGGCTCCTCGACGGACCCGGGCGTCGAGAGGAGCTCACCGAGCTTGCGGCCGCGCGGGTCGAGGGCGAGCTGCGCGACGAGGGCGTCGCCCGCCTCCAGGACGAGGCCGTGCAGGTCGCAGACGGCGAGGCCCGTCGCCGCGGTCAGCACGGCGCGCGCGACGTCGAGCCGTTCCTGCGGTCCCGCGTCGGACCCGGCCCCGGGGGGCTCCTCGTCCTGCTGCACGGCGTACCCCTCACCCTGGACCCCACCGTCGAATCTTCTAGAAGATCCTGTGCGTCGAGTGTGCCTCCTGTGGGCCTTCGACACAATCCACCGGCTCATCCACCGCGGTGATGCGGACCTCGCTGAGCCGAACGGGTCAGGGCGGGGCGGCCGGTCGGGCGGTGCGCTCAGGAAAGCGGTGCAGGACGCCGATCCTCTCCAGGTGGCGGACCTTCCCGAGCAGCGCGGCCGACGCGCAATCAGCCTGCGGACCAGGCTGCTCGTGCTCGTCCTGGTGCCCATCGTCGGCTTCTCCGCCTTCGCCTCCATCCTCGTGCTGCACCGCTTCCAGCGCGTCCAGGCCGCCGAGGACGCCGTCCGCCAGGTCCGCGCCGCCGTCGCGCTGGACGCGGTCCGCGCGAGGATCGCCGAGGAGGCGATCCCCCTCGTCTCCAGCGTCGAACTCGTCGACCTCGGCGCCGAGGGACCGTCCGCGACCCGCGAGAGCGGCCTCGCCACCGACCTGCACACGCTCTTCGACCAGGCCACCGCCCGCACAGACGCCGCCGCGGCCGACGCCCACGAGGACGCCCTGGCCCGCCCCCGCATCGAGGCCGCCACCGAGCGGCTGGCCGCCGTCCGCGCCTCCTGGGGCGCCGGCGACACCCCCAGCGAGCGGGAGACCAGCAACCGCCAGCTCTTCGACAAGTACCGCTACCTCGTCGACGACCTCAGCGACGCCGTCGACGCGCACCTGGCCACCGCCGACGTCGAGGGCGGCGGGGACACCGACCTCGCGCACGCGCTGGCCGACCTGCGCCGCACCGCCCACGCCACCACCCTGGCCGGGGAGGAGGTGCCGTACTACCTCGGGTTCCTCTCCGCGCCCGAAGGCGCCGAAGGTCCCTCGCGACAGCTGTTCCTGCGCAGCTGGTCCGGTTTCCAGATCGCCTCCGCCGACGTCACGGCCGCCGGGCAGGCCCGCGTCCGCTCCGGCTGGACCGCGGCTCTGGCCGACCAGCAGACCCAGGTCGTCGACCGCACGCTGGCCGCCGCCGTCGCCTCCGGCAGCCACACCGCGCCGGACTCCTCCGTCCTCGTCTCGCTCAGCTCGGCCGTCGTCGGCCGCGACGACGCCCTCCGCTCCGTGCTCGACATCGCTGCCGCGCAGGCGGTCCGGGCCGCCGAGCAGTACCGCGTCGACGCCCAGACCGAGCTGGTCAAGTACGCCGGCGCAACCGGCCTGCTGCTGCTGCTGTCGGTCGGCGGCGTGCTGTGGACGAGCCGGTCGATCGCCGCCCCGCTGGCCCGCCTGGCCGGCGCCGCCCGGTCCATCAGCCGCGGTGAGCTCGTCGACGTCGTCGTCGAGGGCCCCCCGGAGACCCGCGTCGTCGCGCACGGTCTCGGCGCGGCCGTCGCGAGCCTGCGCTCGGTGCAGGCGCAGGCCCAGGCCGTCGCCGACGGCGCGTTCGACGACGAGATCCTGCGGCGGCCCGTCGGCGGCCCCCTCGGCGGCGTCGTGCACGCCTCCGTCCAGCAGATCCTCGGCGTCATGCGCGACCGGGAGCAGCTGCAGGAGGAGATGGCCCACCAGGCGACCCACGACGCGCTGACCACGCTGCCCAACCGCGCCGAGGCGCTCGCCCAGGTCGACCGCGCGCTGCGCCGCACCCACCGCACCGGCGACCGCGTCGGGCTGCTGTTCCTCGACCTCGACCAGTTCAAGACCGTCAACGACTCCCTCGGGCACGTCGCCGGGGACGCCGTCCTGCAGACCGTGGCGCAGCGGCTGCGCCAGCGCGTGCGAGGTGTCGACGTCGTGGCGCGCCTCGGCGGCGACGAGTTCGTCGTCCTCGTCGAGCCCGTGCAGGACGAGAAGGGGCTGCTCGACTTCGGGCAGGCCCTCATCGACACCGTCTCGGCCCCCATCCCGCTGCTGGGGTCGGCCGAGTCGCAGGCCGTGATCGGCGCCAGCGTCGGGGTGGCCGTCAGCCGCGTCGAGGCAGGCGCCCCGCTCGACGAGTCGGGCGAGGCCGCCGACCGGCTGCTGCAGGAGGCCCACACCGCCGCCTACCGCGCCAAGAACGCCGGCCGCGGCCGCGTCGAGGTCTACGACGACGACCTCCGCCAGGCGCTCGCCGCCCAGGCCGCCCTCGAGGACGGGCTCCGGCGCGCGCTCGTCGAGGACGAGCTGGTGCTGCACTACCAGCCCGTCACGGACCTGGAGACGGGCCGCGTCCGCAGCGTCGAGGCGCTCGTGCGCTGGCAGAAGCCGGGCGAGGGACTCGTGCCGCCGGGGGTCTTCATCCCCGTCGCCGAGGCCTCCGACCTCATCTGCGACCTCGGCCGCTGGGCCCTGAAGACGTCGCTGACGCAGCTCGCGGAGTTCGACGCCGCGGGCGGTCCGGGATCGGGCCTGAAGGTGGCCGTCAACATCTCCGGCCGCCACCTGCGCTCCCCTCGCCTCGTCGACGACGTCCGCTCCGCGCTCGAGGCGTCCGGCACGGCGCCGCAACGGCTCGCGCTGGAGATCACCGAGACCGTAATGGTCGAGGACGACGCCGCGTGGGCACGGCTGGAGGAGCTGCGGGCCATCGGCGTGCAGATCGCCATCGACGACTTCGGTACGGGCTACACCTCGTTCGGGCAGCTCGCCCGCGTCCCCGTCGACGTCCTGAAGATCGACCGCAGCTTCGTCGACTCCGAGGACCCGCGCACCGTCGAGCTCGTCCGGCTCGTCGTCGGTGCGGCGCGCAGCTTCGGTCTGCGCGTCGTCGCCGAGGGCGTCGAGCAGGCCTCGCAGGTGCACGCGCTGCAGGCCGTCGGCTGCGACACCGCGCAGGGCTACTACTTCTCCCGGCCCGTCTCGGCGGACCGGCTGCCGGCCGCCGTGACCGGGTGCCACCAGATCTTCGACGCGACCTGCCGTTTCGAGAAGGCCTCCTGACGGGCGTACGCTCGACGGTCGTGTCCCCGGCAACGTTGGACCTCGAGGACGGTCAGCTGACCGACGAGGCCATCCGCTCCACGATGACGAACTGCTCCCGCGGTGAGGCGCACCGGATGCGCGTGCCGGACTGGGTGCACGACTGCGACCCCGTCCACGAGGTGGTCGGCTGGCGCGACCCCAAGGCCCCCGAACGCGGCTGGATGCTCGTCCCGCTGGGCAAGGCCGTCGTCGGCCTGGCCCTGCGCGCGACGCCCGGCAAGGGCGTGCGCGCGACCGCGATGTGCGACCTGTGCCGCACGACCCGCTCGCCCGGGGAGGTCTCGCTCTTCGTCGCCGCGCGCGCCGGGGAGTCGGGCCGCAAGCACAACACCGTCGGCACCTACCTGTGCTCGGACCTCGCGTGCGCCGACAACGTCCGCGTCCTGCGGGCCACGCCGACGCTCAAGCCGGACCCGGGCTTGAGCATCAGCCAGCGGCGCGACGGGCTGCGGGAGCGGGCCGCCGCGTTCGCCGCGAAGGTGCTGGCGACGCGGGACTGAGGTTCAGCGCCGACCCCCCAGCCCGCCCGTCGATCTCCTGCCGTCAGGACTCGCAGGCCACGCCGTCCCCGTCCCGGTCGAGCTTGCTGCTGTAGCCGGGTTCTCCCTCCAGGATGGGCGCCGCCCCGGCCGCCCGAGCAGCGGCGCAGTTGGCGTAGTACGCCGACCCACCTGCACTGGAACCCGTTCCCGCGCTGGATCGGCCGGAGCCCCCCACGAGCGGGACGGGTGCCGGAGCGGGGGGAGCGTCGACGTAGACCGTGGGCGCAGGCGCGACGACGGGCGGAGGCGCTGGTGCCGTGCTCGTCTGCGCCGGCACCTCCAGGAGTACGGGCTCCGGAGGAGCTGCGGTCCGTGTGACGGTGGGCAACGGGTCCGCCGCGACGGTGGCCGTGACCGCGGCGCTTGGGGAGCCGGTGCCGATGGCGCCCAGTCCGGCCCCGCAGGCGCCGAACAGGAGCAGGCAGCCTCCTCCGACCGCGGCCAGTACCGTCCCGCGTCGCTTCGACCCCGATGACCGCGCGGGACGCGGCCCGCGGCTCACCGCGTCACCGTCACAGGGGGCGGCGTGACGGTCTCCGCGGGCGGTGTCACCACGACCAGCTCCGGCTCTGCCGTTGTCGTCGACGCCGGGGGTGTGACGGTCACCGTCACCGCAGGTGCAGGTGTGCCGGTGACCGTCGTCGTCGGTGTCGCCGTGGGACCGGAGCTGGTGGCGGCGAAGCCCGCGGTGCAGCCGACCAGGGCGCTCAGCAAGCCGGTACCGACGGCGGCCAGGACGAAGCCGACGCGGCCTGGCCGCGGGGGGACGGGATGAGGACGAGACGGCCCAACTGGGGTGGCCATGAGCAGCTCCGTGACGTGCAGTGAGGGTCGACTACTCGGAGCAGCCTCGCAGAGCGATGTGGTTTCCGGTGCCGTTTCTCGCGGATCGGACCGCGGCTCAGGATCGCCGCCTCAGTCCCAGCGCAGGTCGCGCCGCACCAGCACCCGCGGGAACCCGGCGAGGGTCGACGTCGTCGGCGCCGCGACGGTGAACCCGGCGGCCTCGAACAGCGACCGCGTCCCGACGTAGGCCATCGTCAGGTCGACGCGCTCCCCGCCGTTGTCGACGGGGTAGCCCTCCACGACGGGCGCCCCGTGCTCGCGCGCGAACTCGACGGCGCCCGCGACGAGGTGGTGCGCGATGCCACGCCCGCGGTGCCCCGGGCGGACGCGCACGCACCACAACGACCAGACGGGCAGGTCGTCGACGTGGGGGATGCGGCGGTTGGTCGCGAACGACGTGTCCGCCCGCGGGTGCACGGCGGCCCACCCCACCGGCTCGTCGTCCTCGTAGGCGAGGACGCCGGGCGGCGGGTCCTCCGCCACCAGCTCACGGACCCGCTCGCCGCGGGCGGGTCCGGCCAGGGCTCGGTGCTCGGCGCCGGGGAGGCGGTAGCTCAGGCACCAGCAGACGTTCGCGTCCGGCCGCTTGGGGCCGACGAGCGTGGCGACGTCCTCGAAGACGGTGGCCGGGCGCACCTCGATCGCCATGCTCCCATCGTGACGCTGCGTCGTCCGCCAGTTCCAGGCCCGGGCGGAAAACACTCTTTCCGCCCTTGGAGAGCGGTTTCGAGGGCGGAAAGAGTGTTTTCCACGCGGGGCCGGGGAGGTCGGGACTGGGCCGCACGGGGGGTCCGCTCACCCGGGCGGGTCCACGGCGGTCACCGGGCGTGGTCGGGGCGCGGGTGCGTGCGGTGGACTGGGGGCTGCGGGACCGGCCCGCTCGACGGGTGGTGGACGTGGTGCGGGGACCGCTGCGGCGCGCGGGTGTGCTGGGGGTCGTCGGCGGTCTGCTCGCCGCGCTGACCGTGGGGGGAGGTGCCGTGGGCGAGTCCGTCCCGCGCCTCGGCCTGCACCCGCTGTGGTCCGACCCGGACTCCCTGGCCCACGCCCAGCTCACCGCCTACGAGACGTCGGGACGCACCGACCTCGCCGACGCACTGCGGCCCCTGGCCCAGGCGCCGACGGCGACGTGGTTCACCGGCGACGCCCCGCGCGAGCGGGCCCGCGCCCTGACGACCGCCGCAGCGGCCGCCGGCGAGCTGCCCGTCCTCGTCGCCTACGACGTCCCCGGCCGCGACTGCGGCTCCTTCTCCGCCGGCGGCGCGGCGGACGACGACGCCTACCTCGCCTGGGTCGGCGAACTGGCCGCCGGCATCGGCGACCGGCCGTCCGTCGTCGTGCTGGAACCGGACGCCGTGGCCTTCGCGGTCACCGGTTGCTCGGGCGTCGACCGGCGGGAGCGGCTGGGACTGCTGCGCCGCGCCGTCGAGGTCCTCGCCGCACTGCCCGCGACGCACGTCTACGTCGACGCGGGGCACGCGGGCTGGGTGCAGGACCTGCCGGCGCTGGCGACGGCGCTGCGGGCGGCGGGGGTCGACGAGGCCGCGGGCTTCGCGCTCAACGTCTCGAACTTCCAGCCCACGGACGTCACGGTCGCCTACGGCCGCAAGCTGTCCCGCCTCCTGGGCGGAGCGCACCTCGTCGTCGACACGAGCCGGAACGGGGCGGGTGCGCCGGTGGCCACGGGCCGCGACGAGGACTGGTGCAACCCGCCGGGACGCCGGATCGGGCGCCTGCCCTCGACCCTCACGGGCGAGGACGTCGTCGACGCCTGGCTGTGGGTGAAGCGCCCCGGGGAGTCCGACGGGAGCTGCCGTCCGGGTGAACCTGCCGCCGGGGAGTGGTTCGAGGGGTACGCCCTCGCACTGGTGGGCGTGTAGAGTCGTCACTGCACGTGCGGACGTAGCGCAGTTGGTAGCGCATAACCTTGCCAAGGTTAGGGTCGCGAGTTCGAGTCTCGTCGTCCGCTCTCTGGAAGTAGCGTCGGTCCCCGTGAGGGACCGGCGCTCTTCTGCTTCCTGGGCCTGGATCGCGGTCCGCGCCGCCCGGAACCTGCCCGCCAGCACGGTCGCGCTGGCCTGGGCGCTGCACCACGGGGCCACCGTCTTCGTCGGGGACGACCTCTTCGTCGAGTGCTCCGGGATGCCCCGCGGCACGTACGGCCGGGGAGGGACGACCGTCGGCAACGTCTGGCTGTACGGCGAGCTCGGCGGGGAACGCCGGAGGCGGCACGAGCTGCGGCACGCCGACCAGTACGCGCTGCTGGGGACGTTGCCGTTCGTGGCGCTGTACGGCCTCAACGCCCTGGTGACCCGGAACCTGCCGCACCGCAACGTCTTCGAACGGTGGGCGGGACTGGACGACGGCGGCTACCCGAGACCCGCCTGGCGTCAGGGCCGGACGCGCACCGCGAGGACGGCGACGTCGTCCTCGGCGTGACCGTCGACGAGCTGCAGGACGCCGTCGCACAGCTCCTCCGGTCCTGACCCCGCGAACTTCCCCGCCGTCTGCGCGAGCCACGCCAGCCCCTCGTCCAGGGACGCCCCCCGCCGCTCCACGAGCCCGTCGGTGTAGAGCAGCACGGTCGCTCCCGGCGCCAGGCCGTGCACGTGGTCGGCGCGGACGAAGCCAGCCTCGAGCCCGAGCAGCAGGTCCGGGGTGGTGCGCAGCAGTTCGACGGTGCCGTCGGGGTCCACGACGAGCGGCGGCATGTGGCCCGCGTTGGACCAGCGCAGCCGCCACGTCGAGGAGCCCTCGAGCGGTTCGACGGTGGCGAGGATGCCCGTCGCGAGCGCGCCGACGCCGAGGTCGCGCATCGCCCGGTCGAGCGCGGACAGCGCGGCCGCCGGGGAGACCTCCAGGGAGTAGCCGATGCCGCGCAGGAGGTTGCGCACCTGCCCCATGGCCGCCGCGGCGTCCTGGTCGTGGCCGGTGACGTCGCCGATGACGAGGCAGGCGGCCCCGGCGGCGGTGAGGAACGCGTCGTGCCAGTCGCCGCCGACCTGCGCGTGCTCGGCGGCGGGGAGGTAGCGGACGGCCGTCTCGAGGTGCTCCGGCTGCGGCGCGGACGTCAACAAGCTGCGCTGCAGCGTCTCCGCCATCGTCCGGACGGCCGCGGCCGCGGTGCGCTCGGCCTGCGTGGCCCGCACCCGGTCCAGCGCCTGGGCCGTCGAGGCGGCCAGCGCGGTGAGCAGGTCCGTGTCCTCGGCCGACAGGTCCCGCGGCCCCCGCCAGGACAGTCCCAGCGCGCCGATGACGCGGTCGCCCACCCACAGGGGCCAGGCGGTCGCGCCGTCGTCGGAGACGACCGCCGTCCCGCGCAGGGCGGCTCCGAGGGCCCCGACGGCGGGGTCGCGCTCGTCACCGCGCACGCGGAGCGCACCGTCCTCGAGCAGGCCCAGGACGATGCCGTCGGCCCCTAGCAACCCCGAAGCGCCACGACCGAGGACGCGCAGGACGTCGTCCTCGGTGTCGACCGTCGGCAGCGCCTGCGCGACGGCGACGAGCCCCGCGAGCCGCTGGGCCTGCCACTCCTGCAGGTCGGCGCGCCGGCGTTCGGCCTCGTAGGACGCGGCGGCCGACAGCGCGTCACCGACGGTGGCCGCGGTCAGGCGCAGGAAGTCGCGGTAGGCCGCGTCGAGGGGCACCAGCTCGCTGAGGCGCGCGGCGAGCACGCCGGGCGACTCCCCGCCGAGCGCGGCAGGGATCCGCACCCAGGCCAGCCGGCCGTCGGCGGTGTCCTCGACGAGCACCTGCCGGGGCGAGAGGGGCGCCGGCGGGGAGGGCAGCGTCGTGGGACCGCCGGGCAGCTGCAGGTCGACGGCGGGCAGGTCCAGCGGGGCCGTGGACAGCACGTCGAGCGCCTTGCGGGCCAGCTCGACGGGCGGCTGCAGCTCCGAGGCCAGGTCGCCGAGCCGGGTGAGCAGCTCGAGGCGCCGGTGGTCCTGCACCTGGCGGGTCGTCTCGGCCGCGATGTCCATGACGCCGGCGATCTCGCCGCGGTCGTCGCGGACCGGGGAGTAGGAGAACGTGAAGTAGGTCTCCTCGGGGTGCCCGTGGCGGTCCATGACGACCGGCATGTCCTCGAACCAGACGGCCTCGCCGGAGCGGGCCTGCGCGAAGAGGGGAGCGAGGTCGTCCCACGCCTCAGCGAAGACGTCCCGGACCGGACGACCCAGCGCCGCGGGGTGCTTGTCGCCGATCATCTCCACGTAGGCCTGGTTGTAGAGCATCTCCAGGTCCGGGCCCCAGCAGATGACGATGGCGAAGCGGGTCTCCAGCGCCAGCTCCAGCGCGCGGCGCAGCGCACGGGGCCAGGAGTCGGGGTGCCCCACCGCCGTCGCCGACCAGTCGACGTCCTCGTACGCGCGACGGAGGTCCGCCGCGGTTCCGAAGGGCAGACGGGCGACCACGTCCCGAACCTAGTGCCCATCTAGACCGTCGGCTCACCGTCCGTGGTCGCCGCGCGCAGCCACCGAGACCCCTCGCCCTCGGCGGCCGCCTCGTCGTGGGGGTTGAACAGGGTGCACCGGGTCATCGACAGGCACCCGCAGCCGATGCAGCCCGTGAGGGACGTCCGCAGGGTCTGGAGCTCGCGGATGCGCTGGTCGAGGAGGGTCTGCCACCGCTTCCCCACGCCCGCCCACTCCCGCGCCGAGGGGGCGCGGTCGGTCGGCAGCGTCGACAGGGCCTCGGCGATGTCGGCCAGCGACAGGCCGACGCGCTGACCCGCCGCGACGACCGCGAGGCGGCGCAGGACGTGGCGGGGGAAGCGGCGCCGGCCGGCGGCGTCCCGCACCGGGTGCACGAGTCCGCGCTCCTCGTAGTGCCGCAGCGCCGCGACGGACACCCCCGCCCGCGCCGCGACCGTCCCGATGCTCAGCAGCTCCGCCACGCACCCATCTTGACCTGCAGCGCACTGGAGCTGGTGGTCTGCCCTGCGTGCGCATCGACCACGTCGTCCTCCCCGTCCCCGACGTCCGCCGCAGCGCGGCCTTCTGGCGCGACGCCCTCGGGCTGACCGTCCACGAGGCTGAGGCCAGCTGTGTCGTGGAGGTGGGCTGGACGCGGCTGCAGCTCGTCCCCGACCCCGCCGCGGAGCCCGGCACGCAGCACCTCGCGATCAGCGTCCCCGGGGACGCGGGACCCGTCGCGTCGGCGTGGCTGCGGGACCGGGCGACCGTCCTGGGCGACGGGCTCGTGGAGCTGTCACCCTCGTGGGACGGCTGCTCGGTCTACTTCGAGGACGCCCCGGGGGGCACGGTGCTCGAGCTGGTCGCGCGGCGTCGCCTCCCGCACCGGCTCGGCGGTGCGGCGTTCGGGCCGGAGCACCTGCTGGGCGTCAGCGAGGTCGGCGTGCCCGTGGCGTGCGTCCCGACGGCGCGCGAGCGGCTGGCGCGCGGAGCGGGGCTGCGGACGTTCGGCGGGCCGGGGTCGCCGCAGTTCACGGCCGTCGGCGACGACGAGGGACTGCTCGTGCTCGTCGCCCCGGACCGGCCCTGGTTCCCGACGCGGGACCGGCCGGCCCGCGCGACCCGGCTGGACGTCACGCTGTCGGGGACACGCGGTCGTGGCGCTCTGCTGCTGAACCCGGGTACGCTCATCTCGTATCGTTGAGACTTCAAGCAAGGGGCTGGGCATCGTGGAGATCGGGATCAGCGCGTTCGCGGAGACCACGCCGTACCCGGGGACGGGCACGACCATCTCGCACGCCGAGCGGCTGCGGGAAGTCGTGGAGGAGATCGAGCTCGCCGACCAGGTCGGGCTCGACGTCTACGGCCTCGGCGAGCACCACCGCCCCGACTACGCGGCGTCCGCCCCGGCCGTCGTCCTGGCCGCCGCGGCGACCCGCACGTCCCGCATCCGGCTCTCGACGGCCGTCACCGTGCTGTCCTCCGACGACCCCGTCCGGGTGTTCCAGCAGTTCGCCACGTTGGACGGGCTGTCGGACGGGCGCGCCGAGATCATGGCCGGCCGCGGCTCGTTCATCGAGTCGTTCCCGCTCTTCGGGTACGACCTCGACGCCTACGACGAGCTGTTCGCCGAGAAGCTGGACCTGCTGCTCGCGATCCGGGAGAACCCCTCCTCGGTGACGTGGCCGGGCGGGAAGCACCGCGCCGGGATCCCCGGGCTGGGCGTCTTCCCCCTGCCCGTCCAGCCGAAGCTGCCGGTGTGGATCGCCGTCGGCGGCAACCCCGAGTCCGTCGTGCGCGCCGGGACCCTCGGGCTGCCGCTGGCCATCGCGATCATCGGCGGCATGCCGGAGCAGTTCGCCCCGCTGGCCGACCTCTACCGCCAGGCGGGGCGAAAGGCCGGGCACGACGAGTCGGTGCTGCGCATCGCGACGCACTCGCACGGGTTCGTCGCCCCGACGACGCAGCAGGCGACGTCGGTGCACTTCAAGCCCTACCAGGGCGTCATGAACCAGCTGGGGCAGGAGCGCGGCTGGGGGTACTTCTCGCACACGTCGTACGAGGCCGCCCGCAGCCGCCGCGGCGCCCTGCTCGTCGGATCGCCCGAGGAGGTCGCGGAGAAGATCCTCTTCCAGCACGAGCACCTGGGGATCGACCGCTTCATGCTGCACCTGTCCGCCGGGACGATGCCGCACGCGGACGTCATGAAGGCCGTGGAGCTGCTGGGGACCGAGGTCGCGCCGCTCGTGCGCAAGGAGCTGAGCTGACGTCGACGCTGCGTCACTGCGCGGGGCGGGGTTTCTGAGTCGTTGACGCATCGCGCTCCTAGGTTCGGCGCGATGCGTCGACGACCCCCCACGCCGGAGGCGCTGTGCACAGGGTTGTCCACACTGTCCACAGCCCGGGTGTGGACGCTCAGTCGCCCGGCCAGGAGCCGGTGAGCTTCTCGAACAGCACCGCACCGCCGCGGTCGGAGGCGGCCTTGACGACGGCGAAGACGAGGCCCTGGAGGGCCGCCGAGAGCAGCACTTCCTTCCACGGGTACTCGTGTTGCAGGGCGTCGGGGGCGTCCTCCTCGCCGGAGGCCTTGCGCCACACCTGCTTGACGATCGTCCCGGCCAGGACGCCGCCGAGGGCGCCGGTGGCCAGGCCGATGGGGCGGTAGACGAGCTTGGCGGTGTTCACGGCGCGCTCACCGCTTCCGGACGACGAGCCACACGGCGAACGCCGTCGCGGCGACGATGGCGCCCACGAGCACGGCGGTCTGCTGCGGCGGGGTGCCGGGGGCCCGTTCGCTGGTCTCGCGGACGCGGTGCTGGGCCGTCGCCTTGAGGTCCTCCACCTTCGCCGAGGCCTGCGCCTTGACGTCGGCCTTGGCGGCGAGGGCGTCGGCGGTCTGCGCGAGGCGCTCGCGGGTCTTCTCGATGTCCTCGACGAGGGCGTCGCGGTCGGTGGGGACGGGGCCCGTGCCGGGGGTGGGGGTGCTCACCGGTGCAGCCCCTCCTTCACCGTCTGGACGTCCTGCTTGAGGCCGTCCACAGCGGCCTGCGGCACCGGCGGCGTGGCCTCGGAGACCTCCTTCTTGCCCATCACCGCCAGCACCGCGGCGACGGCGAAGAGCACGACGCCCACGATGAGCGCGGACACCCACGCGGGCACGAGGTACGCCAACCCCAGGATCGCGGTCGTCACCAGCGCCCCGAACCCGAAGAACGCGAGCAGGCCGGCACCGGAGAACATCCCGATCCCGATGCCGGCCTTCTTGCCCTTGGCGGTCAGGTCGACCTTGGCCAGCTGCACCTCGTCCTTGACCAACCGGGACACCTGCTCGGTGAGCTGGCTGACGAGCTGCCCGACGGACTCCTCACGCCGGTGCTCGCCCGTCGACGGGGTCGGCCCGGGGCCGTGCGACACGCTGAGGTCGTCGGTCCGGATCCCGGACCCAGTGGGTTGAGTCATGCCCGGCCCTTACCCGCGGACGGGCTTCCCAATCAGCGCATGTGCGGGTACACGTGCGTCGTCGGCGCGACGAACGTCTCCTTGATCGCCCGGGGGCTCGTCCACCGCTGGAGGTTGAGGATCGAGCCGGCCTTGTCGTTGGTGCCCGAGGCGCGGGAACCCCCGAACGGCTGCTGTCCCACGACCGCGCCCGTCGGCTTGTCGTTGACGTAGAAGTTCCCGGCGGCAAACCGCAGCGCCTGCGAGGCCTCGGAGACGGCGGTGCGGTCGGTCGCGATGACCGAACCGGTCAGCCCGTACGGGGCGCCCTCGTCGACGGTCCGCAGCACGTCGGCCCAGGCGCCGGGGCGGGAGTCGTCGTAGACGTGGACGGCGAGGAACGGCCCGAAGTACTCGCTGCAGAAGGCGTCGTCGGACGGGTCCTGGCCCAGGACGACGGTCGGGCGGACGAAGTACCCCTCGGAGTCGTCGTACGTCCCGCCGGCGGCGATCGTCAGACCGTCGGTGCTGCGGGCGCGCTCGATCGCGGCGACGTTCTTGGCGTAGCTGCGGGCGTCGATGACGGCCCCGCCGAAGTTCGACAGGTCGGTGACGTCGCCGTAGGTCAGGGAGTCCACGGTGGAGAGGAACTCCTCGCCCATGACGTCCCACACGGACTTCGGGACGAACGCGCGGGAGGCCGCCGAGCACTTCTGCCCCTGGTACTCGAACGCGCCCAGGGTGAGACCCGTCGACAGGGTCGCGGGGTCGGCCGAGGGGTGCGCGACGACGAAGTCCTTCCCGCCCGTCTCCCCCACCAGGCGCGGGTAGGTGCGGTAGCCCGCGATGTTCTCGCCGACCGTCCGCCACAGGTGCTGGAACGTCGCGGTGGAGCCCGTGAAGTGGATCCCGGCGAGGTTCGGGTCGGCGAGCAGGACCTCGGAGGCGTCCTTGCCGTCACCGGTGACGAGGTTCACGACACCGGGCGGCAAGCCGGCGGCCTCGAGCAGCTTCATCGTGTGCCAGGCCGCGAGGGTCTGCGTCGGGGAGGGTTTCCAGACGACGGTGTTCCCCATGAGGGCGGGGGCCGTCGGCAGGTTCCCGGCGATGGCCGTGAAGTTGAACGGCGTGATGGCGTAGACGAAACCCTCGAGCGGGCGGTGGTCGAGGCGGTTCCAGACCCCGGGGCTCGAGATCGGCTGCTCCTCGAGCAGGCGGCGGCCGAAGGCTACGTTGAAGCGCCAGAAGTCGACGAGTTCGCAGGGCGCGTCGATCTCGGCCTGCTGCGCGGTCTTGGACTGCCCCAGCATGGTGGCGGCGGCGATCCTCTCGCGCCACGGTCCGGCGAGCAGGTCGGCCGCGCGCAGGAACACCGCGGCGCGGTCGTCGTAGTCCATCGCGGCCCAGTCGCGGCGGGCGGCGAGCGCCGCGTCCGCAGCGGCACGGGCCTGGTCCCGCGTCGCCGTCCCGAACGTGCCCAGGACGCTGGCGTGCTGGTGCGGCTGGACGACGTCGACGCGCTCACCGCCGCCGAACACCTCCTGCCCACCGATGGTCTGGGTGAGTTCCACCGGGTTCGCGACGTGCGCGGCGAGGGCGTCGGTGAGGAGCTTGCGCTCGGGGCTGCCGGGGGCGTACCCGTGGATCGGTTCGTTGCGCGGGGCGGGGACGTCGGTCACGGACTGCACGACGGTTTTCCTTCCGTGGGGTTTCTCGTCAGCCGGCGACGAGGGAGCGGGCGAAGAACGCGAGGTTCGCGGGACGTTCGGCGAGGCGCCGGGAGAAGTAGCCGTACCAGTCGGTGCCGTACGGGACGTAGACGCGGACGGTGTGCTCGCGGGCCAGGCGCTGCTGCTCACCGGCGCGGATGCCGTAGAGCATCTGGAACTCCGCAGAACCAGCGGGCTTGCCGCTCAGCAGGTCCTCGGCGAGGGCGACGATGCGCAGGTCGTGGGTGGCGATCATCGGGTAGGCGCCGCCGTCGAGCAGGATCCGCAGGCACCGGACGTACGCCTTGTCGACGTCGGCCTTCGCCGGGTACGCGACCTCCGGCGGTTCGTTGTAGGCGCCCTTGACGAGGCGGACGCGGGAACCGTCGTGGGCGAGGTCGCGGGCGTCGCCCTCGGTGCGGCGCAGCATCGCCTGCAGGACGCAACCGGTGCGCGGGAAGTCGGCGCGCAGCGCGCGGACGGTCGTCAGGGTGTCGTCGACGCGCGTGTGGTCCTCCATGTCGACGGTGACGTCGACGCCGAGGGCGTGCGCCCGCTCGACGAGGAGGTGAGCGCGCTCGGTCGCCCGGCGAGGACCGTCGGGGCCCAGGCCCTGGCCGAGGGCGGAGAGCTTGATCGAGATCTCGTTGCCGGCCGTGAGTCCCTCGCCGGCGAGGCGCTGGAGGAGCTCGGTGTAGCCGGCGACGGTCTCGTCGGCCTGCTCGGGCGCGGTGATGTCCTCGCCGAGCCGGTCGAGGGTCACGGCGATGCCCTGCGCCGTGAGGTCGCGGACCGCACCGGCGGCCGCGTCGACGTCGTCGCCGGCGATGAAGCGGGAGACGACGGGCCGGCTGAGGGAGCTGCCGGTCACGAGCCGGCGCACACCGTCGTTGCCGGCGACGCCCAGGAGGAGTTGTCCGAACACACCTCGACGCTAGAACGCCGTGGTGACGGGGGCCACTGACGCGTGCCACGTCTTTCCCCGCCTGCGTCGTACAGGTGGATGATGCCGTCGTGAACCCGACGGACCAGGTGCAGGACCTCGTCGACACCGTCGCCGAGCTCACCGGGGCGCCGGTGACGCTCGAGGACCGCGACCTGCTGCTCGTCGCCAGCTCCGGCCACGACGAGGTCATCGACGACGTGCGCCGACGCTCGATCCTGCGCCGGCGTTCCGACCCGCGGGTGCAGGAGCTGTTCGCCGGGTTCGGGATCGCCCGTGCGACCGGTCCGTTGCGCATCCCCGGCGACACGACGTCCGGACGGCTGGCCCGCTGGTGCCTCCCGGTGCGCTGGCGCGGCGTCACGTACGGCTACCTGTGGCTGCTCGACCCGCACGACCGGGTCCGTTCCGAGCACCTCGACCGCGTGCGCGACGCCCTCGACCTCGTCGCGGCGCACCTCGCGACGCGGGCCCGGACGGCGGACCGCACGACGTGGGCCGTCGGGGAACTGCTGTCCACCGACGCGGGGTCACGCGCGCGGGCCGTGGAGGAGCTGCAGCGCGACGGGCTGCTCCCCCCGACGGTGACCGTCGTCGCGATCGCGCCCGTCGACGGCGGGCCGACCGGGGCGGTCAACGGCTGGCTGCTCCCCCGCGCGGTGCTGTCCGCCGCCGTCGGGCACCGCGCGGCCCTCGTCGTCCCGGCGCCGCTGGGCGGGCGCGACGTCGCCGAACGCGCCGCGGCCGCTCTCGTGTCCCAGCACCCCGGGGGCCTGGCCGTGGGGGTGTCGGGCGTCGTCGCCGCCGGGTCCGCGCACACCGGGTGGCAGCAGGCCGACGCGGCGCTGCGCTCCGGCGGCGCCGGGGTGCGGGAGTGGGAACGGCTCGGGGCGCTGCGGCTGCACGCCCTCGGCGATCCGGCGGCGCTGGCGGACGTCGTCCTCGACGAGCGGGCGCGGCGGCTGCTCGCCGCCGAACCAGACCTCGTGCTCACGGCGCGGACCTACCTCGACCTCGCCGGGTCGGCGCAGCGCACGGCCGAGGCGCTGTCGATCCACCGGCAGACGCTCTACCACCGGCTGCGGCGGATCACGGCCGTCAGCGGGTTCGACCTCGACGACGGGCGGGACCGGCTGGCGCTGCACCTGGCCCTGGTGCTCGGGGGCTGACCGGAACCACGGCGCCAGCGGTTCAGCGAGTGGCTGCCCGCGCCCCACTGCGGGCCGGCGGTCACGTGCACGGCGACACCCCTGGTGTCGTCGAACGTTCCCGACCCTGGTGCCACCGGGCGGCGGCTGACAGGCTGGTCAGGTGCTGCCACCGGACGGTCACGTGCACAGCCAGTTCTCCTGGGACGCGCGGAACGTCGGCGCGATGCGGGAGACGTGCGCTCGTGCGGTCGCGCTGGGCCTGCCGTCCGTCGCCTTCACCGAGCACGTCGACCTCACCCCGTTCCGGGCGGGTTTCCTCGTCGAGGAGCACGGCGAGTTGGTCGTCGACGGGATCCTGCGGGCGCCGCTGCCGGACGCGGACGCCTACCGCGAGAGCCTGGACCGCTGCCGCGCCGAGTTCGCAGACCTCGTCGTCCTCAGCGGCCGGGAGGTCGGGCAGCCGCACCTGCACGCCACCGAACTCGCTGCACTGGAACCCGTCGACCGCGTCGTGGGCTCGCTGCACTGCCTCTGGGACGGGGAGGCGTACGCCGAACCGTGGCTCCTCACCGAGAGCCGCCCCGCGGCGGACGTGTTCCGCGACTACCTCGCCGAGGTGTGCCGGATGACGACGGCGGACTTCGACACGTTCGCGCACATCGACTACCCCGTCCGCAGCTGGCCCGGCGAGTTCGACCCCGCGGAGTTCGAGGAGGAACTGCGCACCGCCCTGCGCGCGCTCGCCTCGACACAGCGGGCCCTCGAGTACAACACCCGGCTCCCGCTGCACCCGATCGTCCTGCGGTGGTGGGTGCAGGAGGGCGGGGAGCGCCTGACGTTCGGCAGCGACGCCCACCACGCCGGCGCCGTCGGACACGGCCTGGCGGAGGCGGGAGCGCTGGCGGAGTCGGTCGGGTTCGTCCCGGGCCGGCGACCGCAGGACCCGTGGGTGCGCGCGTGAGGTGGTGGGAGGACGTCCACGGCGACGCGTGCCGGGAGTGCGGGACGTCGTGGAGCGTGGGCGTCGAGCAGGCCGTCGACGACGTCGCGCGGGTGCCGTGGGAGTTCGCGCTCGTCCTGCCGCTCGCGGGTCCGCCGACGAACAGTTGGTCCGGGCCCGAGCACGTCGTCCACGTCGCCGACACCCTGCGGTCCTGGTCGGAACGGCTGGTGGCGGCGCTCGCGGGCGACCCGGTCGTCCCCGCCGGGCACGACGCGGACGAGCTCGCCGAGGCCGGCGCTACTCCTCCTTCGGTCCCGGGGCGGCGCTGTGGGCGGTGCGGCGGGCGGCGGAGGACTGGTGCGACGTCGTCCGGGAGGCGCAGGCCCGCGGGGCCGTCGTCCGCCACCCCCGGCACGGCGAGCTGAGCGTGCGCGACGTCGCGCTGCGCAACCGCCACGGGGCGCTGCACCACGTCTGGGACGTGCGGCGACTGGGGGCCCGGTGATCCTGCCGGCCGACCGCGACCCGCGCCTGGTCACCGTCCGCCGCGGCGGCTCCCTGACGGACGAGGACCACCACCTGCTGGCGCTGTGGGCGTCGGACTGCGCCGAGCACGTCCTGCAGCTGTTCGAGCGCGAGCGCCCGGAGGACCGGCGGCCGCGCGAGGCCGTCGACGCGGCCCGGGCCTGGGTGGCGGGGTCGCTGCCGATGATGGAGTGCCGGGCCCTCGGCGGGCACGCGATGGGCGCGGCCCGGCCCCTGCGCGGGGCGGCCCGCTTCGCCGCCTACGCCGCGGGGCAGGCCGCGTGCGTGGCCCACGTCGCCGAGCACGACCTCGGCGCGGCCGCCTACGCGATCAAGGCCGTCGCCGCCGACGCGGGGGTCGAGGCGGGTCGGCGCGAACGGGACCGGCAGCGGGACCGGCTGCCGGCGCAGGTCCGGTCCCTGGTCCTGGAGGACCAGGAGCGGCGGGACCCGATCTGCTGGGGCGTCTTCTCCCCCTAGCATTCGATGCAACAGCACTGTTGCATCGGAGGAGGAACCGTGGCCGGCTACCCGGAGGGCGCACCGCACGCGCAGGGGGTGCTCGACGTCGGCGACGGCCACCACGTCGCGTGGTGGGTCAGCGGGAACCCGGCCGGCACCCCCGCCGTCGTCCTGCACGGCGGGCCGGGTGGGCGGGCGACGCCCGGGTGGCGGCGGTACCTGGACCCGGCTCGCTACCGGATCGTCCAGTTCGACCAGCGGAACTGCGGTTCCAGCACCCCGTCGGCCGCCGACGACGTCGTCGACCTGTCCGCCAACACCACTCCGCACCTGCTCGCCGACGTCGAACGACTCCGCGAGCACCTCGACGTCGAGCGGTGGCTCGTCCTCGGGGCGTCGTGGGGCAGCACGCTCGGGCTCGCCTACGCGCAGCAGCACCCCGACCGGGTCCGGGCGCTCGTCCTGTTCTCCGTGGCGACGACGACGCGGCGGGAGGTCGACTGGATCACCCGCGACGTCGGCCGCGTCTTCCCGCGCGAGTGGGAGGCGTTCCGCGACGCCGTCCCGCCGGCCGACCGCGACGGCGACCTCGCCGCCGCCTACGCCAGGCTGCTGCACGACCCCGACCCGGGCGTCCGGGCCCGGGCGGCCCGGGACTGGTGCACCTGGGAGGACGTCCACGTCTCCCTGGTCCCCGGTCACCAGCCGAACCCGCGCTACGAGGACCCGGCGTTCCGCCTCGCGTTCGCGCGGCTCGTCACGCACTACTTCGCCGCCGCGGGGTTCCTCGCCGACCTCGCCCCGGGCGGTGACCTCGTCGCGGGCGCGGACCGGCTCGCCGGCATCCCGGGTGTCCTCGTCCACGGCCGGCTCGACGTGTCCAGCCCGCTCGACACCGCCTGGCGGTTGCACGGGGCCTGGCCCGGCAGCGAGCTCGTCGTCGTGGAGGACGCCGGGCACGGCGGCGACGCGTTCCTCGCCCCCGTCACCGCCGCCACCGACCGCTTCGCCGGTACGCCGTGACCGCGCAGGTCACAGGCCTGGGGACGCAGCTGCGGCGGCTGCTCGACCGGCTCGAGCGCGACGTCGCCGACCTCGGCGCCGAGCTGGGGCTGGAGGGGCACCGCCCGCGGTACTCCCCCGTCGTGCGGGCCGTCCTCGCGCACGGCCCGCTGACCATCAGCGGGGTCGCGGAGGCGACGGGGGTGACGCACTCCGCCGCCAGCCAGACCGTCGCGCAGATGCGGCGCGACGGGTGGCTGCGGGCGGCCCGCGGGGTGGACGGCCGCGAGCGCGTCGTGGACCTCACCGAGCGCGCACGCGACCTCGTCCCGGTGCTGGAGCGGGAGTGGCGGACGACGGAGGCCGCCGTCGCCGACCTCGACGCCGAGCTGCCGATGCCTCTCGGTGAGTTGCTGACGCTGGCCGAGGCAGCGCTGGACCGGCGATCGCTGCGGGAGCGGATGCGGTGACGCCTCAGCCCCGCGCCCAGACCTCCTCGACGGCCGCGACCTGCGCTGCGAGGGCCAGCCCCGCGACGTCGAGCCGGACGTCGGCCTCCGGTGGGTCGGCCGCGTCCCGGCGGTGCAGCCAGGCGAACTCCTCATCGGTCAGCCACACCGGCCGGGTGGCGGCGCGCCTCTCGAAGGGGATGACGAGGACGTCGGGCAGGACGACGTCGAACCCCTCTCCGCGGCCGGTCGGGCGCTCGCGAGCGCCCGGCCCGTCGTCGTCCCACCGCCGGGCCGCCGGTCAGGACGAGGGGGCGCCGGAGGGTCAGACCGGCTCCCGCACCGGCTCGCCCGCCACCGGCCGGACCCGGCGGAACGCGCCGAGGCGCTCCAGCGGCAGGAAGGCGGCCCAGCACACGACCGTCGGCAGGAAGTGGATGCCGAGGGTCAGCCAGGTCGAGAGGTGGAAGAGCATCGCGGCGCCGAACGCGACGTAGAGCTTCTTGCCGCGCAGCCACAGGGCGACGGGGGCGAGGAACTCGCAGACCAGCACCGTCCACTGCACGGCGACGAGGAAGGCGGGGAAGCGACCGACCCAGTCGCCGAGCGTCGACCCGCGCCGGGTGACGGCCCAGACGGTGACCGCGCCGTTGGCCCAGGCCCACGGCGTGCCGCTGCGGACGCACTTGCTGACGGCCGACCCCGCGTACGTCATGACGGTCGCGACCTGCACGCAGCGCAGCGCCCAGCCGGCGGCGCGACTCGTGCGCTGGTCCTCGAAGTCGGCGCGGCCGGCGGTCAGCAGGACGACCATCCCGACGACGATCGCCATGTGGTCGTGCGCCACGTAGCCGAAACCCATCGACCACAGCACCCAGGACAGGTAGCCGAGCGAGCTCAGCCACCCGGCCAGGTAGCGGGTCCGCCGGGGCAGCGCCAGGACGACGCCGAGGGCCATCGCGGCGAGCGCGAGGGAGGCGGTCACCGTCGTCGGCGCCGGCAGGTGCAGCACGCGGCCGACGAGCGTGGGACGCCAGAAGGCCCCGATGTGGACGTGCTCGAGGACGTGGTTCGTGATGAGCGTGGCGTCGACCAGCGCGAACGTGGCCAGCACGACGCGCAGCCACGCGACCCTGGCGACGGGCAGGGCGGGGACGAGGAAGCGCGACACCCGGCCCCCCACGCTGCTCCCGACGCCGTTCACGCGGCGGTCCAGGTGGCGAGCACGCGGACCTCGGTCGGGCCCACGAGGCGGGCGTCGCGCATCTGCTGCTCGCTGCGGACGAGGCGCAGCTGCCGCAGCCGGTCCGCGCCCGGGTGCAGGGCCGCCCGGGACCGGGCGATGTCCCCCAGCAGGGCCGGGTCGGCGATGACCCGCTGCCCCTGCGCCTCCAGCTCGGCGCGCGACAGTCCGACCGCGGCGGGACTCAGCGGCACCTGGACGACCCGGCCGTCGACCGTGGTGCCCTCCAGCGACGTGGAGACGACGCTGCCGTCCGCGGGGCGCGGGCTGGCGTACTGGGACAAGGAGCCGAGCGGGAACCAGTCGTTGGTGTCGGTCAGCTGGCCGCCGAGGAGGACGGCGACGCCGGCTCCCAGCGCCGCCACGCGCCAGGCGACGGATCGACGGGACAGGTCGCCGGGCGTGGTGCTCACAGTCGGTGATTCTGGCCGACGGCGGGTCAACTCCGGGTGCGAACCGCCACGACGGCGACGTCGTCCTCGGGCCGCTCGGGCAGCATCTCGTCGAGGACGGCGTCGCACAGGTCCTCGAGGTCGCGGTGCGCGTTGCGTTCGATCGCCGCGAGCAGCAGCGTCGTGCCCTCGTCCAGGCTCTGGTCGCGACGCTCGACGAGGCCGTCGGTGTGGAAGAGGACGGTGTCGCCGGGCCGCAGCACGACCTCACCGTCGTGGCGGGGGGTCGTCGGGTCGATGCCGAGGAGGAGGTCCGGTCCCTCGCTCCCCTCGGCGACGACGAGGGGGACCGCGGTGCCGCCCCGCTGCAGCACGACCGGGGCGGGATGACCGGCGCTGGAGAACTCCAGGACGACCCCGTCCGGGCGGGGTTGCAGACGGCCCACCAGGACGGTCGCCAGCGTCCCCACGCCCAGGCCCGCCACGGCGGCGTCCAGCCGCCGCAGCAGGGCCGCCGGTCCGTCGGGGGCGGCGAAGGCGATGCCCCGCAACAGGTTCCGCAGCTGTCCCATGGCGGCGGCCGCGGCCGTGTCGTGGCCGACGACGTCCCCGATGACGAGGGTCGTCGTGCCGTCCGGCTGGTGGAAGGCGTCGTACCAGTCGCCGCCGACCTGCGCGACGCGCGCCGCCGGCCGGTAGCGCACGGCCGTCTGCCAGTGCGGGGACTGCGCGGGCGGGGTGAGCAGGTCGCGCTGCAGCCCCTCGGCGATGCGCTGCTGCTGCCCGTAGAGGCGGGCGGTGTCCAGGGCCAGGGCGGCCCGCTCGGCGACGCCGGAGATCGTGGCGAGGTCCTCGGGGTCGAAGGGGCGCCGGCCGTGGTCCCGCGCCAGCGTCACCAGCCCGACGGTCCGGCCGCGGGCCCGGAGCGGGAGGACGACGACGTGCTCGGGGTCGAGGGCGGTCACCGCCTCCCGGGCGGGGCCGGGCCCGACGAGCTGCTGGATCGTCGCGACGGCCGGGGTCGGCAGGGTCACCGGCCGGCCGGTGCGCACGGCTTCGAGGATGAAGGGCGGTCCGCCGGGGTTGTGCCCGACGAGGGCGCGCATCCGCTGCCCCTGGTAGGCCTCGAGGAGGTCCTGCCGCGTCGGGTCGGCGTGCTGGCAGCCGACGTCGCGCAGCGTGGACTGGCCCTCGACGACCGAGACGATGCACCAGTCCCCCAGGACGGGCACGAGGATCCCGGACAGCCGGGACACGGCCGTCTCGGCGTCGAGCGTTCCGGACAGGTGGGAGCCGACGCGGGTCAGGACCTGGACCTGGGTCCGCGCCCGCTGCGCCGCCTCCTCGGCCTCGCGACGGGCGGCGGCCGGCAGGAGCAGGACGCTCGTGCCCTCACCGTCGGGCCAGGCCCGCAACTCGCACCACAGCGACAGGGGTTCGGGGTGCAGGAGCTCGACCGTCTCGGCGCGGCCGGTCCGCTCGACGGACTGCAGGACGCGGTCGGCCTCGGACCCGGACGCCAGGGGGAAGACGTCGCCCCACGGCCGGCCGAGCAGCTCGTCGCGCGGCCGACCCGTGAGCCGTTCGGCCTCGCCGTTGAGGGAGCGCAGCAGCCCGCCGTGGTCGAGCGCGTAGTAGGCGGCCGGCAGGGACTCCAGGGCGCTGGCCGCGCTGACGACGTGGTCGGCCGTCGTGTCGTGCACGACGCCAAGCAGCCGGGCGGGCCGGTGACCGTCGAGCACGACCCGACCCCGGACGCCCACCCACGCCGGACGGCCGCCGCCGGGCCGCACGCGCAGTTCCACGTGGAACGGTGCCGCCGCCTCGACGGCGCGCGTCACCGCATCGCGGAACCGGTGCGTCTCGGCCGGGCCCACCAGCTCGGCGAACCGGTCGGCGAAGCCCGTGGCGGTCGGTTCGTCGGGGGTCCCCAGCAAGCCGGCGAGGCGGTCGTCGGCCGTCAGTTCGCCCGTGCGCAGGTCGTACTCGAACAGGGCGACCCGCGCGGCGTCGAGGGCGAGGTCGACCTGGACCTCACGCACCGCTCCACGGGTGGAGGGGGGCCCGGCGGGCTCCAGCACGCTCGACACCTCCCTCGACGGACTGTCCGGGACAGACTGTAGTGGGGTGTCGGCGCTCAGTGAGGATCGATCTCACTCCGCGGGGCCGGCGAGCGCCGCCTCGACCCGGCGCAGGAGCTCGAGCAGCTGCTGCCGGTCCTCCACGGGCAGCACCCCGAGCGCCCGGGTCGCCGTCGCCCGCGAGCGGCGGCGCAGCTCCTCGAGGACGGACGTCCCGGCCGGGGTCAGGTCCAGCAGGACGGAACGACGGTTGGCGGGGTCGGGCGTCCGGCGCAGCAGCCCGGCCTGCTCGAGGGGGTCGACGAGGTCGGTGAGCGAGCGGGGAGCGATGTGCAGCCGGAGGGCGACCTCCCCCATGCGCGGGGGCTCCTCGCACCGCCCGACCACGCGCAGCACCCGGCCCTGCGCGGGGGTGATGCCGAGGTCCTCGACGTCGCCGTGGGCTCCGCGCCGCAGCCGCCACTGCACCGAACGCAGCGTCTCCAGCAGGTCCCCGTCGAGGTCGTCCACCCCCGCACCCTACCGTCTATGAGGTAACCTCACTGTGAGGTGACCACAAGAAAGAGGTGAGTCCGTGCGCGGAGACCCCCAACGCGATCCCTTCCGGCCGGGGAAGACCGACACGACCGGCCTGGACCGGCCCCGTCGCGACGAGGTGGCCCGTGTGCTGCGGCTGTTCCGCCCGCACGCGCGGACGCTAGCCGTCGTCGCCGTCCTCATCGCCTGCTCCGCCGTCGCGGGCGTGGCCTCGCCGTTCCTCATCCGCGAGGTCGTCGACGTGGCCCTGCCGCAGGGCGACCTGCGGCTGCTGGCCTGGCTGGCGGCCGGCCTCGTCGGCATCGTCGCCGTCGGCACCGCCCTCGACGTCGTCCAGGGCCTGCTGACGACGCGCGTCGGGCAGGCCGTCATGCACGGCCTGCGGACCTCGCTGTACTCGCACCTGCAGCGGATGTCGCTGGGCTTCTTCGCCCGCACCCGCACGGGTGAGGTGCAGTCGCGCATCGCCAACGACATCGGCGCCATGCAGACCGTGGTGACCAGCACGGGCGCGGACCTGGTCCAGAACCTCGCGACCGTCGTCGTCACCGTCGTGGCGATGCTCGCCCTGGACTGGCGCCTCGCGCTCTTCTCCTTCTGCGTGCTGCCGTTCTCGGTGTGGCTGAACCGCCGCGTCGGACGCCTGCGCCGGCGGATCACGGCGCAGCGCCAGCGCCAGCTCGCCGAGATGTCGGCGACGGTCGAGGAGACGCTGTCGATCTCCGGGATCCTGCTGACCCGCACGACCGGTCGCACGCCCGAGGTCGTCGAGCGCTTCACGGCCCAGTCCGACGACGTCGCCCGCCTCGAGGTCGGGTCGGAGATGGCCGGCCGCTGGCAGTGGTCGCTCATCACGCTGACGATGGCGGCCGTCCCCGCGCTCACGTACCTGCTCGGCGGGTGGATCCGCGGCACGGGGACGGCGCTCAGCATCGGGACGCTCGTCGCGCTCGTGACCCTGCAGGGGCAGCTCTTCCGCCCGCTCGGCGCGCTGCTGCGGATCGTCGTGCGCCTGCACGCGTCGATGGCGCTGTTCGCCCGTGTCTTCGAGTACCTCGACACCCCCGTCGAGGTCGAGGAGCGACCCGGCGCCCGCACCCTGCCGAACCCGCGCGGGCACGTGCGGTTCGAGGACGTGTCCTTCGGCTACCCGGGCGCCGAGCGGCCCACCGTCGCGGGGGTCACGCTGGACGTGCCGGCGGGCTCGTCGCTGGCGGTCGTCGGGGCCACCGGATCGGGCAAGACGACCCTCGGCTACCTGCTCGCCCGGCTGTACGACGTGGACGCGGGCGCGGTCCGCCTCGACGGCGTCGACGTGCGCGACCTCACCGCCCGGTCGCTGTCGGACGCCGTCGGCGTCGTGACCCAGGAGACGTTCCTGCTCCACGCCTCCGTCGCGGACAACCTGCGCTTCGCGAAACCGGACGCGACGGACTCCGAGCTGCGCCGGGCCGCGCGGATCGCGCAGGTCGAGGACGTGCTGGACGCGCTCCCGCAGGGCTTCGACACCGTCGTCGGCGAGCGCGGGTACCGGTTCTCGGGCGGGGAGAAGCAGCGGATCGCGCTGGCCCGCACCGTGCTGCGGGACCCGCCCGTCCTGCTCCTCGACGAGGCGACGTCCGCCCTGGACACCCGCACGGAGCGGGCGATGGCCGCGGCGCTGGCAGAGCTGTCGGCGGGCCGGACGACGATCACCATCGCCCACCGGCTCTCCACGGTCCGGGACGCCGACCAGATCGTCGTCCTCGACCACGGCCGGGTCGTCGAGCGCGGCACGCACGACGAGCTCCTGGCGGCCGGGGGCCGGTACGCCGAGCTGGTGGCCGCCGACGCCGAGCGGGTCGCGTCGGCCTGAGCCCACGACGACGACTCACTCCCGGTGCAGGCAGCGGTCCGCCCGGGGCGACGCCCGCCGCGGGCGCACCGAGGGGGCCGGGGCACGCGCCAGAGTGCCGGGGTGCAGCGGCAGCGGACCTGGCTCCGGGCGGTGGCCGCCGGGGCGGTGGGCACCGCCGTCGTCGCGGCGTGGCGGGTGGGTGGCCGACCGCGCCACCCGGCCGTTCACCGGGGTGGCGACGACCGCCGCCGGTGCCGGCCTGGCTGTCGTCCTCACCAGCCTCCGGGACCCGTGGGTCGTGGTGGACGGCGCGTACGCCGCGCTCGGCGGCGCGGCCTGGCTGCTCCCCGTCGGCTGGTGGCCGCTGCGGGACGGCGAACCGGACGCGCGTCGGCCGCTGGGGGGCGCCCCGCTCGCACTGCCGCCCGCGGCCCCCCTGGCCGCCGCGCCCCTGGCCGCGTCCGACAGCCTCGGACTCGTGGTCTGGGCGGTGCTGACCGTCGCCGGGGCGCTGACCTGCCTGGCCGGGGTGGGGGCGGTGGCCGTCGTCCGGTCCACCCGCGCCCCCCGGACCGGCTGACGTCAGGACACCGTGCGCCCCCGCCGCAGGACTCCCGTCGCGACGTCCAGCACGAGGAACGCCACCAACGACACCCCGAGCAGCGGCACCGCCCACCCGACGACCGCGGTGACGAGCACGACGGCGACCAGCACCGGGCGCGACAGCTGCCGCCAGGCACCGCGGGGGGCGGGCGGCCCGACGGCGAGGCGCCGGGCCGGGTCCGGGCGGCGCTGCCACCACATGCGGTAGCCCCACACGACGACTGCGGTCAGCCCCAGGCCCAGCGCGAGCAGCACGAGCTGGTTGCCGAGCCCGAAGGACCCGGTGTGCAGGTCGATGCCCCAGCGGGCCAGCTTGGCCATGAGCGGGTAGTCCTCGAAGCGGACGACGTCCACCACCTGCGCGTCGAGCGCCCCCGAGCTCGTGGTCGTGAGGGTGATCGCGGCGGAGTCGACCTGGGTGTGCAGGCCGCGGTCGACCTCGTCGACCTTCCACGCCGCACCCGGCGCGACCGGGGCCTTGACCTCGATCTTGCCGGCCGTCAGCCCGGCGACGCGGGCTGTCGCCAGGACCTGCGCGAAGGCGTCGGGGGTGGTCGCCACGGCGGCCCCAGCGGAACTGGCTGCGGCATGACCCTGGTGGTCTGCGTGTCCCTGGTGCCCCGTCGCACTCGTGTCCACGACGGGCGTCTGCCAGGACAGCGCACTGCGCAGCGCCGTGACCCGCTCCCCCGCGTACGTGGACCAGGTCAGGCCCGTCGCCGAGAGCCCCAGGAGACCGACCGCGAGCCACGTCCCGACGACGGCGTGCAGGGTCCGCGTCCGCGCGCGGCTGCCCCGCACCGTCGGACGCTGGACACGGCGCGCCCCCACCCGCCGGGCGGCGTACAGGCCGAGACCGGACAGCGCCAGCACCCACAGCCAGGACGCGGCGAGCTCGCTGTAGAGCCGGCCCGGTTCCCCGAGGTGCAGGTTGCGGTGCAGCTGGTCGACCCACGTCCGCAGCGGCAGGATGCCGCTGGTGCCGTAGACCGTGAGCTCGCCGCGCACGCGACCGGTGCCGGGGTCGACGAAGACGGCCCGGCGCTCGGACTCGCCCAGCGAGGGGTCGGCGAACAGGACACGGGTGGTGTCGGACGGGGTGGGCGCGGGCCGGACGGCCACCGGTTCGCCACCGCCGCGGGCGTCGACCGCGGCCCGGACCTGGTCGGCCAGGGAGACCTGCGTCGCCGACGGGACGACGTGCAGCTGGTGCCGGTGGACGGCGTCCTCGAGCTGCGGGGTGGCAGCGTACAGCGTGCCGCTGACGGCGGCGACGAGCAGGAACGGGGCGACGAGGACCCCGGCGCAGAAGTGCAGGCGGAGCACGAGTGGGCGCAGCGCCGCCCACGGGGAGGGCCGGGGCGGGGTGGGCGGGACGGTCGAGGGGGCAGGGGTCAGCAGGTCGTCGGCAGGCACGAGGGGTCCTCACGGGTGGTGCCCGCGGGCGCGGCGCGGTCACGCCCCCGACGCGTGGTCGTGGGGCGACGGGGCGGGGCCCGGCGGGATGGTCGAGGTGGGCGGCGGGGTCGCCGCCGAGCGACGGGTCGGTGACCGGTCGAGCTCAGCGGGCGGCGGCGACCGGCGGACCGCGCCGCGGCAGGACCCGGGCGAGGACGGCCTCGTGGACCGGCCGGTGCTCCCCGTCCGCGGACGCGCGAGCGAGCCGCACCGCGACGACGGTGCAGCGGACCGACAGGGCCACGACCAGCGGCACGAGCCAGGCCCAGAGGCGCCACAGGGCGCGCTCCCCGCCGGCCAGGGCGACGGCGGTGAGGAGGGTGGCGACGACGTGGGAGGCGAGCATCGGGGTCAGGACCACCGGACCGAGGTCCACGCCGACCGCCAGGCCGGACGCCCCGGCGGACCCCTCTGGGAGGACCGCGAGGAGGGCCACCGGGTGCCCGTGGCCGGGCGTCGCCATCGGCATCGCGGTGGCGTCGACGGGCCCGCGGGCCGCGTCGAGGGCCATGAAGACGTGGTGCAGGACGAACTGGCCCGCGCCGAGCAGGGCGAGCAACGCGGCCGTCGTGAGCTGCCGGCGGGTGGCGACGTGCGCGACGAGGGCGACGGCGACGACCGCGGCACCGGCGGCCGGTCCGGACGGCACGTGCCCGCCCCCGGCGACGTGGGCGAGCACCGCCAGGGCGAGGACGACGACCGTCACGACCGCGGTGCGCAGCGCGCGCACGCCTCCGGTCGCGGGTCCGTCCACGGAGTCAGCGTAGGGGAACGTCCGACGTCTACGACGCCGTGTCGGACGCACGGTCGGACGCACGGTCGGACGCACGACGTCGGGCACCGTCGCCCCCGCTCTTCTGGGCGGCGACGGCGTCCTCGACCCGCTGCAGGACCGACCGCACGCCCGTGTCGAAGGGCGACCGGCACTCCACCGGGGTGGCCCGGACGACCCCCACGGTGACGCCGACGGCCCGGTCGTCGGCGCGGCGGCCGCGCGCGGGCAGCGGCGCCGGCGGCGTCCACGCGCGGACGACGGCCGCGATGCGCTCGGCCTGCTCCTCGCCGGTGCCGGGCAGGACGACGGCGAACTCGTCGGCGCCCAGCCGGCCCGCGGTCGCGCTCGGCGGCAGGGCCGAGCGCAGGTGCGCGGCGAAGGCGATGAGCAGCGCGTCGCCGGCGGCCAGGCCGTAGGAGTCGTTGACGGCGCGGAAGCCGTCGAGGTCCGCGGCCAGCACGCAGACCGGTTCGTCGGCGTCGACGGCGGCACCGAGGGCGGCCGAGAGCCGCTCCTGCAGCAGGCTGCGCGCGGCGACACCCGTCAGCGCGTCGCGGTGCGTGGCCTTGGCCATCTGGGAGGCGCGGTCGCGCAGGGCGCGGGTGGCCGCGCGCAGGGACTGCTCCAGCTCCCGGACGGGGGTGACGTCGCGGCTGACGAGGACGGCGCCGGCGTACCCGCCGTGCCCGTCGAACAGCGCCGTGGCGGCGGACTCGACGACGAGGGAGCGTCCGGAAGCGGTCACCAGCTCCACCTCGACCCCGGACCAGGTGCGGCCCGCGACGAGCTCGCGGCGCACGGCGTCGAGGTACTCCTCGATCCCGTCGTCGTCGCGGCACAGCCCGCGGACGTGGCGGCCGACGAGGTCCGCGGCGCGGACGCCGTAGAGGCGCTCGGCCCCCTTGTTGAGCAGCTGGACGAGGCCCTGGGGGTCGACGGTGACGATCGCGTCCCCGACGTGCTCGAGGAGTCCCTCGAGCAGGCGGCGGCTCACGACGCCGACGTCACCGCGGCAGACGCGCACCGACGTGTGCCGCAGGTCGCCGTCGGACCAGAGGACGGCGGAGCCGCTGACGACCCGGCCGTCGGCGTCGCGGAGGTCGACGGGTCCGGTCTCCAGCGGGACCGTGGCGAACACCTCCTGCGGGTACCGGCCCAGGACGGCCACCGCGGGCACGCCGAGGACGGACTCGGCGGCGCGGTTCCAGGCGCAGAGGCGACCCGTCGGGTCCACCGACCACGTCGGGTCCGGGAAGCCGTCCAGGAACCGCGCCGTCGCGGTCTCCTGCGCGTCGAGCTGCACCGGCCCACCTCGTCCCTTCGCCACCTGCCGAACCACTCCCGAGGTGATCGGCGGCGACGGGCGCCGGGACGAGCGTCCGATCGGGTGGCTCAGGCGGACGGTGCGGCGTGGCGGCTCGACGCGACGAGGTGCCGGACCTGCTCGAGGATCTCCTCCAGGTCGGTGACGGGGATGCCCATGGATGCCGAACCCCACAGGCCGTCACCGATGAGCTGCACCATCCGGGCCAGGCCGCGGTCGCCGCCGAGCTGGTCCTCGATGAGCTCGCGCCAGCCGTCGTTGACGGCCGTGAAGACCTCGCTGGCCCGGGAGTCGCCCTCCTGGGCCAGGCGCAGCATCGCGACGAGCGCGGTGCTCAGCGGGTCCGGGTCGCTGCCGCCCGCGAGGGAGACGGCCTCCGTCGCCGACGTGCGCACGTAGTACTCCGCCGGGCCCTCCGGGGCGACCCGCATCTGCTCGAGGTCCTCGCGGGCGAAGCGCTCGAAGCGCGTGACGAGGCCGTCGACGAGGGCGTCCTTGGAGGCGAAGTGGTAGAGCAGCCCGCCCTTGGAGACGCCCGCCCGGGCGGCCACGGCCTCGAGCGTCGCCGACCGGGCGCCGGTGCTGACGACGATGCTCGCGAAGGCGTCGACGAGGCGGTCGCGGGTCGCGAGGGGGTCCCTGGGCACCGGCCGAGTTTATCGACTCGCCGACTGTACCGTCCGGACGGTACAGTGGCGTCGACGCCAACTCGACGAACCGAGGAACCGTGAACACCACGACCGCCCAGCCGGTCTCCCCCCGCCCCGCTCGCCCGAGCGCCCGCCAGTGGGCTGCCCTGGCCGTGCTCGTCCTGCCGGTGCTGATCATCTCGATCGACATGACGGTCCTCAGCTTCGCGCTGCCCGCGATCAGCGAGGCCGTCTCGCCCACCGGCACCCAGCTGCTCTGGATCGTCGACGGGTACTCCCTGGCGATCGCCGGCCTGCTCGTCACCATGGGCACGCTCGGCGATCGCCACGGCGCCCGCAAGCTCCTGCTCATCGGCTCCGCCGGCTTCGGCCTGGTGTCGCTGTTCGCCGCCTTCGCCGACTCCGCGACCGCGCTCATCGCCGCGCGCGTGGCCCTCGGGATCTTCGGCGCGACGCTCATGCCGTCCACGTTGTCGTTGCTGCGCAGCACGTTCACCGACCGGGAGCAGCGACGGACGGCCTTCGCCGTCTGGGCCGGCGGGTTCGCCGCCGGTGGCGCGCTCGGCCCGATCGTCGGCGGCTGGCTGCTCGAGCACTTCTGGTGGGGTTCGGTCTTCCTGCTCAACGTGCCGTTCATGGTGCTGCTGCTCGTCCTCGCACCGCTCGTCGTGCGCGAGCACCGCGGCGGCGGGGTGCACGGCCGTCTCGACGTCCTCAGCGTCGTCGTCTCCGTGCTGGCGCTGACGTCCCTCGTCTACGGCGTCAAGACGCTGGCCGAGCACGGCCTGGCCGCCGTGCCCGTCGCGACGTTCCTCGCCGGGATCGGCCTGGGCGTCCTGTTCGTGCGCCGCCAGCTCCACCTGTCCGAGCCGCTGCTCGACGTGGACCTGTTCCGCCTGCCCGTCTTCCGCTCCTCGGTGCTCGCCAACCTCATGAGCATCTGCGGGATGACCGGGATGCTCTTCGCCGTCTCGCAGTACCTGCAGCTCGTCCTGGGCCTGCGGCCGCTGGACGCGGGTCTGCTCCTGCTGCCGGGCGCCGTCGTGACCTTCGCCTCCGGGCTGATCGCCGCCCGGCTGGCCCGACGGCTGCGCCTGGACCTGCTCATCGCCACGGGTCTGCTGCTCGGGACCGCCGGGTACGCCGTCATGGCCCTGCTCGGCTCCGGGACGGGGACGGCCCAGGCCGTCCAGCTCGCCGTCGCCTTCGCCGTGCTGTGCGCGGGCGCCGGCCTGGCCGAGACGCTCACGAACGACGCGATCCTGTCCGCCGCCCCGCCGCACCGGACCGGCGCCGCTTCGGCCATCTCCGAGACGGCGTACGAGGTGGGGGCCGTGCTCGGGACCACCGTGCTCGGCAGCGTCCTCAACGCCGTCTACCGCCACCAGGTCGACGTGCCGGCGGGGGCCGAGGCCGCCCGCGAGACGCTCGGCGCGGCGGTCGAGGTGTCCCGGACCGTCCCCGGCGGCGAGGCGCTGCTCGCCTCGGCGCGCGAGGCCTTCACCCACGGCCTGGACGCCACGGCCGCGGCCGGGGCGGTCCTGACGGCGGCCGCGGCGCTCGTCGTCTGGCGCTCGCTGCGCCCCCGCACGCCCACCGCACCCGGCGCACCCCAGGCCGAGTCCCGGGATGTGGTCACGGCCGACCGGGCCTAGCGTCGGCGGCACCGGAACGGGACGTGAGGAGCGCGCGGTGCCGAAGACCTCCAAGTCGGGCAAGCCCTTGAAGAAGGAGCTGCCGAGCACGTTGCAGCGCTCGGACGAGAAGGCGCAGGCGACCTTCGCCAAGGCGCACGACTCGGCCGCGGCGGCCTACCACGACGACGCGCGCGCCAACCGCGTCGCGTGGGGGGCCGTCAAGCACACGCACGAGAAGGTCGGCGACCACTGGCAGCCCAAGGAGGACGGGCACAAGGGTCCCTCGGACCCGCAGTCCGAGGGCGGGGTCGACACCGACCGTCGCTCCTCCGGCGGCGTGGACGAGCACGCGACGAAGGAGCACCTGCTCCAGATCGCCCGCGAGCTCGACGTGACGGGCCGGTCCCGGATGACCAAGGCCGAGCTCGTCGGGGCCATCCGGAAGGCCAACGACAAGGCGACGCGGGACAGCCGGTCCTGACCGGGCTCAGGCCCGGGCGACGAGCGCGGCGATCCGCGCCCACGCCTCCTCGGTCGGTTCGCCGGTGAGCGCGTAGGACGTCGGCCACAGGCCCGATGCGTCGTCCAGCGCTGCTTCGCAGCTGAGGCCGAAGGTCGAGTACCGGAGCTTGTCCCCCTGCCCGCTGCGGAAGAAGCAGACGACCTTCCCGCCCCGGGCCCAGCCGGGCTGGCCGTAGTAGAGCTTCGGTGCCAGGTCCGGTGCGACCTCGGCCACGGTGCGGTGCAGGCGTTCGGCGAGGTCACGGTCACCGTCGGGCATCGCTGCGATCTTGGCGGCGACGTCGGCGGCGTCGGCGGCGGCCTTGTCCGCCGCCTTCGCCCGCTTGGCCTGCGTCCTCAGCTCGGTGGCACGGTCCTTGACGGCGGCGCGTTCCTGCGGGGACAGGCCGTCGCCTCCGGTCGTCCTCGACGTCATGGTGGCTCCTGTCGTCGCCGGTGGTGGCTCTGCGCACGCTAGGCCCGGCGGGAGGCGGGACGCTTCTCCGTTCCTGATCGTCAGGGGCCGTCCACCGGGGACTCAGTCCGTGGACCGCCTCAGCAGCGGCGCCGCACACCGGCGGTGCGCGCCCTCGACCTCCTCCTGCTGTCGACGGGCGCGGTCGGCCAGCCCGCGCACGCTCGCCGTCCCCTCGCCCCGCACCCCCTGCGCCGCGACGAGTTCGCCCAGCAGCCGTGCGGCCACCGCACGACGGTGCAGCCCGCCGAGGACGTCCTCCAGCGCGAGCAGGCCCTCCACCACGGCGGCGCGGGTCGGGTGCGTCGTCGGCAGCACGCCCGCGACCCGTTCCAGCACGGGCAGCCGGTGCAGCAGCGGCGTGATGCGTCCGGCGTGCGCAGAGAGCCAGCCGACGCCGACGACGGCCCAGTCGGTGCTCGCGCCCAGCCGGCGCATGGCTGTCCGGAGCGCGGCCCGGTCGGCCGCCACCTCCCGGCGCACCCGCACCAGCGTCGTCCGCTCGGCGGCGAGGACGTCGAGCGCGGCCGCTCGCCGCAACTGCTCGCTGAGAGCCGTCGCCGCAGCGAGCTGCTCGTTGAGGTAGGCGCGCAGGACGGGGTCCGCGTCGGGCACCGCCATGCGCCGTCCGGGGAGAAGGGCGGCGATCGTCGGCACGAGGAGGACGCTAACCCCCATGGAGTTCCTGCGCGCCCTGCCGGTCCTGCCCGTCCACGACCTCGACGCCGAGACCACCTTCTACGAGGCGCTGATGTTCCACGTGCAACATCGCGACGACGACTTCGCGGCGCTCGAGTCCGGCGGGGTGCTCTTCGGGCTGCGCCGGGTCCCGGCAGAGGTGCCGGCGCCGCCGGCCGGCCTGTCCTGGCAGCTGCAGGTCGACGACGTCGCCGAGGTGCTCGCGGCGGCCCGCGCCGGTGGGCTGTTCGTCCGGGAGACGCCGCACCAGCAGGACGGCGGGCAGTGGACCCTGCGCCTGGTCACCCCGGCCGGTTACGAGCTGCTCCTCGAGGGGCCCTCCTCGGGCACGACGGTTCTGGACCTGCGAGCCCTGGCGCTCTCGCTGCCGGACGTCGTCGAGCTCGTCGACGAGGGACGGACCGGGTTCCGACGGATGGGTGGTGCGTGGCTCGCCCGGGTGGCCGGTGACCACGCCGAACTCCACACCGGCGCGGGCCCCGACGCGATCACCGCGGTGGACCTGCGGACCGTGACGCGCGACCACCTGGAGGAGCTGCTCCGCTCGGCCTGGGAGGAGAACCCGGGTCCGGTGCCGGACGTGGGGCCACTGCGCAGGGAGTGACGTGTGTGACAGCGGGTAGCCGTCGAGTGACGACGACCTGGGACGTTCCGGTGGAACGCGCACCTCTAGTCACGTAGCGTGTTCAAGCGATCACACGATCGGTGGGACACCAGGGGGAGAGCGATGGACGCGGTGCAGGGCGGCACGATCATGACCGAGGGACCCGCGGTCGACACGACGGTCACGCTCATGCCGACGACCGCCGCCGGCGCGGGCGTGTGGCACACGGGGACCGTCCGCTCGTGGACGGCCGGCGTCGCCGGCCTCGTCGTCACCAGCCACGTCGCCACGACGCCGGCCACGGTCGAAGAACTCGACGGCCAGCGCGTCTGGGTCAGCACCGACCCCGGCGACGGGTCCGCTGTCACCCCGCACGCCGTCTTCCAGGCCATCGCGCAGGCCCACCGCGACGACGAGCTCGCCCTCACGGGCGTCATGCTGCTCGCGTCGGAGACCCGACGCGGCGCCGTCCGTGTCCCCGGGTCCCTGCCCGCCCACCTCACGACCACCGAGGGCGTTGCGGACGTCCGCACCGTCGACTACTCCCGCACGGGCATGCGCATCGAGGGAGCCGCCGACGTGCCCGGCGGCGCCGACGTCGAGGTCGCCCTCGAACTGGCCGACGGCCAGGAGGTCCACGCCCGCGGCGAGGTCCTGCGCGTCGACGAGGAGTCCGGCGAGGCCGTGGTGCGCTTCGTCGAGCTCGAGGAGGGGGCGGCCGAGGCCCTCGAGCGCAGCGTCCTCACCGAACTGGCCCGGCAGAACCAGGGCTGAGCGAGGACCGCGCGCGCCACAGCACCCCCGGACCCGTTCGGTCCGGGGGTGCTGCGCGTTCGCGGCGGGCGGGCTCCCGCGGGGGACGGACCCCAGCCGCCGCGGCTCGGGTCAGCTGCCGCTGGTCGGCGCGCTGCCGCCCGTCGTCGGCGACGCGCTGCTGGTCGGCGGGGTCGGGGCGTCCTGGCCCGGCGTCGGGGCGCTGCCGTCGCCGGGCGCGGGCGCACCCTCGGGCGGCGTGGGCGCACCCTCACCGGGAGCCGGCGGCGTCGGCGCACCCGCCGGCGGCGCGGGCGGGGTCGGAGCACCCTGGCCCGGGGCGGGCGGCGTCGGGCCACCGGCCGGCGGGGCGGGCGGGGTGGGCGTGCCCACCTCGACCCGGGTGGCGGTGAAGGACCCGCCGTCCCCGACCTTCGTCCCCGCGGCGGCCTCGGCGTGCACGTGCTCGCCGACCGCGATGGAGGAGGCCTCGGCGGACTGACCGTCGCGCAGGACGGTGGCGCCGTCGACGTCCACGACCGTCGTCGCGCCGTCGGGGCCGGCGATGGTCAGCGAGCTGCCGTCGACGGCGGTGACGTTCCCGTCGGCGCGCAGCGGCTCCACCACCACGCGGGCGGCGGTCCGGCTGTCGGACGTCGAGGAGGAGGTCAGCTCGGCGTGGACGCGCTGGCCGACGGTGATGGCGCTGCGGTCGGCGGTCTGCTCGCCCTGGCCGGGGCCCTTGTCGAGCACGACGACGGTGTCGTCGGTGAGCGTGACGGTCGTGGTCTCGCCGCGCGGCGCGGTGAGGGTCAGGGTGTCGCCGTCCAGGGCGGTCACCGTCCCACCGGCGGGCGGGCCGACGCGGTCACCGGCACCGGGGCCACCGGGAGCACCGGGGGCGGGCGGCGCCGGCGCGTCCGTCCCGGGAGCGGGGGCCGCGCCGTCACCGGGGGCTGCGGGCGCGGAGGCGGACGGGCTGGTCGCGGTCCCGCTGGGGGTGCTGGGCGCGGTGGTGGCCGCGAAGGCGGCCGTGGTGGCGAGCCCACCGGCGGCCGTCGCCACGACGGCGCCGAGGACGAACCGGCGGATGCGGGCGCTGCGGCGAGCGGTGCCGTGCGCGGCGCGGTCGGTCGGGTCGGTGGGACGGGTGGTCGTCACGGTGTTCCTCCACAGGTCGGTCTTCGTGACTTGCTCACCGGGACCTCGTGGTCCGCGGTGAGGTCAAGACCACCGCCCGGAACTGAAGCGGACCTGAAGCGGGTGCGTTCCGCCGCAGTCCTTCAGGTCACCTTCAGGCTGCGCGTTGGTGCCGTCCCCTCGGCTCTGCGATGTTCTTCCGGTGCCCACCGCAGCCGTCCGGGTCCTCCTCGTCGAGGACGACCCGCTCATCGCCGAGTCCGTCACCGAGGCGCTCACCGACACCGGGATGGTCGTCCGCGCCCGCCCGGACGGCCGGGGCCTGGACGAGGTCGTCGAGCAGTTCCGCCCCGACATCGCCGTGCTGGACGTCATGCTCCCGGGCGAGGACGGCATGTCGCTGGCCCGGCGCGTGTGCGTGCCGCGGGACGTGCCCGTCGTCTTCGTGACGGCGCGCGACGACATCGACGACCGGCTCTCCGGCTTCGCGGCCGGCGCCGACGACTACGTCGTCAAGCCCTTCGCCGTCGAGGAGCTGCTCGTGCGGCTGCGGGCGGTGCTGCGCCGGTCCGGTCGCACGCCCCAGGTCGTCGAGGTGGACGACCTCGTCGTCGACGAGTCCGCCTCCGTCGCCCTGCGCGGCGGTGCGCAACTGGACCTCACGGCGACGGAGTTCCGGCTGCTGGCCCAGCTCGTCCGCTACCGCGGGCGGACCCTGTCCAAGCTGCAGCTGCTCACGCAGGTCTGGGGCTACGAGCACTACGACCAGAACCTCGTCGAGGTCCACGTCAGCGCCTTGCGGCGCAAGCTGGAGGAGCACGGGCCGCGGCTCGTGCACACCGTCCGCGGGCTCGGCTACGTCCTGCGCGCCGCGAGCGCGGGGACCGACCGGGACGGCTGAGTCGTGCGCACGGTCTCGCTGCGCCGCCGCGTGGTCGCCGTCGCGACGGCCGTCCTCGCGGCGCTGCTGCTCGTCGTCGGGATCTTCGTCGACGCCGACCTCGGGTCGCGCCTGCGTGACGACGCGCGGTCGCGGCTCGCCGGGCTGGCCGAGCTCGGCGTGCAGCTCGACGGCACCGTCGACGACCAGACGCTCGTCAACCGGCTCGCCACGGCGGGGGCGGACGCCCGGTTGACGACCGACGACGGGACCGTCGTCGGCACCCCCGGTCCCGCGGACGGTCCCGGGCCCCCCGGACCCGCCGGCGGTCCGGCGGCGGGCCCGAAGGCGGCCGTCGTCCAGGACGGTGAGCTGCTCCGGACCAGCCGGGCCCTCGGGGACGACCGGGTCCTCGTCCTGACGACGTCCCTGCGGCCGGTCGAGGACGCGCTCGCGCAGTTCCGCCGGTCGATGCTGCTGGGGGCGCTGGCGGGTCTGGCCCTCGCCGTCGTCGCGCTGTGGTTGCTGCTCGGACGCGCCCTCGCGCCCCTGGACACCATGACGTCCACGGCCCGCTCCATCGCCCGGGGCGACCGCGGCCGGCGCCTGGACCCCGACCGCCCGGACACCGAGCTGGGCCGCACCGCGGCCGCCTTCGACGACATGCTCGACTCCCTCGAAGGCGCCGAGGAGCGGGCCACGCGGTCGCGGGACCGGTTGCAGCGCTTCCTGTCCGACGTCGCCCACGACCTGCGGACGCCGCTGGCCGCGGTCATCACGGCGGCCGAGCGGCTGCTGCTCGACACCGGCGACGGGCCCCACCGGCGCGACCGTGAGGAGGCCGCCGTCCGCATCGTGCGCGAGGCCCGGCGCGCCGCGCAGCTCGTGACCGACCTGCTGTCGGCCTCCCGGCTGGAGGAGCTGCACCCCCGCGCCGTGCACGCCGACCTCGCCTCACTCGTCCGGGCTGCCGTCGACGAGGCCGGCCACCTGGGGCAGGGCGTGACGCTGCGGACGGCCGCCGTCGATGTGGTCGCCGACCCCGACCACGTCCGCCGCATCCTCGTGAACCTGCTGTCCAACGCCCGCCGCGCCGCCCCCGCCGGACCCGTCGTGGTCACGGTCGACCGGCTGGCGGGGCAGGGTCGCGTCGTGGTCGCCGACGGTGGCCCCGGCATCGCCCCGGCCGACCGCGAACGCGTCTTCGACCGCCTCGTGCGCCTCGATCCGGCCCGCGCGGGCGACGGCGGGGCGGGGCTCGGGCTGTCGATCTCCCGCGGCCTGGCCCGCGCGGCGGGCGGGGAACTGCGGTGCGCCGACCCCGGGGAGGCGGACCTGCCGCCCGCACTGCCCGGCGGAGCGCTCCTCGTCCTCACGGTCCCCGCGGGGTGAGTGCCCCGTCACCGACCCGCGTGGAAAACACTCTTTCCGCCCCTCCGGACCGGTCCAGAGGGGCGGAAAGAGTGTTTTCCACGCGGGACCAGGACCGGCCGGCGACACGGGGTGAGGGGTGTCAGCTCTCCCGCGACTCCGGCTGCTCGGCCCACCACGCGCGGAGCTCGCGCTCGGCCTCCTCCGCGCCCAGCGGCCCGCGGTCCATCCGCAGCGCGAGCAGGTGCTGGTAGGCGCGGCCGACGACACGGGACGGGCCGATCCCCAGCAGCTGCATGACCTGGTTCCCGTCGAGGTCGGGGCGGATGGAGTCCAGTTCCTCCTGCTCCCGCAGCCGGGCGATGCGCGCCTCGAGGTCGTCGTAGGCGTCCGACAGCCGCTTGGCCTTCCGGGCGTTGCGCGTCGTGCAGTCGCTGCGCGTGAGCCGGTGCAGGCGTTCGAGCAGCGGCCCCGCGTCGGTGACGTAGCGGCGGACGGCCGAGTCCGTCCACTCCCCGTCGCCGTAGCCGTGGAAGCGCAGGTGCAGCTCGGTGAGCCGCGCGACGGCCTTGATCGTGTCGTTGTCGAAGCGCAGCGCCTTGAGCCGCTTCGCGACCATCTTCGCGCCGACGACCTCGTGGTGGTGGAAGCTCACGCCCCCGCCCTCCTCGAAGCGGCGGGTGCGGGGCTTGCCGACGTCGTGGAGCAGGGCGGCCATGCGCAGCAGCAGGTCCGGCCCCGGGACGGGACCCCCCTCGAGGTCGATGGCCCGCTCCAGGACGGTGAGGGAGTGCTCGTAGACGTCCTTGTGGCGGTGGTGCTCGTCGATCTCCAGCTGCAGCGCCGGCAGCTCGGGCAGGACGTGCGCGGCCAGGCCTGTGTCGACGAGCAGCCGCAGCCCGGCGACGGGGTAGGCCGCGAGCAGCGTCTTCTCCAGCTCCACCCGCACGCGCTCGGCCGAGACGATGGTGATGCGGTCGGCCATCGCGGTCATCGCGGCCGTCACCTCCGGGGCCACCCGCAGCCGCAGCTGGGCGGCGAACCGGGCCGCGCGCATCATCCGCAGCGGGTCGTCTGAGAACGACTGCTCCGGCGTTCCCGGGGTGCGCAGGACGCCCGCGGCGAGGTCGGTGAGGCCGTCGTGCGGGTCGACGAAGTCCATCGACGGCAGCTGCAGCGCCATCGCGTTGACGGTGAAGTCGCGCCGCGACAGGTCGCCGACGAGGTCGTCGCCGTAGGCCACCTCGGGCTTGCGCGAGGACGGGTCGTAGCTCTCGGACCGGTACGTCGTCACCTCGACGACGAGGTCGCGCTTGCGCGCCCCGATGGTCCCGAACTCCTTGCCGATGTCCCAGGACGCGTCGCCCCAGGCCCCCAGCAGCCGCGCGGTGTCGTCGGGACGGGCGTCCGTCGTGAAGTCGAGGTCGGTCGAGCGGCGGCCCAGGAGGGCGTCGCGCACCGGCCCGCCGACGAGGGACAGCGCGAACCCGGCCCCCTCGAAGACGCGGCCGAGGTCGACCAGCAGCGCCATCACGGGCTCGAGCGCGGCGACCGCACGGCCCTTCGCCTCGTCCTTGGCCGACTCCAGGACCGACTCCAGGGCGGCGGCCCGACCGTCGGTCCGGGGGGTGGGGGACTCCTCGTGCAGCACGGGGTCCAAGCCTGCCATGAGTCGACAGCTGCGCTGGCTACAGTGAGCCGATGGTCAAGCCTGCCCGGGAGCCGCGTCGGCGGCTGCCCACCGTGCAGGAGACCTCCTCCGGTGGGCTCGTCGTCGACCTCTCGACCGGGGTCCCGCGCGCCGCCGTCATCTGCCGCCTCAACCGCGCCGGCCGCGCCGAGTGGTGCCTGCCCAAGGGCCACCTCGAGGGCGAGGAGACCCTCGAAGAGGCTGCGGTGCGCGAGATCGAGGAGGAGACGGGCATCCGCGGCGAGGTCGTGGAGACGCTCGGCAGCATCGACTACTGGTTCTCCGCCGACGGCCGCCGCATCCACAAGGTCGTCCACCTCTTCCTGCTGCGCGCGGTCGGCGGGACGCTGACCGTCGAGAACGACCCGGACGCCGAGGCGATCGACGTCGAGTGGATCCCCTTCCCCGACCTCGACGAGCGGCTCGCCTTCCCCAACGAGCGCCGCGCGGCGACGGCGGCGACCCTGCGGCTGGGCGAACTGGCGTGACCGCACGCGTCTCGCGGCGCGGGCTCCTGTCGGGGCTGGCCGCCGGTGGTGCGCTGAGCGCTGCGGCGGGCCCGGCGCACGCCTCGACGCAGGCCTCCACGACCCGCCCGACCGCGAGCGCCACCACGACCGCCAGCAGCACGACCTCCACCGGGCTCCCGCTGCGGGTGGTCCTCCTCGACCTCACCCCGTCGGCGTACTCGGCGACCGACCCGGCGCGCTCGACGGTCGTCGTCCGCGCCCGCATCGAGCACCGCGGGTCGGACCCGGTGACGTCCCTGACCGCCCGGCTCGTCGCCCAGCGCTCCCCCGTCGTCGCCCGCTCCGGCCTCGACACGTGGGCCCGGGCGTCCGACCGCGCGTCCATCACCCGCTCCTCGGCCAGCTCCGACGACGTCGTCGTGGGCTCGGGGACGCTGGACCCGGGGGCGTCGGCGGAGGTCGTCATCTCCCTCCCGGCGTCCTCCCTCGGGGCGGGCGTCGGCGCGCACCTGGCGGCCGTGGAGATCTCCGACGACTCCGGCCGGATCGGCGTCGCGCGGACGTTCCTCGTCTCGGCCCCGCCGCAGGTCACCCCCACGCCGCTGACGCTGCTGCTGCCGCTCGTCGCCGGGCGCGACGCGACCGCCTCGGGGCTGGACACCGCCGTGCAGGCACGGCTCGGGCCGCTCGTGGACGGCAGCGCCGACGCGCGCGTGGCCTGGGCCGTCGACCCCGCCCTCACCGCGACCGTCGCCTCGGTGCGCGCGTCGGCGGGGGCCGCCGCGGGCACCCCGACCGCCGGGGCGACGCCCGACCCGACGGCTTCCAGCAGCGCCCAGCCCTCGGCCGAGCAGGCCGAGCGGCTCTCGCAGTGGCTGGGGCGCCTCGCGGCCGCGAGCGCCGGGCGCGACGTCCTGGGGCTGCCGTTCGGCGACCCCGACCTCGAAGCGCTGTCTCGCGCGACCTCGGGGGCCGAGCTGCTGCAGCGGGCCACCACGGCCGCCGCCGGAGCGTTCGACGGGCTCACCGGCGCGGCGGTGCGCACCGACGTCGCCTGGCCGGCCGACCAGGCCGCCGACGAGGAGCTGCTCGGCTTCTGCGTCGAGGGCCGGGCCTCGACCGTCGTCCTGGACGACCGCTGCCTCGTGCCCGACCCGGACCTGACGTTCACCCCCGTCGGCCGCGCCACCGTCGAGCTCTCCGGCTCGGGCTCGGTCGCCGCGCTCGTCGCCGACCGGACGATGTCCTCGGTCCTGGCCGACGCCGCGGACCCCGACCAGGCCGTCCTCGTGCGGCAGCGCCTCGTCGCCGAGGCCGCCACCACGACGCTGCAGCGGCCCAACGACCCCCGCGGTCAGCTGCTCGTCGCCCCCCGCAGCTTCGCCCCGGACGCGGCCACGCTCAACGGGCTCGTCGCAGACCTGGAGTCGTCGGGATGGGCGGCGTGGCAGACGCTCACCGAGCTGTCCCAGGCGACCGCGCCGGACGGCGAGCGCTCCGAGCCCCAGGTCGCCGCCGCCACGAACCGCGCGGCCCTGCCCACGGGCCACGTCGAGGACGTCGAGCGGCAGCTCGTCGCCGTCGACGACTTCCGCAGCGCCCTGCAGACGTCCACCCCCGACGCCGACCTGCTGTCCCAGCAGCGCGCGGCACTGGCCCTGCTGGGGGCGTCCTGGCGCGGGCACACCGACGAGCTGCCCGCGGCCCGGGCGGCCCTCGGACGCGCGGTGCAGCTGCTGACGGCGGGGGTGAGCATCGCGACGGGCAGCGTCCGCAACCTGGCCGCCGAGCGCAGCGAGCTGCCCATCACCGTCGTCAACGAGCTCGACGTCCCCGTGCTCGTCGACCTCGTCCTGCGGCCGCGGACCCCGCGCGTGCAGCTCGACACCGTGCCCCGCCAGACCGTGCCCGCGCGCAGCCAGCAGCGCGTGGCAGTGCCCGTGCGGGCGCTCGCGAACGGCTCCGTCATCGTCGACGCGCAGCTGCGCACCCCCGCCGGCAGCGCGATCGGGCCGGCCGTCGACATCCGCCTCAACGTGCGCGCCGACGTGGAGAACTGGATCTCCGGGGTGGTCGGGGGCGGGGCCGCGGGCCTGCTGGTGCTGGGGGTCGTGCGGGCCTTCCGGAAGGGCCGCCGCCGCGTCGACCAGGCCGAGCACCCCGTGGACCCCCCCGCCGAGGACGCCGGGGAGGAGGCCAGGGAGGCGTCAGCGCCGTCCGAGCCCGGGCAGCCTGCGCAGTAGCGGACCCACCAGGTCGTCAAGCTCGCGCACGCGCATGAGTCGGCACAGGACCGCGAAGACGACCAGCACCAGGGTCCCGCCGACGAGGACGACGGCGAGGTCCGCGGCGCGACCGTCGCCCAGCCGCTCACCACCGAGCGAGACGGCCCAGCCCACGGTCGCTGCGACCGCCGAGATGATCAGCAGCCGCACGAGCGTCCGCAGCAGGAGGTGGCCGTCGATGCCACCGCCGTCGAGGGACCGCAGCCGCCGGCGCAGCAGCACGAGCCCCAGGACACAGCCCACGACGTTCGCCAGGCTCATGAAGGCGCCGATGCCAATGACCTGCCACCGGGGCTCGAGGACGAAGTAGCAGACCAGGTTGCCGATGGAGGTGACCACGGCGACCACCACCTGGACCACGAAGGGCGTCCGGGCGTCCTCGTACGCGTAGAACACGCGCTGCACGAGGTAGGTGACGCTGAACGGCACGAGGCCGATCGTCATGGCCACGAGCACCTCACCGATCGGGTGCGCCGAGAACATCGCGCCACCGACGGCCGGACCCAGGCTGAGGAAGGCCGCGGTGGCCAACGCCCCGGCGGCCGCGACGGTCCGGGCACCCGTCGAGAAGTCCCGCCGGACGGCAGCGACGTCACCCGCCACGGCCGACCGGCTCAGACGTGTGAAGAGAGCGGTCACCAGGGACACCGCGACCAGCGAGTGGGGCAGCATGAACAGCAGGTACGCGTAGCTGTAGGAGTTGCCCGACGCCCCGTTGACCCCTGCCTCGTTGAGCGCGTAGCCGGCGGAGGTCATGACCTTCGAGGTCGGGATGAACGCCACCTGCCCCACCGCGACCCCCGCGAAGGTCCAGCCCGCCACCCGGCCGGCGCTCCGCAAGCCGATGCCGCGGAAGCCGAGGCGGGGTCGGTAGCGGAAGCCGATGCGGTGCAGCGGCCACAGGAGCACGAGCGCCTGCAGCGCCACCCCTGCCGTCGCCGTCCCGGCCAGCAGCGCGACCATCTCCGGGGTCCATGCGCTGGCGGAGTAGCCCTCGCCGCCGGGGTACAGCGCGAGGAACGCAACCGTGCCGCCGATCGCGATGACGTTGTTGACGACCGGAGCCCACATGAAGGGCCCGAAGCTGCCGCGGGCGTTGAGCACCTGCCCGAGCACCGTGTAGAGCCCGTAGAAGAACACCTGCGGCAGGCACCAGAAGGCCATGGCGGTGCCGAGCGCGAGCCAGTCGTCGTTCCACTTGTCGGCGTACAGCCGGACGACCAGGGGCGCGCACAGGGTGATGAGCACCGTCGCACCGGCCATGACGAGCAGCGCGAGGGTGATGAGCCGGTCGACGAAGTCCTTGCCGCCGTCCGGCAGCTTGAAGGCCCGCACGATCTGCGGGACGAGGACGGCGTTGAGGACGCCACCCGCGACGAGGATGTAGAAGTTGTTGGGCGCCTTGTTCGCGACGTCGAAGACCTGGCCGCCGACCCCGGCTGCCGCACCGCCGATGGCCGAGGCGAGCAGGGCGACCCGGACGAACCCGAGGACCCGCGAGACCAGCGTCCCGCTGGCCATGAGGGCGCTGGACCGGGCGAGGGAGGCCTTGGACTCGTCCGGGACGGCCGTCTGGTCGGGGGCTGCGCTCACGCCTCGATGGTGGCCGATGCCTGCGCCGTCCGGGTCATCGCGTCCCCGGTCCGGTCAAGGTCTTCACACGCGGTGACGACCTCACCACGGTGAAGAACCTCGGTCGGGTCGTGGCGGCGGGTGCGCTCGCGTTCGCCCTGGCGGCGCCCGTGGCCGGTGCGCACGCCGAACCCCGCAGCCGCACGCTGCAGACCCAGGCCGACGCCCTGCGCGACGCGGTCCAGGCCCTGCAGCTGCAGCAGTCGGTCGCCACCGAGGCCTACGACACGGCCGTCGACGACACCTCCCGTGCCATCTCCGAGGAGGTCCGCGCCCAGGCCGCGCTCGACGCCGCCCAGGGCACGAGCAGCGCCGCCGCGACCGCCGCGACCCGTCGCGTCCGCGCCCTGTACATGGCCGGTCCGTCGCTGCCCACGGGTCTGTCCTCCGGCCTCGGCCTGCTGACGAGTGGTGACCTCGACCAGGCCGCGAGCGCCGCGCGGTCCGCCGCCGTCGCCGCGACGGTCGTCGCCGACGACGAGTCCACCCTCACCCGGGCCGTCACCGCCCGCACGGACGCCAGCGCCGCCGAGGCCCACCTGCAGGAGGTGCGGCGGGACAAGACCGCCGCCGAGCGGGCCGCGCAGGCGGCGAAGACCGAGGTCACGAGCGCCCTCGCCCGGCAGCAGCAGCTCCTGGACGCGGCCGACGCCGCGGTGCGGGACGCCGTGGCGCAGGAGGAGGAAGAAGCCCGGCAGGCCGCCCTCGCCGCCGCCGCCCAGCAGGCCGCGGCCGCCGGCGTGGCCGACGCGGGCGACTCCACGGCGGGGGTGGCCGACGCCGTCGCGAACGCCTCGACCGCAGCCCTGGGGGCCATCGCCGCGGCGCACACCCGCGAGGGGATGTCCTACGTCTGGGGCGCGACCGGGCCGACGACGTTCGACTGCTCCGGGCTCACGCAGTGGGCCTACTTGCAGGCGGGCGTGTCGATCCCGCGCACGTCCCGCCAGCAGTACGCCGCTCTGCCGAAGGTGCCGTTGGACCAGCTGCAGCCCGGTGACCTGGTCTTCTACGCCAACGGCTCGGACCCGTCCACGATCCACCACGTCGCGCTGTACCTCGGCGGCGGCAAGGTGCTGCACGCCCCGCACACCGGGGACGTGGTGCGCGTGGCCGGTGTGGCCATGCCCGGACTGTTCGGGGCGGTGCGTCCCTCCTAGCGGGAGGCGAGGACGGCCAGCGTGAGGCTGGCGACGTCCTCGACGACCGCAGCCTGCCAGTCCGGCACGACCTCCGACGCCCCCGCCCGCCACGCCGCCCCCAGGAGCGAGCCGGCGAGCGCACCCACGGCGCCCGCGAGGACCGGGACGACCGCGCGCTGGTGGTCGCGCTTGGCGAGGGCGAGCGCGCCGCCGGCCCCCGAGGCGATGCGGGCAGGAAGCCCCGCGGCCGTCAAGCGGCTCGGGGTCGCCGGGTTCTTGTCCGCGACGACCTCGGCACCGACGGCGGCGAGGGACCCCAGCTTCGCGACGGTGTTCCCACCGGTCAGCGCGGGCCCCGCCAGGCCGAGGGAGCTGCGGCCCCCCGCGGCGACGCCGAGCAGGGCGGACCGTGCCACCAGACCCGCCGACGCCCGCGTGGGCTTGTCGACGACGGCCGTGGACCCCTCCTCGGGTCGCCGGTCGACGAGGCGGAGGGTCGAGTGCGCGGCGAGGCCGAAGGCGAGGTGCGGGACGGCGTCGGCGACCCAGTCCTGCCCCGTCCACTCCCGCACGTCCGTGACGCCGAGGGCGTGCGCGGGTCCGTCGGTCGCGGCCATGGCCAGCGCGCCGGTCACCACACCGCCGACGACGGGCGGCAGCCGCAGCCCGGCGGCGCGCGCCGTCCCGACGAGGGCTCCGACGCCCAGCCCGGCGGCGGTGCCGGTGAGGGCCGCGAGCGCCGTCCGGCGGTTGGTGCGTTCCCCGCGCGACCCACCGACCTCGGTGCCCAGCCGGTCGGCGAGGGCGTCGACGACGTCCGCGGGCATGGTGCTCGCGTCCCGCCCGCGCCAGGCCATGTCGGCGTACGTCACGGCGTTCAGGACGGCGGTCCCGACGGCACCGGCCGCCAGACCGCCGCGCAGGCCACGTCCCAGGGAGCTGCTCACGCGGCCATCCTGGGCGTCGCCCGCAGCCGCCGCGCGTCGAACCGGGGTGGGCCGCGCGCGCCCTAGCATGGGAGCGACGACACGGTCACCGCGTGCACGCAGGCACGCGGACGAGACGCAGGGGGTAGGTCTGGACGGGGCGGGCCGCAGCACGGACCGGGACACGGGCGCCGGGCGGGTGGCCGACCGCTACCTGCTCGACCGCGAGCTGTCGGTGCAGACGGACCTCGGCACGAGCGAGTACCTCGGCCGCGACCTGACGCTCGACCGGCCCGTGCGCGTGCGGACGCTGCCGGCGACGGACCCGCGGGCCGAGGAGTTCCTCGACGCCGCCCGCCGCGCCGCCATGCTCAACGACCCTCACGTGCCCCGCATCCTCGACGCCGGCACCGACGAGGACCCCACCACCCCCGGGACCGCCACGGTCTACGTGGTGGAGGAGGCGGTCGAGGGTTCGACGATGACGGACCTGCTGCGCTCGGGGCCCCTGCGCCCGGCCGCCGTCCGCGCGCTCGTCGGCGAGGTCGCCACGGCCCTGGACGCCGCGGCGCGCCGCGGGCTGCACCACACGCGCCTGACCCCCGACGACGTCCTGCTCGACGCCGAGGGCGTGGTCCGCGTGCGCGGGGTGGGCGTCGAGGCGGCCCTGGAGGTCGACCCGCCGGCCGTGTCCGCGGCGCGGGCGGCCGCGCTGGCCAACCGTGCCGACGCCGTCGGCCTGGTGGCCCTCGTGTACGCCGGGCTCGTGGGCCGGTGGCCGTCCCTGGAGGGGCTCGCCCCCTGCGCGGCGCTGCCCGAGGCCCCTACGGGTGACGGGAAGCCGTTGCCGCCCAAGGACATCCGTCCAGACGTGCCGAACGACCTCGACACGTTGTGCGCCGTGACGTTCGGCCCCCACGAGGACGGCCCCCGCGACCCGGCCGAGCTCGCCCTGCAGCTCGCGCCCTGGTCGATGGACGTCTTCGACGAGACGCTGCGGCGGATGCGCGGCGAGGCGGCGACGGCCGCCGTCCGCGGCCGGTTGAAGAACCGCGACGAGGTCGTCCCCGAGGCCGAGCCCCCGGTCCCCTTCACCCGCCCCCACTCCACGGCCCGCCCGCCCCGCGACGACTCGCGCCTGGTCCTGGGGATCCTCGGCGCGGTCGTGGCCGTCGGCCTCGTGCTCGCGCTGTGGCAGCTCAGCGGGATCGGCGCTCCGCGCAGCACGAGCGAGCAGACCCCCGCCCCGTCGACGTCGGCACCCGCCGCCCCGGCGCCCTCGTCGCAGGCACCGGACACGGCGAGCCCGACCACCAGCGCGCCCGCCGCCTCGCCCGCGGTCCTGCCCGTGGCGGCCGTCTCCGCCCTCGACCCGCAGGGCGGCGGGGAGAACTCGCAGACCGCGGCCCGGGCCGTCGACGGCGACCCCTCGACGGCGTGGGAGAGCCAGCGCTACAACTCCGCGGCCTTCGGCGGGCTCAAGGACGGCATGGGGCTGCTCCTCGACCTCGGCGCCGAGGTCCAGGTCTCCTCCGTCGCGCTCACCGACGGCGGCGAGGGCGGCTCGGTGTCGCTGCTCACCGCTCCCGGCCCGGCGCTGGACGGGTCCCAGCCCGTCGCGACGGCCCCCGCGGGCGGCCAGCAGACGCTGACGCCCGCCCAGCCGGTCCGCTCGCGATGGCTGGTCGTGTGGTTCACCCAGCTGCCGACGACGGACGGGGTGTTCCGGGCCTCCGTCGCCGAGATCGCCGTCACCGGAACGCCCGCGTCGTGACCGGGGCGGGAGCCCAGGACCCGCGGACCGACGCTGAGCTCGTGGCCGCGCACGTCGCGGGCGACCCGGACGCCTTCGGCGAGGTCGTGCGCCGGCACAGGGACCGGCTGTGGGCCGTCGCCCTGCGCACGACGGGCGACCGCGAGGAGGCCGCGGACGCCGTCCAGGACGCCCTCGTGTCCGCCCTGCGCGCCGCCGACCGCTTCCGCGGCGAGTCCGCCGTCACCACCTGGCTGCACCGCATCGTCGTCAACGCCTGCCTGGACCGGGCCCGGCGCCGGGCTGTGCGCCCGACCCGCCCGCTGGAGGAGGAGGTCGGCGCCGGGGAGGACGGGGTCCGCACCGGAGCCGCGCTCGCCGTCGTCGAGGACGCCACGCCCCACGTCGAGGCCCAGCTCGACGTCACGGCGGCCCTGGCGCGCCTGCCGGAGGCGCAACGCGCGGCCCTCGTCCTCGTCGACATGTACGACGTCCCCGTCGCCGAGGCCGCTCAGGTGCTCGGCGTCGCCGTCGGGACCGTGAAGTCCCGCTGCTCCCGGGGGCGGCTCGCGCTGGCCGAGATCCTGCAGCCGGGAGGGAACCGGTGAGCCGCACCCCGCGTCCCACCCCCCGTTCCCCCCGGGTCCCCCTTCAGGGACCGACGACCGGATCCACCCTTGGGAGGCGTGTCCACGGTGAGTGGTGAGTTCGACGGCGAGGAGCTCGACGCGCAGGAGCGCCGCGTGCGCGACCTGCTGCGCTCGGCGGCCGACGTCGGGCCCATGCCGGACGACGTCGTCGCCCGCCTCGACGAGGCGCTGCGCGCGGCGCGACCCGCCACCCCCGTCTCGTCCCTGACCGAGCGGCGTCGCTCGTCCTGGCGGTCCCGGCTGCCCCGCGTCCTGGCCGCTGCAGCCGGGATCGCCGTGGTCGGTGGCGGCGCCGTGCTCGTCGGCCTCCAGGGCACCCCGGGCTCCGACTCCGCATCCAGCGGCGGTGCGGCCGGCGGCGGCTCGATGGCTGCGGCGTCCGGGTCCTCCGAGTCCGTCCCGGGGTCCGCGGAGGTGCTGCTGAGCGGCCGCGACTACGCCGACGCCGCGGCGGTGCGCGACCTCGGCGAGGACGTGCTGGGCCAGGAGGCGCAGGACACCTCCGCTCCGCAGGGCGCCGCCGACGACGCCACGCCCGGCGCGGGCTCCACCGACCGCAAGCCCTCGATGCTCAAGGCGCCGCAGTCGAGCGAGGCGCCGGCCACGACGGACGAGTCCCAGCGCCCCGCCGCCGAGCGCGCCCTGGCCTGCACGAAGCAGCTCGGGGTGGCCCCCGACTCCGTCCTCGCGGTCGAGATCGCCTCCTGGCAGTCCCGGCCCGCCGCCTTCGTCGTGCACACGAGCGGGGACGCCGCCGAGGTGGTCGTCGTGGCCCTCGACTGCACGCCCGGCGAACCCGCGCTGAGCACCGTCCCCGTGCCCTGACCGTCCCCTGATCGGCTCCCCGGCAGCGCGGACCGGGGAACAGCGGCCCCCTACGATCGGTTGAGCAGACAGCACGGGATCCCGGTTCGCGGGGCCCGGCACCGATCGAGGGAAGCAGGTCCGCACAGGTGAGCGAGTCCAGCAACGGGGCCACTCCGCAGGACGTCCGCAACGTCATCGTCGTGGGCTCGGGGCCGGCCGGGTACACCGCCGCCCTCTACGCGGCCCGCGCGGAGCTGAAGCCCCTGGTCTTCGAGGGCTCGGTCACGGCCGGTGGCGCCCTGATGAACACGACCGAGGTCGAGAACTTCCCCGGCTTCCCCGAGGGCATCATGGGCCCGGACCTCATGGACAACATGCGCTCCCAGGCCGAGCGCTTCGGCGCCGAACTCGTCACGGACGACGTCGTCGACGTCCGCCTCGACGGGGACGTCAAGGAGGTCACGACGGGCGGCGGCGAGACGTACCGCGCCCACGCCGTGATCCTCGCCCTGGGGTCGGCCTACCGCGAGCTCGGCCTGCCCGACGAGAAGCGACTGTCCGGCCGCGGCGTCAGCTGGTGCGCCACGTGCGACGGGTTCTTCTTCCGTGAGCAGGACATCGTCGTCGTCGGTGGCGGGGACTCCGCCGTCGAGGAGGCCACCTTCCTCACCCGCTTCGCCCGCTCGGTGACGATCGTGCACCGCCGCGAGGAGCTGCGCGCGTCCCGGATCATGGCCAAGCGCGCCGAGGAGAACCCCAAGATCTCCTTCGCCTGGAACTCCGAGGTCGTCGGCATCACCGGTGAGACGAAGGTCGAGGGCCTCACGCTGCGGGACACCGTGACCGGCGAGACCCGCGAGGTGGCGGCCACCGCGCTGTTCATCGCGATCGGCCACGAACCGCGCACCGACCTCGTCAAGGGCCAGGTCGACCTCGACGAGAACGGCTTCGTCCTCGTGGAGGGCCGCAGCACCCGCACGAACCTCGCGGGCGTCTTCGCCGCCGGCGACGTCGTCGACCACGAGTACATGCAGGCCATCACCGCGGCCGGCATGGGCTGCTCGGCCGCCCTGGACGCCGAGAAGTTCCTCGCCGCCCGCGGCGACGCCGGCCTCGAGGAGCAGCCCGCGCGTGAGGAGACCGACCCGGACGTCCCGACAGCCGAGACCGTCGACCGCCCCCAGCACTGACCCGTCCCGCCCGAGAACGAGAGGAACCCCCGTGAGCGCCACCGCCGCCACCACCGACGCGACCTTCGACGTCGACGTCCTGCAGTCCGACAAGCCGGTCCTCGTGGACTTCTGGGCCCCCTGGTGCGGCCCGTGCCGCCAGGTCGCCCCGATCCTCGAGGAGATCGCGGCCGAGCACGGCGAGAAGCTCACCGTCGTCAAGGTCAACACCGACGAGAACCCCCGCATCGCCGCCAAGTACGGCGTGACGTCGATCCCGACGCTCAACGTCTACTCCGGCGGTGAGGTCGTGAAGACGATCATCGGCGCCCGCCCCAAGCCCGCCCTCCTGAAGGAGCTCGAGGAGTTCGTCGGCTGACGGTCCACCGCACGACGAGAGGCCGGCACCCGCCTGGGTGCCGGCCTCTCGTGCGTCAGGCGGGGGCCACGCCGGTCAGGGTGGGCACGCGGACGGTGCTGAGGATCTTCTCCAGCGCGGCCTCCACGTCCTCGCGCCAGGACAGGGCCGTCTTGAGCTCCAGCCGCAGCCGGGGGAACCGGTGGTGCGGCCGGACGACGGTGAACCCCACGGACTCCAGCAGGTGCGCCGGCAGGACGCACGGCTCCCCGTGGTCGTGGGCGTTCTCCGTGCTGCCGTCGCCACCCACCGCAGCCGGTCCCCCGCCGAAGGCCTCCACGGCCTTGACCCCGCGCTGCGTGAGGTCCTTCGCCGCGCCCTGCAGCAGCATCCGGGCCAGTCCCTCGCCGCGGTAGGCGGGTTCGATCCACCCCGTCGTCAGCAGGACGGCGTCACCGCTGACGGGGGAGGTCGGGAAGCGGCTCTGCTGCGGCACGTACACCGGCGGTGCGTACATGACGAACCCCACCGGCTGGTCGTCGACGTAGACGAGGCGCCCGCAGGCGCCCCACTGCAGGAGGACGGTGGAGATCCACGCCTCCTTCTCGAAGTCCGGGTAGCCGGCCTCCGCGGCGCGCGTGGCGGCGGTCTGGTCGAGCTCCCAGAAGACGCACTGCCGGGAGGGCTTCGGCAAGTCGGCGACGGTGTCGAGCGTCAGCGGGGCCATGCGTCGTCCCACCGGGGCGGCCTCCCGTCTCGAGCCCGGGACGCCACCGGCGTCCCGTCCGTGCAGGGCCTTCACTCCGTGCCGCTGCGGTGGCACCAGTCTAGGTGGCAGTCTCGGAGTGAGCTCCGCACCCGGAGTGACGATCCCACCGGGGGATCGGCCCGTGCCCGAGGAGGCCGCCATGAGTCAGCACCCGTCGTCCACGAGTCCCGGTGACGCGCCCGTCGCGTCCGCCGCGGCCCGGGCCGGCGCCGCTGCTGCCTCCTCCGCCTCCGTCCCGGGTCAGGGCGGGCGCCGCCTCGACCGCTGGGTCGGCACCTACGCCCAGCGCACCGCGTCGATGACCGCGTCGGAGATCCGCGCCCTGTTCGCCGTCGCCAACCGCCCGGAGGTCGTCTCCCTCGCCGGGGGCATGCCCTACCTGCCCGCCCTCCCGCTCGACGCGATCGCCGAGCTCAGCGCGCGCATCGTGGCCGAGAGGGGGGCGCAGGCGCTGCAGTACGGCTCCGGCCAGGGCGAAGAGCGGCTGCGGGAGCAGATCGTCGAGGTCATGCGCCCGCAGGGCATCGCCGCCCACCCCGACGACGTCGTCGTCACCACGGGGTCCCAGCAGGCCCTCGACCTCGTGTCGCGCATCTTCCTCGACCCGGGCGACGTCGTCCTCGCCGAGGCCCCCAGCTACGTCGGGGCGCTGGGCGTCTTCCGCAGCTACCAGGCCCAGGTGGAGCACGTCCCGCTGGACCACGACGGCCTGCAGCCCGCGGCGCTGGAGGAGGCCCTCGTGCGGCTCCGGGCCCAGGGGCGGCGCGTGAAGTTCCTCTACACCGTGCCCAACCACCACAACCCGGCCGGCGTGACGATGTCCCTGGAACGGCGCCACGCAGTCCTCGACATCGCCCGCCGCCACGACCTGCTGGTCCTGGAGGACGACCCCTACGCCCTGCTCGGGTTCGACGGGGACCCGCTGCCCGCGCTGCGGTCGATGGACGCCGAGCACGTCGTCCACCTGGGCAGCTTCTCCAAGACGTTCGCGCCCGGCTACCGCGTCGGCTGGGCCGTCGCCCCGCACGCCGTCCGGGAGAAGCTCGTCCTCGCCTCGGAGTCCGCCATCCTCTGCCCGACGTCGTTCGGGCAGTTCGCGATCGCTGAGTACCTGGCGACCTACGACTGGAAGGGGCAGGTCAAGGTGTTCCGCGAGTTGTACCGCGAACGACGGGACGCCCTGTTGACGGCCCTGGAGGCCCACCTGCCGCAGGCGACATGGACCCGCCCGGCAGGGGGGTTCTACGTGTGGCTGACGCTGCCGGCCGGGCTGGACGCCAAGGCCATGCTGCCGCGCGCGGTCACCGGCCGGGTCGCCTACGTCCCCGGTGGCGCGTTCTACGCCGACGGCACGGGCGGGCACTCGCTGCGGCTCTCGTACTGCTTCCCGACCGCGAAGCGCATCGCCGAGGGGGTGCGACGCTTGGCCGGCGTCGTCCACGACGAGCTGGAGGTGCAGGAGCTCTTCGGGTCTCCCGGGGACCGTCACCCCCACCGTGAGCACGGTGTGGTCAACCCCGGGCCGGAGCTCGCGTGAGCGCCGACGTGGGGATCCGCGACCCGCGGGTGACGGTGCTGGCCGGTGGTCTCTCCCACGAGCGGGACGTGTCGTTGCGGTCCGGACGGCGCGTCGCCGAGGCGCTGCGCGCGGCCGGCTGCGACGTCACCGTGCTCGACGCCGACGCGCAGTTGCTGCCGCGGTTGGCCGCGGACCGTCCCGACGTCGTCTGGCCGGTGCTGCACGGAGCGATCGGTGAGGACGGCGCCCTGCGCGACGTCCTGGAGCTGTTGTCGCTGCCCTTCGTCGGGTCGCGGGCGGCCGCGTGCCGGCTGGCGTGGGACAAGCCGATCGCGCAGTCCGTCGTATCTGCGGCGGGCCTGCGGGTGCCCGCCTCGATCGCGCTGCCGCAGGCCACCTTCCGCGACCTGGGCGCTCAGCCCGTCCTGGCCGCGGCCGCGGACTGGGCGGGGTTCCCGCTCGTCGTCAAGCCCAGCCGCGGTGGCTCCGCCCTCGGCGTGGCCGTCGTGGGGGACGTCCGTGACCTCGCCCGCGCCGTGGTGGACGCCTTCGCGTACGGCGACACGGCTGTCGTGCAGGAGCACGTGCCGGGGACGGAGGTGGCCGTGTCGGTCGTCGAGACCGCCGGGGAGGTGTTCGTCCTGCCCGCGGTGGAGATCGTCGTTGACGGCGGCTCGTACGACTACGCGGCCCGGTACACGGCAGGGGCGACGGAGTTCTTCGTCCCCGCCCGGCTGCCGGAGGACGTCGCGGCCCGGGTCGCCAACGCCGCCCGCACGGCGCACGAGGCGCTGGGGCTGCGGCACCTCTCCCGCGTCGACCTCATCGTCACCGATGCGGGCGAGCCGGTCTTCCTCGAGGCGAACGCCGCCCCCGGGATGACGGAGACGTCGCTGCTGCCCCAGGCCGCAGAGGCCGCGGGGTGCGGACTCGACGCCCTCTACCGGGGGATCGTCGAGTCCGCGCTCACGTCACACCTGCGCTGACGCGTCAGTTCGGGCTGCCGAGCAGCCGGAGGATGCGGTCGAGGTCCTCGACACCCGCGAAGTCCACCGTCAGGCGGCCGCGGGTCCGGCCCATGCTGATCTTGACGCGGGTGTCGAGGCGATCGGCCAGCAGCGTCGCGCGGTTCTCGAGCTCCGGCTGCGGTTCGGCCGGGTTCCGTCGGCGGGGGGCGGTGTCCGCGTCCCCGAGGGCGATCATCTCCTCGACCGCCCGGACGGACAGCCCTTCAGCGACGACGCGCTGTGCGAGGCGCTCCATCGCCGCGCCGTCCTCGAGGGACAACAGCGCGCGGGCGTGGCCCGCGCTGATGACGCCCGCGGCAACCCGCCGCTGCACCAAGGGAGGCAACTTCATGAGCCGCAACGTGTTGCTGATCTGCGGGCGCGAGCGGCCGATGCGCGAGGCCAGGTCCTCGTGGGTGCAGCCGAAGTCCTCGAGGAGCTGCTGGTAGGCGGCTGCCTCCTCGAGCGGGTTCAGCTGACTGCGGTGCAGGTTCTCCAGCAGCGCGTCCCGCAGCAGGTCGTCGTCGGCAGTGTCGCGGACGATCGCGGGGATCGTGTCGAACCCCGCCTCCGTCGTCGCGCGCCAGCGCCGTTCGCCCATGACGAGCTCGTACCGGGGCGACCCGTCCTCGGCCGCTGCGACGGGACGCACGACGATGGGCTGGAGGACGCCGATTTCACGGATCGAGTGCACGAGCTCGGCGAGGTCGTCCTCGTCGAACACCGTGCGCGGCTGACGCGGGTTCGGCGTGATGGCCGCGACCGGGACCTCCGCGAAGCGCGCGCCGGGGACCTCGACGAGACCGTCCTCCTGCGCGGACGCAGTGGTCTCCTCCACGGCGTCTGCCGCGGGTGCGTCGGACGTCTCCTGAGCGTCCTCCGTCGTCACGACGGCCAGATCGCCGACCTGTTCCACGTGAAACGACGAGTCCTCGCTCGGCTCCTCGACTGCGGGCTCCGGCGCCGACGACGGCCGCTGGTCGAAGAAGACGTCGACCGGTCGGCCTGCGGGACGCATGGCCGGCGGCAGCGACGGCGTCGCCGTCCCCGGACGGGCTGTGGTCGTCGCGCCCCCACTGGGGATCAGGGCCCCGAGACCACGCCCGAGACCACGTCGCTTGTCGCTCACGCTCCACCCTCCTTCGACGCGAACCCGCGTCGCGTCACCAGTCCGTCCGTCCACCGTGCCCACGGGTCAGCCACCGCCGGGGCCGAACCCACGCCAGCATCCCCCGCAGGTGCAGGGGTCTCCTGCACGCCACGCTGGGCCATTTCGCGTGCCGCCTCGAGGTAGGCCAGCGCACCCGACGACAGCGGGTCGTACGCCATGACCGTCTGCCCGTGGCTGGGCGCCTCCGAGATGCGCACGGACCGCGGCACGAGCGAGCGCAGAACCTGCTCCCCGAAGTGGTGCCGCACCTCCTCCACGACCTGCGCAGCGAGGCGGGTCCGCCCGTCGTACATGGTGAGCAGGATGGTCGTGACGGCGAGGTCCGGGTTGAGGTGCTCCTGGATCAGCTCGATGTTCGACAGCAGCTGGCTCAACCCTTCCAGCGCGTAGTACTCGCACTGGATGGGGATGAGCACCTCGGGTGCCGCCACGAAGGCGTTGATGGTCAGCAGCCCGAGACTCGGGGGGCAGTCGATGAGGACGTAGTCGACGCGGCGCTCACCAGCCTGTTGCAGGCCCTTGAAGTACTTGGCGACCGCACGCTGCAGTCGAGACTCGCGAGCCACCATCGAGACGAGTTCGATCTCGGCGCCGGCCAGGTCGACCGTAGCGGGGGCGCACCACAGGTCGGGCGCCTCCTCGCACCTCTGCACGACGTCCTGCAGCGGCTTGCCCTCGACGAGCACCTCGTACATCCCCGGGACGCCGGCGTGGTGGTCAATGCCCAGAGCGGTGGAGGCGTTGCCTTGCGGGTCGAGGTCCAGCACGAGCACCTTGAGACCGGCGGCTGACAACGCTGAGGCCAGGTTGACCGCCGTCGTCGTCTTCCCGACCCCACCCTTCTGGTTGGCGATCGTCATGATGCGCGTCTGCGTGGGGCGCGGGAAGCGCTCCGGAGCCCGCGCCGGCGGCGTTTCACGTGGAACAACGGGCGACGCGACCTCGATGTCCGTCTCCTCGTCGGGAAAGGCCAGCGGGGTGTCGCTCCCCGACGGATGGAGGTCGACGACCGAGGCGAGACCATCGTCCGTCGCGGGGTCGTCGTGCAGGGCAGCTTCCGGCTCGGCGACGACTGACAATCCGGTTTCACGTGAAACCGGGGGCTCGGCGGCAGTCGGTGCCTCGGCGGACTCCGTCTCACGTGGAACGACCACGCCCTCAGTCATCGCGCTAGCGACCTCGTCGACGTGCGTTTCACGTGGAACATCGGCCACCGCGTGGACCGGGAACCAGCCGAGGCCACCCTGCACTGTTGCCGTCGCCGTTCGCCCGAACCAACCGAGCTGAGTCACACGCTGATCCTTCCCGTGGTTCACCGTCGCTGCCCTCGCGGACCGCGACGCTTCGGTGCCGTTGCTGCTGCGGCCGTCGCCTGGCGGAGAGGGCCGTGTCCCCGCGCCACCCGGACCACCGTGGTGCCGTTCTCCTCGTCCGGACCGACCCGCAGGACCTCGGGCTCGGAGGTGATGCCCATCTGGCGCAGGACGTCCGCGGCCGCGGCGATTTCGTCGGCGGCGCTCCGTCCCTTGATGGCGACCAGGTGACCGCCGGTGACGACGAGCGGGAGGGCCCAGCCGTACAACGTCGCCAGCGGCGCGACCGCCCGGGCGGTGACGACCGAGGCCGAGAACTCGCCGCGAACGTCTTCCGCACGCCCGCGGGCCACGGCGATCTGGTCTCGCAGGTCGAGCTCGGCGATGGCCTCGCGCAGGAAGGTGTAGCGACGCTCGAGAGGCTCGACCAGCCGCACCTGCACGTCCGGTCGGGCGAGCGCCAAGGGGATCCCAGGGAGCCCGGCGCCGGAGCCGATGTCCAGGACAGACGCCCCGTCGTCGACGACGTCGCCGAGGTAGGCGCAGTTCAAGAGGTGGCGATCCCACAGGCGGGGGACCTCACGCGGCCCGATCAGCCCGCGTTCGACGCCGGCCGTGGCGAGCAGGTCACGGTAGGCCGCGGCGCGCTCGACGCGGTCACCGAAGACCCGTTCGATCTCGGGGCGGAGGGTCTCGTCAACGACCCCGGGAACGACGGAGGGCGGTGGTGTTCCACGTGGAACACCACCGCCCTCAGGCAGATCATCCGACACCCCGTCACCCTATCGGCCGACGGAGCCCGGTCAGATCACGCGTCGCTGCTCTGTGGATCCCCCGTCGGGGTCGGCAGCACGACGACGCGGCGACGCGGTTCCTCGCCCTCGGACTCACTGACGAGGCCCTTCGCCGCAACGGCGTCGTGGACGACCTTGCGCTCGAACGCCGACATCGGCTCCAGCCGCTCCGCCGCACCCGAGGACTGCACCCGGGCGACGACCTCGTGGGCCAGTCGGACGAGCGAGGTGCGCTTGGTCGACCGGTGCCCGGCGACGTCCAGCATGAGCCGCGTCCGGTCGCCCGTCTGCGCCTGGACGGCGAGCCGGGTCAGTTCCTGCAGCGCCTCGAGCACCTCACCGTCGGCACCGACGAGCCGCGACAGCGCGGGGGTGCCCGCCTCGTCGGCCACGACCGCCACGGAGGCGCGGCCGTTCTCGATGTCGATGTCGATGTCCCCGTCGAGGTCGATGATGTCGAGCAGCTCTTCGAGGTAGTCGGCGGCGATGTCGCCCTCCTCCTCGAGTCGCGACTTCGTCGACCCCTTGCGGCGGGGCTCCTCGGTCGCCGTCGCGGGGGCACCCTCGGTCTGGTCCACCGAGGTCTCCTCGACCGCGTCCGTCGTGTCGTTCACACGTCCTCCTGGCTGGTGTGGCAGTGGAGCTGGTTCATGGGCCGGTCGTCAGCGGTTGGGACCCTGGCTCGACCGCGAGCCTCCGGGCCGGCGCTGCTCACGGCTGTTGCCCCGCTTGGGCTGCTGGCGCTGCCGGCGCACCGGCGTGGCCGGGGTCGTGTGCTCGGCGGTGGTGGCCGTCTCAGGCGCACCGTCCTTGGTCAGCACGACACCGCGACGGGCTGCGCGACGGGCCTTGCGCTCCTCCAGCTCCTTCTCCGCCAGCGACCCGGGGTTGGGCATGCGGCGGATGACGAAGAACTGCTGGCCCATGGACCACACGTTGGTGGTGAGCCAGTAGAGGAGGACACCGATCGGGAAGTTCACGCCGGAGACGGCGAAGATGATCGGGAGGATGTAGAGCATCAGCTTCTGCTGCTGCGCGAAGGGGTTGCCCTCCATCGAGGCCGACGAGGTGTTCTTCGCCATGAGCTGCTTCTGCGTGATGAACTGCGACGCCGACATCAGGACGATCATCACCGCGGTGAGGACGATGGCGTTCCAGTTGCCGTTGCCCCACGACTTCATGAAGACGTCGGAGAGGCTGGCGCCGAAGATGGTGGCCTTGTCCGCCTGGTCCACCAGATCCAGCGTCAGCGGGCCGATCGGCTTGCGCTGGGCAATGCCGTTCAACGTGTGGAACAGCGCGAGGAAGATCGGCGACTGCAGCAGGATCGGCAGGCAGCTGGCCATCGGGTTCGTCCCCGACGACCGGTACAGCGCCATCATCTCCTGCTGCATGGCCTGGCGGGAGGCGGGGTCGTTCTTGCCCTTGTACTTCTGCTGGATCTTCCGCATCTCGGGCTGGATGACCTGCATCCCGCGCATCGCCTTGATCTGCTTGACGAAGAGCGGGATGAGCAGGATGCGGATGACGACCACGAGGCCGACGATCGACAGCGACCAGGCGGCCCCGCCGGCCGGATCGAACCCGATCGCGGTGAAGAGGTCGTGGAAGCGCACCATGATCCACGCGACCACCCACTGGATCGGATGGAGCAGGTCGTAGAAGAACTCGATCATGGGGCGGTTCGTCCTCTCACAGGGGTCGGGCTCACAGGGCTGACCTCAGGGCGCTGGCACCCGGGAGTGGCCCTTCGGCGGAACGGGGTCCACCCCACCAGGGTTCCACGGGTGGCAGCGGAGGAGTCGCCGGACGGTCAACCAGGTCCCGACGACGGCACCCCGGGTCCGCAGCGCCTCGACGGCGTAGGCGGAGCACGAGGGGTAGAAGCGGCACGTCGGCCCGAGCACGGGCGAGACGAGCAGTTGGTAAGCGCGCACGAGCAGGACCAGCAGCAGTGCCGGCCACCGCAGGGGGTGCCACCACCGACGACCGGGCGACGGGTCTCCCGTCGGCTCAGTCACCGGGGGCCAACCCCAGCCGCTTCAGCCCGCGGTCGACGTCGACGCCCAGCTCGGCCGAGGTGGCCTCGGCCGCCCCCGGCAGGGCGCGGACCACGAGCAGACCGCCCTCGGCAGGCAGCACCGCCAGGCGGTCTGCCGCCAGGTGCCGGAGCCGGCGCTGGGTCCGGTGCCGCTGCACCGAACCCCCGACGGCCTTGGACACGACGAAGCCCACCCGGGTGGGGTGGGCTCGGTCGGTCGTCACCCAGTGCAGGACCAGGCGACGCGTGCCCGCACGCCGACCCTGCCGGAAGGCGACCGTGAAGTCGTCCCGGTGGCGAAGGCGGTGCTCCGCAGCCAGCACGCGGGCGGGGGATCTGAGGTCAGGCGGCGATCTGCGCGCGGCCCTTGCTGCGGCGCGCGGAGAGGATGGCGCGGCCGGCGCGGGTGCGCATGCGCAGACGGAAACCGTGCACCTTGGCGCGGCGACGGTTGTTCGGCTGGAAGGTGCGCTTGCTCACGGCGGGACTCCTGGGACTCGTGCGGGCGGGCCCCGCCGGACTGTCGGCGCCGTCCACGTGGAGTGAACGGGTCGACGATGCGGAGCACAGTCCCTTGCAGAGTACGGTCCCCGACCCGACCGGGTCAAAGCGCGCAGGCAGCAGGGCCGCGGGGCGGCCCGCGGTCCGTCCACAGGGCCCGCCGCTCGCCCGTCCGGGTGGTGGCAGGAAGGTAGCGTTCCCCCACAGGTCCGGGTGGGACGACCCGCCGGGACCGGCTCCTCGGCCCCTGGTCGGCACACCGCTACGACGGTGCTCCGGCCGGGCGGTGTCGTCGGGGCGTCCGGCGGACAGCGGCGCCGTGCACGGCACTTGAACGCGAGCCGTCCACGTTGTTACGGTCCCGCTCGACGTGCCGACGCCCGCATCCGATCGAGGTGCCTGCGACGGGCGGTTCGTCGCACCCCCGCCGTCCTCCACAGGTGTGGACAGGGGTGTGGACGAGTCCCGTCACACGGATCCGGTACGACGGGAGAGGGCTCGATGCAGACCGACGGAGGGGACTTCCCCAGCGTCTGGGAACGTGCCGTCGCGCAGCTGGACGACGGGGGCATCACTCCCCACCAGCGGGCGTTCGTGCGGCTGACCCGCCCGCTCGGCCTCCTGGACGGCACCGCGCTGCTGGCCGTGCCGAACGACCTCACCAAGGACGTCATCGAGCAGAAGGTCCGCGAACCGCTGACCCGTGCGCTCTCGGACGCCTACGGCTCGGCCATCCGGCTCGCGGTGACCGTCGACCCCTCGATCGGCCAGGTGCTGGCCCCTGAGCGGACGGGCGAGCGCTCCGGTGACGACGGCGTCCCCAGCGTGGAGCGCGAGCGCGTCGGGTCCGGCCTGGACGCCGAGGGCGTCCCGCACGTGCCCGCCCAGGGTGACCGGCGCGGTGGCGGGCTCGAGGAGGAGTCGCCCCTGGACGACTCCGACCCGGACCTGCTCTTCACGGGCTACAAGGTCGACCGCGGGGCGGGCACCGGCCGGCAGGTCCCCCGCAACCGGTCCACGACCAAGGTGGAGAACGCCCGGCTGAACCCGAAGTACATCTTCGAGTCCTTCGTCATCGGCGCCAGCAACCGCTTCGCCCACGCGGCGGCGGTCGCCGTCGCCGAGGCGCCCGCCAAGGCCTACAACCCGTTGTTCATCTACGGGGAGTCCGGGCTGGGCAAGACGCACCTGCTGCACGCGATCGGGCACTACGCCCAGAACCTCTACCCGGGCGTGCAGGTGCGGTACGTGAACTCCGAGGAGTTCACCAACGACTTCATCAACTCGATCCGCGACGACAAGGCCCAGGCCTTCCAGCGCCGGCACCGCGACGTGGACGTCCTCCTCATCGACGACATCCAGTTCCTGTCGAACAAGGTCCAGACGCAGGAGGAGTTCTTCCACACCTTCAACACGCTGCACAACGCGAGCAAGCAGGTCGTCATCACGTCCGACCTGCCGCCCAAGCAGCTGTCCGGGTTCGAGGAGCGGATGCGCAGCCGCTTCGAGTGGGGCCTCATCACCGACGTCCAGCCGCCGGACCTCGAGACCCGCATCGCCATCCTCCGCAAGAAGGCGATCGGCGAGCGCCTCGAGGTGCCCGACGACGTCAACGAGTACATCGCTTCGAAGATCTCCTCGAACATCCGCGAGCTCGAGGGCGCCCTCATCCGCGTCACGGCCTTCGCCAGCCTGAACCGGCAGCCGGTCGACATGAGCCTGGCCGAGATCGTCCTGCGCGACCTCATCCCCAACGACGAGACGCCCGAGATCACGGCGGCCGCGATCATGGGCCAGACCGCGTCGTACTTCTCGGTCACCCTCGACGACCTGTGCGGGACGTCGCGCTCGCGCACGCTCGTCACGGCCCGCCAGATCGCGATGTACCTGTGCCGCGAGCTGACGGAGCTGTCGCTGCCGAAGATCGGCCAGCACTTCGGCGGCCGAGACCACACGACGGTCATGCACGCCGAGCGCAAGATCAAGCAGCAGATGGCCGAGCGGCGCAGCACGTACAACCAGGTCACGGAGCTGACCAACCGCATCAAGAAGCAGGCGGGCGCCTGACGCCCCCGCCACCCCGCACGACCCCCTGAGAGCCCCGCCGGCAGCGTCGCCGGCGGGGCTCTCGTCGTTCCCGTCCCGAGGACCCCGGACGCTCGGCTCCGGACTGCTCCGCGGGTCACCCCACCGGCGTCCTCGACCGGCCCGGACGCCCGTCCACAGTTGTCCACACGCTGGGGACAGAGATGTGGACGACGGTGCCACCGACCGTGGACAACCCCGTGGACGAGACGTGGACGCCGTGGGGACCGCCTGGGGACAGCCGTGGACGACGCCGTTGCGGAGTGAGCACCTGTGGACGACCGGACCGCCCCGTCCTCAGCCCGTCCACACGGCTCCGGGGCCCTCGAACGCGGTCTGACCTGCGACGACAACCGGTTGTCCACAGCCTCCACAAGGGTGACTACTACGACTGATCCCTCTACGGTGAAGTCCGTCAACCCACGTCCAGTGTGGACTGGTGGTGGGGAAAGGGCTCCCGACCTGCCTCGAGGCCTGCCCTGAGGACGAGGTGGTCACTCCAGGTGATCGCCGTCTCGGAGGCCGTTCGAACAAGGCGTGCAGACCCCTCCGCCACCTGGTGACGCACGGTGACCACCCCGGTCGCAGGGGCGGGCGACGCCGTGGAGGCGCGTGCACGCGTGTCCTGCCTCTCCACTACTGTCGGAAGCCGCCGCGTCCTGCCGTCGCCCTCAGGGGCCGCAGACGGGGCACGGAGCGGTGAGCAGCCGCGCAGGACGACTGAGAGGCGGTGCCTGGTGGAGTTGCAGGTCGAGCGCGACGTGCTGGCCGACGCCGTCGCGTGGGCGGCCCGGGCTCTGCCCTCGCGCCCTCCGGTGCCCGTGCTCGCCGGCGTGCTCCTGGAGGCCACCGACGAGGGCACGCTCAAGCTGTCCACCTTCGACTACGAGGTGTCCGCGCGCGCCGAGCTTCCGGCCGACGTCCGAACGGCCGGTCGCGTCCTCGTCTCCGGCCGCCTCCTGGCCGACATCTCCCGCAGCCTCCCCGCGCGTCCGGTGACGCTGACGACGGAGGGCTCGAAGGTCGTCGTCACGTGCGGCGCGAGCCGCTTCACGCTGCTGACGATGTCGGTCGACGAGTACCCCTCGCTGCCGCAGCTGCCGGAGGCGTCCGGGGAGATCGCCGGCGGTGAGTTCACCGAGGCCGTCGCCCAGGTCACCATCGCCGCGAGCCGCGACGAGACGCTGCCGATCCTGACCGGTGTCCGCATGGAGATCGAGGGCGACCGCCTGACGCTCCTGGCGACGGACCGGTACCGCCTCGCGGTGCGCGAGCTGCGGTGGAACCCCAGCACCCCGGACCTGTCCGCCGTGGCCCTGGTGCGGGCGCGCACGCTGTCCGACGTGGCGCGGTCCCTGGGCGGGGGCAGCAACCTCACGCTCGCCCTCGCCGACGGCGCCAGCGACCTCATCGGCTTCCAGGCCGGTGGCCGGTACTCGACCTCGCTCCTGGTGGACGGGGAGTACCCCAAGGTCCGGGCGCTGTTCCCGGCCGAGTCGCCGACGTACGCGGTCGTCTCCACGGCGGCCCTGACGGAGGCGGTCAAGCGCGTCGCCCTCGTCGCCGAGCGCAACACGCCCGTGCGGTTGCGGTTCGAGGACGGCGTGCTGTCCTTGGAGGCGGGACAGGGCGAGGACGCGCAGGCGACGGAGGCCCTGGAGGCCACCCTCGTCGGTGAGTCCATCGCCATCGCCTTCAACCCGCAGTTCCTGCTGGACGGACTCGGTGCGCTGGCCGCGCCGTTCGCCCGGCTCTCGTTCACCCAGGCGACGCGTCCGGCGGTCCTCACCGGCCAGGCGGACCTCGACGGGGACGACGACGACAGCTACCGGTACCTCCTGATGCCGGTCCGCCTCGCCGGCTGAGCCCGGCGGTCACACAGCCCGGCTCGAGAGAGCAGCCGGGCGCGAGAAGGGAAGCGTCTGGCCATGCACATCGGTCTCGTCGGTCTCGGCAAGATGGGCGGCAACATGCGCGCCCGGCTGCGCGACAAGGGCATCGAGGTCACCGGGTACGACCCGAACCCCGACGTCACCGACGTCCCCAGCCTCGCGGCCCTCGTCGAGGCGCTGCCCTCGCCCAAGGTCGTGTGGGTGATGGTGCCCTCGGGCAAGATCACCCGCGACACCGTCGCCAACCTGGCCCCGCTCCTCAAGGACGGCGACCTGGTCATCGACGGCGGCAACTCCAAGTGGACCGACGACGAGGTCAACGCCAAGCTCCTGGCCGAGCGCGGCACCGGCTACCTCGACTGCGGCGTCTCCGGCGGCGTGTGGGGCAAGGACAACGGCTACGGCCTCATGGTCGGTGGCGCGAAGGGCCACGTCGACCTGGCCCTGCCCGTGTTCGACGCCCTGCGCCCGGAAGGCCCCCGCGAGGAGGGCTTCGTCCACGCCGGCGGCGTGGGTGCGGGCCACTACTCGAAGATGGTCCACAACGGCATCGAGTACGGCCTCATGCACGCCTACGCCGAGGGCTACGAGCTCCTCGAGGCGAAGGGGATCATCCACGACGTCCCCGCCGTCTTCAAGGCGTGGACGCGCGGCACGGTCGTCCGCTCCTGGCTGCTGGACCTCATGGTCCGCGCCCTGGAGGAGGACCCCAAGCTCGACAACATCCGCGGCTACGCCCAGGACTCCGGCGAGGGCCGGTGGACGCTGGAGCAGGCCATCGAGAACGCCGTCCCGATGCCCGTGCTGGCCGCGGCGCTCTTCGCGCGCTTCTCCTCCCGCCAGGAGGACTCGCCCTCGATCAAGGCCGTCGCCGCGCTGCGCAACCAGTTCGGCGGCCACGCCGTGACGTCGGCCGGCCCGAGCTCGGGTGCGGGTTCCGTCCACGAGTGACGCAGACCCACCAGCCCTGACGGACGGGAGGAGCACGACCGCGTGCACGTCGCGCACCTCTCCCTGGTCGACTACCGGTCGTACGAGAGCCTCGAGCTCGACCTGCGGCCGGGGACGACGACCTTCGTCGGCCTCAACGGGCAGGGCAAGACCAACCTCGTCGAGGCGATCGGCTACGTCGCCACGCTCGGCAGCCACCGCGTCTCCGGGGACGCGCCCCTGGTCCGCCAGGGCGCTCCCCGGGCCGTGGTGCGCGCCGAGCTGGTGCGCGGTGGCCGCCGGGCCCTCGTCGAGCTGGAGATCACCCCGGGCAAGGCGAACCGGGCGCGGCTGAACCGCAACCCGGTCCGCCGGACCCGCGACGTCCTGGGTGTCCTGCGCACCGTGCTGTTCGCGCCGGAGGACCTCGCGCTCGTCAAGGGCGACCCGACCGAGCGTCGGCGCTACCTCGACGAGCTCCTCGTCACGCGCTGGCCGCGCGTGGCCGGCGTCCGGGCCGACTACGACCGGGTCCTGCGCCAACGCGGTGCGCTGCTGAAGTCCGCCGGCGGCGCCATGCGCTCGGGCCGCGCCGACACCCACACGCTCGACGTGTGGGACGAGCACCTCGCCGCGTCGGGGTCCGAGCTGCTCTCGGCCCGGCTCGCGCTGCTGGGGGACCTGCGGGAACCGGCCGCCGAGGCGTACCGCTCCGTCAGCAGGGGGCAGGGCGACCTGGAGCTGGGCTACCGATCCTCCCTCCCGCTGCTCGCCGAGGGGGTCGCGACGACTCCCGGCGGCGCGATGCCGAGCCCGGAGGAGCTGCGGACGGCGCTGCTCGCGCAGATGGCCGAGCAGCGCAAGGCCGAGCTCGACCGCGGGGTGTGCCTCGTCGGCCCGCACCGCGACGACCTCGTGCTGACGCTGGGCGGGATGCCCGCCAAGGGGTACGCGAGCCACGGCGAGAGCTGGTCGGTGGCCCTGGGGCTGCGGCTGGCCAGCTACCGCCTGCTGCTGGAGGACGACGTCCACGAGGACCCGGGCGGTCCGGTGCTCGTCCTCGACGACGTCTTCGCCGAGCTCGACGCCGGCCGGCGCGAGCGGTTGTCCGAGGTCGTCGCCGACGCCGAGCAGGTCCTCGTCACGGCGGCCGTCCCGGAGGACGTGCCGGCCGCGCTGCGCGGGGAGCGGGCCGACCGCGTGCACGTCAGCACCGGCGTGGCCGTGCGGGAGGACGCCGGTGACTGACGCACCGGACGACCCCTCCTCGGAGGAGGACCCGGCCGAGGGGACCGACCAGGCGGGAGCCGACCTGGCCCGCACCGCGCTGGGCCGGGCCCGTGCGGCCGCGGCGGCGAAGGGGCTGCGTCCTGGCCGGGCGCCGCTGGGGGGGATGAAGCCGGCCGAGGCCCGTCGCGCGGAGGCGCTGCGCCGTACCGGCGCGTCGGCCCGGTCGGGGGCCTGGCCGGACGCACGGGACCCGCAGAGCCTGGACTCGACGCTGGGCCGGCTCGTCGGCGAACGCGGCTGGGAGCAGCCCGTCGCCGTCGGTGGGGCCTTCGGGCGCTGGGACGCCGTGGTCGGGCCGGAGCTCGCGGGGCACTGCGCCCCGGAGACGCTCAAGGACGGCACGCTCGTCGTGCGGGCGGAGTCGACGGCCTGGGCCACCCAGGTCCGCCTGCTGACGAGCCACCTCGTGCGCCGCCTGGACGAGGAGCTCGGTCACGGCGTGGTCACCAAGGTCGTGGTGCGCGGGCCGCAGGGCCCGTCGTGGCGCAAGGGCGGCCGGTCCGCCCCCGGCGGCCGCGGCCCTCGCGACACCTACGGCTGAGCCCCCGAGCCGCCTCGGCTCCGGAACGGCTCAGGACCGTCCGACCCCCCGGTGCGTGGTCCCCCACGTCCGAGGGGGTCGCGCGGCTCAGGGGGCGCGCAGGGCCGCGCGCAGCGACGGGGGGCGCCCCGGACGGGGTAGACTGTCAGCGAACCTGGTGGTCCTGCGGGCACCTGGATCGCACGGGCTCCGGGCCACCGTGACCAGCTGGTCACGGCCGGGTGCCCAGCTCGGGCCACCGGCTCGCCACGCCCGCGCGCGACCGCCTCGACGCGGAGGGAGAGCACGCGCTCGTGCCAGACCAAGAGACGCCCGGTCCCGAGGACGCGAACCCGCAGGACGTGAACCCCGAGGACGCACCCTCCCTGGCCGACGCGGTGACCCCGGACGGGGTGCCGAACCCCGAGTACGGCGCGGACGCGATCACCGTCCTCGAGGGCCTCGAGGCCGTCCGCAAGCGGCCCGGCATGTACATCGGGTCGACGGGTGAGCGCGGTCTGCACCACCTGGTCTACGAGATCGTCGACAACTCCGTCGACGAGGCGCTGGCCGGCTACTGCGACACCGTCGACGTGACGCTGCTCGCCGACGGTGGGGTGCGGGTGGTCGACAACGGCCGCGGCATCCCCGTCGACGTCATGCCCGGCGAGGGTCGCCCAGCCGTCGAGGTCGTCCTCACCGTCCTGCACGCGGGCGGCAAGTTCGGCGGCGGCGGGTACGCCGTGTCCGGTGGTCTGCACGGCGTCGGCAGCTCCGTCGTCAACGCCCTGTCGACGCGGCTCGACGTCGAGGTCCGCCGCCAGGGCCACGCGTGGCGCCAGTCCTACGAGCACGGCGTGCCGCTGGCCCCGCTGGAGAAGGGCGAGGAGACCGACGCCACCGGGACGACCATCACGTTCTGGGCCGACGGCGAAATCTTCGAGACGACGGACTACTCGTACGAGACGCTCCGCACGAACTTCCAGCAGCGCGCCTTCCTCAACAAGGGCCTCTCGCTGAACCTCACGGACGAGCGCGTCCACCCCGAGGACGAGACCGCGGAGAGCGCGGACGACGCCCCGGCGCGGTCCGCGAGCTACCGGTACGACGACGGGCTCATCGACTACGTCAAGCACCTCAACGCGCTGAAGAAGAACGAGCCGCTGCACGAGACGGTCATCTCGCTGGAGGCGGAGGACAGGGAGAAGGGCATCGCGGTCGAGGTCGCGATGCAGTGGACGACGGCGTACTCCGAGGCCGTCTTCACCTACGCCAACAACATCAACACCTCCGAGGGCGGGACGCACGAGGCGGGGTTCCGCACGGCGTTGACGAACCTCGTCATCGACTACGCCCGCACGGCGAAGCCGGCGATCCTCAAGGACAACGAGAACCTCGACGGGTCCGACATCCGCGAGGGTCTGACGGCCGTCATCTCCGTCAAGCTCACCGAGCCGCAGTTCGAGGGGCAGACGAAGACGAAGCTGGGCAACACCCTGGCCCGCACCTTCGTGCAGGCCCAGGTGCGTGAGCACCTCGGGCACTGGTTCCAGGCCAACCCCAAGGAGGCCTGGACGATCGCGAAGAAGGCCCAGTCGGCCTCCATCGCCCGGCAGGCGGCCCGCAAGGCCCGTGAGGCCAGCCGAAAGTCGCTGCTGGAGCGCAACTCGCTGCCCGGCAAGCTCAAGGACTGCCAGTCCAACAACCCCGCCGAGTGCGAGGTCTTCATCGTCGAGGGCGACTCGGCGGGCGGTTCGGCCACCCGCGGTCGCGACCCCCGGACCCAGGCGATCCTGCCGATCCGCGGCAAGATCCTCAACGTCGAGAAGGCCCGGCTCGACCGCGCCCTGGGCAACCAGGAGGTCCAAGCCCTCATCACGGCGTTCGGCACGGGCATCGGCGAGGACTTCAACGTCGAGAAGCTCCGGTACCACAAGATCATCATCATGGCCGACGCCGACGTCGACGGTCAGCACATCCGGACGCTCTTGCTGACCCTGCTCTTCCGCTACATGAGCCCCCTGGTCGAGGGCGGTCACGTGTACCTGGCGCAGCCGCCGCTCTACCGGATCAAGTGGCTGGGTGGCGCGGAGAACCACGAGTTCGCCTACTCCGACCGCGAACGCGACGCCCTCATGGAGGCCGGCCTGGCCGCCGGCAAGAAGCTCCCCAAGGAGGGCAAGACCCAGCGCTACAAGGGTCTGGGCGAGATGAACTGGGACGAGTTGTCCGAGACGACGATGGACCGGGCCCACCGCACGCTGCTGCAGGTGACCCTCGAGGACGCCGCCGCCGCTGACGCGGTGTTCTCGACCCTCATGGGCGAAGACGTCGAGTCGCGCCGCAGCTTCATCCAGCGCAACGCCCGCGACGTGAGGTTCCTCGACGTGTGAGCCCCGTTCCACGTGGAACATCCGTCGAGAACCGTGAGCTGAGAGGCACCACCCCGTGAGCGAGAGCACCACCGAACCCCCCGCCGGCGACCGCGTGGACCAGGTCGACCTGCAGGCGGAGATGCAGCGGTCGTACCTGGACTACGCGATGAGCGTCATCGTCTCCCGCGCGCTGCCGGACGTCCGGGACGGGCTGAAGCCCGTGCACCGCAGGGTGTTGTACGCGATGTACGACGGCGGGTACCGCCCCGACCGCGGGTACTCCAAGTGCGCCCGCGTCGTCGGCGACGTCATGGGTCACTACCACCCGCACGGCGACACCTCGATCTACGACGCCCTCGTCCGGCTCGCCCAGGACTGGTCGCTGCGGTACCCGCTGGTCGACGGTCAGGGGAACTTCGGCTCGCCGGGGAACGACCCGGCCGCGGCTCCGCGCTACACCGAGTGCCGGATGGCACCGCTGGCCATGGAGATGGTCCGGGACATCGACGAGGAGACCGTCGACTTCTCCCCGAACTACGACGGCCACACCACCGAGCCCGACGTCCTGCCGAGCCGGTTCCCGAACCTGCTCGTCAACGGCTCGGCCGGCATCGCCGTCGGCATGGCGACGAACATCCCGCCGCACAACCTGCGCGAGGTCGCCGAGGGCGCGAAGTGGTTGCTGGACAACCCCGACGCCTCCGACGACGAGCAGCTCGCGGCCATGCTGCAGCGCATCAAGGGCCCGGACTTCCCCACGGGCGCACAGATCCTCGGTCAGCGCGGCATCGCCGACGCCTACCGCACCGGGCGCGGGTCGATCACCATGCGCGCCGTCGTCACGGTCGAGGAGATCTCGGGCCGCACGTGCCTCGTCGTCAGCGAACTGCCGTACCAGGTCAACCCGGACAACCTCGCCGAGAACATCGCGAACCTCGTCCGCGACGGCCGGCTGACCGGCATCGCCGACGTCCAGGACCACACGTCGGGGCGCACGGGCCAGCGGCTGGTCATCATCCTGCGCCGCGACGCCGTGGCGAAGGTCGTGCTGAACAACCTCTACAAGCACACCCAGCTGCAGCAGAACTTCGGCGCGAACATGCTGGCCCTGGTCGACGGGGTGCCCCGCACGCTGCCGATCCACGCGTTCCTCAAGCACTGGATCACCCACCAGTTGGACGTCATCGTCCGCCGCACGCGGTTCCGGCTGCGCAAGGCCGAGGAGCGCGCGCACATCCTGCGCGCCCTGCTCAAGGCCCTCGACGCCATGGACGAGGTCATCGCCCTCATCCGCGCCAGCGCCACCGTCGAGGTCGCCCGCGACGGCCTCATGGAACTGCTGGACATCGACGAGATCCAGGCCCGCGCCATCCTCGAGATGCAGCTGCGCCGCCTCGCCGCCCTGGAGCGGCAGCGCATCATCGACGAGTACGACGAGCTCATGCGGCTCATCGAGGACTACAACGACATCCTCGCCCGGCCCGAGCGGCAGCGGCAGATCGTCGGCGACGAGCTGGCCGAGATCGTCGAGCGCTACGGCGACGACCGCAAGACGCAGATCCTGCCCTTCGAGGGCGACATGACGGCCGAGGACCTCATCCCCGTCGAGGACGTCGTCGTCACCGTCACCCGCGGCGGGTACGCCAAGCGCACCCGCACCGACCTCTACCGGGCCCAGCGCCGCGGCGGGCGCGGAGTGCGCGGGGCGAAGTTGCGCGAGGACGACGTCGTCGAGCACTTCTTCACGACGACGACCCACCACTGGTTGCTGTTCTTCACCAACCTCGGCCGGGTCTACCGCGCCAAGGGGTACGAACTGCCCGAGGGCGGTAGGGACGGCCGCGGTCAGCACGTCGCCAACCTCCTGGCGTTCCAGCCGGGGGAGCGGATCGTCGCCGTCCTCGACATCGAGGACTACGAGCAGGCGCCGTACCTCGTGCTCGCCACCCGCGGCGGGATCGTCAAGAAGACCCGGCTGTCCGAGTACGACTCGAACCGCTCCGGCGGGCTCATCGCCATCAACCTGCGCTCGCACGCGGCCCCCGACGGCGGCGAGGAGGTCGACGACGAACTGTTCGGCGCGACCCTCGTCGACGAGGGCGAGGACCTCTTCCTCGTCTCGCGCAAGGGCATGAGCGTGCGCTTCGAGGCGACCGACGAGAACCTGCGTCCCATGGGCCGGGCCACCTCCGGCGTCACGGGCATGAAGTTCCGCGGCGAGGACGAGCTGCTCGCGATGGCCGTGGCCCGCGACGACCTCTTCGTATTCGTCGTCACCGAGCTCGGCTACGCCAAGCGCACCAAGATCGGGGAGTACCGCAAGCAGGGCCGCGGGGGGCTGGGCATCAAGGTCGCCAAGCTCACCGAGGAACGCGGTGACCTCGTCGGGGCCCTCACGGTCTCCGAAGACGACGAGGTCCTCGTCGTCATGCAGGCCGGCCGCGTCGTGCGCTCCCGCGTCGACGAGGTGCCGGCCAAGGGCCGCGACACCATGGGCGTCACCTTCGCCCGCCCCGAGACCGGAGACCGCATCCTCGCCGTCGCCCGGAACGCCGAGCGCGTCATCGACGAGGAGGTGGAGGCCGAGGAGGTCTCCGACGCCACGACGGAAGCCGCCGACGACCCGCTGCTCGACACCGCCGGGGCCGGAGACGACCAGGCGGCCGCCGAAGGTGCCGACGAGGCGCCGAACGGTGGAGCACCTGTGGAGGAACCGGGGAACGACCCTGTGGCGGGGGCGGCCGATGGCGTACCGTCGTCCGAGGCTCCGCCGAGCGAGCCCGACACCGGAGGTGACGAGTGACCCCCGCCGAACGCGCGACAGCTTCGTCGGCAGCGGCTGGCACGCAGGGCAAGGCCCCGGCGACCGGTCAGACCGGGCGGCCCGCGGCTGACCCGGCCCGGTCGGCAGCTGCCCCGGGGCAGGCGTCCGGCCAGTCCAAGCCCCGCAACGGTGTGGACTCCGTCCCCCGCCGCGTGCGCCTGACGCTGGCCCGCGTCGACCCGTGGTCGATCACCAAGCTGTCGTTCCTGCTCTCGGTGGCCGTCGGCATCGCCCTCGTGGTGGCGACGGCGGTCATCTGGAGCGTCCTGGACGGCATGGGGGTCTTCACCGACCTCAACGGCCTGCTCAAGGACGTCGTGGGCAACGAGGTGGACTTCGACCTCCTCGACTACGTCGGCTTCGGCAAGGTGCTGTCCCTCGCGACGGTCATCGCCGTGGTGGACGTCGTGCTGCTGACGGCGCTCTCGACGATCGTCGCGTTCCTGTACAACGTGTCCGCCGCCCTTGTCGGTGGTCTGCACGTCACGCTCTCGGACGACTGAGCTCCCGCGGGTGCTGAGCACCCGCTCGGGTCCGGTAAGGTTGTCTCCGCTGCGTGCAGCGAACGGGCCTATAGCTCAGTCGGTTAGAGCGCTTCCCTGATAAGGAAGAGGTCGGAGGTTCAAGTCCTCCTAGGCCCACCGTCAAGCCCCCGTGGACGTCGTCCACGGGGGCTTCGTCGTGCAGGGGTCTGCCGAGGGCAGGACGGTGGTGGGATGGACGTCCCCTTCCCCCGCGCGTTGCACACCGTGTTGGACAGCACCGACGCCCGCGCCCTCGCCGAGTTCTACCGGGCCCTCCTGGGTCTGCGGTACCGGGACGGCGACGACGGGACCGGGCCCGCGGACTGGCTCGTGCTCACCGAGGGCGACGGGACCCGCGTCCTGGCGTTCCAGCAGGTCGACGACCTCCCCCGTCCGACGCGGCCGGCCGGGACGGTCCCCCAGCAGGTGCACGTCGACTTCACGGTGCCCGACCGCGAGGTGCTGGAGCACCACCAGCGGCGGGCGCTGGATCTCGGCGCGACGCTGCTGCTCGACCGCACGGACGACCCCGACGAACCCCTGTACGTCGACGCGGATCCGGCCGGCCACCCGTTCTGCCTCTTCGTCGCCTGAAGACCGGTGACGGTCGAACTACCCACGGTAAGATCCAACGGTGGAGGGACGGCTGCTGGCCACGGCCGCACAGGTCAAGGCGCTCGTGGAGAGCCACACCGCCGGCGACGACGCCAAGTTCCGCGCCGCCCTCACGGAGGTGCTCGACAGCGCCGGCCGCAAGGGCGACCGGGCGCGCGAGGTCGAGGACCTGCGCGCGCTGCTCGACACCCGGCGGTCGGCCGCGCGGCCGCAGAGCCCACCCCCGCCCGCCGCCCCCACCGCGGTCGTCCAGCCCCGCGGCGAGCTGGCCCAGGTCCTCACCGTCTCGCTCCCCCGCACGACCCTGGCCGACCTCGCGCTCGGCAGCGACGTCATGGCCCGCCTGCACCGCGTGCTCACCGAGCAGCGGCACGCCGACGTGCTGCGCGCCCGGGGGTTCCAGCCGCTGCGCAAGCTCCTCCTGACGGGCCCGTCCGGCACCGGCAAGTCCATGACGGCCGAGGTGCTCGCCGCGGAACTGGCCGTCCCGGTCTTCACGGCCCGCCTCGACGCCTTCGCCGACCTGCCGGCCGACGACGCCGTCGCGCAGCTGTCCCTCGTCTTCGACCTCATGGCCCAGAGCCGTGCGGTCTGCCTCTTCGACGACGTCGACGCCCTCATCGACCCCGACGGCGGGGAACGCAGCCGCAGCCGGTTGCGGGACGTGCTGCGCGCCTTCACCGGGTTCCTCGACGCCGACGCCTCCGCCGGCGTCCTCGTGGTGACCACGAACCGGCCCCAGCTGCTCGACCGTCCCCTGCTGCGCCGCTTCGACACCGTCGTCGACTACCCGCTGCCGAGCACCGGCGTCGTGCAGGAGGTCGTGCTGCGCCGGTTGCGGGGCTTCGACCTGTCCGCGGTGGAGTGGCCGCGCGTCGCGTCGACCGCCAGCGGTCTGAGCCACGAGCAGGTCTCGGCCGCGGCGACCCTGGCGGCCAAGCAGTGCATCCTCGACGGCGCCGCCCAGGTGGAGACCGGTGCGCTGCTCGCCGCGCTGCGGGAACGACGGCAGATGCTCAAGATGGCTCCGTGAGGGCGTTGGGGCCGGCGTGAGGACCAGGTTCGAGGTCCTCCTCGTCTGCACGGCCAACGTCAGCCGCTCGCCGATGGCTGCGTCGCTGCTGCGCCACCACCTCGCCGACCGGTTCGGTGAACGGGCCGCGACCATCCGCGTCGCCAGCGCCGGCACGACGGCCCTGGTCGGGGAGCCGGTGGACCCGGACGTCGCCACCGTCCTGCGGAAGGTCGGGCGTCCGGACCTGACCGGCGGGGAGTCCGGGCGTCAGCTCGACGCGCAGCTCGTCGGTACCGCCGACCTCGTGCTGACGATGACGCGCGAGCAGCGCGGTGCCGTCATCGCGCTCGTCCCGTCGGCGCAGCGGCGCGTGTTCACCGTGCTGGAGCTGGCGCGCATCGCCCGGATGCTCGGCGCGGAGCGGCGCCTGCCCGCGAGCGCCTCGCCGGGGGCCGGGTGGAAGGTGCTCGTCGCCGCGGCCCCGGCCTGGCGGGGACCGACGGCGCCCAAGGACCCGGCCAGCGACGACGTCGACGACGTCCACCGGGCCAAGCTGGACGTGCAGGTCAAGGCGGCGCGGCGGCTCGACGAGGCGCTGGCCGCCGTCGTCGCGGTGGTCTGAGCGCGCTCAGCGTTCCAGGAGGACGTGCTCGGCGTCGGCCGGGGTCGTGGGTTGGTAGCCGTAGCCGTACTCGTAGGCGTAGCTGTACTCCGACGCCTTCGACGGGACCATCGTCAGCACGCCGCCGAGGACGGTCGCGTCGACGGCCCGCAGGCGTTCCAGACCGCGGGCGAGGTGCTCGCGCGTCGTCTTGCCGTGCTTGACGACGAGGACGGCGCCGTCGGCCTGCCGGGCCAGGACGGCGGCGTCGGCGACGGGCAGCAGCGGAGGGCTGTCGACGATGACGAGGTCGGCGCGGTCGCGCAGCCGCTGCAGCAGCTCGCTCATGTGCCGGGAGCCCAGTAGGGCGGCGGGGTTGAGCGGGATGGGGCCGGCGGCCAGGACGGACAGCCCGGTGTCGCCGTAGGGCTGCAGGACGTCGTCGAGGTCGGCGCGGCCGGCGAGGACCGTCGTCAGGCCCGCGCTGTCCTCGACGCCGAGGTAGTCCGCGACGCGCGGCAGCCGCAGGTCGCCCTCGACGAGGATGGTCCGCAGCCCGGCGGTCGCGGACGTCAGCGCGAGGTTGACCGCGGTGGTGCTCTTGCCCTCCCCGGGCAGCGCCGACGTGACGACGACCAGGCGCGGGGGGTGGTCGACGTCGGCGAACTGCAGGTTGGTGCGGATCTGCCGCAGCGCCTCGGACTGGGGGGAGCGGGACCCCTCGACCACGAGCTCGGGACGGTCGCCGCCCTCGCCCGCGGGCACCGACCCGAGCGCGGGGGCGCCGAGGTCGGAGATCGTGGCCAGCGTCTTGACGGTCGTGTCGAGGACCTCGCGCAGGATGGCGAGCCCGGTCCCGAGGACCGCACCGGCCAGCAGTCCGAGCGCCAGCATCTTGACGAGGTCCGGGGCGATGGGGTCGCGACGGACCTCGGCGGGCCGCAGCACGTTGATGCGGACCGGGCTCATCGTCTCGGGGGTGGCCTGCTCGAGCTCGCTGACCGCGGTCCCGAAGTGCCGGGAGATGGAGTTCGCGACGTCGGCGGCCAGCTGGGGTGAGGACTCGTCCACCGTGACCTCGATGAGGACCGTGCCGATGGGGGCGCTGGAGCCGACGTGCTCGGCGAGGGCGCGGGGGGTGGTGTCCAGACCCAGCTCGCGGATGACGGGTGCGAGGACCTTCGGGCTCTCCAGGACGCTCGTGTACGACTGGACGCGCTGCTGGGTGAACATGCTGCCCTGCATGAGGAGGGCGGCGTTGCCCGTGTCGTACATGGACACGAACATGAGGCAGTCGGCGCGGTAGACGGGGGCGCTCGTGGAGTAGGCACCGAAGCCGGCCCCGCCGCCCAGCAGCACCGACAGGACCACGAGGATCCAGTGCTTGCGCAACGCGCGCAGGTAGTCGACGAGGTCCACGGCTCGTCCATCGGCCGGGGGTGCGGGCAGTTGACCCGGACGGGTCGTCCCGTCGCGTCACGAGCCCCCGAACGGGTTGGGACGATGGACAGCGGGGCCGCGCACCTCAAGTCGACACGCCGTCGGGACGAGGAACAAGGGTGTTGAGCCCGGGCGGTGTGCTACGGGGACGCCGACCTGGAGGACCGACGTGGCCACGACCAGCGAACCGGGGACGAGCGCGCGCTCGGCCGGTGCTGGTTCGACGGCACCCGTCCGCAGGCCCTCGTGGGGATCCCTGCGCCGCGCGCGGCGGAACCGTTCCCAGCTCGCGACCCTGCTGCTCGCCACCGACGCGGTGTGCGTCCTGGCCGTGGTGCTCCTGCTCGGGCACGGCGCCCCCGCCGTCGTCGTCTTCTCGGCGTCGGCCCTCGTCGTCCACGCCTTCGCCGGCCTCTACCGACCGCGCATGGACCTCAGCATCCTCGACGACCTGCCGCTCCTGGCCGGAGCCGGCGTCGCGTCGGTCGGGGTCGCGTCCATCGCCGACGGCGCGCTCGACATCGGTGACGTGGAGGGGAGCACGCTGCTGGCGGCGCTGGCCCAGACGGTCCTGGTCCTGTGTGCGCGCGCCGTCGTGTACGTCCTGCGCATCCGGTACCGGAAGGCGGGCCGCATCGCCATGCGCACGCTCGTCGTCGGCTGCGGTGGGCTCGGCGCGCAGCTCGTCGAGCACCTGGGGTCCGGGGAGCAGGGGCTGCTGCCGGTGGGCTTCATCGACGACGACCCGCGGCTGTCCGCCGGGGAGCGCCCCCTGCCCGTGCTCGGCGGCATCGCCGACCTCGAGCGGCTCGTGACCGAGCAGAGCGCCGACATCGTCGTCATCGCCTACTCCAACGTGCCGGAGATGGTCGTCGTCGACGTCCTGCGCAGCTGCCAGGGCCTGCCCGTCGAGATCTTCACCGTGCCGCGGTTCTGGCAGGTCACGAACACCCACCGCTTCGTGCAGTCCGTGCGCGGGGTGCCGCTCGTGCAGCTGCGCCGGCCCGCGTTCCGCGCCGTCACGTGGCCGCTCAAGCGCGTCATGGACGTGGTCGCCTCGACCCTCGGTCTCGTGGTGGCGCTGCCGGTCCTGGTGGTGTGCGCCGCACTCGTGCGCCACGAGGTCGGTCCCGGTCCACTGTTCCGCCAGGAGCGCGTCGGCCTCGACGGCCGGACGTTCCCGCTGCTGAAGCTGCGCACGATGCGCCCGGACGCCTCCTCCGACGTCCGCTGGAACGCCCAGGAGAGCGTCGGGCCGGTCGGCGGCTGGCTGCGCCGGCTCTCGCTCGACGAGCTGCCGCAGCTGTGGAACGTCCTGCGCGGGGAGATGTCCCTCGTCGGCCCGCGTCCCGAGCGCCCGCACTTCGTCGAGCAGTTCACGCTCGACTACGACGACTACCTGTGGCGGCACCGGGTTCCGGTCGGGGTCACCGGCTGGGCCCAGGTGCACGGGCTGCGGGGGGACACCTCGATCTCCGAACGCGCCCGCTTCGACAACCACTACGTCGAGAACTGGTCGCTCTGGCTCGACGTGAAGATCCTCCTGCGCACGGCCGGTCAGGTGCTGTCGGCGGCGGGACGGTGAACGGGATGCCCCTCGTCCTCGTCCTCGGCACCGCCGACTGGAACGCTCCCGTCGCCACGAACCAGCACCACGTCACCCGGGCCCTCGCCGCGGACTGGCCCGTCCTGTTCGCCGAGGGGACGGGGACCCGGTCGCTGCGACCGTCCGACGCCCGCCGCGTCCTGCGACGCCTGCGGTCCGCGCCCGCACTCACGGGCCGCGCGGTTCCGGAGGGCGTCGAGGTCGTCACGCCCCGGTTGGTGCCGCACCACGCGCCGACCACCCGGCGCGCCAACTCAGCGCTGCTGCACCGCCAGCTCCGGCGCTGGGTCCAGCACCCCGGGCCGCGGCTGCTGTGGACCTACACGCCCTTCACCTACGGGCTGGAACGGCTGGCGGACCGGACGGTCTACCACCTCGTCGACCTGCTCCACGAGAACCCCGGCGTCCACCGCGGACGGTTGCTCGCCGCGGAACGGCGGCTGGAGGCCGACGTCGCGATCGGCACGAGCCCGGCCATCGAGGAGCACCTGCGCTCGCAGGGGTTCGCCGACACCCGCTGCCTGCTCAACGTGTGCGACGTCGCCCTGTTCAGCGCCGCGGCCCAGGCTCCGGATGTTTCCCGTGGAACATCGGTGGTGTTCGCCGGAACGCTGGCGCCCCACAAGCTCGACGGCGACCTCCTGCTCGCGCTGGCTCGCGCGCTGGGCGGTCGGCTCCGGCTCGTCGGGCCGATCGTCGACCCGTCGAACCCGTTGTGGCGCAACCTCACCGCGGCGGGTGCCCAGGTCGTCGGTCCGCTCGCCCCGGCCGCCCTCGCGTGCGAACTGGCGGCGTCCGCCGTGGGTCTGGTGCCCTACCGCAGCACGCCGCTCACGCGCGGCATCTCGCCGTTGAAGACGTACGAATACCTGGCCGCGGGGTTGCCCGTCGTCAGCACCCCGTTGCCCGCGGTGGCGCCGGTCGACGGTGCGGTCTTCGTCCGGCCGGCCTCGGAGTTCGTGCCCCAGGTCGAACAGCTCCTCGCCGACGCGGACCCGGCCCGCCCCGCGCGGATGACCCGGCTCGCCCAGGGACACGACTGGGAGAGCCGGGGGCGGGACCTGCGGGCGCTCGCCGGTCAGCTCCTCGCCGGCTGACCGTCAGCGCAGCGGTTGGCCGACGTCGATGCGGTTGCCGTCGGGGTCGGCGACGACGAAGGTCCGCAGCCCGAAGTCCGCGTCCCGCAGGCCCTTGACGATGCGGGCCCCGTGCCGGACGAGGTGGTCGTGCAGGGCCGTGGCGTCGTCGACGAGCAGGTGGGCGACGTTGTGGACCCCCGCCCGGTGCCCGCGCTGGATCGAGAGGTGCAGCTCGGCCGCACCGCGGCGCAGGATGACGAACCCGGTCGGGTCGCCGTTGGCGAAGACGACCTCGAGGCCGAGGACGTCCCGGTAGAACGCGAGCGCCCGCTCGACGTCGGTGACGGGCACGCCGGCCGCGATGCGGCCGTAGGTGGTCGGGGGCAGGTCGAGCGACATCGCAGTCCTCCGCACGTCGTGAGCCGGGAGGAGGCGGTGCTCGTCCGGGCGGGGTGACGGCGCGGTGGCCGGGAATCCCTCGAGCCTACCGCTGCCCCCGCGTCAGCCGCCGGTTCCCGGGCCCGGTGGACGGCGACGGCGGCCGGCCAACCGGACCACCAGGACGATGACGACCGAGGCGGCGACCACCAGCAGCAGCAGGAAGAGGATCACGAGGATCCAGGGGTGGTCGACGAGGTTGCGGAACACCCCGCCGACCCTAGGGCGAGGCCCCGGGCCGCGCGGAGTTCCGCGCGATCCGGGGCCCGGTCCCTCAGAGTCCCTCAGAGGCGGAAGGTGCCGACCAGGGCGTTGAGTTCGGCGGCGGAGCGGGCGACGTCGTCGGCGGTGGTGGCGGTGTGCCCGGCGCTGGTGGTGGTCTGGGAGGCCGCGGCGGCGATGCCGGAGATGTTGACGGAGATCTCCTGGGAGCCGGTGGAGACTTCGGTGACGTTGCGGACCATCTCGGCGGTGGTGGCCGACTGCTGCTCCACCGCGGCGGCGATGGTGGCCTGCAGGGCGTCGACGCGGACGATGACCTCACCGATCTGTTCGATGGCGGCGGTCGCGGCGTGGGCGTCGGCCTGGGTGGCGCCGACCTTGGCGACGATCTCCTCGGTCGCCCGGGCGGTCTGCTGGGCCAGTTCCTTGACTTCGCCGGCCACGACGGCGAAGCCCTTGCCCATCTCCCCGGCCCGGGCGGCTTCGATGGTGGCGTTCAGGGCCAGGAGGTTGGTCTGTTCGGCGATGGAGGTGATGAGTTTGACGACGTCGCCGATCTCGCGGCTGGAGGCCGACAGGCGGGCCAGGGTCTGGGAGGCGTCCTGGGCGGCGGCCACGGCGGTGGCGGCGGTGGCCGAGGCGTCGGCGGTGGCGGAGGCGATCTCGCGGATGGCGGAGGTCATCTCCTCCCCGGCGGCGGCGACGGTGCCGATGGAGGCGGTGATCTCCTCGGTGGCGGCGGAGACGACATGGGACTGGGCGGCGGACTCCTCTGCGCCGGAGGACAGTTGGGTGGCGACGGCGGTGAGTTCTTCGCTGGAGGCGGCCAGGGTGGTGGCGTTGGCGCTGATGCGGCCCACGGTGGCTGACAGGGAGTCCAGGGAGGTGTCGGTGGCTGCGGACAGGCGTCCGACTTCGTCCTTGGCGGTGTAGGCCACGCGCTGGTCCAGGCGGCCTTGGGCCAGGCCCTCCATGACGGTGACCGCACGTCCCAGGGGGCGGGCGATGGATCGGGAGATGAGGACCGCGACGACGACGGCGAGGGCGAGCGCGACGAGGACGCAGGTCAGGAGGCCCGCGACGGCCTGCCGGTAGGCGCTCTTGCCCTCGTCGGCGAGCTGGACGGCGGACTCCGCCTCCGCCTTGTTGATGTCAGCGAGCGCCTGACCGACCTTGTCCCCCGCGGGCGTCACGGTGGACGTGCGGAGCGCCACGAAGCCGGCCAGGTCGTTGTCCTTGGCGAGCGGCACGAGACCCTGGGCGGCGCTGCGGTACGCCGCGATGGCGTCGGTGTAGGCCTGCTGCTGGGCCTTGCTGGCGGCGGGGTCGGTGCCCTGGTAGGTCGTCCAGGCCGCGTCGAGGGCCTGGCTGTCGCTGTCGGTCTGCGCCAGGGCCGCGGTGGTGCCGGCGGCGTCGGGGGTGAGGGCGGCGTTGGCGATGTCCAGGCGCAGGGTGGTGAAGGCGTTCTGGACCTTGTCGATGCTGTCGACGGACGCGATCCCCGACGTGGACAGGTAGTCCATCTTCGTCTGCGCGGCGCTGAGGCGCTGGATCCCGACGCCGGCGACGAGCACGAGCAGGACCCCCACCAGGCTGAACCCGAGAGCCAGCTTCAGGCTCACTCGCAGGTCACGCATCCGCGCCACGGGGACCACCTCTCGACGACGGCGGAGCCCGGCCCACCCGGTCCCGTCCGAGTCCCCATCGGACGCCGTCCGGCTGACCTGACCGGCGACCAGGTACCGCAAAGGGCGCGCGTGGTGGCAGGGGTGGAACGGGACCCTCGGACGGGAACCACGTGGTCTGCTGGGGAACCCCCGACCTCGCGAACGCCGGCCTGGCCTGGACGAGGAGCCGCGGCGGACTGGCCTCGTCGACCGGACCGCTGTTCCTCGGTCCGGCCGCGACCTTCCGCACCGTCGTCCTCCGGCCCCTGGACGTCCGGGACGTCGACACCGTCACCAAGGTCGCGGATCCGTCGCCAGCACCCCCCAGACCTGCTTGTCGTGCCACGCGCCGCCGTTGCGCCACGCCTCGCGCAGCGTGCCCTCCAGCGTCATCCCGAGCCGCCGCGCCACCGCCGCACTGCGGACGTTGTCCGCCCGGCAGCGCCACTCGGCGCGGTGCAGACCCCGGTCGTCGAAGGCGTGCTCGAGCAGGACCCGCGCCGCACGCGTGACGAGACCGCGGCCCTCGCCCGCCGGTTCCAGCCAGCAGCCCAGCTCGCAGGTGCCCGCTGCGGCGCTGAACGTCACGTACATCACCCCGCCCACGAGCCGGCCGTCCAACCACAGACCGACGAGCCGCCCACCGTCCTCGGCCTGCGACGCTGCGTAGCGGGACAGCGTGGCGCGCGCCCCTTCGACCCCCTCGGCGAGGAACGACGCCCCGACCCACGGCCGGACGTGCTCACGGGCCTGGTCCAGGTGCGCGGCGAACTCCTCCGCGTGCCGCACCTCCAGAGGGCGCAGCTGCGCCCCGTCCCCCAGGTCCACTGCGAACACGACGCCCCCCGAGCTCTCCGACTGGTCCGACGCTACGCCCGCGATCCGCGCAGGATGCCGGTGCCGACCCGGCGCCACGGCCCGACCCCGAGCCACGCGGCGGCCCACACCGCACCGACCGCCCCCGTCACGGCGACCAGCGCGACCCAGCCGCTGAGGTCCCTGCCCACCCACCAGCCGAGGACCCCCGCCGCAGCGGCGACGGGCAGGCAGGCGAGCAGCCACCGTCCCAGCACGCCGGCCACCCCCAGGGGACGGGCGGCGACGAGCGTCGTGACGACCGCCCCCGCCGACGCGGCCAGGCCGAGCGTCACCGGCCCCAGCACGCCGTGCAGCGACAGGTTCACGGTCAGCGTCACCACAAGGCCTGCGAGGAGCGCGCCCGCGGCCGTCCGGTTCCGTCCCGCCGCGTTGAGCGCCTTGACGAGCACGTACGCGCACGACTGCGCCCAGAACCCCACGCCGAACCCCGTCAGCACCGCGGCCGACGTCGCCACCGCCGACGCGTCGAACGCCCCCCGCGCGTACAGCACCTGCACGACCGGGGCGCTGCCGACCGTCAGCACGACCGAGGCCGGGACGACCACGAGCAGCAACCCCGGCAGCGTCCCCGCGAGGCGCTCGCGGGCGGTGGCGTGGTCGAGCCCGGCCAGGGCGGCCAACCCGGCCAGCCCGAGGGGCACGGCGAGCAGGTTCACCCCCGTCGTCGCCACGAAGCGCGCGTAGTCGACGGCCGCCACGACCTGGTCACCGAGCAGGGACGCCACGACGCGTTCGGTGACGACCGAGCCCTGGAGCACGACGGGCAGCAGCAGCAGGGGACGGACCCGCCGCCAGACCTGCGCGAGCACCTCGCGCGTGCCCGTCGTCGGGCCGTGGGGCACGAGGTCGGCGACCTGCCCGACGCCCCAGGCGTGCAGTCCCAGGTAGGCCAGTGCGAACCCCGTCGCGAGGACGACGGGTTCGCCCAGGGCCCACGCCGCGCCGAGGGAGGCCACCATCCCGAGGTTCTGCACGGTGGCGCGCACGCCGGCCAGGCGGAACCCGCCGTGGGACATCTCGAGGTAGCTCAGGAGCGAGAACTGCAGGTAGCTGGGGATCCCCAGCGCCATGACGCGCAGGAACTCCGCGCTGGTCGCGCCCGTCGACGGTCCCAGTCCCGGCGCGACGAGGCGGACGACGGTTCCCGCACCCGCCACGAGTGCGACGACGAGGACCGCGGACAGGACCCACAGCCCGCGGCGCAGGGCCCGGAACAACCGGTCGGCGCGGTCGGGGTCGGTGCGCAGGAGTTCCTTGTGCAGGGGCAGGAAGCCGGCCGACAGGACGTCGGCTGTGAAGAAGTCGACGGGGACGAGAGTCCCCGTCTGCGCGACGCGGGTCGCCGTCGCGGGAACCCCCGTCCCGTAGGCGGCCGCGAGCAGCACCTCCCGCAGCATCCCCAGCAGTTTCCCCACCAGACCGCTGAGGACGAGGTGACGGACGCCGTCGCGCATCACGGGACGCCGAGGAGGGTTGCGTACCGGGCGGCGACCCCGGACAACGCGTACCGGTCCGGCAGCAGCGACGTCAACGACCTGCCGCGGGCCAGCAGGCGACGCACCGCCGCAGCCAGGTCGCCGGGGTTGCCCGCGTCGACCCGGGGAACCTGCGTCCCCTCGACGGGAGCGGTGGTGCGGGACGTCACCACGGGGGTCCCGCACGCCAGGGACTCCAGGACGGCCATCGGCAGCCCTTCGCGCCACTGGGACGTCAGGAGCGAGACGTCGGCGGCGGCCAGCAACCCGGGGACCCGGGCGCGGTCGACCGCTCCGAGGAACCGCACCCGCTCCGCGACACCGAGGTCAGCGGCCAGGGCCTGCAGAGCGGGGCGGTCCGGGCCGTCGCCGGCCAGGACGAGGGTCGCACCGGGGAACTCCTGCAGCAGGCGGACCGAACGGTCGACCCGCTTCTGCGGGTGCAACCGCCCGACGACGACGAACAGCGGACCGGGGACGTGCAGTTCGACGGCCACGCGGACGCGGGCGTCGGGGTCCGGCCGGAACACGTGGGTGTCCACGCCGTTCTCGAGGAGGTGGACCGGTGGCATCCCGACGGCCGGACCCAACGGGAACCGGGTCAGCGACCGCGCGACGCTCGGGCCGACGGCGACGACGTCGTGGAACCGGCGGTAGGTCAGCGCGTCCACGGCGAGACCGGAGACGTTGCGCGGCAACGACAGGAGTGGCCGCACCCGTCGACCGCCGAGCTTCGAGACGATCTCGTTGACCGACGTCCCGTGCGCCTGCAGGACGCAGCGCGCACCGGCGGACCGGGCGAGGTCGAGGACTGCGAAACCCCCGGCACTGACGGACAGCACGCCGTCGACACCCCGGGCCAGGTCGGCCGCGGCGGCGGTGCGCGAAGAGTTCCACCAGGAGCGCGAGTACCGGCCGGGGACGGTTCCGGGCAGTGCGCGGACGCGGACACCGTCGGTGGAGAACTCCGCCGGGGAACCCGGAACCCGCGTCGTCACGACCGTGACGTCGGTGCCCCGGTCGGCGAGGGCGCGGCACAGGTCCCACGTCACCGATTCCATCCCGCCCGCGTGGTGCAGCGGCAGGGACCGCGTCAGCACGAGGACCCGGCCCCTCACCGGGAACCTCCGTCGGCGAGCAGACCGTCGAGCAGGAGTTCCAGCCGCGCCGTCTGGACGCGGACGTCGAAGTTCTCCCGCACGTGCGCGGCCGCGGCCCGGCCGAGGTCGGCGGCCAGTCGCGGGCGTTCGAGGACCCGGCGGATGGCGGCCGCCAGGGCGTCCGGGTCCTGTTCCGGGACGAGCAGACCGGTGGTTCCGTCGACCACCGCGGAGGGGATCCCGCCGTGCCGGGTGGCGACGACGGGACGACCGAGGGCACCGGCCTCCAGGAGGACCTGGCCGAGCCCTTCCTGGTCGCCCGTGGGTCCGGTCGTGCTGGGCAGGCACAGCAGCGACGAGCGCGCGATGCGCTGCAGCGTCCCGGCGTGCTCGAGCGCGCCCGTGAACTCCACGTCGAGCCGGAGGTCCCGCGCCAGTGCGGTGAGTTCTGCGCGCAGCGGTCCGTCGCCCACGCACGTGAGCCGGACGCCCGGCATCCCCGTGAGGGCCCGGAACAGCGTGGCGTGTCCCTTCTTCGGGACGAGCCGGCCGACGTGGACGAGGGTTCCCGGGACGGGATCGGCCGCCGGCAGGACGTCGAGGTCGATGCCGAGGTGGTGCGTCACGGTGCGGTCGACGGGGAAACCCCGGTCGAGGACGCGGTGGCGCAGGTGGTCGGAGACGGGCAGGAAGAGGTCACCGCGGTGGGCCAGCGCGCGGGAACGTCGCACGTACGTGGCCCACGAGACGTGCCGTGCGCGGAGCAGGTCCGTGCGCGACGTCGTCGCGTCCACGCCGTGGAACACCGTCGCGAGCGGAACGCCCGCGCGCCGGGTCGCGGGCAGCGCGCAGGAGGCCTCGAACCCGAAGTGGGCCAGGACCGCGTCGACGCCCAGGGCGCGCAGCGCCGTCGTGAGGGGCCCGGACGCGAGCCCGGCCGTGTGGAGGGCGGCGGCACGTGGCCCGGCGGCGTCCACGAGCGAGTGCGAGGGCAACCCGCCGGCGACCTCGGGGGGGACCGCGTCGCGGGAGACCAGCACGGGTTCCCACCGCGCGAAGGCACGCGCCTGGGTGAGGACGAAGGGTTCAGACGGCAGCCCGAAGGTGTGCCGGACGACGGCTACGCGGGGCACGGGACCGCCTCGCGCTCGACCGCCGCCCGGTGCGCGGCGAGGCGGCTCGTGACGAGCCCGAGCAGCATCGCGAGCAGGATCATCGACTTGGCCTCGCCGTACACGGCGGTGTTGTCGCCCATGCCGTGGATGAGCACCCACCACCAGGCGCCGAGCGCGAACGCGGTGGTGCGCGCGACGTGCGTCCCGACGTTCTTGACGACGATCCTCGTCAGCACGACGAGGATCGTAAGGGCCAGGAACAGCAGCCCCGCGACGCCGGGCAGACCGCTGGAGGCCCAGGCGGCGATGAAGAGGTTGTGCGGGGGCAGGGTCTCGATGCCGAGGGCGGCGAACTGCTCGATCGTCTGCGCCCAGCCGCCGAAGCCGAGGCCGAGGACGAGGTGCTCCTTGAACATCCGCATCGCGAACTCCCACATGGGGGCGCGGCTGGCCAGGCTCTCGGTCGAGGCGTCGGCGTAGCCGGGGACGTACTTCTCCAGCAGCCGCGGCACGAGCCAGATCCCCAGGCCGATCGCGGCCCCGGCCTGCGGCAGGAACCACCGCGCGTTCGGGCGTCCGAGGACCTGCACGCCACGGACCGCCAGCGGCAGGACGAGCGCGAGCGCCGCCGCGGTCTTCGACCCCGTCATGAACGTGGCCGACCAGCACACCAGGGCCCCGGCGGCGTAGAGGCGCTTGCGGCGGCGGTGCTCCGCGGCGCGCAGGCCGACGCCGAGCGCGAGGAAGCAGAACGTCGCGACGCCCAGGAACATCGAGGACACGTTCGCGTTGATGAAGAACCCGCCGGACTTCAGCGGGTCGGTGACGTTGTTCGCGCCGCCGTCGAAGAAGGCCGCCATGGCGTCCGGGCCGACGATGACCGGGGCCAGGGGGGAGTGCAGGAACACCGACTCCACGGCGGGGGAGAGCCGGAACACCCAGACGAGGACCGCGTTGACGACGGCCCAGCACAGGACGACGGTGAACGGCCCGGTGAGGGCGCCGGCGCGGACCCGTTCGACCCGCGCGGCGTAGAGCAGGAGGAAGGCGAACGAGACCAGTCGCGCCACCTCGAGGATCCCCACCATCGGCTTCGGGGACCAGCTGATCGCGATCCCCTGCGTGAGGCCGAACACGAGGACGGCCCGGAACACGGGGTCCCGGACGGGGAGCTCCTTGCGCTCCAGCAGCCAGCAGACGGCGATGAGGATGACCCAGCACTGGCTCAGCGGCAGGTTCAGCGTCCCCAGCGGACCGACGAACACCTGCGGGACGGCGAGGAACGCCGCCACCGTCAGGCGCGTGCGGTCGGTCGCGGTGACGCAGAACAGCAGACCGGTGAAGGCGCCGGCCAGGCCCAGCGCCAGCACGAGGATCACGGGCGCAGCACCCCCGTGTGCTCACCGACCCAGTCGCGGATCCGGGCGGTGAAGCGGTCGACGTCGAAGGCGAGCGCCCGGGTTCGGCAGTCGGCCGCGGTGCAGGCTTCCGCGAGCGGCAGGGCCTCGGCGAGGGCGCCGACGGTGAGCTCGTCGACGAGGGCGCCGGAGACGCCGTCGAGGACGGTCTCCCCGGAGCCCCCGCGCCGCGGGGCCAGCACGGGCGTCCCGGACGCCATCGCCTCGACGGGGACGATCCCGAAGTCCTCCACGGTGGGGAAGACCAGGACGGCGGCCCGCCGCAGCAGTTCCCGGACGGTGTCGTGCGAGGGGCGGTCGAGGACGACGACGGGGACCGAGGCGGTCGCGGCGCGTTCGCGCAGCACGGGCAGCAGCGGTCCGGTGCCGGCGACGACGACGGGGCGCCCGGCGCGTTCGGCGACGTCGACGGCGAGCAGGTGGTTCTTGTACGGCACGAAGCGACCCAGGGCCAGGAGGAACCCGTCGGGGAGGTCGAGGGTGTCCGGCGCGGTCGCGGCGAACCGGACGACGTCGACGGGCGGGTGGACGACGACGGCGTCGCGGCCCCAGAACCGCTCGATGCGGCGGGCGACCTCGGCGCTGTTCGCGGCGAAGGCGGTGACCCGGCGCGCCGCCCGGTGGTCGGCCGCGGCCAGCGCCCGGCGGGCCGGGGCGAGCAGCGGGGAGGTCCCGCGGCCGTCGAGCTCGGGGCTCCAGACGTACCGGGCGGGGGTGTGGACGTAGGCGAGGTGGACGCCACCGGGGGCGACGAGGCGGTTCGACGTCGCGAACGCGTGGTGGGAGGTGACGACGAGGTCGTAGGCGCCCTGGACGTCGCGCGCGTGCCGGGCCCAGGCCGCCGGCATGAGCGGCAGGGCGAAGGCGCGGTGGTCGCGGAACCGGTCGAGCGCCGTGGTGCGGACGGCCCGGCCGCCGAGGTCGAGCCGGACTCCCGGGGCAGCGCTGAGGGCGTGCAGGTCCGCGTCGGGCCACACGCCGGCGAGCACCTCGAAGACCTGCTCCGCGCCCGCGCGCGCCGCGATCCACTCGTGCACCAGGGCGGTGCGCAGGCCGGGGTCCGTGGTCATGACACCCCTCGGTCGGCACCCCCGTCGTCGACCTGAGCGCGATCACGCCGCGTGCTAGCGTTTCCGCGTCACGGCGGGTGTCCGCCGCGACCCGTCCTGTGAGGAGGCCCGAACGTGAAGAAGTTGCTCTTGGTGGGGCTGCTCGCCGGAGGAGTCTTCGCGTGGCGCCGTCGGGCGTCGCAGAAGGCGGAACGCGAACTGTGGGCTGAGGCCACCGACACGGTGCGCTGACTCGGCACCACCCGGGGGCATGGCGCAATTGGTAGCGCACCTGCTTTGCAAGCAGGGGGTTAGGGGTTCGAGTCCCCTTGCCTCCACCGGCGCCACGAGGCCTGTCACGTCGACGACGTGACCGGCCTCGTGCGTTCTCCGGGGGGACCACCGCCCGGTGAGTCCGCGAGCGGTGACCTGCTGCCCGCAGGACCCTCCCTCACCCGTCAGGGGAACTCGGCGAACACCCGGCGCTGTCCGGCGTTGGCGTCGAGCGCCGCGGTGACGGCGGGGTCCTCGTCGCGGGAGAGCGTGTCGACGACGTCGTCCGGCAGGTCGTCGTGACCGGCGAGGTGCCAACGGTCGACCGCGGAGCCGCCCATGGCCAGCCGACGAGCTTTATCGACGTCGAGCGGCACCCCGTCGGCCGGAGTGTCCCGACGGGCGAGCTCGACGTGCAGGACCGCAGGGACGACGTGGCGGCCAAGGGGTGTCGCCGGGGTGACGTTGAGTGAGACCGTCACGGCGTCCGCGTCCCAGCTCGGCCAGTCCGGGTCGGGCGGTCCTGGGCGTACCTCGCCGAGCGACCCGCCGTCGAGCCGGGCGCCGAGCTCGTCCGCGATGGCGCACAGGACCTCTGGGTCCCCTTGGGTGAAGACGGCTGCGCCGACGGGATGGTCAGTCGACTGCACCGACCAGGCGGGGTCGGCGGCGAGGTCCCAGGCACCACTCCGCTCCCGGCGCTGCCAGCCGCCGCGTTCGAGAGCGGCGACGAGCGGTTCCACGTTCTGCAGCGCGGTCCCGTCGACGGCACCGCGCACCAGGTCCAGGACGCCGTCGGGGACGGTCGGGCTCGAGACGGGCACGAAGACCGGTTCCACGCATCCGAGTCTGCGGGTGAGGACACCTGGCGTCCAGACCCCCGACCAGCTACCTTGCGATGCATGACACCGGACTCGCCGGACCGCCGCGCGCAGCTGCTGAGGGGATCCCTCGACCTCTGCGTCCTGGCGGCCCTGGCCCAGCAGCCCGGCCACGCCTACGAACTGGCCTCCCGCCTCGCGCAGGCGGGCCTGCGGGACGTCAGCTACGGCACGGTCTACCCGATGATCACTCGTCTGCGCAGGTCAGGGCTGCTGCACGAGCAGTCCGAGGCGAGCCCCGTCGGCCCCGCCCGCAAGGTCTTCTCGCTCAGCGCCGCGGGACGGGCAGCCCTCGACGACTGGCTCGCGCAGTGGCAGCGGGCGACCGTGGACGTCGAGACGGTCCTGCGCAGCACGGGGGTCTGGGCGGAGAGGGGCGCGTGATCACTCCGGGCGACCGGTCCACGCCGGAGGACGTCCGGCGCGTCGTGGCCCTGGTCCAGCGCGAGTGGCGGCTCCTCGGCGTCCCACGTGCCCTGCGCGACGCCGTCGCCCGCGACGTGGCGGCCGACCTGCACGACGCGTACCGGGAGGGCCGCACGCCGGAGTCGGTGCTGGGCACGTCGGTGCGGGAGTTCGCCACCGAAGTCGCCCGCGAGAACGGGTGGCTGGTCGCCTGGCCGATGTACGGCCGGTTGCTCGCCGCGGCGGGCGCCGGCGCGGGCCTGGCGGTGGTGGCCGGGGTGGTCCTGCTGGGCCCGCTCACCGCCTGGTCCTTGGAGGTCGCCGCCGCCGCGCTGCTCGGGCGCGCCGGGGTCACGGCCTCGGCCGGCGAGGACCCGTCCTGGTACCTGCCGGTCGTCCTGGGCTCCTACGTCGTGTTCGGCGTCGCCTTCGTCGCCGCCGTCCTGGGGTGCGTCCGGTGGGCGTTGCGCTCGGCCATCGGCCTGACCCGGACGCTGCGAGCGGGTGCCCTCGGCCTGCCAGCCTCGGCGGCCCTCTCGTTGCCCGTCGCGATCTGGGTCGGGCACGTCAGCGGGTTCAGCGCGTCCCCGCCGGTCGTGCTGACCGAGTGCGCTCTCGTCCTCGGGGCGGCCGCCGTCGCGCTCGTCGGCGCCCGTGCGTGGGCCGTCCGTCCGCTCTGACGGCGCCTCAGGTCGGCAGGTCGACCCCGGTGCGCAGCAGGTCGACGGCCTCCGTCGGCGACCCCGGGTAGTGCACCGCCACCCAGAAGCGGTGGTCCGCCGTCTCGCTGGGCCAGCCCAGCCGGGTGTGCTGCGGATCCCGCCACTGCACCCCCAGTGGCCCGCCGTCGGGCCAGGTCAGCAGCGCGTAGTCCTCCCGCGGCGTCGGGTCGACGTCCGCCGCGGTCACCGGTGCCGCCGCCTGACCGCCGTACAGCAGCGTCATCCACACCAGTCCCCGCGCCCGGGCCTCGTCGAAGTCCGCGTCGACGTCGACACCGGGCGGGAGCCACAGGAGCGTCACGCCGTGCTGGTCGGTGGCGGGGTCCGCGCTCGGCGGAGGAGGGTGGGCCACCGAGGGAACCGGGTGGTCGAAGAGCGCCCGGCCGTCGTCCGAGCCGCACACGCGGGTCCAGCCGTCCCCCGCCAGGCGCGGGAAGCTGGGGACCGCGATGCCCAGGTGTGCGGCCACCTCGTCGCACGGCAGGAGGGTGCCGGCGAGCTCGCGCGGGGTCTCGACGAAGGCGAGCGGGTCACCCCGACGGGAGAACTGCGGGGTGCGCAGAGCCGCGACGACGGCCTCCTGCTCCGGGGTGAGGACCAGGGCGGGTGACGGTCCCGCGCTGCCGGCCGGCAGCACCGCGAGGACGAGCGCGAGCGGCAGTGCCGCGGCCCAGCATCGACCCACGCTCCGCTCCTCCCGCTCGTCCACCTCCACTGTGGCAGGGAACGTCCGGACCGGTGCCACGATGCGTCCGTGGACGGACCGACGGACGCCGTGCAGGACTACTACGCGAGCTACCACGAGCGCGAACTCGCCCGGCTCGTCACCGCGGAGGGCCGGCTCGAGTTCGCGGTCACGACGCGACTGCTCGCCCCGCACCTGCCCTCTTCCGGTCGCGTCCTCGACCTCGGCGGGGGCCCCGGCCGGTACAGCGCGTGGCTCGCCGAACGGGGGCTGGAGGTGACGCTCGCCGACCTGTCACCGAACCTGCTGGACCTGGCGCGGGGACACCTCGCCGACCGCGGGGCGAGCCTCCGGGAGGTCGTCCAGACCGATGCGCGTGACCTGAGCCGTTGGCCTGCAGCCAGTTTCGACGCGGTGCTGGCGCTCGGCCCGTTCTACCACCTGCCCGACCCGCAGGACCGGGAGCGGGCGCTGGCCGAGATCGTGCGGGTGACGGCGCCCGGTGGGCTCGTCGCGACGGCCTGGATGCCGCGGTGGTCGCTGCTCCGGAGGACGCTGGCGATCGCGGACGAACGGGACCGGCTCACCGACCCGGCCTTCGTCAACGGACTGCTCGACCGCGGCGAGTACACGAACGCCCACCGCGGCCGGTTCACCCACGCCCACGGCACCGACCCCGCGCGACTGCCCCAGGAATTCGCGGAAGCAGGACTGCGGACGGTCGTCCTGGCCTCGACCGACGGTTTCGCGAACGGTCTGCACGACGCCGTCGACGCCCTCCGGACGCAGGACCCGGCGCGGTACGAGGCCGTGCTCGACCTGCTGGCACGCACGGCCACCGACCCCAGCCTGCTGGGGACGGCCGGACACCTGCTGCACCTGGGCCGGACAGGGGAGGGGTGGACAGTGGTACCAGCGGTGCTACCGGGGTAGCATCGGAGGGTGAAGCTCAGCATCAGCCTGACCGAGGCCGACCTGGCTGCCCTCGACGAACACGTCCGCGACGCGGGACTGCCGTCTCGATCCGCTGCGGTGCAGAGAGCCATCCGGGCTCTGACCCATCAGCAGCTGGAGCAGGACTACGCCGCTGCGTGGAAGGACTGGGACGACTCCGGAGACCGAGAGGTCTGGGAAGGAGCAGCGGCTGACGGGCTGCGATGATGCGCCGCGGGGAAGTCCGCCTCGTCGACTTCGACCCGGTCCAGGGCAGTGAGGCCAACAAGCGTCGACCCGCGGTCGTGGTCAGCAACGACCGGGCCAACGCGGTCGCCGAACGGCTGGGCCGGGGCGTGGTCACCGTCGTCCCGGTGACCAGCAACACCGCCAGGGTCTTTCCCTTCCAGGTGCTGCTCGCCGCCCAGGACACAGGACTGCACGTCGACTCCAAGGCCCAGGCCGAGCAGGTCCGCGCTGTCTCAGTGAACCGGCTGGGACCGGCGTTGGGCCGGTTGCCGGTGCAGGCGTTGGACGCTCTGGACGACGCCTTGCGCCTGCACCTGGCCCTGTGAAGCGCGTGGAGACGTCCACCTCCGACACAGGTCGTCTGCACCTGGGCCGGACGGCGTGAGGGCCGGCCCCGTCACCTGACGGAGCCGGCCCTCACGAGAGCGTCACTCGCCCTTGAGCTCCTCGGGCGTCCCGTCCTCGACGGGGGCGTACTCGTGCTTGCCCGTCGTGGGGGCCTCGGAGGCCGAGGTCGTCGAGGGCGCGGTGGCTTCCTCGAGCTTCTCGGTGCTCTTGTCGGCCGCGGGGGTGCTGGGCGTCGTGGTGGCGGGGGCCGGCGTCCAGGCCGCGCCCGGGGCCGCCCACGGGTCCTCCTTCTGGGAGTTCTTCACGGCCGCGTAGACGGCGGCACCGCCGGCGGCGATGAGGGTGAAGACGAGGAACTTCTTCCCCGCGCTGCCCTTCTTCTTCACGACGGCCTCACCCTTCAGCACCGCGAGTGCGTCCGAGGAGCGCTGCGCGGCGACCTTCTTCGTCTTCTTCGCGGTGGTCTTGGCGGCCTTGGTACCGGCCTTGCCGGCCGCCTTCCCGGCGGCGCCCGCGACCGCCGCGCGGCGCCCGGCCTGGTGGGCCTTCTTCGTGAGCGACTTCTCCAGGCCCTGCTCGAACTTCTTGCCGTCCTTCACGACGTCCTTGACGGCGTTCTGGACGGTCTCGCTCGTGGAGGCTGCGGCCGCGGTGGCGGTGCCGGCAGCGGCCGCGACGGCCGGGGCGGCGGCGTCACGGGCGTTGCTCGCGGCCTCCTGCACGGCCTCGACGAGCTTGGGCAGCAGGTCGTCGACGATCTTGTCGCGGGCGTTGTCCACAGCCGGGGACACCTTGTGCGCCGCGGCCTCGACCTTCGGCGCCGCCGCTTCGAGCGTCGTGTCCCAGGCCTTCTCCAGGCGGGGCTGCGCCCAGTCCTTCGCGGAGCCGACCGCGGGCGCGACCTTCCCGGCGAGCGTGGCCCCCTGGGCCTGCAGCTTCTCGGTGTGGCTCTTGCTCAACGACATCCGTTCCTCCTCGTGCTCGTCCTCTGGCCCGTTCATCCGATGTCGCGAACGTGCGGGGTGCGCGGTCCGTGCCCCACGCCGAACGGTCGGCGACGATCACCACCCGTCATCTGACCGCACCCGCGCGCTTCCCGCCACCAGACGCCCCGCCGGGTGCCGTGCAGGACCCGTGGAAGGATGAGCGCCATGTACGCCACCCTGCACACCAACCACGGCGACATCCGCCTGGAACTGTTCGAGAACCACGCCCCCAAGACGGTGGCGAACTTCGTGGGCCTCGCCGAGGGCACGAAGGAGTGGCAGGACCCGGCCAGCGGCGAGAAGAAGACCGCGCCGTTCTACGACGGGCTCACCTTCCACCGCATCATCGACGGCTTCATGATCCAGGGGGGCTGCCCCCGTGGTGACGGCCGCGGCGGCCCCGGCTACCAGTTCGACGACGAGATCCACCCCGACCTCCGCTTCGACAAGAAGTACCTGCTGGCCATGGCCAACGCCGGCAAGATCGCCGGTCACGGCACCAACGGGTCGCAGTTCTTCGTCACCGTGACGACGACGCCGCACCTCAACGGCAAGCACACGATCTTCGGCGAGGTCGCCGACGACGAGAGCCGCGCCGTCGTGGACGCCATCGCCACCGTGCCGGTCGGCCCGGGTGACGCCCCGCGCGAGCCCGTCGTCATCACGTCCGTCGACGTCGAGCGCGACTGACCTGCACCGCACCGCGACCCAGGTCACGCACTGAGCGTGAACGACGGGGGCGTCCCGCGCGTTGAACCCGACGTGAGCGACGTCCCCGTCTGTCCCCGCCACCCCGACCGCGAGTCGTGGGTCCGCTGCCAGCGCTGCGGGCGGCCCGTCTGCCCGCAGTGCCAGCGCCCCGCCGCCGTCGGGGTGCAGTGCGTGGACTGCGTCGCGGAGGGCAACAAGGGCGTCCGGCAGGCCCGCACGACGTTCGGCGGGGTGCTGAGCAACCGCGACACCCTGGTCACGAAGGTGATCATCGGCGCCTGCCTGCTGATGTACCTGGTCCAGAAGGTCATGCCGGACGACGTCTTCTACCGCCTCGCACTGGTCAACGGTCCCTACGTCGGCTCGTTCGCCGAGGGGTCCTGGTGGCAGCCGATCACGTCGGCGTTCATGCACGGCGGGATCATCCACCTGCTGTTCAACATGTACGCCCTGTGGATCTGCGGGCAGTACCTCGAACCGCTGCTGGGCAGGGTGCGCTTCATCGCGCTCTACGTCGTCTCGGCTCTCGGTGGCGCCGTCGGCGGCCTGCTGCTGCCCGGTACGGCTGGCAGCGTCATGGTCGGGGCATCCGGCGCGATCTTCGGCCTCTTCGCCGCCCTCTTCGTCGTCAACCGGCACCTGGGCCGTCAGACGGGCCAGATCGCGGCGCTGATCGTCATCAACTTCCTCATCGGCGTCTTCTACGCCGGCATCTCCTGGCAGGCGCACCTCGGGGGCCTCGTCACCGGCGCGCTCGTGGCGACCGCGATGGCGCGCGGTCGGCAGGGGAACCTGGTCGTGCAGTGGGCTGGGACGGCCGTGGTCGCGGTCCTGGTGCTCGCGGGGCTCGGTTACGGCGCTGCGCTGTACTGAGCCGAGGCGGCGACCCCGTCACGCAGCGCGACCCACCCGTTCGATCAGCTGTCCACAGGGATTCGCACACCTGTGCGAACGACACCACGGTCATCCACGGGGTGTGGGCCGCCTTGTGGATCGAGCGGCCTCTTACCCACACTCATCCACACCTTGTGGACGAGTCGGTGGACAACTCCTGTGGACGACGCCGCTGTTCATCCACACGTCATCCCCAGTCGGTGGATGAACAGGTCGCTGAAACGGGTCACCGGCCGACCTACGCTGCGTGATCGGCCGGGAACTCGGCGTCAGACGACGGCGGGGGAGACGGCGTCGCCGTCGGGATCGCGTGCCGTCTCGGCCCAGCGGCGGGTCTGAGCGGCGAGGTCCTCCCAGTACCGCGGACGCCCGTGCGGCGTCGGGGCCAGCCACCCCTGCTCCATGTGCGTGCAGACGGCCGGGTCCGCCGCAGCGAGCCGTCGCCGACGGGAGGGACGGCGCACGGCCGCGACGTCGACCGCGCTGCGGAACGTCGTGAGGTAGACGGCGCGCGCCAGCCGGACGGCGGCGTTCGAGGACGACCCCGGGTGGTGCGCCACGAGGTCGCGCAGCGTGAAGCGGGACACGCCCTGCACCGCGAGCAGGCTCGTGTGATCGAAGTCGCCGCCGGACAGGCAGCACAGGACCAGCAACCGGTGGTCCTCGCGCAGCGCACCGAGCCGGACGGCGAAGGTGCTCGTCGTGCTCTGGTGGGGCACCCAGCGGACGACGTCCGCCGGGATCGACTCCTCACCCCGGCCCGAGCGCGGCCGGCGCCACACCGGCACGCGCCCGTCGATGTCGTCGTGGGTGCCGACGCCGTAGGGGGCGAGGTACTCCGCCCGCCCGTGCGCGGCGACGCGGGTCAGGCTGACGAGGGCGTCGGGGCGCCACAGGTAGTCGTCCTCGGCGAAGAGGACGACGTCGTCGGCCGGCCAGTCCGAACGCACGGCCAGCTTCAGCCCGGCGAGGTAGCTCGCGCGGTTGCTGCCGCCGGTGATGGCGCGCACCGTCCCGTGCGCGCGCATGAGGGCCAGCCGGGCCTCCGGGATCGGCCCGTCGTTGAGGAAGAGGACGTCGATCCCGGCGCCGGCCTCGCGCGCCAGCGCGACCGAGCGCAAGAAGGAGTCCAGCGCCAGCGACTTCGAGTACCAGGACGGCCGACCCTTGGCGTTCTCCCCGCCGTGGGATCGGTAGACGACGTGCAGCACTCGGCCCCCTGGTGGCTGTGGACGACGGGGTCACCCTAACCGTCACGCAAGGGGAGGGTTGACCGCGCGGGCCGAGCCGTCACCCGTCAGGACCAGTCCCGACGGGGGGTGGTGCGTCAGCGCCAGCGCGTCGTCATCGCGAAGCCGACGAGCACGAGCGCGAAGCCCGCCACGAGGTTCCAGTTGTCCCAGCCCGGGACGGGCAGCATCGAGCTGGACAGGTAGAACACGACGATCCAGGCCAGGCCGAGGACCATGAGGCCGACCATCGTCCAGATCCACCAGCGCGGGGTCAGCTGGTTCTTGCGCTTGACCTCGCGGTCGGCGTCGGACACCCCTCCGCGACGGCGCTTGCCGGCGTCCGCCGTGGCAGTCGCGTCGCTCGTGACGTCCGTCTCGTCGGACTTCTTGCGGCGGGGCACGTCGACCTCCAGTCGGGGTGGGCAGGGACGGGGACCGTCACCCGCAGCTCAGCCTAGTGCGACGATCGGTGTCGATGTCGGCGCCGAGACGGTGCGCCGGACCTGAGCGAGGCGAGGACGAGGGGTGCGCGTGGACGCTGGACGCATCACCCGCCGGGCCGGCGTCGTCCTCGTCCTCGCCGCGGCGGGACTGCTGTTCGCGACGAGCGCGCTCACGTCCGGGGGGACGGACCTGCGCTCGGAGTCGGCCGACCTCGGGTCCGTCGTCGCCCAGCGCTCCCGGGAGAACGCCCAGCGCGCCGCCCAGGTGGCGACGCTGCGTTCGGAGGTCGACACCCTCAGCCGCGACGCGGCGACGACCCCCGGGCAGGACCCGCTGGAGGACCCCGCGCTCGGGACGGCCTCGGGGGCGCTCGCCGTCCAGGGTCCGGGCCTGACCGTGACCCTCGACGACGCCCCGGACACCGAACGTCCCGCCTCGGCCTCGCCCGACGACCTCGTCGTGCACCAGCAGGACGTCGAGGGCGTCGTCAACGCGCTGTGGAACGGGGGCGCCGAGGCCATGATGATCATGGACCAGCGGATCGTGTCGACGTCCGCCGTCCGCTGCGTCGGCAACGTCCTCGTGCTGCAGGGCCGCACCTACTCCCCGCCGTACCGGATCACGGCCGTCGGGGACGTCTCGCGGCTGCGCGCTGCCCTCGACGCGTCGGCGGAGATCTCCATCTACCGCGAGTACGTCGCCGCCTACGGCCTCGGCTACCAGGTCTCCTCGGGCCAGGACCTGCAGCTGCCCGCCTTCGACGGCACGACGCGCCTCACCTACGCCCGCGAGGGCGCCGCGTGATCCGGCGGGCCGTCTCCGTCCTCGGCGAGCTGCTCGTCACCGCCGGGGTCCTCACGCTGCTCTTCGTCGTGTGGCAGCTCTACTGGACCGACCTCACCTCCGGCCGGGCGCAGGCGGCGACGGTCAGCTCGCTGGAGCAGCGGTGGGAGCGGGCCGCGCCGACCCCGGCGTCGACGACGCCTGCCGCCGACCCGCCCGTCGACCCCGTCGCGGTGCCGGCCGTCGGCCAGCCCTTCGCGATCCTGCACGTCCCGCGCTTCGCCGCCGACTACTCCGTCCCGGTCGTCGAGGGCACCGGCACCGAGGAGCTCAAGGACGGCATCGGCCACTACACGCAAGCCGTCATGCCCGGACAGGTGGGCAACTTCGCGATCGCCGGCCACCGCGTGACGTACGGCAAGCCGTTCAACCAGATCGCCGAGCTGCAGGACGGGGACGCCGTCGTCGTCGAGACCGCGACGCAGTGGCTGACGTACCGCGTGCAGTCGCACGAGATCGTGAGCCCGAAGCAGGTCTCCGTCATCGCCCCCGTGCCCGACCAGCCCGGGGCCACGCCCACGCAGGCGTGGCTGACGATGACCGCCTGCCACCCCATGCACTCGGCGCGGCAGCGGTACGTCGTGCACGCGCTGCTGGAGTCCGTCCGCAACCGCGCCGACGGGCCCCCGTCGTCGCTGGACGCGCCCGCCGGCTGAGACCTCGAGACGGGAGACAAGGTGTACGCGTGGTGGTGGCGGGTGCTGCCCGGCCCGTGGTGGGTGCGGGCGCTCATCAGCCTGCTCGTGGCGGCCGGGATCGTGCTGCTCTGCTTCACCGTCGTGTTCCCCGCGATCGCCGACCACCTGGCCATCAACGACGGGACCGTCGACGGGCAGTGACCGCCCTTTGCTGGGACGCTTTCCGTCCACTGATCAAGGAGGACGCACAGCATGTCCAGTGAGTACCCCCCGCCCCCCGGCTACGGCCAGCAGGACCAGTACGGGCAGTACGGGCAGAGCAAGCCCCGCAACGGCCTCGCGGTCGTCGCGCTGGTGCTCGGCATCGTCGCGCTGCTGCTGTCCTGGATCTTCGTCGGCGTCGTGCTGTCGATCGTCGGGCTCATCCTGGGCTTCTCCGCTCGCAAGCGGGTCAAGCGCGGTCAGGCGACGAACGGTGGGACGGCGACGGCGGCCATCGTCGTCAACGTCGTCGCGCTGGTCGCGAGCATCGCCCTGTCGATCCTGTGGATCGTCGCGGGGAACTGGCTGATCGAGAACGGAGCCGGTGACTACGCCCAGTGCCTGAGCCAGGCCAACGGCAACGAGGCGGCCATCTCCCAGTGCGAGCAGCAGTTCCGGCAGGACGTCGGTAGCGCCAACTGAGCCTCCCTGTGAAGGGCTCGCGCACACGCTGCGGAACGTTGACGGTTCCACTCCAGGGGGCGGCCGACCCGGCCGTACCGTGACAACGTGCCGACTTCCACCGACCCCGCGCCGCACGAGGTCCCCGGAGCAGGACGCCGCGCCCGCGGCCGCCACTCCGACCACGCCCACGGGACGGCCTTCAAGGTCCTCCGCGGGGTGCTGATCGCAGCGGTCGTGCTGGCGGTCGTGGCCACCGGCGGTGGCGTGTACGCGTACTACAAGCTCCAGGGCAACATCAACGCCCAGGACATCAACGGCCTGCTCGGCACCCGGCCGTCGGACGAGTCCAAGGTCGACCCGACCACGGGTCAGGACGCGGTCAACATCCTCGTGATGGGCAGCGACACCCGTGACCTGTCCGACGGCACGGGCGACGAGTACGGCGGCGCGGCAGCCGACCCCGGCGCCCGGTCGGACACCACCCTCCTCGTGCACCTCGCCGCGGACCGCAAGAGCGCCACGATGGTGAGCATCCCGCGCGACTCGGTCGTGCAGATCCCGGCCTGCAAGCTGCCCGACGGCACGATGACGAAGGCCCAGAAGGGCATGTTCAACTCCGCGTTCTCGATCGGCGGCGCGGCCTGCACCGTCAACACCGTGCAGGACCTGACGCAGGTGCCGATCGACCACTACGTCGTCGTCGACTTCAGCGGTTTCCGCTCGATGATCGACGCGCTCGGCGGCGTCACCATCTGCACGCCGGAGGCGATCAACGACAAGGACGCGGACCTGCACCTGACCGCGGGGACGCACGACGACGTCGACGGTCAGACCGCCCTCGCCTACGCCCGCGTCCGCCACATCGGCGACGGCTCGGACATCTCGCGCATCGGCCGGCAGCAGGCGCTGATGAGCTCGATGGTGCAGAAGGTGACGAGCTCGGCGATCCTCACGCGTCCCGACAAGCTCTACTCGTTCCTGGACGCGGCGACGAAGTCGGTCACCACCGACCCGGGCCTGGCGAACCTGTCCGAGATCGCGGGGCTGGCGCAGTCGCTGCAGAAGATGCCCGCCAACGGGGTGCAGTTCGTCACCGTCCCGACCGAGCCGTACCCGGCCAACCCGAACCGCGTGCAGTGGACGCCCGCGGCGGCCGCGCTGTGGCAGCAGGTCCGCACCGACACCGCGGGCCCGGCCTCGGCCACCCCGACGGCGTCCCCGACCGCAGACCCGGGCACGAGCTCGGAGCTGCTGGTGGCGCCGTCGAAGATCTCCGTCCAGGTGCTCAACGTGGGCGGGACGGCCGGCGCAGCCGGGACCCTGTCCAAGGCCCTGACCGGGGTGGGCTTCGTCTCCGGCGGCACCGGCGACGGTCAGGCCACCGACCCCGGCGAGGACGTCCTGGTCCGCTACGGCACCGACCGGCAGGACTCGGCGAACACCGTCGCCGCAGCCCTGGGCGGCGCCAAGACCCAGCTCGACCCGTCGCTGGGCAAGAACATCGTCGTGGAGGTCGCCTCCGCGGGGGTGACGGTGAGCGACGTCCGCTCCCGCGTGACGGGCACGCCCGCCGCCGCGACGCCGACCCCGACCATCACCGCCCGCGTCGCCACCGACGACATCTGCGCCTGACCGCACCCTCTGGGGGGAGGGATCGTCGTCACGTCGGGCTCGTAGGTCGAGCACGACGTGACGACGATCCCCACCCGCTGGGGCCGCGTCAGCCGACGCGGACCGGTGCCCCGGTGAGCAGCGACTCCTGCGCGGCGTCGGCGACCTTGGACGCGGCGACGGCGTCCTCGGGCCGGCACAGCTCGTCGGGTTCGCCCCGGACGAGCCCGGCGAAGGCCGCGATCTCGGCCCGGTAGGCCTCGGCGAACCGCTCCGCGAACGTCGTGTGCGGGACTCCGGCGGGGAAGCCGACGCCCGGCTCGGCCGAGCGCACCGCGGTCCGCTCGTCGAGACCGACGACGAGCGTGCCCTGCGACCCCTGCAGCTCCAGCCGCACGTCGTGGCCGGCGCCGTTGTAGCGCGAGGCGCTGACGACGGCGAGCGTCCCGTCGTCGAGCGTGCAGACCGCGAGCGCCGAGTCGACGTCCCCGACCTCGCCGATGGCGGGGTCGCCGTTGTTGCTGCCGCGCGCGTACACCTCGACGACCTCGCGACCCGTGATCCAGCGGATGACGTCGAAGTCGTGGACGCTGCAGTCGCGGAACAGCCCTCCGGAGGTGGCGAGGAACGCGACGGGTGGCGGGGTGACGTCGCAGGTCACGGCCCGGATGGCGTGCAGCCAGCCGAGCTCCTCGGCGGCGTGGGCGCGCTTGGCCTCGCGGTAGCCGGGGTCGTAGCGGCGCTGGTGGGCGATGCGGACGACGCCGTCGTGGCGGTCTATGAGGTCGAGCACGGGCAGCGACTGCGCGACGTCGGGGGCGACCGGCTTCTCGCAGAGCACGGGGATGCCCGCCTCGACGCCGGCGCGGATGAGCTCGGGGTGCTGGGCGGTGCCGGTCGCGACGACGAGGCCGTCGATCCCGGACGCGAGCAGGGCGGCGACGTCGGCGGCCGCGTCGGCCCCCACCTGCGCCCCGACCTCCCGCGCGCGGGCGGCGTCGACGTCGGCGACGGTGACCCGGCCGACGCCAGGGGTCGCCACCAGCGTCCGGGCGTGCATCGCGCCGATGCGGCCGACGCCGGCCAGGCCAAGGTGCAGGTCGGTCACGGAATCCTCCTCGTCGAGTGTGTTGGACCGGTCCAACGGCGACTACGATCGTCGGACGGACCCAGGGTGTCAAGGAGGTGAGCGCATGACCCGGCCGACCATCCGCAGCGTCGCCGCCCGCGCCGGCGTCTCCAAGTCCCTCGTCTCCCTCGTGCTGCAGGACAGCCCGAAGGTCTCGCCCGAGCGGCGCGCCGCCGTCCTGGCCGCGATGGACGAGCTCGGCTACCGCCCCGACCCGACGGCCCGCAGCCTGGCCCAGGGCCGGACCCGCGCGATCGGCCTCGTCCTGGACGACCTGCGCAACCCCTGGTTCGTCGACGTCCTCGAGGGCCTGCGGCCCGTCCTGCACGCGGCCGGGTTGCGGCCGGTGCTGGCCGAGGCGCGCAGTGAGCCCGACGCCCCGCGCACCTTCGCCGACCTGCGCCTCGACGGCCTCGTCGTCATCGGCACGCTGCCCGACCTCGCGCTCGTGGCGGAGGTGGCCGCCGACGTGCCGACCGTCCTGGCGGGGACCCGTCTGGCCGACGGGGACCCGTTCGCCGTCGACGTCGTGGCCGGGGACGACGAGACGGGCGTGCGCCTCGCCGTCGAGCACCTCCTCTCGCTCGGGCACCGCCGCCTCGCCCACGTCGCGGGCACCGGACCCGTCGGTGACCTGCGCCGACGCGCCTTCGAGGCCGCCGCTCGTGCCGGCGGAGCCGACGTCCTCGTCGAGACCGGCCCGATGACGGAGGACGCCGGTCACCGGGCGGGCCGGGCCCTGCTGACCCGTCCCGATCCGCCCACCGCCGTCGTCGCCGCCAACGACGCCACCGCCGTCGGCGTGCTGGCGGCCGCGGCGGACCTCGGTGTCGCCGTCCCGGGCGCGCTGTCCCTCGTCGGCTACGACGACACCTCGATCGCCAGGCTGCGCGCCGTCTCGCTCACGAGCGTCGACAACGCCGCCCACGAGGTGGGACGGCTCGCCGCCCGGCGCCTCCTGGACCGGCTCGAGGACCCCGACGCCCCCGCCGACCTCCAGCTCGTCGCCCCCCGGCTCGTGGTGCGGGCGACGACGGCCCCGCCGACCTGACCGTCGGCTGGGAGAAGGCGAGAACACCGCGCACCACCGTGCCGCCTCCGGCACCCTCGCGGACGTGCCCCGCTGGTTCCTCGTCGTGTCCGCCGTCGCCGGCATCGGCTTCGCCGTCCCGACCGTCCAGGCCGCCGCCGCCGGCGACGTCCGGACGGTGGTGGTCGGCGTCATCGTCACCGGCTTCTCCTGGTGGCCCCTCGTGACGTGGCTGCGGTACCGGCGGGACCCTGTCGACCCGGGGGAGCCGGACGGCCTGCCTCCGGAGGACCTCACGGCGCGCGGCGCGCGGCGGTGGCTCCTCCCCGTGGTGCTCCTCGTGGTCCGGTTCCGGACGGGCGTCGAGAAGCACTACCCGTGGGCGGACGTGCTGGAGCTGTCGTGGTCCGCACCGCACTGGCTGATGTCCGGATCGGGACCCGTGGCCCGCGTCCGCGGGAACGCCTACGACACCCCGGGACCGACCAGCCCGGCGCAGCTCGCCGCCGTCCTGCTCGCCGGACACGACCACCGGCTCTGGGGGCGGAAGCAGGTCCGGCGGGCTGCGGCCCGTCACGGGATCCCGTTCACCGACGACCTCGTCACCCTCGTCGGCTCCGGGCGACGCCCGGCCCGGCTCCCGGGGGAGCACTCCTGACCGGGCGTCAGCCCTCCGAGCGCGCCCGGGCGCACCGGCGCGCCTGCCACAGGAACGACACCGCCGCGGCGGCGAAGGCGACGGCCGGGAGGTGGGCGAGGTCCCGCCCGCCGCCGAGGGCCTGGAGCCAGTTCGAGACCGAGATGGCTGCGAAGGCCACGGCCAGGGCGATCCAGGTGCGCGGAGTCTGCGCCCAGGTGGCGGTCTGCGTCCTGCGTCGCTGCGTCATGGCTCCACCGTGGCCGACGAACGCTGCGAGGTCGTCCGTCGATCGTCGGAGAACCACGGGACGGACGACTCACGCCGCGTCGGGGGATCGCCGACGTGAGGTCCAACACCGTTGCAGGCATGATCCGGTGATGCTCGAGACCACCGGGTCGTCCCCGCCACCGGCCGACCTCCCGTGCCCCTGCGGCTGGGGCGAACCCCTGGCCGGGTGCTGCGGCCGCTACCTCACCGGCGGCGCCGACGCCCCCACGGCCGAGGCGCTCATGCGCTCGCGCTACACCGCGTTCGTCGTCGGCGACGTCGAGCACCTCCAGCGCAGCTGGCACCCCGCCACGCGCCCGGACGAGCTCGACCTCGACCCTGACGTGCAGTGGCGCCGGCTCGTCGTCCTGGCGACGGACCACGGCAGCCCCTTCGACGACACCGGCTCCGTCGAGTTCGAGGCGCACTACCGGCTGGCCGGCCGGCGAGGGGTCCAGCACGAGGACTCGCGGTTCTCCCGCGTCGAGGGCCGATGGGTGTACGAAGGGCCGGTGGGAAACCGAGTCGCGTGATGCGGCGGTCGTCCTGCACTGTGGGTGACAGGCAAGAGCGGACAGCAACACCGTCACGAGGGAGTCCCTGTGAAGCTGACCTGGCTCAAGGACGTGGCCACCGATCCCGGGCCCTCCGTCTCCGTCTACGTCGACGCGACCCGGGACCGGGCGACGGGCGCGCACGACATCGACCTGCGCTGGCAGGAGGCCCGATCGGCGCTCGCCGGTCAGGGCGCCCCGGAACCGGCGCTCGCCGCCCTCGACGCCGTCGCGACCGAACCGACCGGGGTCGGCGGACACGTCGGCCGCGCGCTCGTCGCCACCGCGACCGGGCTGCAGCTCGACCTCGTCCTGGCCGCGCCGCCGGAGCGGGACGAGGCCACGACCGGACCCGTCGCGCACCTCATGCCGCTCGTCCGCTCCATGGCCGATGACGTCCGTTACGTGCTCGTCGAGCTCGACCGCGCGGGCGCCGACGTCACCGTGGCCCGCACGGGCGCGGTCGTGGGACGCGAGCGGCGGACCGTGGAGGGCGGACACGACCTGCTGCACAAGGGGTCCGGCGACAACCGCGCCGAGCACCGGTACCAGCGGACCGTCCAGGACTCCTGGGACCACAACGCCGCCGCCGTCGCCAGCGACCTCGCCGACCTCGTCCGCCGCGAGCGGCCCGACGTCGTCCTCGTCACCGGCGACCCCAAGGCCATGGCGTCGCTGAAGGACAAGGCACCGGCCGCCCTGGCGTCGTCGATGTGCGAGGTCAAGGGCGGTGGCCGTGCCGCCGGCACCCGCGAGAAGGCCTTCGAGGCCAACGTCGCAGCTGCCCTCGACGTCGTCCGTGCCCGTCGCCGGCAGGCCGTCGTCGACGAGTTCGCCCAGGAACGCGGTCGGCAGGGCCGCGCCGTCGAGGGTCTCGACCCCGTGGTCTCCGCGCTGCGCGCCGGGCAGGTGCGGACGCTGCTGCTGGTCGACGACCCGACGTCCACCGACCGGCTGTGGACGGGCCCCGGCCCGCTCGAAGTCGCCACCACCCGCGAGGACCTCGACGTCCTCGGCGTGGGCGACGTCGTCCAGGTGCGCGCCGACGCGGCCCTCGTGCGCGCCCTCGCGGCCTCCGACGCCGAGATCGAGCTCGTCCCGCGGCCCGAGGAGGACGGCGAGGAACCGCTGCTGTCCATGACCGACGGGATCGGCGCGCTCCTGCGCTACGCCGTCTGACCCCTGGGCCGGCGGCTGTCCCGGGGTGGAACGTTGACTCCCCGGTGACGATCATCGTCCGCGGGGAGTCAACGTTCCACCCCCGAGTCCGCGCTACCCTCCAGGCCTCTGACCTGGGAGGACGACACACCGTGATGGGCCCGGCGCACGCCGCCAGCGGACTGGCGGCGGGGGCCCTGACCCTCGGCGTCGCCGCCACGCACCTCGGCATCGACCGACCCCTCGAGCAGCTCGCGTGGGTCGTGGCGTGGGGCGGGTTCGCCTACCTGCCCGACCTGGACCAGAAGGGCTCGACGGCCGGGTCGATGTGGGGGCCCCCGACGCGGTGGCTGTCCCGGGTCATCGGCGTCCTCGCCCGCGGCCACCGCGGCGGCACGCACGACGTCGTCGTGGCGCCGCTCGTCTTCGGGACCCTCGCCGCGCTGGCCGCGACGAACCGCTGGTCCGCGCTGGCTGTGCTCGCCCTGGCGATCGGGCTGGCGCTGCACTCGGTGGCCCAGCTCATCCCCGGCGGCACCGAGAAGACCGCCGCGGGCAACCTCGCGCTGTCCCTGCTGGCCGCGTGGTGGCTCACCGCGCAGGGCGTCGTGCTGCCGTGGCTGCCCGTGGCGGTGGCCGGCGGTGTCGTCGTCCACGTGCTCGGGGACGCCCTCACCACCGACGGGGTCCCGGTGCCGTTCACGACGTGGCTGCGCAAGCGTCCGTGGACCGTCGGCCTGCGCCTGTTCCGTGCCGGTCGCGGGCCCGAGCCGCTGCTGCAGTACTTCGTGTTCCCGACGCTGACGGTGCTGGGCCTGGTGCGCTACGTCGGCCCGGTGCGGGACCTGCTGACCCCGCTGGTCTGAGGCGTTCCGGCACACTGGGGGCGTGGCGAGGCAACCGTGGTGGCGGGCGACGAAGACGCTGGAGCAGTCGAAGCGGTCCGGGCTGCTCTACGCGGTCGTGGCGGCGCTGTCGTGGGGCGTGGTCCTCACCGACGGCAGCCCGCTCGCCTGGCTGGCCGCGGTCGCCTTCACCGCGGGGGCGGTCTACTTCCTCGCGGCCTGGCGGGTCCGGCGCTCCCACGAGGGGGACTGACCCCCGGGGTCAGCTGAGACGGGCCCGCGCGGTCGGGGCGCCGATGAGGCCGGCGGCGCGGGCGCGGCGGACGGCGGCGGCGGTGCTGCGCACACCGAACCGCTCCCGCAGGCCGGAGACGGTGGCGGTGACCCCGCGCACATCGAGGGCGAGTTCGGCACCCGCGCCCACGAGGGGTCGCCCGTCAGCGACGAGCTCCAGGAGCCGACGTTCGACGGCGGTGACGGTCGGGGGGTCGGCCTGGTGGTCGTCCACGGTCCACTCCTCGGGCCCGGTGCCGTGCCCTGTGTTGGACACTCACGCAACGTTACGTTGCCGCGGGGCACCGCGCCAGAGCCGTTCCACCGGGCGGAAGCCTCAACCGGCCGACCGTTCCTCCTCGGCCAGCTTCTCGGCCAGGTCGTCGTGGTCCAGCACGGACTCGTCGACCTGGCCCGTCCGGTAGGCGGCCCGGCCGACCATGTGCGCCGCGACCGGGACCGTGAGCAGCTGGAACGCGGCGATGGCCACGAGGGTGGCGATGTCGGTGGTCCGCTGCAGGGCGATGCCCACGGCGACCAGGGACAGCACGACGCCCAGCACCTGCGGCTTGGCCGTCGTGTGCATGCGGGCCAGGACGTCGGACAACCGCAGCAGCCCGATGGCCGCCACCAGCGTCAGCAAGCAGCCCAGCAGCAGCGCCGCCGATCCGACGACGGTCCCGATCGTGCTCCAGTCCATCAGCGACGTCCCCTCTCCGCGGCGCTCTCCTTGGACGCGTAGCGCGCCACGCTGACCGACCCCACGAACCCGACGAGGGCGAGCACGACGATGACCGGCAGCGTCGTGGCGTGGCGGTTGGCCGCGGCCTCGACGCACAACCCGATGACGACGATCGCGACGATGACGTCGAGGGCGATGACGCGGTCGAGCATCGTGGGGCCCTTGGCGACGCGCAGCAGCGCCAGCAGCGCGGCCACGGTGAGCATCCCCACGCACAGGGCGATGACGACGGGGTTCACGGGCGGCTCCCTCCGCACAAGGCGTCCGAGCCGTCGGCCCGGCAGCGGTCGAGGTACTCGGCGTAGGCCTGCGGCGTCGCGAACGTCCGCATGATCCGGCGTTCGGTGAGGAGCACGTTGCGCCGGGTCTCCTCCCGGCCCTCCGCGCTGTCGACGCCGAGGGCGTGGATGTAGATCGACCCCTGGCCGCCGAGCGCGGACGGGGCCCCGATCTCCACGACGACCGAACCCGGGACGAGCGAGACGAGTTCGGCGGTCATCGTCACGAACAGGTCCGACCCGCTGTGCAGGGGAACCCGCACGACGGAGTTGCGCGGCTGCTTCCCCGGCCGGACCGCGAGCCACGCGACCTGGGCGCTCGCGGCGAAGAGGTCGACGAGGAACCGGCCGAGCAGCAGCAGGATCCGCAGCGGCCGGATCCGCAGGCCGAACCGCACGGTCGGCAGCGGCAGGACGATCGTCACGAGCAGTCCGAGCAGCGTCCCGGACAGGACGTTCGCCCACGACAGGTCGCCCCACAGCAGCAGCCACAGCACGACGAGCCAGACGAGCATCGGCACGCTGACGCGTTCGCGCAGCGAGAGGACCTTGGCGTTCACGACCCCACCTCCGCAGCGCCGCCCTGCAGGACGGTGTCCACGTACGGGGCGCGGTCCAGCAGGTCCTGCGCGGCCCGGTCGCTGATGCCGAACAGCGGACCGGCGATGACCGTGATCCCGACCCCGACGGCGACGAGGGCCGCGGTCGGGACGAGCATCCCCAGCGGGGTGCGGACACCGACCCGCGTCGCGGTCGCGAGCCCGGCGACCCGGTCGCGGTCGGTGTGCTCCTGGGGTTCCTGCCAGAACGCCCGGTTCCACACCTTGGCGATGGCGTAGAGGGTCAGCAGGCTCGTGACGACCCCGCCGGCGACGAGGACGTAGGCGGGCCAGGTCCCGACGTCGACACCGGCCTGCAGCAGACCGAGCTTGCCGATGAACCCGGAGAACGGCGGGATGCCGGCGAGGTTCATCGCGGGGACGAAGAACAGCACCGCGAGGACGGGTGTGCGTTTGGCGAGCGAGCCCAGGGCGTCCAGGGACGTGCTCCCCGCGTACCGCTCCACCAGCCCCGTCACGAGGAACAGCGTCGTCTGCACGGTGATGTGGTGCGCGACGTAGAACACCGCGCCCGACAGGCCGGCCGTCGTCCCGAGGGCGATCCCGAAGACCATGTACCCGATGTGGCTGACGAGCGTGAACGACAGCAGACGTTTGACGTCGCTCTGGGCCACGGCGCCGAGGATCCCGACGACCATCGTCGCCAGCGCCACCCACAACAGCAGGTCCGCGGCCTGGCCGCCGGGGAACAGCAGCGTCTCGGTGCGGATGATCGCGTAGACGCCGACCTTGGTCAGCAACCCGGCGAACACGGCCGTGACGGGGGCCGGCGCCGTCGGGTAGGAGTCCGGCAGCCACGCCGAGAGCGGGAACACCGCCGCCTTGATCCCGAACCCGACGAGCAGCAGCAGGTGCAGGACGAGCTGGACGTCGGGGTCGACCTCGCGCAGCCGGACGGACAGTTCGGCCATGTTCACGGTCCCCGTCGCCATGTAGACGAGGGCGATCGCGGTGAGGAACACCATCGACGACAGCAGGCTCACGACGACGTACGTCGTCCCGGCCCGCACGCGCGCCTTCGTCCCGCCGAGGGTCAGCAGGATGTAGCTGGCGGCCAGCAGGATCTCGAACCCGACGTAGAGGTTGAACAGGTCCCCGGACAGGAACGCGTTCGAGACGCCGGCCGACAGCACGAGGTACGTCGGGTGGTAGATCGAGACCGGCGTCCCCTCCTCGCCGTCCGCGACGCCCTGCGCGAGGGAGTAGAGCAGGACGGCGAGGGTGACGACGGAACTCACGACGAGCATGAGCGTCGAGAGCCGGTCCGCCACCAGCGGGATCCCGAGCCGGGAGGGCCAGCCGCCGACGGCGATCGAGTAGGTCCCGTTGCCACGGTCGGTGAGGACCAGCATCGCGACGGTGGCGGCGACGACGATGCTCAGCGCGGTGACGCTGATGGTGCGCTGGGCCCGCGGCCGGCGGGCGAGCGCCAGGGTCAGCCCAGCCGCGAACAACGGCAGGACGACGGGCAGCGGCAGCAGGACGCGGGGCCAGTCGTTCCAGTCGATCCCGTTCACCGGCTCACCCCCTCGCCCTCTTCGTCGCTCGTCTCGTGCGTGTCGTCGTCGTAGCTGGCGGACGTCTCGTCGAGTTCGGCCCGCCGCACGATCCGGCGGTCCTCGACGTCGTCCTGGACCTCGTCGTGGCCGTCGATCTGCCAGCTGCGGTAGGCCAGGGCGAGGACGAACGCCACCATCCCGAGCGTGATGACGATGGCCGTCAGGACCATGGCCTGGGGGAGCGGGTCGCTCATCGTCTCGGCGGTCGTCCCGCCGGACAGGATCGGCGCCCGGCCGGGCCGGCCGCTGGCGACGAGGAACAGGATGTTGATCCCGTTGCCGAGCAGCACGATGCCGACGAGCACGCGGGTGAGGGTGCGTTCGAGCAGCAGAGCGACCCCGCAGGCGACGAGCACCCCGGAGACCACCACGAGCGTCAGGTTGGGGCTCACCGGGAGACCTCCTCCTCGATCTGGCGGTCGACCTCGGCGCCCAGGCTGCGGATGACGTCGACGACGAGGCCGACGACGAGCAGGTAGACCCCGACGTCGAAGAACAGGGAGGTCACGAGCTTCACGTGACCCAGGAGCACGACGTCGAACTGGATGATCGCGGTCTGCAGCACGCCCTGGCCGATGAGGATGCCGACCAGGCCGGTGCCCGCGGACAGGAACAACCCGCTGCCGAGCAGCCAGCCCGCGTTGATGGGGACCGCGGTGTTGAACTCGTACCGGCCGCCCGCGAGGTAGCGCACGACGAGCGCGAGACCGGCGACCAGACCGCCGGCGAACCCGCCGCCGGGCTGGTTGTGGCCGGAGAACACCAGGTAGATCGACAGGACCAGGATCGCGTGGAACGTCAGCCGCGTGACGACCTCGAAGACCACCGAGCGCCGTTCGGGGTCGACCGTGCTGCCCGCGGGCAGCCAGTTCTGCAGGCGCGACCTCCGCGGCGCGTCCTCCTGCGGGTCGGTGTGCGCCGTGAACGCCTGGTCGATCGAGCCCATGCGCCGGTTGAACACCAGGCTGGCGACGCCGGTCGCCGCGACGAGCAGCACCGAGATCTCGCCCATGGTGTCCCAGGCGCGGGCGTCGACGAGCGTCACGTTGACGACGTTCTTCCCGCCGCCGAACGAGTACGCGAGGTCGGGCAGGTCGATCGAGACGGGGACGGCCACCCGGGCGCCGGAGGCGACGAGCGCGAACAGCGACGTGCAGGTGCCGACGGCGACCCCGATCGCGACCCGCACCCACCGCGTCCCCACGAGCGGACGCGAGGAGAAGAACGGGGGCAGCCGCCGCAGCGCCAGGACGAACACGACGAGCGTGATGGTCTCGGCCAGCGCCTGCGTGAGCGCGAGGTCCGGGCCGGCGTGCAGCACGAACAGCAGCGTCACGCCGTAGCCCGTGACGCCCGCGAGCATGACGGCCCGCAGCCGGCGCCGGGCCCGCACGGTGAGGACCGCCGCCGCCACGACGACGATCCCGACGAGGACCTGCCCGACGTTGTCGTACAGCACGACGTCGCTGGGCCACGGCCGCGTCCACAGCAGGGCGCCGCCCGGGACGAGCACCACGACGAGCAGGATCGAGGCGAGGTAGATCGGCAGCGAACCACGCTGCGTGGCACCGGTGACCTCGACGGCGATGCGGTCGACCGCGCGGACCGTCTTGCGGTACCCGCGGTCGGCGCCGGGGACGGCCGGGCCGCGCGCCTGCAGCGCCTCGACGCGGTCCTTGGTGACGACGAGGACGGCGGCCAGCCCGAAGGTGAGGACCGTCAGCAGCAGCGGTGCGGAGAACCCGTGCCACAGCGCGAGGTGTTCGGCCTCACCCGGGAGGTCGTGCGCGATGAGTGCCGCGGGCCGGTCCACGAGCGGGGCGAGCGGCCCGGCGAGCAGGGTGACGCCCGCCAGCACGAGGGGGGAGGCGATGAGCCCGGCCGACGGCCGCGGGGAGGTGGAGTCGGGGACGCCGGGTTTGCGCCAGAACGTCCCCCACACGAACCGCGCCGAGTACGCGGCCGTGAGCACCGATCCGAGCACCAGCACGCCGAGCACGACGGGGTCCTGCAGGAACGCCGCGTACGCGGCCTCCTTGGCGACGAATCCCGCCGCCACGGGAACCCCGGCCATCGAGGCGGCCGAGACGGTGCCGACGACCGCCAGCAGCGGCATCCGGCGACCGAGCCCGGACAGTTCGCGCAGGTCCCGCGTGCCGGTCTGGTGGTCGACGATGCCGACGACGAGGAACAGCGACGCCTTGAACGTCGCGTGGGCGATCAGCAGCGCGATCCCCGCCGTCGTGGCGGCCGCGGTCCCCGCCCCGACGAGGACGGTGAGGAAACCCAGCTGGCTGACCGTGCCGAACGCGAGCAGCAGCTTGACGTCGTGCTGGCGCAGCGACCGGTACCCGCCGATGACCATCGTCGCCAGGCCCAGGACGAGGACCGTCGTCCGCCACTCGGGCATCTCGGCGGCCGCCGGGGCGAACCGCGCGACGAGGTAGATCCCGGCCTTCACCATGGCGGCCGCGTGCAGGTAGGCGCTGACGGGCGTGGGTGCGGCCATCGCGGCCGGCAACCAGAAGTGGAACGGAACGAGCGCGGACTTCGAGATCGCGCCGACGAGCAGCAGGACGACGGCGACCGTCACGGCCGGACCCGTCGGGAAGTCCACCAGGACCGCCGACAACCGGTAGGTCCCGGCCGCCTGTCCGATGACGATCAGCCCCACGAGCATCGCCAGGCCGCCGAACGTCGTGACGACGAGCGCCTGCGTCGCGGCGCGGCGGGCGGAACGCTTGTGCGCGTCGTACCCGATGAGCAGGTACGAGAACACCGTGGTGAGTTCCCAGAACACGTACAGCTGGACGAGGTCGTCGGCGAGCACGAGCCCGGTCATCGCCCCGGTGAACGCCGTCAGGACCGCCGCGAACCGCGCCGAACCCGGGTCCTTCGCGTGGAAGTAGCTGCCGCAGTAGAACAGGACGAGGGCACCCACCCCGCCGACGAGGAGCGTCAGGACCCACGACAACGGGTCGAGGCGGAACGCGAGTTCGGCGCCGAGGGAGGGCACCCAGGGGACCACCACCTCGGGGGTCTGCCCGCGCAGGACGGCGGGCCCCTGGAACGCCGCCCAGACCGTCGTGGCCGTGGGGGCGAGGGCGAGCAGCGTGAACGCGCGCCGGTCGAGCCACCTCACCAGGGGCACGGCGAGGACGGCGGCGACAGCGTGGACGAGCAGCAGTGTCAGCACGGCCGGTCCTCACGAATCGGGGGCAGGTCGGTCCTCACAGCGTAACCCAAGTTTTCGTTCTGTTCGATTCGGGGGAACCCTGCTACGGTCGGACGGTGTCGTCGACCGTCGCCTGCCACGGCGCCGAGGTCACCGTCCGACCCGGCCTCGAAGGTCTCGCTGAACTCGCTGAACTCCTCGCTGCACAGCCCGAGGCACTGCTGTCGTTGAAGGTTGGCCGACGCGCGGTCGCGGTGCCACCGGAACTGGCGCACGCCCTGCGCGAGGCCGTCACCGCCCTCGCCCACGGCGAGGCCGTCACCCTCACCCCGCACGAGGCGCTGCTGACCACGCAGGAGGCCGCCGACGTCCTCGGCGTCAGCCGGCCCACGATGGTGCGGCTCCTGGAGTCGGGTGCTCTGCCGTACACCAAACCCGGGACGCACCGCCGGGTGCTGCTCGAGGACGTGCTCGCGTACGCCGAGCAGCACCGCACGCCCCGCGCTCCCGCACCCCGGCACGCCTGAACCGGACCAGTCCCGCTCAGTCCCGTGCGGCCGCGCCGAGGTGGGCGGCCGCCGTGGCGAACGCGTCCCGCAGCTGCGCCGGTCGCACGTCGGTCATCGGGCTGCCGAAGGTCGTGAACAGGCCCGCGAGCCCGATCCAGGACCAGGCGCCCATCGCCAGTTCGCAGCGGACGTCGTCCACCCGTCGGACGACGGCGCCGCCGGGGGCGAACCGCGCGACCAGGTCCGCCGGCAGGTCGAGGACCGCGGACCCGGTGCACGGCCAGGGCGCGAGCCGGTCCCCCCGGTCCACGGTGCCCTGGACCAGGGCGCCCGGCCCGCCCTCGGGCAGGGGCCGCTCGCGGAAGGGCACCGCCGTCGGTTCCAGGTCGGTGTCCTCACCGAGGCGGAGGACGCCCCAGTCCTGTCGGGCCCGGTCCCACGCGACGAGGTACCAGCGCGCGGCCCAGACGACCAGGTGGTGCGGTTCCAGCAGTCGCGACTCCTCGGGCCCGGGCGCGCGCAGCAGTTCCCGCCGCCTCACCGCTGCTCCGACGGTGCGCACGACGTCCGCCGGGGGTGGCGGCGCGGGGAACTCCCACTGGTTGGGGAGGGCCGTCACCGTGAAGGCGTCCGCGTCCCGCCGCAGTCGTCGGGGCATGACCTGCCGGACCGTGGCCAGCGCCCGGCGGTTGGCGTCCTCGATGCCGCGCAGCACCGAGGACGAGGTCTGCAGCGCGACCACGACGGCGACCACCTGCTCCTCGTCCAGCACGAGCGGAGGCAGCGCTCCGCCCGGGCCGAGCCGGTACCCGCCGCCCGCACCCTTCACCGGTTCGACGGCGTAGCCCAGTTCGCGCAACGTCTCGACGTCGCGTCGGACCGTGCGTCGCGAGGTGTCCAAGCGGCGGGCCAGCTCCTCGCCGGTGAGCGTCGAGCCGGCGGTCAGCATCGAGAGCAGGCTCAGTGCTCGCGCCGACGTCGACGGCATCGGACCTCCCGGGGGAGTGGTGGCCATCCGGTGGCCGCTGGGTCTCCCATCGTGCCGCCATGACCTCTCCCAGCACAGCCCCGCAGCGCGTCCTCGTCGTCGGGGGCGGGATCGGCGGCCTCGCCCTGGCCGCCGGCCTGCGCCGCCACGGCGTCGACGTCGTCGTCCACGACCGTGACACCGACCCCGCGGCGACCGGCGGGTACCACCTCACCCTCGACACCGCGGCGCAGCGGGCCCTGCGCGAGCTCCTCGAGCCCGAGCTGTACGCGCGGCTGCTCGCCTCGGCGTCCGCGGTGCGGCGCCGGCCGCCGGACGTCTGGTTCGACTGGCGCGGTCGGCCGCTCGGCGAGATCGCGGTGAAGGGCCTGGACCCCGACAGCGTCGACGTCGACCGCATCACCCTGCGCCTGCTGCTGGCCGAGGCCGCCGGCGACAGCCTCGTCCTGGGCAGCACGTGCACGGGGGTCGGCCGTGACGAGGGCCCGGGTGGACGCGCCCGGGCGACCTTCGCCGACGGCCGCACCGACGAGGGCGACCTGCTCGTCGGCGCGGACGGGCCGCACTCCCTCGTCGTCCGCCACCTCCTCGGGCACCCGACCAGCCGGCCCGCGGGGCTCCTCGGGATCTCCGGCCGGACCCGCGCCGCCGACCTCGACCCCGCCGAACGCGCCCGCCTCGGTCCCCGGTCCAGCCTCACCGTCGGCCCCCGCGGCACCGCCCTCTACACGGGGTTCCTCGACCCGGACGGGTACGCCGTGCTCGACGCCGCCCACGACCGGGCCGCCGTCACGACCGGTCCGACGTACGTCTGGGGCGCGATGGTCCCCGAGGCGGCCGCCTCCGCCGCGCTGCGCGAGCAGCGGGGCGGGCCGTTGCGCGACACGACCGTGGCGGCCCTGCGGGTGGCCGGGTGGGGGGAGGAGCCCCTGCAGGTGCTCGGGCGGACGGACCCCGCGACGGTCGCCTCCTACCGGTTCCACGTCGGCCCGCGGGACGTCCGCGACATGGCGCCCTGGCCCGCCGGCTGCCTCACCGCCCTCGGCGACGCCGTCCACGCCACCTCTCCCACCGCGGGCAAGGGAGCGGGGACGGCGATCGTCGACGCGCACGCACTCGTCACCGAGCTGCTGGCCGCGCGAGCCGGGACGAAGACGCTGGCCACCGCCGTCAGCGCCTTCGAGACCGGCATGCGCCACCGCGGCACCGCGGTGACGAACCTGTCGATGGCGACGGTGGACCGCATCCTCGCCGGCGCCGCCCCGGCCGGGTCCGCGCTGACCCGGCTGTCCCTGCCGGTGCTGGCGTGGTCGACCGCGGTGCGGGGCCGGCTGGGCGGTCGCGGAGAATCCGCGCTGCGATGATCGCGGGGTGACGGAGGAGCCGTGGGTCAGGCGTGTTCCGGACAGGGCGGCCTCCGGTGGCTGACGTCGTCGCCCCCGCCGACCCGACCTCGGCCCCGGCCCGCGCGGCGCTGCGCGCCTACTACGAGGACATCGTCACGCGCTGGTACGGCCGGACGGCCACGACGGCCGAGGTGGACGAGCTCGTCGCCGGCTCCGGGGACGACCGGCTCGCGCCCCCGCGCGGCGTCCTGCTCCTCGCCCGGCACGGCGAGGAGGTCGTCGGGTGCGGGGGGCTGCGCGTGCTCGGGGACGTCGGTGAGGTCACGCGGCTGCACGTGAGCAGCACCGCCCGCGGCCGGGGGATCGGCACCCGCCTCCTGACGGCCCTGGAGGAGGAGGCCCGCGCGCGAGGGCTGCGCGCGCTGCGGCTGGAGACCCGCGACGACCTCGTCGAGGCCCGCCGCCTCTACGCACGGCACGGTTACACCCCCACCGAGCGGTTCACCGACGACCCCTACGCCCACCACTGCCTCGCCAAGCGCCTGGACCCGGCTCACCCGGACGGGTGAAACGGTCCAGCCGACCGGGTGCCGATGCACGGGGTGAGGGTCCCACCCGGTCCCCTCGTCGACGTCCGAGGAGGACCCCGTGCGCACGACCCGCTCCCGCGCCGCCCTGGCCGCGGCTCTCGCCGTGACGGCGCTCGCGGGCCTGGCCGGCTGCGCGGGCGACAGCGCCGCGACGACACCGGCCGCCGCGTCCACCGCCCTCCCGCTCGTGACGCCCGGCACGCTGACGGTGGCGACCGACGCGACCTACGCGCCGATGGAGTCGATGCAGGGCTCGGAGTTCGTCGGCGCGGACATCGACCTCGTGAAGGACCTCGCGCAGCGGATGGGCCTGGAGGTCGTGTTCGTCCAGACCGGGTTCGACGACCTCATCGACACCGTCTCGGCCCACCGCGCCGACCTCATCGCCTCGTCCATGACCGACCGGGCCGCGCGCCAGGAGAAGGTCGACTTCGTCGACTACTTCATCGCCGGCAGCCAGGCCATCGCGGCCGGCGGCAACCCCCTCGGCCTCGACGGTCCCGGCACCTGGTGCGGCCACCGCGCCGCCGTGAACTCCGGGACGACCAACGGCGACCTCGTCGCCGCCCAGTCAGCGCTGTGCACCCAGGCCGGCAAGGCCCCGATCGTCGTCGACGAGGTCCCGAACGGCCAGAGCGCCGCCGAGGTCGAAGCCGGCCGCGCCGACTTCGGGGTCGAGGACTACCCCTCGGCCGCCGACCTGGTCGCCGCCTCCAACGGGAAGACCGCCCTCGCCGGCAAGCCGCTGCAGCCCTCGCCGTACGGCTTCGGCATCGCCAAGGACCGCACCGCCCTGCGCGACGCCGTGCAGCGCGCGCTGCAGGAGTCGATCGCCTCCGGGCGCTACGCCGAGGTCCTCAAGGCCCACGGTGTCGAGGCCGCCGCACTGACGACGACGGCGCTCAACGGCGGGGCGTGACGGGGAACTCCCCCGTCGGAACCGCAGCGGTTCCGGCCGCGGTCAGGCGCTGGGAGGGGTTCCCGCCCCTGTGGTCCGCAGGTGGGCCTCGAAGAAGCGCAGGATGCGTCCCCACGCGTGTTCCGCGGAGGGCTGGTGGTAGCCGAACCCGGCGACCTTCTCCAGCGCCGCGAGGGGTCCTGAGGTGTGCCGGTTGAGGAACGAGTGCCCGGCCCCGGGGTACTCGTGGACGTCGTGCTCGACGCCGGCGTCGGTGAGGACGCCCTCCAGACGCTGCGCGGCCCCGCGCAGGGAGCGGTCCCGGCCGCCGTAGCTGGCCACGACGGGACAGGCCCCGCGCAGGACCTCCTCGGCGTTCGGGGGCAGGCGACCGTAGTTGGGGGCGGCGGCGTCGAACCCGCGGGTGGCGGCGACCAGCGCGAAACCCCCGCCCATGCAGAACCCCAGGACGCCCACGACGCCCGTGGACCGCGGGTGTCCGGCGGCGAACCGGCGCGCGGCCTCGATGTCGCCGAAGGCGGGTCCGCGTCCGGCCGTCATGGCCGAGAAGGTGGCCCGCAGGCAGCGGACCCCGCCCGCGCTGAACAGGTCCGGAGCCACGGCGAGGTAGCCGGCGGCGGCGAGACGGTCGGCCTGCTGGCGGGTGTCGTCGGTCAGCCCGAAGGCTTCGTGCAGGACCACCACCGCGGGCCACGGACCGTCCCCGACCGGGGGAAGGGCCAGGTGGGCCTTCAAGGTGGGGACGGTGGTGGCGCCGGGGATCGTGGTGGCGGGCACGGGGACTCCTCGGTGGGGGGACGCTGCGGGCAGGAGTGTCGTGACCTCCCGCCCCAGCGAACTCCACCGGTTCCCGACGCGCATCCGGTGGGCACCAGGGGCACGGCTGCGACGATCACGCCATGACCGACATCACCGGCATCGTCAACCTCGTCCTGTTCGTCTGCCTCGTCGTGTACCTGACGCGGTTGCGCGCGACCCTGACGCGGTCCGCCGAGGCCCAGGAACGCATCGCGCGGGCCCTGGAGCGTCGGGCGGGTGAGTGACGACTCGGCACCGTGCTGCGACCCGGGCGTCAACGGTCCCGCCGCAGCTCCCACAACCCGTAGTGCACGACGTACCCGTACTCCTCGTGCCGCCACGCCGGCACGTACCGGTACCCGTACGGCGCCAGCCCGGACGTGGTGACCGCGGCGAGCTGCGCCGTCGCGTCGTACGCGTGCATCGCCACCCCGGGCAGGCCCTCCGCGGAGAACTCCCGCGTCGACGCGCCGGGCCCGAGGGTCCGGTCCTCCACGGCTCCCACGAGGACCCGCGCACCCGGCGCGCACACCGCCGCGAGGTGGCGCAGCGTCGCGCCGAGGTCGCGGCAGAACTCCAGGCACCCCACGGCCAGGACGACGTCGAAGCGGCCCCAGTCCGCGGGCACCGGGTCGTGCAGGTCGTGGAGTTCGTAGCGCCCACCGGGTCGGGCTTCGCGGGCGCTCGCGAGCATCTGCGGGGAGACGTCGCACCCCACGACCTCCACGTCGTCGGCGAGCTGGCTCGTCAACTGACCCGGGCCGCAGCCGATGTCGAGCACCCGGCACTCCGGGGTGACGGCGCGCAGCAGGAAGTCGGCGACGAGCGGGCCGTAGTACTGCACCGAGCGCCAGCCCGGGACGTAGTGCGGGGCGAACTCGTCGTAGTAGGTCGAGATCTCCTCGTTCATCCCCACCCCCACCCCCAAGCCCGCAGACCCGCGGCGGTCCCCGCCGCCAGCACGACGACGACGATGAACGGCGCCCGGCACACGAGCGCGAGGACCGCCACGAGCAGTCCCGCGGCCCGCGCGTCGAGCACGAGGTCCCGGCCGGTCGAGAACGTCTGCAGCACCACGAGGGAGGCGAGCAGCGCCACCGGCAGCATCCCCGTCAGCCGCTTCACGCGTGGCTGTTCCAGGGCCGCGGGCGGGACGACGTACCCGGCGAACTTCGTCGCGAAGGCGACGGCGGAGGCGGCGAGGACAGCGAACCAGAACGTCACTGCGCCTCCCCGGTCCGGCGCTGCGGCCAGCACCACGCCACGACGGAACCCACCGCCGCGGCGGCGATGACGGGCAGACCCTGCGGGATGACCGGGACGAGCGCGGTCGTCACGAGCGCGCCGACGACGGCGATCGCGACGGGTTCCCGGCCCTTCAGCCTCGGCCACAGCAGCCCGATGAACGCCGCCGCCGCGGCCGCGTCGAGGCCGAAGCGCTTCGGGTCGCCGAGGGAGTTCCCGGCCAGCGCTCCGACGAGGGTCATGACGTTCCACCCGACGTACACGCCGAGGCCGGTCACCCAGAACCCCAGCCGTCGCAGCGGGGGTTCGGACTGGGCGACGGCGACGGCCGTCGACTCGTCGATGGTCAGCTGCGCGACGGCGGCCCGGCGCCAGCCCCGCGGCCGCATGACCGGGACGAGTTGCAGTCCGTAGAGGGCGTTCCGCACCCCGAGCAGGGAGGACGCCGCGACGGCGGCCCCGGCCGTCCCGCCCCCGCCGAGCACGCCGATGAGCGCGAACTGCGACCCACCGCTGAAGAGCAGGAGGGAGAGCACGCACGTCTGCCAGACCGACAGACCGCTCGTCACGCTGAGGGCGCCGAAGCTGACGCCGTACAGGCCGGTTGCGACGGCGACGGACAACCCCTGCCGGACGACGGCGGACCGCGCGTCGGTTCCCGGACTGCTCACAGCGTCAGCATGTCAGCCGCACGGCGGGCGGGTCCCCGGGCGCCTTGCTAGCGTCGCGCCGACCGCGGGACCGGCGACCCCGGTGCACCCACCGGAACGTCCTGAGGAGAGACCCGTGCAGCGGACGACGTTCGACTTCCGCGACTCCGTCGTGCTCGTCACGGGAGGCGGCAGCGGCATCGGCGCGGCCGTCGCCACGGCCTTCCTGGAGGCAGGTGCCACCGTGGCCGTCACGGGCCGCCGACGGGACCGCCTCGAGCAGGTCCTGGCACCGCACCCCGACGACCGGACCCTGGCCCTGCCCGCGGACCTCGCCGACGGTGCGGAGGTCCGGCAGCTGGTCGCCGACGTCGTCGAGCGCTTCGGACGCCTCGACGTGGTGGTGAGCAACGCCGGGGTCCACGCCGGCGGCCCGATCACCGAGCTGTCCGAGGACGAGTGGTCCGCGATGCGGGCCGTGAACGTCGACGGGTTCTTCCACCTGGCCAAGGCGGCCCTGCCGCACCTGGCGTCCTCGGGCGGCAACCTCGTCGCGGTCTCCTCGGTGTCCGGCGACCGCGGTGACTGGGGTCAGGCCGGGTACAACGCCACGAAGGCGGCCGTGACGAACTTCGTACGCTCCCTCGCGCTGGATTGGGGGTCGCGCGGGGTCCGGCTCAACGCCGTCGCGCCGGCCTTCACCCTGACCGAGATGACCGAGGGCATGGGGCGCGACGAGGACGCCCTGGCGCCGTTCGTCGACCGCATCGCGCTGGGCCGCCCCGGCGAGCCGGAGGACATCGCCCCCGCGGTGCTGTTCCTGGCCAGCGACGCGGCCCGCTACGTCACGGGCGCCGTGCTCGCCGTGGACGGCGGGACGAGCGCGTCCACCGGCCAGCCCCACGGGTGAGGTGGGACCGGGGGGAGCGCAGGGTCAGCCGCGCGCGGCGAACCCTTCGCCCACGTCGACCCCCACGCGCAGCAGCGCGGCGAGCAGCACCCGGGCCTGGCCGGCCTTGAGCCGGCCCGCGGGAACGGCTCCGGCCGCGGCGAGGTCCGCGCCACCGCCGCCGTCGCCGTAGGTGGTGGCGACCGGCCCGGCGGGGACGCGCGTCGTCAGGACCACGGCGACCCCGGCGTGCCGCGCCCGCGCGACCGCCGCGACGACGGCCGGTGTCGCGTTCCCCGATCCCAGACCCTGCAGCACGATGCCGCGCGAACCCGCGGCGACGCAGGCGTCGAGCAGCATCCCGTCCATCCCGGGGTGACCGGCGACGACGTCGACGCGCGGCCACGGTCCGTCAGCGGTCGCCAGGGGGACGTGCGGCAGTGGGGCGTCGGGCGCCGCGAAGGCGACGAGGTCGGTCGTGTGGCGCTTCGCCGCCCCGGCGGCCGGCACGAGAACACCGCCGAAGGCGATGACGACCCCGGTGGACGACACCGCCGACCGCAGCGCGTGCTGCACGTTCGCCGGGGCATCGGTGTCGGGGTGGTCCGCCGTCCGCTGCGACCCCGTGAGCACCACCGGGCGGGCGTCGTCGTGGTGCAGGTCGAGCAGGTAGGCCGTCTCCTCCAGCGAGTCCGTCCCGTGCAGGACGACGACCCCGGCGACGTCGGGGTCGTCGAGCGCGTCGTGGACGGCGCTCACGACGGTCCACGCGTCGTCGAGGGTGAGGGTGGAGGAGTCGACCCGCAGCGCTTCGACGACCCGCACCCGCACGCCGGCCGCCTCGGCGGCGGCGCCGACGAGGGCACCACCGCCGAGGGTCGGGCTGCTGACCCCGTCGGCGTCCACGGTGCTGGCGATCGTGCCGCCGGTGGTCACCACCACGATCAACGGGGTCGTCACGGTTCTCCTCAGTCCTGCTGCTGACGCTGGGCGGCCAACGCTTCCACACGCGGCTTCGCGGCGCGCCACCCGAGGGCCAGCAGCGGCACGACGACGACGAGGGAGCCGATCGTCCAGGTGCCGACGGGGTGGTCGAACGCCATGAGGACGAGCACGGCGACGAGGAACACGAGCGTCGCGTACCCGCTCCACGGCGCGAACGGCATCCGGAACGCGGGCCGCGCGATGCGACCCTGCTGCGCCCAGGACCACAGCCGCAGCTGGCACAGGACGATGACGCCCCACGCGCTGACGATGCCGATGGCCGCGATGTTCAGGACGATCTCGAACGCGTCGGCCGGCACGAGGGCGTTGAGCACGACCCCCAGCAGCGCGACGACGACGGTCAGCGCGATGCCGCCGTACGGGACGCCGTTGCGGTTGACCCGGCCGGCGAACGCGGGGGCGGAACCGGTGTGGGCCATCGAGTGCAGGATGCGGCCGGTCGAGTACAGCCCGGCGTTCAGCGAGGACAGCGCGGCCGTCAGGACGACGAGGTTCACGAACGCGTCGACGCCCTCGACCCCGACGTGGGAGAAGAACGTGACGAACGGGCTGACGCCCTTCTCGTAGACGTCGAACGGCAGCAGCAGCGCGAGCAGCAGGACCGAGCCGACGTAGAACACGACGATGCGGACGATGACCGTGTTGATGGCGCGCGGGATGACCTTCTGCGGTTCCTCGACCTCACCCGCGGTGGTGCCGACGAGTTCGATGGAGGCGTAGGCGAAGACGACGCCCTGGATGACGACGACCGCCGGCAGCAGCCCGTTGGGCAACCAGCCCCCGTTCGCCTCGATCAGCCCGAACCCCGGCTCCTGCCCGTCGATCGGCTCGCCGAACACCACGAAGTACGTCCCGACGACGAGGAACACCGCGAGCGTCCCGACCTTCAGCAGCGCGAACCAGAACTCCAGCTCGCCGAACACCTTGACCGAGAGCAGGTTGAGCGCGAGCACGACGACGATCGCGGCGAGCGCCCACACCCACTGGTCCACCGAGGAGATCGGCGCCCAGTAGCGGCCGAAGAAGTTCATGTAGAGCGCGACGGCGGTGACGTCGACGACAGCCGTCGTGGCCCAGTTCAGCCAGTACAGCCACCCCGCGACGAAGGCGGTGCGCTCCCCGAAGAACTCCCGGGCGTAGGACACGAAGGACCCCGACGTGGGCCGGTGCACGACCAGTTCGCCGAGCGCGCGCAGGATGAGGAACCCGAAGAACCCGCAGACGGCGTACACGCCGACGAGGGCGGGGCCTGCCCCGGCGAGGCGCCCGCCGGCCCCCATGAACAACCCGGTCCCGATGGCACCGCCGATGGCGATCATCTGGACCTGACGGGGACGGAGGTCCTTGCGGTACAGCGACTCGGGGGGTGCGGACGCCGCGGAGGTGCGGTCGGGGAGCTCGGTCGTCATCGAGAGGTCTCCTGGGTCGTCGGGGAGGTCTGGATCTTCTGGGCGGTGAGGTTCTCCGGCGTGAGCAGTTCCTCGAGCTCCTCGCGGCCGAGCAGGCCGGCGGCGAGGACGAGGTCGGCGACGGAGGCACCCGTCAGCGCGGCCTCGGTGGCGATGCGGGTGGCGGCCTCGTAACCGATCCGCGGGTTCAGCGCCGTGGCGAGCCCGATCGAGTTCTCCACGCGGGCCCGCAGCAGGGTGGGGTCGGTCGTGATCCCCGTGACGCAGCGGTCGGTGAGGACCGCGACGGCGTGGGTGAGGTTGCGTGCGCCCTCGGACAGGCGCTGGGCGATGACGGGTTCGAAGGCGTTGAGCTGCAGCTGGCCCGCCTCGGCGGCCATGGAGATCGTCACGTCGTTGCCGACGATCTGGAACGCCACCTGGTTGACGACCTCGGGGATCACCGGGTTCACCTTGCCCGGCATGATCGAGGAACCGGCCTGCACCGGCGGCAGCTTGATCTCCCCGAGCCCGGCGCGGGGACCGGACGACAGCAGCCGCAGGTCGTTGCAGACCTTCGACAGCTTGACCGCGACGCGCTTGAGGACTCCGGAGAGGTGGACGAACTGCCCGACGTCCTGGGTGGCCTCGACGAGGTCGGGGGAGCTCACGAGGTCGTACCCGGTGATCTGCGCGAGGTGCCGGACGGCGAGGTCGGCGTACCCGACGGGGGCGTTGAGGCCGGTGCCGACGGCCGTCGCGCCGAGGTTCACCTCGAGCAGCAGGTCGGCGGACTCGCGCAGGCGTTCGAGGTCCTCGGTGAGCATGACGGAGTACGTCGCGAACTCCTGGCCCAGCGTCATGGGCACGGCGTCCTGCAGCTGCGTGCGGCCCATCTTGACGACGTCGCGGAACTCCGCGGCCTTCGCCGCGAACGCGTCGCGGAGCCGTTCGAGCTCGGCGCACAGCGCCACGATCCATCGGCGCGTCGCGATGTTGACGGCCGTCGGGTAGACGTCGTTCGTGGACTGCGAGGCGTTGACGTGGGTGTTCGGGTGGCAGTGCGCGTAGTCGCCGCGGGCGTGGCCGAGCAGTTCCAGCGCGCGGTTGGCGACGACCTCGTTGGCGTTCATGTTGGTCGAGGTGCCGGCGCCGCCCTGGACGACGTCGACGACGAACTGCTCGTGCAGGGCCCCGTCGGCGATCTCCCGGCAGGCCGCGACGATCGCGTCGGCCCGCTCGGCGTCGAGGACGCCGAGTTCGAGGTTGGCCAGGGTGGCGGCCTGCTTGACGTCGACGAGGGCCCGCACGAGGTGCGGGTCCTGGCCGATGACCCGGCCGGTGATGGGGAAGTTCTCGACGGCGCGCAGGGTGTGGATGCCCCAGTACGCGTCGGTGGGCACCTCCCGCTCGCCGAGCAGGTCGTGCTCGGTGCGGGTCGGGTGGGCGGGGCGGGTCACGACATCGGGTCCCTTCGCTGGACCTGTCCGGCTGTCTGACAGGTGGCTCGAGGATGGGGGAGCAGCCGCCGTCCCGTCAAGAGCACGCATGATGGGCCCATGACTTCCTGGGCCGACCGCGCGCCCGCCGTCACCCGGGTCGGCGCGGCCGAGGCCGTCTTCGCCGACCTCCGCGACGCGATCCTCGGGGGCGAGCTGCCCGTCGGCACCCGGCTCCCGTCGGAGGCCGCTCTCGCCGAACGGCACGGGGTGTCACGGTCCGTCGTGCGGGAGGCGCTGCGGTCCTGCCACGCCCTCGGCCTCACCGAGCCGCGCACGGGCCTGGGGTCCTTCGTCGTGCACGACTCCGTCGAACCGGACCCCGTCTTCGGCTCCTTCGCCGCCTCCGAGCTGCTCGAGGCCCGGCCCCTCGTCGAGGTGCCCGCGGCGGGCTGGGCCGCGTTGCGGCACAGCGCCTCCGAGCTCACCGAGCTGCGCGGTCTCGTCGAGGCCATGCGCGGCGAACCCGACCCGCAGGAGTGGGCCGTGCTCGACGGCCGGCTGCACGGTCTCATCGCCCAGGCGTCACGGAACCGGGTGATCGTGTCCGTGCTCGCGGCCGTCCGGGAGGCTTCCACGGCCCAGTCCCAAGCCCTCAACCTCCTCCCCGACCGACGCGAGCACTCCGACGAGGAGCACGCCCGGATCGTCGAGGCCATCGCCACCCGCGACGACGCGGCCGCTCGCGACGCGATGAGCGCGCACCTCGACGCCGTCGGGTCGGCGCTGCGGACCCTCACCGACCGGGACTGAGGCGGCGCGTTCGGCCGTCCGGCGGGAACCGCGTCCCAGAAGAGCACGACCACTGGCGACGGACGCCTGCACTGCCGATGGACCGGCGGAACGACTCACCGGGGCACCCCGCACCGGCGTCCACCGAGGAGGGACACGACGTGAGCATCAGCGTCAGCGGCACCGGCCTGGCGTCCGTCGCGCAGCCCGGCAACGCCGGCTCGCCCGCCGAGAAGGCGCTCCGGGAGGCCAACCGGGCCTACGCGGAGGCCCAGGACAGGCTCGTCGGCGACGTCACCGACCACGCCGACGAGGACACCCTGAAGGTCGACCGCGCGGAGCTCGAGGCGGCCGCCCAGGCCGTGGCCCAGGCGATGGCCGCGCTCGCGGCGGAGCAGGCGGAGGCGCAGCGGCAGCGAGACGAGACCCGGACGGCGCGCCAGCAAGGGCCCGCGTCCCGGGTGAGCACCACCGACGGCGGTGTGGACCTCTACGCCTGACGACCGGGCAGGCGACACGTCGCCGCTGCGGCGAGCGCGCCGGACCGAGCGTGCCTAGCGTGACGCCCATGACGCACCAGCTCTCCCGGTCCGACGCCCCCCGACACGGTGGCTGGCTGCCGGACCCCGAGAGCGTCGCGGCCTGGGTCGCCGACCTGCGCCGCCGCCTCGACGAGGACGGTGACCCGGAGCGGCACCCGGTCATGGCGGAGTTCGACGAGCTCCTGGCCCACGACGCGGTGGCGCGGATGCAGCTCGAGCGGATGGTCGCCGAGGTCCCCGAGGGCCCGGGCCTGCCGCCCCGGCACGTGCGGGACCTGCCGGACCTGCTGCGGCTGCTCAACGCCGTCCTGACGACGGCGCCGGAGTTCAGCACGGACTCCATGGTGATGACCCCCGTGCAGGCCGTCCTGGACCAGACGACGGCGACGCCGTCGGGTTTCGCCGCCTACCGGAACCCGGCCGTGAACGCGGTCCTGGAGAAGTACCTGGACGCCTGGTGCGAGCACCTCGACAGCCCGGCGTCCCTGTCCGTCCTCGACGACTCCGCGGCGGGCTGGATGTCGCAAGCGGCGGCCGAGGCCGTCGGCATCGAGCAGTACGAGCACGACCCCGAGGCCGACCACTGGGGCTTCTCGTCCTGGAACGACTTCTTCACCCGCCGGTTCCGCGACGGCGAACGACCCGTGGAGGACCCGGACGACGACGGGGTCGTCGTCAGCCCGTGCGAGTCCACGCCCTACGCCCTGGCCCGGGACGTCCAGCGCACCGACGAGTTCTGGCTCAAGAGCCAGCCGTACTCCCTGCAGGACATGCTCGCCGGCGACCCCTCCGTCGACGAGTTCGTCGGTGGCACCGTCTACCAGGCGTACCTCAGCGCCACGGACTACCACCGCTGGCACGCCCCCGTCGCCGGCACCGTCGAGCGCGCGTTCGTCGTCGGCGGGACGTACTTCTCCGAGGCCGACAGCGAGGGCCCCGAGGCGAGGGAACCGCAGCAGTCGCAGGGCTACATGGCCCACGTCGCGGCCCGCGCCGTCGTCCTCCTCCGCGCCGACGACCCCGCTCTCGGGCTCGTCGCCTTCGTCCCCGTCGGCATGGCCGACGTGTCCTCGTGCGTCCTCGACGACGCCGTCGTCCCCGGAGCCCACCTGGCCAAGGGGGACGAGGTCGGCCGCTTCCAGTTCGGGGGGTCGACCTGCTGCCTGGTGTTCCGCCCGGGTGCCCTGGCGGAGTTCTCCGTCCAGGCGCTACCGCGCGACGAGGCCGCGACGACGCCGCTCGTGCACGTGCGCACCCGCATCGCCCGGGCGACGCGGGAGGTCTGATCCCCGAGGGGTCAGGCGCCGGGGCCGGGTGTGCCGTGGGTGTGGAACGTGGCCCCGCCCCGGCCCGCGACGTCCCAGTCGTCGCGGTGCGGGACCTCGCGCGAGGACCGGTCACGTCCGCGGTCGCGGACCGCGAGGAACACCACCAGCGCGACGAGCAGCACGGCGACGGCGACGGCGAAGCCGGTGGCGAAGGTCATGACGTCCTCCCGGTGACGGTGGCCCCCCACTCTCGCACCGGCGCGCCTTCGCGGGAACGCAGTCCGGACCTGGCACCGCCGGCACCGGGCGCGCACCCTGGTGAGGTGACCGGACGCGACGACCTGCCCGTCGAGGAGACGGACGTCCTGGTCGTCGGCGCCGGCCCGACCGGGCTCCTGGCCGCCTTCGTCCTCGCCCGCCGCGGCGTCCGTGCCGTCGTCGTCGACGCGAAGGCCGGCCCGACGACGGAGTCCCGGGCCCTGGCGGTCCAGGCGCGGACCGTGGAGGTGTACGACCAGCTCGGCCTCGCGGACGACTTCCTCGCCCGAGCCCACCGCGCGGCCCGGGTGCAGATCGGCCCGCCCGGCCGTCCCGTGGTGGTCGACCTCGCGGCCGCCCAGGAGGGCCGGACCCCGTTCCCCGGTCTGCACGTCCTCGAGCAGAGCCGCACCGAGGACCTCCTCGTCGGCGCGCTCGAGGCGGCCGGCCGCGAGGTTCGCTGGAACCACGCGCTCATCGACCTCGACGACCGGACGGCCGAGCCCGGCGGTCGCGTCCGCGCGCTCCTCGACGGCCCGGACGGGCACATCCGCCTCCACGCCCGCTGGTGCATCGGCGCGGACGGCGCCGGGTCCGTCGTCCGCCGCTCGCTGGGCCTGGCCTTCGAGGGCGTCACGGACGACGCCGTGTTCTGGGTCGCCGACGTGCGCGGCGCGACCGGTCTGCCCGAGGACTGCCTCACGATGCGGGCGGGGCGACGGGGTTTCGGCGTGTTCTACCCCCTCGGCCCCGGCGGGCACGCCCGGGCGATCTCCATCGCCACCAGTCCCGACGTCGGACAGGAGGAGGCGCTCGCCACAGCCCGCGAGGACCTCGGGGTCGGTCACGCGTCCGTCGACTGGTTCTCCACCTACCGCGTCCACCACCGCGTCGCCGAACGGTTCCGCCGCGGCGCGGTGTTCCTCGCCGGCGACGCGGCCCACGTCCACTCCCCGGTCGGCGGTCAGGGGATGAACACCGGTCTGCAGGACGCCCAGGACCTCGCGCACCTCCTCACCGACGTCGTCCACGGCCACGTCACGCTCGATGCCCTCGACCGGTACGAACGGGAACGGCGGCCGGTCGCCCTGCGGCTGGTCGGCGTCACCGACCGCGCGTTCGGGCTGATGGCCCGCAGGAACCCCGTGACCGCCTTGCTGCGACGCGGGTTCGCCACCGTGGCCGCGCCACTGGCCGCGCGGGGTGTGCGCACGCCCCTCGGCCGACGCGTCGCGGGGTACGTCGGGCAGTACCGGATCCACCACCACGTCGCCTCGGCTCCGCTGCCGGTCTGGGCGGACGACCGCGCCGTCGGGCGACGGCTGTTCCCGACGCAGGAGAACCGACCGGCCCTCCGTTCGCTCGCCTGGCAGCTGCACTCCTACGGCGCGCACGCCGCGCGGCCCGTGGACCTGCCCGACTGGATCGAGGGACCGCTCGCGTTCCCCGCCGACGCGGGCCGGTGGCGGACCGACCGGACCTACCTCGTGCGTCCCGACGGCTTCGTCGCCGCGGCCGTCCCCACCTCCGGCGGACTCCTCGACGGCGAGACCCTGCGCGCCGCGTTCCGTGCCCACCAGCTGAACGCCTGAGGGCCCCCACGCCGCCCGGGGGCGCCAGCGTGACCTCCGCGTATCCCGAACGTAACAAGCTGGACAAAATCTAGGGCTACTGTAACCATCGCTACAGCGACGCAGGGGTCGTGCACGAACCCCGTCCCACCCAAACCCCCGGCGCCCCCACGAGGCGCAGAGACGAGTGAGGCTCCCGATGAGAACACGGTTCGGAGTGGTCGGAGCACTGGCCCTCACGATGGCGCTCGCCCTCGGCGGGTGCGGTGCGGCCGGCAGCGACGACGGCGCCGACGCGGGAGGTGCGCCCGCCAAGGGTGGCGACCTGACGATGGCGCGCTCGGCGGACATCATCGCGATGGACAAGACGACGACGTTCGACAACAACTCCATCCGCGTGATGGAACAGATCATGGAACCCCTGTTCCACGCCAGCGCCGACGGCACCAAGCTCGAACCCTGGCTGGCCACCGGCTACACCATCTCCGACGACCAGCTCACCTACACCATCCCGTTGCGCACAGACGTCACGTTCTCCAACGGCACGCCGATGACGGCGAAGGACGTGAAGTTCTCGATCGACGAGAACACCAAGACCGGCGCCGAGGGCTGGGGTTTCGTCAACGCGGCCATCGACACCGTCACGGCCACGGACGACCACACGGTCACCGTGAAGCTGAAGTACCCGTGGGCACCCTTCATCGCCGACCTCTCGATCTTCTCCAACGGCGTCGTCCCCGACGGCTACGGCGGCAAGACGGCCGAGGAGTTCTACACGGCCCCCGTCGGCACCGGCCCCTTCGTCTGGGACGGCTGGAAGAAGGGGCAGTCCCTCAAGCTCACGGCGAACGAGAAGTACTGGCAGAAGGGCAAGCCGTACCTGTCCAGCGTGCAGTGGAACGTCGTCCCCGACGCGAACACCCGCAAGCTGCAGGTCCAGGGCGGCCAGATCGACATCGACGACACCCCGGACTGGTCGAGCCTGTCGTCCTTGAAGGCGTCGGGTGACGTCGAGGCCGAGACGTTCCCGTCCACGCAGATCGACTACGTCGCCTTCAACCAGGCCCGCGCCCCCTTCGACGACGTCCACGTCCGCCGGGCCATCTCCTACGCCATCGACCGCGAGTCCCTCGTCAAGGCCGTCCTGTTCGGCAACGGCGAGGCCGCGAACTCCCTGCTCTCGCCCGGGACGCCGTACTACGACAAGAACGCCGGCGGGGCCACCTTCGACGTCGCCAAGGCCAAGGCCGAACTCGCGCAGTCCTCCAAGCCGGACGGTTTCACCACGACCCTGCTCATCGCGTCGGGGAACCCGAACCAGGCGTCGGTCGCGCAGATCATGCAGTCGGAGCTGAAGGACATCGGCATCACGATGGAGATCAAGCAGCTCGACCCGACGGCCAACAAGCAGGCCCGGCTGGCGTCGGACTTCGACATGACCATCTCCGCCTGGACGATGGACATCCCCGACCCCGACCAGTGGACGTCCTTCGCGGTCGACCCTCAGGGTGGTTCGAAGTCGGCGTTCACCTCCTACGACAACCCCGAGGTCGTCGCCATCAACGCGCAGGCGCAGAAGGAGACCGACAGCGCCAAGCGGCAGGAGCTGTACACCCAGCTCCAGCAGAAGACGAGCGAGGACGCGTTCCTGGCCTACCTCTACTACTCGCCGTACGTCTACGCCTCGACGAGCAAGGTCCAGGGGTTCCACGTGACGCCGCTGGGCGGGTACCTGCTCCAGGACGTCTCCAAGAAGCAGTGACCGCCGGAACGGGGGCGAGAAACATCCCGCCCCCGTTCCGCCACGCCCGTGAAACCCCTCGTGAACCCCCCGACGTGAACAAGGAGGTGGGACGGTGAGCCACCGTCTGCGGTTCATCCCCGGCCGTCTCGTGCAGTCCATCCCCGTCGCCTTCGGCGTCACGCTCATCGTCTTCCTCCTGGCCCACCTCCTCCCCGGCAACGCGGCCCTGGCCCTGCTGGGGGAACGTGCGACCGAGCAGAGCGTCGCCGCGCTCACGGCGCGGCTCGGCCTCGACGAACCGCTGTGGCGGCAGTACCTGCTCTTCCTCGGCCAGCTCGCCCACGGCGACCTCGGCACCAGCCTGACCTACCAGCTCCCCGTCACCCAGCTCGTCCTCGAGGCGATCCCGGTGACGCTGACCCTGCTGCTGTACGCACTCGTGCTGGCCCTGCTCATCAGCGTGCCGCTCGCCGCCCTCGCCGCGTTCCGCCCCGGCGGCGCCCGCGACCTGGGTGTGCGGGGTTTCACCCTCGTCGGTCAGGGCATGCCGCAGTTCTGGGTGGGCATCATGCTCATCCTGCTGCTGGGCGTCAGCCTGCGGGCCTTCCCCGTCGGCGGGTACGGCGACACGGCGCTGGAGCACCTGTACCACCTGTTCCTGCCGGCGGTGACGCTCGCGATCGCCATGTCGCCGACCATCATCCGCAGCCTGCGCTCGTCGATGATCTCGGTGCTGGGTTCGGAGTACGTCGGGACGGCCAAGATGAAGGGCGCCTCCGGCGTGCAGCTGTTCCGCGGCCACGTCCTGCGCAACGCCGCCATCCCCACCGTCTCGATCATCGGCGTCAACCTCGGGTACCTCGTCGGCGGCTCCCTCGTCATCGAGCGCGTGTTCGCGCTGCCCGGGCTGGGGTCCTTGATGATCAACTCGATCTTCACCCGCGACTTCCCGACGATCCAGGGCGTCACCCTGTTCGTCGCGCTGTTCGTGGTCGTCGTCGGCATCCTCACCGACGTCGTCTACACGCTCCTCGACCCCCGGGTCGACCTCAGCCGGACGGCCCGCGCATGAGCACCCCCACCGCGCTCCTCGTCGAGCGCAGCGCCCGCCGCCGGGCCACCCGTTCCCGGTCGCGCTCCCTGCAGCCGTGGTACCGCAACGGTTCCCTCGTCGCCGGGGGTGTGATCGTCGGCCTGCTCGTGCTCGTCGCGGTCCTCGCCCCGGTGCTCGCCCCGTACGACCCGGTGAAGCAGGACCTGGCGAACGCGCTGCAGTCCCCGTCGGGCGAGCACCTGCTGGGCACCGACAAGTACGGCCGTGACGTGCTGTCCCGGCTCATCTGGGGCGCCCGGGTCGACCTGCGCGTCGGGTTCCTCGCGGTCCTCATCCCGTTCGTCGTCGGCACCGTCGTCGGCGGGATCGCCGGCTACGCCGGGGGCTGGCTCGACACCGTGCTCATGCGCGTCGTCGACGTGTTCTTCGCGTTCCCGTTCTACGTCATGGTCATCGTCCTGGTCTTCGTGTTCGGCTCGGGCGAGTTCAGCATCTACATCGCCATCGCCGCCGTCTCCTGGGTCTCCTACGCCAAGATCGTCCGCGGCGAGGTCCTCGTCGCCAAGGAGCAGGACTACGTGGTCGCGGCCCGCCTCGGCGGCATGTCGCACGCGCGCATCCTCGTCCGGCACATCGGCCCGAACGTCCTGTCCCAGGCCGTCATCTACGGGATGAGCGACATCGTCATGGACATCATGGCGATCGTCACCCTCGGGTACCTCGGCCTCGGCATCGCCCCGCCGACGGCGGAGTGGGGTTCGATGATCAACGACGGCCAGGAGTTCATCACCACCCAGTGGCAACAGGCGACCATCCCCGGTCTCGTCGTCGTCGTCACGAGCCTGGGCCTGTCCTGGCTCGGCGACGGGATCTCCGACCTCCTGAACCCGGAGAGGAGGAAGTGACCGTGGCCGCTTCCCTGCTCAGCGTCTCCGACCTCACCCTCGGCGTCCGCCGGCGGAACCGTCCCGACACCCGCATCGTCGAGGACCTCTCCCTCGAGGTGGCCGCCGGGGAACGCTTCGGCATCGTCGGGGAGTCCGGGTCCGGCAAGTCGCTCACGCTGCGGGCCGTCGCCGGGCTGCTCCCGCGGGGCGTCGAGGTGCTGTCGGGCAGCATCCGCTACGACGGCCGCGAACTCGTCGGGATGCCGGCGGCGCAGCGCCGCCGCCTCATGGGCCCGGAGATCGCGATGGTCTTCCAGGAACCCATGACGGCGCTCAACCCCGTCGTCCGCGTCGGGGACCAGATCGCGGAGGGCCCCCGGCGCCACCTCGGGCTGTCGAAGGCCGACGCCGCGCAGCTGGCCGTCGAGACGATGGCCCGCACCGGGATCCCGGACCCCGTCCGGCGGGCGCGCGCCTACCCGCACGAACTGTCCGGCGGGCTGCGCCAGCGCATCATGATCGCCATGGCCGTCGCGTGCGGACCGCGGCTGCTGCTCTGCGACGAACCCACGACCGCGCTCGACGTCACCGTCCAGCACCAGGTGCTGAAGGTCCTCGAGGGGTTGTGCGACGACACCGGCACCGCGCTGGTGTTCGTCACCCACGACCTCGCCGTGGTGAACCAGACCTGCTCTGACGTGGCGGTCATGTACTCCGGCCACGTCGTGGAGTCCGGGTCCGTCCGCGACGTGCTCGGCGACCCGCGGCACCCGTACACGAAGGGGCTGCTCGACTCCGCCCCCGACTTCGACCAGCCCGACCGCCGCCTCGTCCCCATCCCCGGGTTCCCGCCGAACCTCAGCGCCCGCCCGGCGGGGTGCCCGTTCGCCCCCCGGTGCGCGTTCGCCGTGGACGCCTGCACCGCGGCCGTCCCCCCGCGCGAACTCGTCGCCCCCGGGCACGACGCGGCGTGCATCGAGACCCACCGCATCTTCGAAGGAGCGCACGCGTGAACGGGACGACCACCCCGGTGCTGCGGGCCGCGGGCGTCACCAAGACGTACCAGCTGCGCCCGTCGCTGGCCGCGCGCCTGACGCGGACCGAGCACCGCACGGACCTGCGCGCCCTCGACGGGGTCGACCTCGAACTGCGCCGCGGGGAGGTCCTCGCCCTCGTCGGGGAGTCCGGGTCCGGCAAGTCCACGCTGGCCAAGGTCCTCGTCGGCAGCACCACCCCGAGCGGGGGTTCCCTGGAGCACGACGGGGAAACGGTGCCCGCGCGCCGCGGCAAGGACGCGAGCCGCCGGATCCAGATGGTGTTCCAGGACCCGTACTCCTCGCTGAACCCGCGCATCTCGGTCGCCTCGATGCTGCGCGAACTGCTGCTGCTGCACGACGTCGTCCCGCGGTCGCAGGTGCGGCAGGAGAGCGTCCGGCTGCTCAACCTCGTCGGGCTGGAGGAGGACGCCCTCGACGCCTACCCCAGCCAGTTCTCCGGTGGGCAGCGCCAGCGCCTGGCCATCGCCCGCGCCCTGGCCGTGCGCCCCGACGTCCTCATCGCCGACGAACCCGTCTCCGCGCTCGACGTGTCGGTGCAGGCGACGATCCTGGACCTGTTCGCGCGGCTGCAGCGCGACCTGGGCCTGAGCATCCTGTTCGTCGCCCACAACCTGGCCGTCGTCCAGCACCTCAGCCAGCGGGTCGCCGTCATGTACCTGGGGCGCATCGTCGAGGTCGCCGACACGGCCGAGTTGTTCGCCAACCCGCGGCACCCGTACACCCGTGCGCTGATCGACTCGATCCCGCGGATGCGGGCCGGCAGCGTCAACGAGGACTTCGTCCTGGAGGGCGAGCCGCCGAGCCCCTACGACGTCCCGTCCGGGTGCCGCTTCAACCCGCGCTGCCCGTACGCCGTCGACGCCTGCCGGAGCGTCGACCCGGCGTTGGCAGCGGTCACCCCCGGGCACGTCAGCGCGTGCCTGCGCGCCGACGAGCTCCCCGCGTTCCAGTCCTCACCCGACCCGGCGGCGAGCACGGCGCTCGTCGACGTCCGCGAGGACTTCCCCGACGACCACCCCGAAGAACCGAGAACACCGCACGCGAGGAGCACCGCACCGTGAAGGTCTGGATGTCGTTGGACATGGAGGGCGTCGCCGGGATCGTCGACTGGGACCAGTGCCGTCCCGGCAGCCCCGGGTACGCGCTGGGCTGCGCGCTGCTGCAGGACGAGGTGAACGCCGCGATCGAGGGGGCGATCGCCGGCGGGGCGACCGAGGTTGTCCTCAACGACTCCCACAGCCGCATGGCGAACCTCGACCCGCGCAGGATCGCCGGGGAGGCGAAGTACCTGTCGGGCCGGCACAAGCCGATGTACATGATGCAGGGGCTCGACGAGACCGTGCACGCCGCGTTCTTCGTCGGGTACCACGGGTCGATCTCGGGTGAGGCGTCCGCGATGTCGCACACCTACAACCCCGAGGTGTTCTCCGGGGCCCGGCTCAACGGCCTCCCGGTGGGGGAGAGCGGCATCAACGCCCTCGTCGCCGACCACTACGGCGTCCCCATCGCGTTCGTCTCGGGCGACGAGGTGACGTGGGAGGAGACGGCCCCCTTCGCCCAGGGCGCGGTGAACGTCGTGACCAAGCAGTCGATCACCCGGGCCAGCGCGCTGAACCTGCACCCGAGCGAGTCGTGCCGCCTCATCCGGGCGGGCGCCGAGGAGGCCGTGCGCCGGGTCGCGGCGGGTGAGGTGGCCCTGCCGCGGGTGCAGCGTCCCGCCGTCCTCGACCTCGACGTGCAGACCGCCGACATGGCCGACGTCGCCACCTGGGCGCGCGGCGCGGAACGCACCGGGACGCGCGAGGTCCGGATCGAGGGCGAGGACCTGCTGTCCGTCTTCCGCTCGTTCGTGGCCGTCAACTACATCACCCGTCAGGCGGGTGGCCGCTGATGCGCGACGAGGAGATGGTGGCGCGCCCGGTCGAGACGAAGCTGTGGCACGTGCCCGCGACCGGACCGTTCGCGCTGGCCCTGCACGGCGGGGCCGGGGGACGGATCGAGGAACTGTCCGCCGAACGGCGCGAGTCGTTCGAGTCCGGGTTGCGCCGCGCCCACGGGGCCGGTCGCGCCGTGCTGGCCGACGGCGGGACGGCGCTCGACGCCGTCTGCGCGGCGGTCGAGCAGCTGGAGGACGACCCCCTGTTCAACGCCGGTCGCGGCGCGGCCCTGGCCGCTGACGGCACCGTCGAGCACGACGCGGCCGTCATGGACGACGAGGGACGGGCCGGCGCCGTCGCGGTGTCCCGGCACGCGAAGAACCCCGTCCGGCTCGCCCGCGCGGTCCTGGAGAACAGCACGCACCTGCTGCTCGTCGACCCGTCCCGCGACCTGGCGACCGGCTGGGACCTCGAGGTCCGCGAGCAGGAGTACTTCGTCACCGCGGCCCGCAAGGAGCAGCTCGAGCGCATCCACGCCCTGCGCCTGGCCGCGCCCCGCCACGGCACGGTCGGCGCCGTCGCGCGCGACCGGCACGGACGGATCGCCGCGGCGACCTCGACGGGAGGGATGGCTGCGCAGAGCGCGGGCCGGGTCGGGGACAGCCCCGTCATCGGCGCCGGGACCTACGCCCGCGGCGACTCCCTCGCCGTCTCGTGCACGGGGGAGGGCGAGGCCTTCATCCGCGGCGTCGTGTCCTACGACATCGCCGCCCGGATGCGGTACCTCGGTGCCACGCTGCCGGACGCGGTGCGGGACACGGTGCTGGCGGAACTGACGTCGAAGGGTGCCAGCGGCGGCCTCGTCGCGGTCGCGCCCGACGGTAGCGTCGTGGCCGCCCACAACTCGCCCACCATGTTCGCCGCCTTCGAGGGGCAGGACGGACTCGTCCTGCTGACCTGAGCGGGCGCCGTCGTGCACGTCCTCGAGGAGAGCACCATGACCATCGACGAGGAGATCTTCGCCCGCATGGGCGAGCTGAGCCCCGCCGAGAAGAAGGTGGCGCGCGTCCTCCTGGCCTCCTGGCCCAGCGCCGGGCTGGAGAGCGCCGCGGCCGTGGCCAAGGCCGCCGGCACGAGCACTCCGACGGTGCTGCGCCTCGTGACGCGGCTCGGCATCGGGGGGTACCCGGACTTCCAGCGGCGGCTGCGCGAGGAGGTCACCCACCGCATGAGCAGCCCGGTCAACCGGACCGTGGAGGGGGCCCGCGAGCACGCGGAGCGTCCGGTGTTCCAGGCGGCGATCACCGAACGCCTCGGGCTCGTGGAGCAGCTCGCGGCCTCCGTGCCGCCGAGCGAGTTCGACCGCGCGGTCGAGGCCCTGGCCGGCAAGGCCAAGCAGGTCGTGGTGATGGGCGGCTACTTCAGCCGGTTCTCCGCCGAGCTGCTGGCGACGCAGCTGGACCAGGTCATCCCCGCCGTCGACTTCGTGGCGCAGCCGGTGGGGCACGACATCGGCAAGCTCCTGCGGTTGTGCCCGGGGTCGGTGGCGGTCGTCTTCGACTTCCGCCGCTACGAGCTGACCGCGAAGCAGGCGGCGGCGATCGCCAAGGGCCGCGGGGCCAAGGTCGTCGTCATCACCGACCCCGGCCTGTCGCCGGCCACCGAGAGCGCGGACGTCGTGCTCCCGGTGCCGGTGGACGGACTGCCCTTCGACTCCGTCGTGGGCACGATCGCCCTCGTCGAGGCCCTCGTCGAGGCCGTGCTGCTCGCCACCGGGGAGCGCGGCATCGACCGCATGAAGCAGTGGGAGGACACGGTGCAGATCGCCCGCGCCCACCGGAGCACCGAGGAGAGCACGTGACAGCACTGCCCCCACTGGCGGGACGGACGGCGGTCGTCACCGGCACGGCGCAGGGCATCGGCCGGGCCATCGCCGACCGGCTGCAGGACGCCGGCGCCGCGGTGCGCGGCGTCGACCGCGACGAGGTCGACCTCGCGGACACCGAGCAGGTGGAGGCGTTCTTCGCTGCGCTCGGGGACGTCGACGTCCTCGTCAACTGCGCCGGCGGTGTCGTCGGCCAGACCCACACCCCCGTCGACGAGCTGTCGGACGACGCCTGGGACGCCGTCGTCGCGGCCAACGTCACCACGATGCGGAACTGCACCCGCGCAGCGGCCCGGTCCATGAAGCGCCGGGGTTTCGGGCGCATCGTCACCATCTCCTCCGGCGCCGGCCGCAGCGTCAGCCTCACCGGCGTCCAGGCCTACACGACGGCGAAGGCCGCGCAGATCGGCTTCACCCGGCAGATGGCCCACGAACTCGGCCCGTTCGGCATCACGGCGAACTGCATCGCCCCGGGGTTCGTCCTGTCCAACCCCACGACGCAGGCCCAGTGGGACTCCTACGGGTCCGCGGGCCAGCAGGCCCTCCTGGAACGCATCGCGGTCCGCCGCACGGGGACGCCGGACGACATCGCCCGCGGCGTCCTGTTCTTCGCCGACCCGGGCGCGTCCTGGGTCAGCGGGCAGACCCTCTCGATCGACGGCGGGCACTCCCTCTTCTGAGGGGCCCAGGCAGGACGGAACCACGTGACCAGCACGACCACCGCTCCCGGCACGGCCGCGGAGCAGCTCGCGGCGCTCGGCGAACGCTACTTCCGCGCCCAGCACACCTACGACCCGTACAACGCGACCCTGCTCGGTCTGACGGAGTTCGACCACCTGCCCGGCGACCCGTCGCGCGAGGCGAGCGAGCGGGCGGCCGCCGAGCTCGGGGCGGTGGCCGACGCCGCGGAGGCCCTGGATGCGGACGGTCTGAGCGAGGCCGAACTCGTCGACCGCGGCGTCCTCGTCGCGCTCGCCCGTGGTGCCGAGCAGGACGCGGCGCACTCCCTGTGGGCGGCGAACGCCTCGGCCAAGGGCTACGTCAGCCGCCAGGGCCTCGTCTTCCAGGCGGTGCCCGCCATGACGACCGCGGACGCCGCGGGACGCGACCGCTACCTGCGGCGCCTCGCGGGCCTGCCCGGGTTCTTCGGCGCCCTCGCCGAGCGCTACGCGCAGGAGGCCGCCGCCGGGCGTGTCCCGACGCGCCTCGGGGTCGAGCACGCCGTGGAACAGCTCGAGGGCCACCTCGCCGCGGCCGTCGAGGAGGACGCCCTCCTCGCGCCGGCGCGTTCCTCCGGTGACGCCGCGACGCAGGAGGCGGCGACCCGCCTCGTCCTCGACGAGGTGCGCCCGGCCCTGCGGACCCTGGCGGCCCGGTTGCGCGAGGAACTGCTCCCCGTGGCCCGCGACGGGGCCGACATCGGCATCCACGCCGTGCCGGGCGGCCGGGAGGGGTACGCGGCCGCCGTCCGACGGCACACGACGACCGACCTCACTCCCGAGGAGATCCACCAGCTCGGCCTGGACGTGCTGGCGGAGATGCGGGCGCTGTGGCGCGAGGTCGGCACCCGGGCACTGGGGGAGGGGGAGTTCTCGCGCATCACGCGACGGCTGCGGGAGGACCCCGCCCTGCGGTTCGAGACGAGCGGGGAGATCCTCGCCGTCGCGCACGCCGCCCTCGGGCGGGCCGAGGCCGTCCGGGACCGCTGGTTCCCCGACCTCGGCATCCCCGACTGCGTCATCGAGGAGATCAACCCCGTCGACGGGGCCGGCAGCGCGCTCGGCTACTACCGCCCGCCGGCTGTCGACGGGAGCCGTCCCGGCGCCTACTGCGTCCTGGCCGCCGACGCACCCAGCCACTTCCGCTACGAGTACGAGGCGCTGTCCTTCCACGAGGCCGTCCCGGGCCACCACCTGCAGCTGGCCTCCGCGCAACTGCTCGACATCCCCCGGTACCGCCGGCACCTGGACGTCGAGGCGTGCAGCTTCAACGAGGGGTGGGGCCTGTACTCCGAGCAGCTCGCCGACGAGATGGGCCTGTACAGCGACGACCTCGCCCGCCTCGGGATGCTCTCGTTCCGGGCGCTGCGAGCCTGCCGCCTCGTCGTCGACACCGGCATCCACCACTTCGACTGGACGCGGGATCGGGCCGTGGAGTTCATGTACGAGAACACCGCCACGAGCCGCGGGCACGTGGAGAGCGAGGTCGACCGCTACACGGCCTGGCCCGGCCAGGCCCTCGCCTACATGGTGGGTTGCCGCGAGATCGCCCGGCTCCGCGCCCACGCGGAAGCGGCGCTCGGGGAGGAGTTCTCCGTCGTCGCGTTCCACCGGGCGGTGCTCTCCGTCGGGCCCGTCCCGCTCACCGTGCTCGGCGACGTCGTCGAGCGCCACGTCGCTGCGGCACTCGCGTCGCACACCCCTGAGGACTGAGGAGGACACCGTGGACGTCACCATCAACGGAGCGCGCCTGAACGTCGAGGTGCTGGGACCGGAGGACGGGCCCGTCCTCATCGCCCACCACGGCGGCGGGGGCATCGGCTCGCTCGCCGAACCCCGCTCCACCTTCGGTCCGCTCGCCGACCGGTTCCGGGTGATCGTGTTCGACGCCCGCGGCTGCGGGCTCAGCGAAGGTGTCGGCCCGTTCTCGCACGAGCAGTGGGCCGCGGACGTCGACGGGCTGCGGCAGTGGGCCGGGGCCGACCGCGTCACGGTGGCCGGGGGTTCCTACGGCGGGTTCATCGCGCTGGAGTACGCCGTGCGGTACCCCGACCACGTGGACGCCGTCGTCCTGCGCGACACGTCCGCCGACGGGTCGAACCTCGAGCTCGCCTTCGAGAACGCCCGGCAGCAGACGAGGGTGCAGATCGACTGGGACCACTTCAACCGCTACTGGGGCGGGACGGTCCGCAGCGACGCCGAGCTCAAGGAGCTGTGGCGCGAACTCATCCCGCTCTACGACGCCGACTACGACGAGGCCCGGTCGACCGCCGCGGTCGAAGCCGGCATCTACCGGCACGAGGCGCACAACGCGTGCTTCCAGGAGAACTTCCCCACGTACGACCTCAAACCCGACCTGCCGGACGTGACCGTCCCCGTCCTGGTGACGGTGGGCCGGCACGACTGGGTGACCCCCGTCAGCGCGTCGGAGACGATCGCACGCCTCGTGCCGGGCGCCGAGCTGGTGGTGTTCGAGAACTCGGGGCACTCCCCGCAGAACGAGGAGCGCGAGGAGTTCCAGCGCGTGCTGCGCGCCTTCGTCGACCGCGCCGTCCCGGTGGGGGTGCCGGCGTGACGCTCTTCGTCATCGGCGCCGGCGCCATCGGCGGAACCCTCGGCGCCCACGCGTTCCGGGCCGGTCACGACGTCGTCCTCGTCGACGCCGACGCCGAGCACGTCGCGGCGGTCCAGCGGGACGGGTTGCGCATCGAGGGCCCGGTCGCGCAGTTCACCGTCCGGATCCCCGCGATCCTGCCCGGGGAACTCCCGGACACCGTCGAGCGCGCGGTCGTCGCGGTGAAGAGCCTGCACACCGCCTCGGCCGCGGACCTGCTGCGCGACCGGCTGGCCCCCGACGGGCACGTCCTCACGGTGCAGAACGGCCTGACCGCCGACGTCCTCGTCGAGGCGGTCGGCCGCGAGCGGGTGCTGTCCAGCTTCATCAACGTGGGGGCGGACCTCATGGGCCCCGGGGTGGTCCTGCAGGGGAACGTGGCGACGTTCCGGATCGGTGAGCTGGACGGCGGGACGATCACCCCGCGGGTGCGGGAACTGGCCGAGGTCCTGCCGTACGCCGAGCCCACCGACAACGTGCTCGGGTACCTGTGGGGCAAGGAGGTGTACGGCGCGATGATGTGGGCCGGGGCCGTCTCCGACCTGCCCATCGCCGAGACGCTGGAACGTCCCGAGTACCGGGAACTCATGACCGTGCTGTCGGAGGAGGTGCTGGCGCAGGCCCCCGTCCGGGTCGAGGGTTTCGACGGGTTCGAACCCGACGACCTCCCCGGGTCCTTCGACCGGCTGGCCGCGTTCAACCGCCGCAGCGCCAAGACCCACTCCGGCATCTACCGGGACCTGGTGGTGCGCAAGCGCAAGACCGAGGTCGACGAGGTGCACAAGGACATCCAGGGTCCGGTGTTCGACCGGATCGTGGAGATGGTCCACGACATCGAGCAGGGGCGGCGGACGTGCGAGGTGGCGAACCTCGACGAGCTCGCCCGGTTCGTCGCGTCGCGGCGCGGCCTGCCGGCCTGACGTCCGAGCCGGTCGGGGGCGTGCGCGCGGTAGCGTCCGGCCATGTCCTTCGACCGGCAACCCGTGCTCTCGAGCGACCTCGTCCTGCTGCGGCCGGTGCGCGCCGACGACGCCGAGCCGCTGCGCCGCATCGCCGCCGACCCGTTGCTGTGGGAACAGCACCCCGCGAAGGACCGCACCGAGGAACCCGTCTTCCGCGCCTGGTTCGAGGACGCGCTCGCGTCGGGCGGCGCGCTCGTCGCGGAGGACCGGGCGGACGGTGAGGTGTTCGGGACCTCGCGGTACGTGCTGCGCGGGCCGGGCGAGGTCGAGATCGGGTGGACGTTCCTCGCCCGCTCCCGGTGGGGTGGGCGGTGGAACGGGGAGGTGAAACGGCTCATGCTGGACCACGCGTTCGCCACCCTGCCGACGGTCGTGTTCACCGTGCACGCCGACAACGTGCGGTCCCAGCGCGCGGTGGAACGGCTCGGCGCGCTGCGCACGGGGACCCACGTCGACACTCGGGGCCTGCACCAGGTGACGTACCGGCTCGACCGCGACGCCGCGGAGGTGGCCCGGTGATCGCCGCGCTCACGCTGCCGGTCGTCCTGCCGGCCCGAGACCGCGAGGTCACGCTGCGCCGCGCCGGCGAGGCGGACCTGCGCGCCGTGGTGGACCTGCTGGCCGACGACCCCGTCAGCGCCGCCCGCGGCGACCGCGCGTCGGCGGAGGACGAACCGCTGTACCGCGCGGCGCTGCTGGAGGTCCTCGCCGACCCGTCCAACGACCTCCTCGTGGCCGAGGTGGACGGGGACGTCGTCGGAACCCTGCAGCTGACCCGCATCCCCGGGATGGCGCGGCGGGGTTCCGCGCGGTTGCTCGTCGAGGCCGTCCGCGTTCGCAGCACCCTGCGTTCCGCCGGGATCGGCACCGCGCTCATGCGCTGGGTCACCGACCTCGCCGCCCCTGCCACAGGTTCTTCGCTCGTCCAGCTGACGTCCGACAACGCGCGCGCCGACGCCCACCGGTTCTACGAGCGCCTGGGTTTCGCGGGATCGCACCGGGGTTTCAAGTACGCGGTGCCCTCTCGTCCGACATCCGGCTGAGCGCCAGCGACCCGAGCAGCGCGAGGGCTTGGGCCGACGCCGACCCCCGCTCGGCGTGGTGGACGACGAGCAGTTGCCCGTCCGTCCCACCCACGGCCAGCTTCTCGCGGCGCAGTTCCAGCAGGCCCACCTCGGGGTGCTGCAACCGGGCCGTCCCCCCGGCCAGGTCGCGCACGTCGTGCCGCGCCCACAGCCGGGCGAACTCCGGACTGGCGAGGGAGAGCTCCCCGACGAGCCGGGCCACCCGCGGGTCGTCCGTCCCCGCGCCGACGGAGGCGCGGAACGCGGCGACCATCCCCGCGCGGGCCTGCTCGGGGTCGAGCACCATCGTGCCCTCCCTCTCGTCGAGGAACACCGCGCGCAGCCGGTTCTGCCCGACGTGCAGCGAGGGCCACAGGGCCGTCGCGAGCCGGTTCGCGGCGAGGACCTCGAACGTGCGGTCCTCGACGAACGCGGGCAGGTCGAGGGCCTCGAGGAGCTGCCGCGTTCCGAGCGGGACCGTGTCCCGCGGCCGCCGCCGGGGGCCGGCGCCTCCCGGTGTCGCAAGGCTCAGGAGGTGGTCGGTGCCTGCGGCGTCCAGCTGCAGCACCCGCGCGACGGCCTGCAGGACCTGCCGCGACGGGTTCCGGTCCCGGCCCTGTTCGAGCCGCAGGTAGTAGTCGGCGCTGATGCCCGCCAGCGTCGCCACCTCCTCGCGCCGCAGGCCCGGGGTCCGGCGCACACCGGTCACCCGCACCCCGACGTCGGTGGGGTCGATGAGTTCGCGCCGGGCGCGGAGGAACTCACCCAGGGGGTTCTGCGGCACCGGACCAGCGTAGGCGCGGGTCCCAGGGACAGCCTGGTCCCCGCAGTCCCAGGAACGGGCCGGTGCTGCCCGGGAACCGGGACCGCGGCGCACGCTGACGGCATGACCACCACCCACGACACCGCACGCAGCACCTTCCCCGTCGGCGACCTGGACCTCACCCGCACCGGGTTCGGCGCCATGCAGCTCGCCGGCCCGGGCGTCTTCGGACCGCCCCGGGACCGCGACGAGGCGCTGTCCGTGCTCCGAACCCTGCCGGAGCTCGGCGTGAACCACGTCGACACCGCCGACTTCTACGGTCCGCACGTCGTCAACGAGCTGGTCCGCGAGGCGTTCACCCCGGCCGACGGGATGCGCGTCGTGACGAAGGTCGGCGCCGTGCGTGACGCCGACGGCGGCTGGGTCCCGGCCACCGACCCCGACCAGCTCGTCGCCCAGGTGCACGACAACCTGCGCACCCTCGGCGTCGACACCCTCGAGGTCGTGAACCTCCGCGTCGGCGGCGGCGCCGACGGCCACACGGCGGTGCCGGGGTCGATCGCCGAGCGGTTCGGGGCCCTCGCCGAGCTCCGCGAGAAGGGGCTCGTCCGCCACCTCGGTCTCAGCACCGTCGACCTGGCCCAGCTCGACGAGGCCCAGGCCATCGCGCCCGTCGTCTGCGTCCAGAACCTCTACAACGTCGCGCACCGCGAGGACGAGGCGGTCCTGACCGCGACGCGCGAGCGCGGCATCGCCTACGTCCCGTACTTCCCGCTCGGCGGGTTCTCCCCGTTGCAGTCCCGGACGCTCGACGACGTCGCCGCCGGGCTGGGCCGCTCCCGCCTGTCCGTCGCCCTCGCGTGGCTGCTGCAGCGTTCCCCGAACGTCCTGCTCATCCCCGGGACGTCGTCGGTCGCGCACCTGGGCGAGAACGTCGCCGGTGCCGCCGAGCCGTTGCCGTCCGCCGCGGTGGTGACGCTCGACGCGCTGGGCGCGACGGAGCCGGAACCGCGCCCGTAGGCGGTGCGTCCCAGCGGTGTGCTGCGCCGCCGCGACCTCCTGGCCCTCGCCGCTGTCGGCGCGCCCACTGCCTGCGGCCGGTCACCGGGCGACGACCCCGGGTGGCCCGGGGAACTGGCGGCCTCCACGGGTTCGTGGCGGGAAGCACCTGCGACACCGATGAGCCCACGCCGCGCGCCGACGCTCACCTGGACGGGCACCGAGCTCCTCGTGACCGGAGGCGTGGGCCCCGAGGTCGGGCCACCGGTGAGCTGTCCGCCGGGGGCCATGTGCGTCCCGCCCGAGACGGAACCGCTCGACGGCAGCGGTGCGTTCGATCCGGCGTCGGGGACGTGGCGCAGGCTCACCGGGGGCAGCGTGTTCCACCACGTGCCCGCCTGGACCGGTCGGCTCCTGACGGACGGGGGACCTGGTTCGACCCGGCCACGGACCAGACGGGTCGGGCCCCCGAGAGCGGCCTCCTCGTCTACGCGCCCGCCTCGTGGTCCGGGACGGAGGTCCTCTCCGTCGGGACGGACGGCAGCGGACAGCCCGTCCCGCACACCCTCTGGGCGTGGGACCCGTCGACGGGAGCGACCAGGACCAGCCGGGTCCCCGGCCCCGACTCGGGGGAGACCTGCTACGTCGCGTGGGCGGGTGACGAGCTGCTCGTCGAGTCGACCCAGGTGCCCCCTGGCGGAGACGTCACCCCCGTCCACGCGTACGACCCGCACGCGAACCGGTGGCGGTCGACGGCTCTGGCGGCGTCGTCACCCGGCTCCGCTCCCCTGGGGAGCTGGGACGGCAGCCGACTGGTCCGGCTCAGGGGGTCCTCGCAGGACGGGTTCCCGGACGACGTCCGGCAGCTGGACCTCGTCGATCCACAGGACGGGTCGTCGTCGGCGCTCGAGGTGCCGACCGCCCTGACGACCGGCGGCTGGACGCCGCAGGTGGTCGTCGGCCCCGGCCGCGTCGCCGTCGGTCTGGGTGGGCGGTTCGCGGTCCTGGACGGTGACGCCTGGACGGCGCTGCCGGAACTACCGGGCGCCGAGGCGACGACGACCCCGACCGCCGCGTGGGCGGGGGAGCGCCTCGTCGTCTGGGACGACTCGATGCACCGCACCGGGTGGTCCTTCGAGCCGGCCTGACCCGGTCGGCGTCAGGCCAGCGCGGCCAGGACCGCGCGGCACCGCAGCGGGTCGGTCGTCAGTCCGACGTCCACGGCCCACGACCAGTAGTCGACGGTGCGCGCCACGACCCACTCCCGCGCCAGCTCCTCGTCGAGGTCACCCGCCGCGCAGATCGACCGCAGCAGGGCGGGCAGGTCGCGCCCCGCGGGGTGGTCGACGAGCCTCCAGAGGAGTTCGGGCAAGGAGCGTTCCGGCGGACCGGCCAGGGCTTTCGGGTCCACGACGACCCAGCCCGCGCCCGGCCGCCGGAGGACGTTGTCCGGGGTCAGGTCCGCGTGGACGAGGGTCGGCACGACCGCGCGGGTGCTCAGGAGTTCCGCGGCGTGCCGCGACGCCGTCACCCACCGCTCCGGGAGGGGGTTCCCCAGCCGTCGCTGCCGATCCCCGACCGTGCGGGCGATCTGCTCGGCCTCCGCCGCCGTGGTCGGCGTCCCGTCGCGTGCGGGCACCGCGAGTTCGCGCAGCAACCGGCCCACCGCGCGGCTCACCTCCTCGGGCGGGCAGTCGGACAGGCTGCGGGAGGTGTCCAGTCGCTCGAGGAGGAGGACGTCACCCTCCACGTCGGCGTCCAGGAGCCGGACTGCCCCGCGGCCGGCCCAGGTCCGCAGCGCGGTCACCTCGCCGCGCACGTCGTCACCCCGGTGGGAGAGCTTCAGCACGCAGGCCCGACCGTCCCGCCGCACCGGCAGGACGAGGGCGTGGGCGCCGTGCGCGGGAACTCCCTCGTCGAGATCCAGCGACCACCGTGCGCACGAGGCGACGACGAGGTCGGGGAGCCCGTCGAGCCAGCTCAGCGCGTCGGCCCCCGTGAGGGCCGCGCTCTCCCGCAACCCGGCGGGCACGAGGCGGCGTGCGCGGGCGACGTCCACCCGCCCAGGCTGTCGCGCGCCGCAGGCCACCCGCAACGGAGTTGTGCAGCGTTCCCGCACACCCCCGGCCTCGGATGACGCCTCAGGTGACCCGGTAGCCGACGACGGCAACGGCCTCCGCCCCCGGCGACACCTGCACGGAGTACGCGGAGTCCTCCGCCGTCACGGAGAACGACGCGGCCGCGGTCGCGCCCGACGCAGAACAACCGGCGGGGAAGCTCTGGCGGTTCAGCTCGGTGCCGTCGACCGTCGACACCGTCACGTCGACCGCCAGCGAGCCCCGGCCCACGCAGACGAGCAGCACCTGGTGGTCCCCCACCGCCGGGTCTTGAGCCACGAGGTCGCGGTGGCTCTGGACCTGCCAGCCCCGTGGCGTGTCCACGCCGGTGACGATCCCCGACGCGCTCGAGATCGCCGAGGTCGTCGCGGGTGGCAGCGCAGCGAGGGTCTGCTGGTCGCGGGCGAGTTCCACGGAGTGGTCGCTGCGCTCCGTCGGCGACGACGCGGCGGCGGACGCCGGCACGGGGCCGTGCTGGTCGCGGGTCGACACCACCGCGACCAGCACGACCGCGGCCAGTCCGGCGGCGGCGACGGCTGTTCCTCGTGCACGGCGTCCCACGCTCCGGAGCGTGCCACGGGTCGGCGCTCCCGGTGGGACTTCCGCACGATCGGCTCAGTCGGCCCGCTGCACCCAGACCGTGGTCTCCCCCGGGAGTTCCGTCAGGTCGGCGCCGGACGGGTCGCCGGAACTGCTCAGCACGACCTCACCCGCAGGGAGCGGGACGGCGGACGTCGTGAAGTTCGTGGCGCAGACCCAGCCCCCCGGCCGCTCGAACACCACGACGCCGTCGGGGGAGTCGAGGAACTCGAGGTCCTCCCCGCCGAGCAGTTCGCGCCGCCGCGCCAGCGCGGCCCGGTAGAACGCCAGCGTCGACCCGGCGTCCCCGGCCTCCGCCTCCACGGCGTAGCGCGAGAACCACGGCGGCTGCGGCAGGTGTGCGGGGCGCCCGTCCTCCGGACCGAACCCGAACGAGGGTCCCGAGGCGCTCCACGGCAGCGGGACCCGGCAGCCGTCCCGCCCCTTGGTGGTGCCCAGGGACCGGATCCACGTCGGGTCCTGCAGCACGACGCCGGGCAGGTCCGCGACCTCGGGCAGGCCCAGTTCCTCCCCCTGGTACAGGTAGGCGGACCCCGGCAGGGCCAGCAGGAACGCGGTGGCCGCCCGCGCCCGCCGCAACCCCCGGGCCTCGTCGGCCCGGGGATGCGTGCCGTCCGACAGCAGCCACGCCGGGAGCGACGTCCCCGTCGGCAGGGCGTACCGGGACGCGTGCCGCACGACGTCGTGGTTGGACAGCACCCACGTCGACGTCGACCCGGCCGACGCGGCCAGGTCCAGGTTCTGCTCGACGACGGCGCGGAACTGCGCCGCGTCGAAGTCGGCCTCGAGCAAGTCGAAGTTGAAGGCTTGCCCCAGCCCCTCCGCGGACGCGTAGCGCGGGCGTCGGTGGGTGGGGACGACGGCCTCGGCGACGGCCATCTTCGGCGGGTCGTACTGGTCGAAGACCTTCCGCCAGCTGCGGTAGACCTCGTGCACGTCGTCGCGGTCGTTGAAGGGGTGCGTCCCCTCCGGCACGGTCCCCGCCGCGATCTCCGCCTGCGTCGGCAGGGGACCGGTGAGGTCCTTGGTCAGGTAGTGGGCCACGTCGATGCGGAACCCGTCGACGCCGCGGTCGGCCCAGAACCGCAGCGTTCGTTCGTGGTCCTCCCGGACGTCGGGGTGGTCCCAGTTCCAGTCGGGCTGCTCGGGGGCGAACATGTGCAGGTACCACCAGCCGTCGCCGACGGGTTCCCACGTGGGCCCGCCGAAGCTGGCGGTCCAGTCCGTGGGCGGACCGTCGGCGCTGTGGCGGAAGACGTAGCGCTCGCGCTCAGGGGACCCGGGCCCGGCGGCCAGGGCCGCGCGGAACCAGGGGTGCCGGTCGGAGGAGTGGTTCGGGACGATGTCGACGATGAGCTTGAGGCCCGCGGAGTGCAGGGCCTCGACCATGGCGTCGAACTCGGCGAGCGTCCCGATCTTCGGGTCGACGCCACGGTGGTCGTCGACGTCATAGCCGCCGTCGGCCAGGGCCGAGGGGTAGAACGGGCTGAGCCAGACGGCGTCCACCCCGAGGGCGACGAGGTGCGGGATGCGCCGGGTGATGCCGACGAGGTCACCCAGTCCGTCGCCGTTCGCGTCGGCGAAGGAGCGCGGGTACACCTGGTACACGACGGCCTGTCGCCACCAGTCGGCCCTCGCGTGGAAGGGGCCGGTCACCGCTGGTCCGCACGTGCGCGCTGCGAGCGGGCGGCCTTGACGACGACGACGTCGGCGACCAGCAGCAGGACGAGCACGCCGACGAGCTCGAGCGCCGGTGCGCCGGTGACCTCGGCGTAGATCGCGAACCCGAGGACGAGCACGGTCATGGCGACGAGGAGACCGCCGAACGTCTCCAGGTGCTGGGCGTTCCGGCGGGCGCGGACGGCGCTCGCCGAGACGCTCGGGCGCGGGCTGCTGGAGCGGGGCCGGGTGGCCATGGCGGTCTCCTCGTCGTGCAGGGGTCCTGCGGGGTGGAGGTGGAGCGGGTGGGTCAGCTCTTCACGCCGCCGGCGGTGAGGCCGGAGACGATGCGGCGCTGGAAGACCAACACCATGATGATGAGCGGGACGGTGACGATGGTGCCGGCGGCCATGACGGCCGTGTACGGCTCCTGGTGGGGCTGGGCCCCGGCGAAGCTCGCGATGGCGACCGTGACCGGCTGGACCTTGTCCCCACCGAGCTGGCTGGCCAGCAGGAACTCGTTCCACGCCGCGGTGAAGGCGAGGATCGCCGTGGTGAAGATGCCCGGGGCGGCCAGCGGCAGGATGACCTTGACGAACGCCTGACCGGGGGTGCAGCCGTCCATGCGGGCCGACTCCTCGAGCTCCCAGGGCATCTCGGTGAAGAACGCCGTCAGCGTGTAGACCGTCAGCGGCAGGATGAACGAGATGTTCGGGATGATGAGGGCCTGGTAGGTGTTGATCCACCCGATGTTCGTGAACAGCTGGAACAGCGGGGTGACCAGCGCGACGCCCGGGAACATCGACGCGCCCAGGATGATGCCGAGGACGTAGAACTTGCCCTTGAACTCCAGGCGCGCCAGCGCGTAGGCCGTGAAGACGCCGACGACGAGCCCGACCACGGTGGTGACCGCGCCGATGAGGACGCTGTTGAGCAGGGCGCGCCCGAAGTGGTTGCCGCGGTCGGTGGAGAACGCGGTCGCGTAGTTCTCCAGCGTGACGTGCGTCGGCCACGGCGTCGTGTCGAAGGTGAACCCGACGTCGCGGAAGCTCGTGACGATCATCCAGTAGAAGGGCAGCAGGCCCCACAGGCAGATGAGGACGACACCCACGTAGGTGAGGACGGCCGCGGGCACGTTCCGGCGCTGGACGACCTCCACGCCGGACGCGGTGACGGTGTGACCGCGGTGGGTCGAGGTGCTGCGCGATGTGGTCGCCATCTCAGGCCGCCTTCTTCGTCTTCGGTGCCCGCTGCTCGGTGACGTTCGCGCCCAGGAACTTGATGAAGATGAACGCGACGGCGAACACGATGAGGAACGTCAGTGTCGACAACGCCGAGGCGGCGTTGAACCCCGTCCTGACCTGGTCGACGACCAGCATCGACAGGGTCGACGTGTCGCCGGCCCCACCGGTGAGGATCTTCGGCAGGTCGTACATGCGCAGGGTGTCCAGGGTGCGGAACAGGACCGCGACCATGAGGGCGGGCTTCACGAGCGGCAGGGTGATGTGCTTGAAGCGCTGCCACGCCGTCGCGCCGTCCATCTTGGCGGCCTCGTAGACGCTCTCGTCGATGACCTGCAGGCCCGCGAGGATGAGCAGGGCCATGAACGGGGCGGTCTTCCACGTGTCCGCGATGATGATGGCGGCCTTGGGGGCCCAGCCGTCACCGGTCCAGAGGATCTCCGTGCCGAGGATCTTGTTGGCGATCCCGTCGTAGGCGAAGATGAAGTACCAGAGCTTGGCGGTCACCGCGGTGGGGATGGCCCACGGCACGAGGACGCTGGCGCGCAGGATCGCGCGGCCCTTGAACTTGCGGTGCATGACGAGGGCGAACGTGAAGCCCAGCACCGTCTCCAGGCTGACGGCCACCACGGTGAACAGGAACGTCACCCCGGTCGCGGTCCAGAACTGCGACCCCAGCGTGCCCGGCGGGCACGAGAAGGCGCCGCTGCCGCAGTCCTGCAGGAGCCACAGCTTGTAGTTCTGGACCCCGGCGAAACCACCCTGGACGAACAGACCGGTGGTGGGGTCCAGTCCCGCGTCCTTGGTGAAGGACTGCGAGACGGCCGAGACGACCGGGTAGAGGATCACGATCGCCAGGAGCACGATCGTCGGGGCGATCAGGACGGCGGCCTTGCGGCCCGAACCGTCGTGCAGGCTCTTGCGCTTGCCGGGGTTGAGCGGTGGCTTCCCCTGCGCGAACTCGCCGGTGGCCACACCAGACGTGGTGCTCATGGGTCCTCCTCAGGACTCGGTGCCGGGGGCGGGACGTCGTCGTCCCGCCCCCGGTTCCAGGTTTCCGGTCACTGACCGCCGGAGATGGCGTTCTGCACGGACTTCTGCATGTCGGACAGGGCCGCGTCGGTGGACTTGCTGCCCGACAGGGCGGAGAACGCGTTGTCCTGGATCGCCTTGGTGACGGCCGGGTAGAACGGCGTCACGGGACGCGGGACGGCGTTCTCGATCGACGTCTTGAGCTCGGGCAGGTACGGGAACTGCTGCACCAGCGTGGCGTCGTCGTAGAGCGAGGAGATGACGGGGGCGGCCGAACCCTTGGTCAGCCAGTCCTTCTGGATCTCCTCGGACTGCAGGAACTTGATGAACTCGAACGCGGTCTTCTTGTGGTCGGAGTAGACGCTGATGCCGGCCGCGTGACCGCCCAGGCTCGAGGCACCCGTCTTGCCGTCGGAGGCGCCGGGCAGCGGGGCGACGCCGAACGTCTCCTTGACCGTGGAGGAACCGTCCGTCTTGGCCAGGCTGTAGACGTACGGCCAGTTCCGCAGGAACAGCAGCTTGCCGTCCTCGAAGGACTGGCGGCCCTGCTCTTCCTGGTAGGTGGTGGCCTGCTTGGGGATGTCACCGTCCTGGAAACCCTTGACCAGGGCGTCGAGACCGGCCTTGGCCTCCGGGGTGTCGAGGGTGGCGGTCTTTCCGTCCTCGGACAGGATCGACCCGCCGAAGGTGTTGATGGCTTCGGCCACGTTCACGGTGAGGCCCTCGTACTGCGCGTACTGGCCCGCGTAGCAGTCGATGTTGTTCGCCTTGGCGATCGAGCACATCGACATCATCTCGTCCCACGTCTTCGGCGGGGTGGGCACGAGGTCCTTGCGGTAGTAGAGCAGGCCGCCGTCGGAGGTGGTCGGCGCCGCGTACAGGGTCTTGTTGTAGGTCTCGGCGTTCACCGTCGCCGGCAGCAGCGCGGAGGTGTCGAGCGCGTAGTCGCCCGTGAGCGGCTGCAGCCAGCCCTTGGCGGCGAACTCCGAGGTCCAGATGTTGTCGACGCTGACGACGTCGTAGTCGGCGTTCTTGGCCTGGAAGTTCTGCACCAGGTCGTCGTGCTGCTGGTCCGCCTGGTCGGTCTGCTCCTTGAGCGTGACCTTCTGGTCGGGGTGGGCCGCGTTCCACTTGTCGATCGCGGGCTGGACGATGCCGCTGTTGTCCTTGCCCTGCACGTAGGTGATGGGACCCGTCGAGTTCCCGCCCTTGGCGGCGTCGGCGTTGCCGCCGCTGTCCCCGCCGCCGCAGGCGCCCAGCGCCAGGACGCCGGTCGCGGCCAGCGCGAGGGTGAACGAGATCTTGCGGGTGGCGGTGGACGTTCCGGGCTTGCCGAACACGGTGTTCTCCTCTTCATCGAGAGCAGGCGGGGTCGGACGGTGTGCCGGGCGACCCCCCAGGCCGGGCTCACCAGCGAACCCGGTCCGACGGGAGAACTGAACACCCGCCCGTCGAGAGCCGTCAACGCGCAAGTCACTTTCACGCAAGCGCTTGTGGGAACGAAGCCCCAGGTGGGAGACCCACAAGCGCTTGCGTTGCAGATTGGTAACGCACACGATTGTGGTACCCGTTCCGGTCTCCCGAGGCTGGACCGATGCCCCCGGGCGGTGGTCTGATCCCGTCATGCCCGCGACGTCGCGCCATCCCGTGCGCAAACCCTCCCCGGTGGTGCCGGAGGTCCGCATGGCCGACGTCGCCGAACGTGCGGGGGTTTCCCTCGGAACCGTGTCCCGGGCCCTGCGGGGGCTGGAGGGGGTCAGTCAGGGCACGCGCGAGCGCATCCGGGCGGTGGCCGCGGAACTCGACTACGTCGTGAACCCCGAAGCCGCTGCGCTGGCCGGCCGGGCCACCGGTCGCGTGGCCGTCGTCCTGCACGACCTGCCGACCTGGTACTGCAGTTCGGTCGTCCTGGGCCTGGAGCGGCAGATGCGTCCGGCGGGCCTGGACCTGCTGGTGCGCTGCGTCGACGACCCCGACGACCGCGTCGAGTTCTTCGCCTCGATGCCGCTGCGGCGCAAGGTGGACGCGGTCGTCGTGGTGGCCATCGCCTTGACCCCCCTGGAACTGTCCAAGCTCACCGACGCCGGGGTCGCGGTCGTCGCGGCCGGCAGCCACTCCGACTCCGTCCCCTGCGTCGCGATCGACGACGTGCTCGCCGCGCAGCAGGCCGTGAACCACCTGCTGCAACTGGGGCACCGGCGCATCGCGCTGCTGAACACGGTCGCCGCCTCGGACCGCGCGTGGCAGGCGCAGCGCGACCGGGAAACCGGTTACCGCACGGCGCTGGAGGCGGCCGGAGTCGCGGTCGACGAGGACCTCGTCGTGTCGTGGTCCGGGGGGTCCCGCGGCGGTGCGCAGGGGATGGACCGGCTGCTCTCCGGCCGTCGCCTGCCGAGCGCCGTCTTCGCCTTCTCGGACGAGGTGGCTCTGGGGGCCATGCGCAGCCTGCGCCGCGCGGGCATCGAGGTCCCGCGGCAGATCTCGGTCATCAGCATCGACGACCACCCCCTCGCCGAGCTCACCGACCTCACGACGGTCGGGCAGGACCCGGTGGCGCTCGGGGTGGCCGCCGGGGCCGCCGTCCTGGACCTGCTCGCCGGCCGCCCGGTCCGCGACAGCGGCCCCTTCACCACCCGGCTGGTCGTCCGCGGCACGACGGCCCCGCCGCTGGACTGAGGGCCGCGTCCGCGCCGGGTCGCGGGCGACGGGACGAGGGGTAGCGTCCCCACTCGTGCACTCCTACAGCCCTCGTGACGGTCACGGCCTCGCGCACGACCCGCTGAACTCCATCGTCGCGCCACGGCCGATCGGCTGGGTGTCGACGGTGGCGCAGGACGGGACGAGGAACCTCGCCCCGTACAGCTTCTTCAACCTGCTGAACTACCGCCCGCCCATCGTCGGGTTCTCCAGCACGGGCCACAAGGACAGCGTGACGAACGCCGAGGCCACCGGGGAGTTCGTCTGGAACCTGGCGACGCGGGCCCTGGCCGAACCGATGAACGAGACGTCCGCCTCGGTGGCCCCCGACGTCGACGAGTTCGGCCTCGCCGGCCTGACGCCCGAGGCCTCCGCCCTCGTGCGGCCGCCGCGCGTTGCCGAGAGCCCCGTGGCCTTCGAGTGCCGCGTGACGCGCATCCAGGAGCTGACCGACGTGGACGAGCAGGGGGTGGGGGCCTGGCTCGTGCTCGGGGAGGTCGTCCAGATCCACATCGACGACTCGCTCCTCGTCGACGGCGTCTTCGACACCCTCGCCGCCGACCCGCTCCTGCGCGGCGGCGGCCCGGCCGACTACTTCACGATCAGCGAGGAGAGCCGGCTGCGGATGACGCGACCCGACGCGCGGTAGGGGCCTGCTGCCACGCTGGTCCGGTGATGACGGACGCCGACGCCGAGGCCCTGGTGGCCGAGGCCCTGGGCGCCGCGGTCACCCTCGTGCGCACCGGGTCCGGCGGTGACCACCGTTCGTGGGGGGTCACCGCCGCAGCCGGGCGGTACGTCCTGCGGTCGGCGCCGGACACCGCGACGAGCCGGCGCCTGGACCGCGAGGTCCGCGTCCGCGACGCCCTGCGTCCCCACGTGGACGTGCCGGTACCGCTGGCCGCCGCGACGGGGACGTGGTGCGGGACGCGGTGGACGCTCGACGCACGCCTCCCCGGCGACGATCTCGAGGCGGCAGCGGTGACGGCTCGCACCCTCGAGGACCTGTCCCGGTTCCTGCGGACCCTGCACGCCGTCCCGCTCGGCCTGGTGCGCGCGCTGGGTTCTCCCGACGTCCTCGTCCCGCCCCTCGGCGCCCTGCGGCACCAGGCGAGGGACGCCGTCCGGGAACTGGGGCGACCGTCCGACCTGCCCCTCCCGAGCGCGGACGACGACGGACCGGTCGTCCTGCACGCGGACCTGAAGGGCGAGCACCTCCTCGTCGACGGGTCCGGCGGCCTGAGCGGGGTCCTCGACTGGTCCGACGCCGGGACGGGCGATCCCGCGCTCGACGTCGAGGGGCTGGTCCTGGCGGTGGGCGCCGACGCGGCCCGTGTGGTGGCGCGCGGCGCCCGGACACCGTGCGTGGCCGTCGAGCGAGGCGTCTTCCTCGCCCGCTGTCGCAGCGCGGTGCGCTGGGCCGCCGCGCGACGCGGTGAGCCGGTGGGTCCGGAACCCCTGCTGCAGCGGCAGTTCCACCGCGCCTGGGGATGACCTGTGCACCAGTACGGCCGTTGCGGTCGAAAAGACCGGGTGTCCCGCCTAGTGTGCGGAGGGTGAGCGGCCGGAGCCCCGACGAGGTCACCGGAGCGGGACCCGCGCCGTCCGTCGGTGACGCCGGGTCGGCCCGGCTCGCCGTCGCGCTCGAAGCGGCGCAGCTCGGGTTGTGGGAGTGGGAACCGGAGTCCGGCTCCGTGGTGTGGGACCCGCGCAGCACGGTCATGTTCGGGTTCGGCGACCGCGCGGCCACGGGAACCGTCGCCGACGTGGACGCCTCGGTCGACCCCCGGGACCGGCAGCGCGTCCACCTCGCCATGCAGCACGCCGTCGCCACGGCGGGCTCCATCGAGGTGGAGTTCCGCACTCGCTGGTCCGACGGCAGCGAGCACTGGGTCCACGCCCGCGGGCAAGCGCTCGTCGACACCGACGGCCGCGTCGTCCGGCTCGTGGGGACGAACGCCGACGTCACCACCGCCCACGCCGACGCGCAGGTACGGGCCGCCGACGCCGCCGCCATGGCCGGGCTCGTCGCCGTGGCCACCGACCTCGGTGAGGCCCACACCGAGGCCGAGGTCCTGCAGGTCGTCACCGACCGGGGAACGCCGTTGCTGGGGGCGCAGGCGATGGGCCTGGCCCTCATCGACCACGACGAACCCGGCGTCCGGACCCTGGCCACGGCCTTCGACGCCGAGTTCCTCGCCGACCACGCGCACCTCGCCCCGACCGTCCGGCTACCGTTGGTGGACACGGCGATCACGGGACGGGCCCACTTCCTGGCGGACCTGGCCGCCACCGTCCCCGAGTTCCCCGACGCGGCGGCCGTCTACTCCCGCACCGGGACGGAGGCCTCGGCCGCGGTCCCCCTGCACGGTTCCGGGGGTTCCGTCGTGGGCGCGCTGTCGGTGGCCTTCGCCGAACCCCACCGGTGGAGGCCGGCGGAGCGGCAGCTCCTCGAAGCGTTCGCCGCGCTCACCTCCCAAGCCCTGCAACGCCTCTCGGCGCGGGCCGCGGAGTCGGCCGCCGCAGCGCGGGCCGCCCGTTTCACCGAAACCCTGCAGAAGACGCTGCTGACGTGGACGCCCCCGGACGACGGTGGGCTGCAGGTGGCGGTCCGGTACGTCCCGGCGGCTCACCACACGCGCGTGGGCGGCGACTGGTACGACGTGTTCACGACCGCCGGCGGCGTCCTGAACGTCGTCATCGGGGACGTCACCGGGCACGACCAGCAGGCGGCCGCGGCCATGGCCCAGCTCCGGAACCTCTTGCGCGGCATCGCCCACTCCACCGACGCCGGCCCCGCCGCCACCCTCACGGCGCTGGACCGGGCGATCGCCGACCTGCACGTGGGCGTCCTCGCGACGGTCGTCGTCGCCCAGGTGCGTCGGGACGTGACCGGCGTCCGGCTGCTGTGGGCGAACGCGGGACACCCGCCCCCGTTGCTCGTCGACGCGCCCGGTGCTGCCCGGTACCTCGACGCCGAGTCCGACCTGCTCCTGGGCCTGCAGCCGGAGACGGCCCGGCACGAGCACGAGGTGGACCTCCCCGAGGGTTCCACCCTCGTGCTGTGCACCGACGGGCTCGTCGAGCGGCGCAGTGTGCACCTGCAGCGGGGGCTGGACTGGCTCGCGGTCGCCGCGTCCGACCTGGTGCGCTCGGGTGCGCTCCCCGTCGCCGACGGGGTCTGCGACGGCCTGCTCGAGCTCGTCGGCGAGGACCTCGAGGACGACGTGGCCCTGCTCGCCCTGCACGTCGCCGCTCCCTAGGAACCCCGTACCAGGAGGAGAACCGTGCGCATCGCCGGACTGCAGCACGCCGGGACGCCCGGCGACGTCGACGCCAACCTGGCCGTCCTGGACGAGGCCGCCGGCCGGGCCGTCGCCGACGGGTGCGGGCTGCTCATCACGCCGGAGATGTTCCTCACGGGCTACAACGTCGGGCCGCTCGTGCAGGAGCTGGCGCGCGAACCCCTGACGGAACGGGTCGCGGACGTGGCGGCGCGGCACGGGGTGGCGCTCGCCGTCGGGTTGCCGCTCCCCGCGGCGACGGGGGTGAACAACTCGGTGGTCCTGGTCGACGGCCGGGGGCACCACCTCGCCCGGTACGACAAGACGCACCTGTTCGGTGACCTCGACCGGGCACTGTTCGTCCCGGGTTCCGAACCGGTCGTGACGGTGGACCTCGAGGGGGTCCGCATCGCGTTCCTCATCTGCTACGACGTGGAGTTCCCGGAGACCGTCCGCGCCGCCGCGCTGGCCGGCGCCGACCTCGTCGTCGTGCCCACCGCCCAGATGGAACCGTTCGCGTTCGTGGCCGAGCACCTGATCCGGGTGCGCGCGTGGGAGAACCAGGTCCATGTCGCCTACGTGAACCACGTCGGCGCCGAGGGCGACCTGCGCTACGTCGGCCGGTCCAGCATCTGCGCTCCCTCCGGGGACGTGCTGGCCGTGGGGGGCCCTGCTGACGCCGCCCTGCTCGTCGCCGACGTCGACCCGGAGGTCGTCCGGGTCGCACGCCGCGAGAACCCCTACCTCGACGACCTGCGCCCGGAGTTCCGCTGACGGTTCAGCGGCCCCGCGTCCGCCCGTCCTCCTCCTCGACCCGGCGGGCGACCACGTCGGCCAGCGCCCGCAGCACCCGCGCGTCCGCCGCGCTGTCCCGATGGGAGGCGGGGCGCTGCGAGAACGTGCAGACGGTGCCGTAGAGGCGCCCGTCGCTCGTCCGCACCGGCGCGCCGAGGTAGCGGCGGATCGACAGGGCGCGGGTGAGGGGCAGGTCGGCCAGCACCGGGACCTCGAGCGCGTCCGGGATCACGCCGGGGACCACGCCGTCGACGATGAGCCGGCAGTAGGTGCCCTCGAGGGGCGTCATGTCGCCCGGTTCCACGGGGGTGTCGAAGTCCGCGACGATGTTGCGGAAGTAGCGGTCCTCGCCCGCGAACCGGCTGACGAAGGCGGCGTCGGTCCCGAGCTGCTCGGTGAGCAGGCGCAGCAGGTCGTCGACCGCCACCCCCGACCACGCGTGGTGTCGCGCCGGAGACGGGGTGGCCGGGACGGCGCTGCGGCGGATCTTGCGGACGCGCTTGTCCTCGTACATCTCCTCGTCCGCCCGGGCCCACGCCCCCGCGAGGTCCGGCCCGACGGCGGCCGCCGCCCCCACCGAGGCCGGGACGCCGGCGGCCGTGAGCACGTCGCCCAGCCGGTGCACGACCTCGGCGGCGGTGGCCGTGGGCCGGCCCAGGAGCAGGACGCAGAACTCGTCCCCGCCGGTCCGGGCCACCGCGTCGCAGGCCTCCACGGCTCCCGCGACCAGGCGACCCGCCCGGCGCAGCAGCGCGTCGCCCGCGTCGTGGCCTTCGACGTCGTTGACGGTCTTGAGGTCGTCGAGGTCGAGGACGACCACGACAGCGGGACGCTCGGAGTCCGACGTCGCGGTCGCCCCGGCGAGCGCAAGGTCCCAGCCGCGGCGGTTCAGCAGCCCGGTCAGCGGGTCGGTGCCGGCGACGCGTTCGGCCTCCCGGCGGCGTGCGGCCTCCTGCCGCAGGTCCTCGTCGCGTCCGAGCACGGCACCGAGGACGTCGAGGACGGTGGGCAGCGAGGCCACCACGTCCGCCGCCGGCGGCACCGGGAAGGGCCCGCCGCGCAGCCGCCCGAGGAGAACGCCGGCGGGACCGCGCAGCGGCAGGTCCACGAGACCGGCGGCGTCGGGCAGGTCGTCGTCGTGCGGTCCGGTGCACCACCACGGGACGCCGCCGCAGCGGCGGGTCAGGTCGGCGAGCACAGCGGCCACGACGGGATCGGCGAGGGTGTGCTCCGGCCCTGGCTGGACCGGGAAGAGAGAACTCACCGGTTGCGTGTCGGTGCCTCGACGACCGGTCCGAAGGGGGTTGTCGCGGAATCACCCGCTCGGCTGCTGCGGTTCGCCGGCCACCTGACCCGTCGGAGTGAGCCGAAACTGGTGCACCGGGTTCCGGAAAGCTCTAGGGTTCCCGGAGGGGCTGCGACGGGGCGGCCGGGGCGAGGAGGACGACGTGCGAGGACGATCGATCGTGGCGGCGGTGGCGCTGCTCGCCGTCGGCCTGGGGAGTTCCGCGAGCACCACCGCGGCGGCGCAGGCGGCCGACTGCCTGCAGCCGGCCGTGCAGGCCCGCTGGGACCAGCTCGGCGGTGCGGCGGGTGCGTTGGGGCCGGTCGCGGCGTGCGAGCAACCGACCGCGACGGGGAGTTTCGCGACGTTCCGCAGCGGTGCCGTCTACTGGAGCCAGGCGACGGGAGCCTGGGACGTCTCGGGGTCGTTCCGCGACCTGTGGGCGTCCACCGGGTGGGAGAACGGTCCCCTCCGGTACCCGACCTCGGGGGAGAACGCCACCGCCCGGGGTGGGGTCTTCCAGAACTACCAGGGTGGGACCCTCTACTGGTCCCCGGGCACGGCGGCGCACTCGGTGTCGGGGTCGTTCCTGCGGTTGTTCGCCTCCCTCGGGTACGAGAACGGGTTTCTCGGCTACCCCACCTCCCAGGAGGTCCCGATCCGTGGCGGCGTGTTCCAGCTCTTCCAGGGCGGGGTGGCGTACTGGTCGCCGGCGACCGGGGCGCACACGGTCTCCGGTTCCTTCCGCGACGTGTACGCCCGCGCCGGGTACGAGAACGGGTGCCTCGGATACCCCGCGACACAGGAGGTCCCGACGACCGGGGGTGGTGTCTACCAGCAGTTCCAGGGTGGGACCGCGTACTGGTCCCCGTCGTCGGGGGCGCACGCCCTCTGCGGCGCGTTCCTGGCGGCGTACGGCGCGACGGGATACGAGAACGGAGCGCTGGGGTACCCCGTCAGCGACGAGTACGGCGTCGCCGGTGGCCGCCGCGTCGACTTCCAGCGGGGTTTCGTCGAGTGGTCCCAGGCGACGGGCGCTCTGGTGAACCGCACGATCGCGTCCGTGACGGCACCCGCACCAGCCCCCGCCCCGACACCCCCCACGGGTGCGTACTACCCGAACTGCGCCGCTGCCCGTGCTGCGGGGGTTGCGCCCCTGTACCGCGGGGAGCCCGGCTACCGTCCCGCCCTCGACCGAGACGGTGACGGGATCGCCTGCGAGTAGCAGGACCGATCAGCGCAGGTCGCTGGGGTCCGTGTTGGCCCCGCACACGACGACGGCGACGCGCTCCCCGGGTTCGGGTCGGTAGGCGGCGAACCCCGCCCACGCGGCCGCGGCCCCGTGCTCGGCGACGATGCGGAACCGCGACCACAGGTCGTGTCGCGCCGCCTCGATCGCGCCGTCGTCGACGAGGAGGCTCAGCGGCCGCGTGCGCCGGGCGAGGTCGAAGCCGAGCGCGCCGATGCGCCGGGCCCCGAGCGAGTCCGCGGCGACACCCGACACGGGGACGTCGACGGGTTCGCCCGCGGCCACGGCGGCGTGCAGGGTCGGCGCGTTCTCCGGTTCGACGGCGACGACCCGCGCCGAACCCTCGAGCGCGGCCGCCACGCCGGAGAACAACCCGCCGCCGCCGACCGCGACGACGACGGTGTCGATGTCCGGCACGTCCTCGGCGATCTCCTGCGCCAGCGTTCCCGCTCCGGCGGCGACCTCGAGCTGGTCGTAGGCGTGGCAGAACACCGCACCCCGTTCCTGCGCGAACCCCACCGCGGCCTCGTAGGCGCGGGCGTACTCGCTGCCCACTGACCGGACGTCGGCACCCAGCGCGCGCAGCTTGCGCACCTTGACCGCCGGGGCGGTCTCGGGGACGAACACCGTCGCGGGGATCCCGAGTTCCGTGGCGGCGTAGGCGTGGGCGAGTCCGGCGTTCCCGCCCGACGCGGCCACGACCCCCCGCGACGGGTCGAGTTCCCCGCGTTCGCGCGCGGCGAGTTGCCGGTTGAAGGCGCCACGGGCCTTGAAGGTGCCCGTGTGCTGCAGCTGCTCCAGCTTCAGCCACAACCCGGGCTGGACCTGCACGACGGGGGTGCGCAGGACGCGGCCCGCGGTGCGGTCGGCGGCGGCGGTCACGTCGGCGGCGGTGAGGGAGTCCACCCCGTGATCCTGCCTGGTGGGCTCGGGCGGCGACCTCGCGCCCCTGGACCCGGCCTGGACCTCGTCCGCGCTGGGGCCGGGGCCGCCTGCTCACCAGACCCAGGGCAGTTCCACGACGTGGTCCGGGACCTGTCGCGCGACCAGTCGACCCATCAGGCCCGGTAACGACGGCGGGTGCACCGGATCGGGGCTCCGCACGAGGTCGTCGAGGTGCCACCACCGGAACCCGTCGTGGCTGTCCTTCTCAGCAGCGGTCTGGCCGGACGTGTCGATCGGAGGCCGGTCGACCCTCAGCAGGAAGTAGTCGTCCCGGACCAGCCCGCTGATCCAGTGCGCCTCGGCGTGGCCGCTCGTGGTGGCCACGGGTCTCAGGTCCTCCGCGACGCAGGACAGCCCGGTCTCCTCGCGCAGTTCCCGGGCAGCCGCCTGCCGGGCGTTCTCCCCGGCTTGAAGCCCACCACCGGGGGTGTACCAGACGACACCGGCAGCCGGGTGGTGCGGCTGGCGGAGGACCCGCAGCAGGAGGACGCGGTCGTCCGCGTCCAACACGACCACCCGTCCGGTGCGTCGGGCGTAGGTGCGCTCGGGGGTCGCCTCTCCAGAACCGCCCACGGGCGCACTCTGCCACCCGCAGTGTTCGTGCTGTCAGGTCGACACGCTCGCAGCCGGTCACCTCGTCGTCGCCACTGGCTAGGGTTCTGCCGTGGCCCACCCTCGAGTGTCCCGGATCGTCGTCGAGCGTGAGGTGCGGGCGGATCCCGCTGCGGTGTTCGCGGTGCTCTGCGATCCGCGCCGACACCCGGAGATCGACGGGTCGGGAACGGTGCGTGCCGCGGAGGGGTCTGCTCCCGTCACGGGGACGGCCCAGACCTTCGTCATGGACATGGACCTCACGGAGGTCGGGCACCCGGAGCACAGCGCGTACCAGACGGAGAACCACGTCGTGGAGTTCATGCCCGACGAGTGCATCGCCTGGGCCACGGCTCGACGAGGTCAGGCTCCTCCGGGTGTCCGGTGGAGCTACCACTTGAGTCGCGGCCGTCCGGGTCACACGCTCGTCGTCCACTCCTACGACTGGTCTCGGGTCACCGACCCGGCCGTTCTCGCCCGCGTGTCCTTCCCGAGGATCCCGGCCGACCGTCTGGAGAGGACGCTGGAACTTCTGGCCACGGTGGTGGAGGGCCCGTCGTCGATCGGCTGACGTGGGACGAGCGGGCGCTCAGCCGTACGCTTGGCCCAGCGCGGCCAGGTCGGTGAAGAACCCCGGGTACGTCTTGGCCACGCAGCCCGGGTCGCTGATCTCCATCCCGCTGTGCCGCAGCCCGAGGAGCGCGAGGCTCATGGCCATCCGGTGGTCCTCGTAGGTGGCGAAGCGGGTCGGGGCGGGTGTTCCGGGGTGCACCGTGAACCCGTCGGGGTCCTCGGTCGCCTCGATGCCGGCCCGGCGGAGTTCGGCGACCACGGCGGCGATGCGGTCGGTCTCCTTGCCCCGGATGAAGCCGATGCCCCGCACGCGGGTGGGGCCGTCCGCGTGCACCGCGACGGCGGCGAGGGTCTGGGCGGTGTCGGAGATGTCGGCCATGTCCACGTCGATGCCGTGCAACCGGCTGGTGCCGGTAACGGTGAGGGACGTCGCGGCCCGTTCGACCCGGGCCCCCATGCGTTCGAGGACGTCGGCGAAACCGACGTCGCCCTGCAGGCTGGCGTCACCCAGGCCTTCGACGGTGATGCGCCCGCCGGTCACGGCGGCGGCGCCGAGGAAGTACGAGGCGGCGCTGGCGTCGGGTTCGACGTCGTACTCGGTTCCCGTGTACCCGCCGGGCTGCACGTGCATCCCGTCCACGTGCGCCCCGAACGACCGCATGACCGCCGCCGTCATCTCGAGGTAGGGCACCGAGACCGGTGCGCTCGTCAGCTCGGCCTGCACACCGTGGCGCATGAGCGGGCCAGCCAAGAGGAGGCCCGAGAGGAACTGGCTGGACAGGTGCCCGGGCAACGCGACGGGTCCACCGCTCAAAGGACCGGTGACCGCCACCGGGAGGCGGCCGGGGACCCCGAGTTCCTCGACGTCCGCCCCGAGTTCCCGCAACGCCTCGACGAGGGGCCCGAAGGGACGGGCGCGGAGCTGACTGCTGCCGTCCAGGACGCTGCGTCCGGGGAGCAGCGCGAGGGCGGGCAGGACGAAGCGCGACGTGGTGCCGGACTGGCGGGCGTCGAGGTGCACCCCACCGCTGGCGCTGAGTTCTGCGCGGCCGTCCCCGGGGCGCGCCACTCCGGTGACCCGTGCCGTGCGGGAGTTCTCGTCGAGGTCCACCTCCGCGCCGAGTGCACGGACGGCGTCCACCATCGCGCGGGTGTCGTCGGCCAGGAGGACGCCGCGCAGGATGCTCCTGCCGTCCGCCAGGGCCGCGCACAGCAGGGCGCGGTTGGTGATGCTCTTCGACCCCGGGACCCGGACGGTGGCGTCCGGTGCCCGCGTCAACGGCCGCAACGGCAGGACGTCGGGGAGCGCGGCGGGAACGTCGTCGACAGGGGAGGGCACCCCGTCAGCCTGTCGCACGAGGGTCACGGCCCCAAGGTGTCGAGCCCCGCCAGGAACCCCGTGAGCGCGCGCGCGAAGGCGTCGAACCGGTCGCGCCGCACGTCGTGGGCTGCGCCGTCGACCTGTTCGACCTGGAGGAGGGGCCACAACCGTCGCGCCTCGTCGGCCATGCCGGGCAGGACCGCCACGGCGGCCGGCTCCGCGTCCCCGATGAGCAGCAGGCCGGGGACGTCGAGGCCCGACACGTGCCCGCGCCAGGCGTTCCGCGTCCGCCAGGAACGGAACCATCCGACGACGTCGGGGTCGAGCCGGGTCTGCGCACGCGACCACGTCTCGACGTCGACGAGGTGCCACGACGGGTGGCGTGCGCGACCGACGGCACGTCGTTCGTCCTCGGTCAGGCCGGCCACCTCGACCACCCGGCGTCGGCTGTCGGCCACGTCCTTGCTGCCGTCCTGAGGCACCTGGGGCCAGGCCGGGTCCTCGAGGACGAGCGCGCGCACCGCGAGTTCACGCGCCGCCAGGGTGGCGTGGATGCCGCCCATGGAGTGACCCACGAGCACCGGCCGGTTCAGCCCCAGCGCTCGCACGACGCCGACGAGGTCGCGGGTGTGGGCCTCGGCGCTGTAGTCCTGGGTGCGGTCGGACGATCCGTGCCCGCGCGCGTCGTAGCGGACGACGTCGTGGGACTGCGCCAGCCGCTCGCCCACCCGGCGCCAGGTGTCCGCGGAGTCCGTCAGACCGTGTGCCAGGACGAGGCTCGGCCGGGTCGGGCTCCGGGGACCGCTCCGCGTCCAGGCCAGCCGCACCCCGTCGACGTCGACCACCCCGGACGCCGGCCCGCCGGGGGAGGGGGGTGTGGCGAGGAAGGAGACCACCAGGACATCCTCGCCCCCTCAGCGGCTGAGCTGCCGGCGGGGGAACTCCACCGGGGACGGGAGCCGGCGGCCCAGCCGCACGGCGGCGACGGCCGTCAGGAGCAGACCGAGGGTGATCGTCACGACCCACGTCGCGGGCACCCCGCTGCCGAGGAGGACTCCGGCCAGGGGTGGTCCGACGAGTTTCGAGACGGGGTAGGTGGCGGAGTTCAGCGCGTTGTACCGGCCGCGCAGGTGGTCGGGCGCCAGCGCGTTCGGGACGGCGTTGATGACCGGGCTGAGGAAGGTCTCCCCGACCCCGAACACCGCCAGGGCAGACACCGCCAGGACCGCCGACGCGGTCGTGGACGTCCCCGGGAACCCGGCCGCTCCCGTCAGCACCCAGGCCAGGGCCCCGCAGAGGGCGCACGCGACGAGCAACCGGCTGCGCCGCAGTCCCCGGGACCAGCGTTCCACCGGCAGTTGCAGGGCGATGATCGCGGCGGTGTTCGCCGCGAACCCCAGACCGACGACCTGCGCGGAACCCCCGGGCGTTCCGGTGACGAACGCCGCCCACGGACCCTGGAGCTGCGCGCTGCCGAAGACCGCTAGCGCGAGGAGGACGACCAGGTACGCGACGAACGGCTTGTCCTGCAGCACCGTCCGGTACCTGGCGTTCGACCCCACGTGGGCGTGGTCGCCGTGCGCCGACCAGCCCGTCGTGCCGCGCAACCGGGCCAGCAGGATGAGCGCGAAGACCGCGGTCGTGGCCCCGTCCACCGCGTAGACGACGTGGAAGCTCGTGGGCCGGGAGACCGACACCGTCGCCGCAGCGATGAGGGAACCGGCCCCGAGCCCGGCGTTCATCAACCCGAAGCGCACCGCGAAGGCCCGGGACCTCCGCTCCGCGGGGACCTGGTGGACGACGAGACCGTTGAGGCTCGGCCACACCAGGGAGTTCCCCATCGAGAGCACGGCCAGCCCGGCAGTACCGAGCACGGGTTCCCGCGCGGCCGCCAGGACGAGGGTTCCACCCGCCTGGAGCGTGAGCCCGAGCACGGCCACCCGTCCGAGCCCGATGCGGTCCGCGAGCGCCCCTCCGGCCCCGCTGGCGCCGAGGGCGAGGACGGCCGTCGCGGCCACCACCACACCCACCACGGGGAGCGGCAGTCCGAGGATGCGGTCGAAGTACACGAAGGTGAAGGGCAGCGTCAGGCCCAGCCCGACGGACGTGACGAGGGTGCCGACGAGCGTGGCCCGGAAGGCGCGGAGTTCGGCGCTCCGCCGACCGTTCACGGGCGTCCTCCGCACCCGGCGGGGCGGACGGACCCGAGGCGGGCGTGGGCGGGAGGCGGGGAGATCACGACGGTCCACTCCTGGTGCTCTGCCGTCAGGCGGACCGGCATCAGGGAGGGGTGGGCGCCTCATCGCACGGTAACCGCCGGCGTTCTGCGACGGCAAGCGGCTCCCGTCGCCAGGACCCCCTGGACGAAGTTGACTCGTGTAGACCATGCTGGGGTCAGCCCGTCGCACCCTCGACTCGCAGGAGAGTCCCTCGTGAAGATCGCTGTCATCGGCACCGGCCAGTTCGCCCGGAGCTTCATCGCCCTGTGGCAACTGCACCCCGACGTCGAGGAGGTGTGGGTCACCGACCTCGTCCCCGAACGCGCGCAGCAGCACGTCGAGTCCCACGGGCTCGCGGGGTCGTTCGACACCTTCGAGGACGCCCTGGCCTCGGACGTCGACGCCGTCGCCATCCTCACGCAGCGCTGGTCGCACGGCCCGCTGGTCCTGCAGGCCCTGGCGGCCGGCAAGCACGTCTACTCCGCCGTCCCGATGGCGACCACGGTCGACGACTGCGAGGCGATCGTCGCCGCGGTGCGCGAGACGGGGCTCGTCTACATGATGGGCGAGACCAGCTACTACAACCCCGCGACCGTCTGGGCGCGCGAGCACATCGCGGCCGGCGAGTTCGGCCGGGTGTTCTACGGCGAGGGCGACTACGTCCACGACATGGACAACGGGTTCTACGCGGCCTACCAGTACAGCGGTGGGGAGGACTGGAAGGAGACGGCCAGCTACCCGCCCATGCTCTACCCGACCCACGCCATCGGCGGTGTCCTGGGCGCCTGGAAGACCCACGCCGTCAGCGTCAGCTGCACCGGCATCAGCGACACCCGCGGTGACGGTGTCTTCGACAAGACGGTCTCGCGCTGGGACAACGACTTCTCGAACATGTCGGCGCTGTTCGAACTCGCCGACGGCGGGGTCATGCGGACCAACGAGTTCCGCCGGGTCGGGTACTGGAGCGGTCCGGAGTCGCGGTTCCGCTTCTACGGCACGGAGCAGGTCATGGAGCAGTCCGTCACCAGCACCGTCGTCACGGTCAAGACCGAGGGCGAGGACTACCACAAGGGCGGCACCCTCGACATCAGCGACGAACTCAAGCCCGGTGAGCACTCCGACGTCCCCGAGGACCTCTCGGACATCGACCCCGGTCTCCTGAGCAGCTTCCGCTCCGGCACGGCGAAGGTGCACGACCGCAGCCGGTTGCCGAAGGAGTTCGAGGGCGCGCCCAACGGGCACGAGGGCGCGCACCACTTCCTCGCCGACGACTTCGTCGTGGCGGTCCGCGACCGCACCCACCCGCCGGTCAACGCGTGGGTCGCCGCGCGGTTCACCGTGCCGGGGATCGTCGCCAACGAGTCCGCGAAGCAGGGCGGGGCGCGCCTGCCGGTGCCGGACTTCGGCGACCCGGCCTGACGCACCACCACCCACCCGGGCGTCCAGGCGCCCGGGTGGAGCGGGTGGTCGAACCCCCGAGGACCAGGTGCAGGCGAGCACCGTGAGGTCCGCGGGGCTCGCGGCCACCCGGCGCGCTGACCTGGTGGGCGACCGGGCCCGGGGGAGCCGGGGTCAGGTGTCCTGCGACGGCCCGCCGAGGTCGCGGCGGATCCCCGCGAGGTGCGCGGCTGCGGCCGCCTCGGCGGCGACGGGGTCGTGGTCGGCGATGGCCTGGAAGATCGCGCGGTGCTCCTCGTTGGCGACGGCGCGCCACCCGTCGGCGAACTTCTGGTCACGGCGGCTGAGGTCGAGGAGGTCGCGCGTCCGGTCGATCATCCGCACGAGCAGGGCGTTGTGCGTGACGTGGGCGATGGTGCGGTGGAACGTGCGGTCGCACTCCATGAACGTGACCTCGTCCGGCGACTTCTCCGCCTCGCGCAGGGCAGCCTCGAGCAGCGCCACGTCCGCGGCGGTCGCACGGCCCGCGGCCCGCGCGGCGATCGGGGGTTCCAGGCACTCGCGGACGTCGAGGGCGTCGAGCGCGCTGACGGAGGACTCGGCGAAGGCCTGGGCGAGCTGGTCCGCCGCCTCGATCCTCGTGGGGTCCACGACGGTGGTTCCGCGTCCACGCCGGCGTTCGATGACGCCACGGCGCTCCAGCTGGTCCAGAGCCTCGCGCAGGCTGCCGCGGGCGACCCGCAGCTGGGCTGCGAGTTCGCGCTCGGCAGGCAGTCGGTCCCCGTGCTGCAACCGGCCGGACACGATGTGCCGCTCGATGGAGACGGCCAGGGAATCGGTGAGCGAGACGCTGCTGGTCCGCGAGGACGTCCAGTCGATGCTCACCCCGGCAGGCTATCCCGCGCTCCCCGGGGCGGGACGGCGCGCCGAAACAGACGCGAAACACGGGTGTCACCCGCCTGACACGACAACGGTGTTCACTCGACATTGGCTCACTTGGTCCTACCCCTAGACCAATGGTGGGTCGTGGTGGTTCGCTGTACGAGCGCCTCCACACCGTCGTCGAAGGGCCCGATCTCCATGTCGTCCGCCGCAGTGCCCACCCCCTCGAGCACCACCTCCAGCACCACTGCGCCTGCTGTGCTCGCTCGGACTCGCGCCGGGGTGCACCGCTCGGTCCTCGTCACCCCCCACTGGGCGGCGACCCGGGCGGGGGAGGAGGTGCTGGCCGCGGGAGGGTCGGCCGTCGACGCCGCGATCGCCGCGGCCGCCGCGCTGAGCGTCGTCTACCCGCACAACACGAGCCTCGGCGGCGACCTCGTCGCGCTCGTGCGGACCGCCGACGGTCGCATCCGGTGCGTCAACGCCACCGGCCCGGCCGGCGCCGCGGCCGACGCCACGGCCCTGCGCGAACGCCACGGCGGGGAGATGCCCGTCCGCGGGGCCGACACGGTGACCGTCCCCGGTGCCGTCCGCGGCTGGGAGGCGCTCGCAGCGGTCGCGGGTCGGCTGCCCTGGGCGCAGCTCCTGGCCCCCGCGGTCCGCTGGGCGCGCGAGGGGGTACCGGTGAGCCGGTCCCTGCACCGCGCGATCGGCCACACCGTGCCCGACCTGAAGACCGGTGAAGGGCTGGCCGAACTGCTGGCGCCGGGCGGTCGCCCGCTGCGGCACGGTGAACTGCTCGTCCAGCCGACCCTGGCGGACACCCTCGAGCAGGTGGCCGTGGGTGGGCCGACCGCGTTCTACGCGGGGGACCTCGCGGAACGGCTCGTCGCCGGTCTGCAGGCCGCGGGCAGTTCCCTGACCCTCGACGACCTCGCGTCGTTCGCCGCGGAGGTGACCGACCCGCTGACCCGCGGTTTCGCGGGCCGGACGGTCGTGACGAGCCCGCCGAACACCCAGGGCTTCGCCCTCCTGCGGACCCTGGCGGCGGCCGAGACGGCCGGGCTGAGCGCCGAGGAGCTCCTCACCTCCGGGGTCGAGGTGCTGGCGCGGGAACTGCACGACTGCGGTCTCCTGCGGGACGGGGTCCTCGCCGACCTCCGCACCGGCGGACCTTCGGCCGAGGAGCTCATGACCATGGCGGCCGGTGAGTTCCCCGCCGTCCCCGTCGCCCGGCGCGCGCTGAACACCGCGAGCGGCGACACCGTCGGGATCTCCGCCGTCGACGACGACGGAACGGCGGTGTCGCTCATCCAGAGCGTGTACGGGCACTTCGGCTCGTTCGTCCTCGACCCCGGGACGGGCGTCCTCTTCCAGAACCGGGGGGCGAGCTTCTCCCTCGAGGAGTCCTCCCCGAACCTCGTCGGCCCGGGACGCCGCCCGTCCCACACCCTCATGCCGGTGATGACCCTGCGCGGTGACCGGGTCGAGACCGTCTGCTCGGTGATGGGTGGCAAGGCCCAGCCGCAGGTCCACGCGCAGGTCCTGCTGCAGAGCTTCGCCGGACGCACTGCGGCGGAGAGCGTCTCGGCCCCGCGGTGGGTCGTCGGCCCCCTGGACCGCACCGACCCTCCCGAGGGTGCCCGGATGGAGGCGGACGCGGACGACGCGGTCGCCGACGCGCTGGACGCCGCGGGTTTCGCGGTCACCACCATCCCCGCGGCGGACGAGGACACCGGTCAGGTGAACCTGGTCCTGATCACCTCCGACGGCGCCTTCGACGCCGCGGCCGACCCCCGGGCCGACGGCGCCTGCGTCCTGGTCGAGCGCCGTTCCTGAACCCCAGTGCCACCCCCGGAACCACCTGAAACCCACCCCCGTCCCCCTCATCCGCGGAGTTCGCCGTGACCACAGCCCGAGAGATCGAAGGCAGCACCGGAACCACCCCGTCCTCCCCGCGCGCGCTCGTCACCCTGGCCGGGGTGGAGATGTGGGAACGCTTCAGCTACTACGGCCTGCAGGTCATCCTGGCGTTCTACCTGTACTACTCCCTCACCGACGGCGGACTGGGCCTGCCGACCGCGACCGCGCTCGGGGTCACAGGTTCCTACGGCGGCATCGTGTACCTGTCCCAGATCCTCGGGGGGTGGGTGGCCGACCGCGTGCTCGCGGCCCGGACCACGGTCCTCGTCGCGGGGGGTTTCATCCTGCTGGGCCACGTCGTCCTCGCCACCGTCCGCTCCGGGTGGGGACTGGCCGCAGGGCTCGGGTTCATCGTCATCGGCACCGGCGGTCTGAAGGTCAACGCCACCGCGATGGTCGGTGACCTCTACAAGGACGACCAGGACCGTCGCGACGCCGGGTTCTCGTTCTACTACATGGGCATCACGGTCGGCGGAACCCTGGGACCCCTGCTGACCGGGGTGCTGCAGGACCGGGTCGGCTTCCACATCGCGTTCGTCGCCGCCGCCCTCGGGATGGCGGTCGGTCTGGCGCAGTACGTCGCCGGCTGGAACTCTCTGCCCGACTCGACCCGGGTCGTCCCGAACCCCCTCCAGCCGGGCCAGGGACGGCGGGTACTGGCCGTCGTGGTGGCCGCGGTCGCCGTCGTCGCCGTCGCCTGGACCACCGGGATGCTCACCCTCGACCGCCTCGGTGCGGTGACCACAGCCCTCGTGGTGCTCGCGAGCATCGGGTACTTCACCCTCCTGCTGACGTCGCGCACCGTGACACCCGCGGAGCACCGGGACGTCCTGGCCTACCTGCCCGTCTTCGGAGCCTCGCTGCTCTTCTGGACGATGATGTTCCAGCTGTTCACCACGTTCACCCTCTACGCGGACACCCGGCTGGACCTGGACGTCCTGGGGATCTCGATCCCGCCGGCGACCGTCGTCGCCGGACAGGGGTTCATGACCATGGTGCTGTCCCCGCTCCTGGGCGTGCTGTGGCTGCGCCGTCGCGGTCCCGCGCTGCGCCCGCTGGCCAAGATGAGCATCGGGCTCGGGGCGCTGGCCGTCGGCTACGCGGTGTTCCTGCTGGGGGTCGGCACCGAGGGGAAGGCGAACCCCCTGTGGATGGCGGCCATCGGTTTCCTGCTCTTCTCGGTGGCCGAGTCCCTCGTCCCGGCCGTGGCGATGTCCGCCACCACGGCCTCCGCCCCGAAGAGCTACGGGTCGCAGACGCTGTCCCTGTACTTCCTCACGATGGCCGGGGGGTCGTCGCTGTCCGGTCTGCTCGCGCAGCTCTACTCCCCCGAGCACGAGGTCTCGTTCTTCGCCCTCTCGGCCCTGGCGACGGCGGCCCTGACGGCGGCGCTGCTCCTGCTCGGCCGGCGGTTGTCCACCACTCGCACCGCGGTCTGACGTCCCCGTCCTAGATCCCCTCGGACGACCCCCGGGCACGGAACCCGGGGGTCGTCCCGTTGACCGGATCGGGTGACGACCTCTCCTCACCGGCGATCGTTGCGCCGAGACACCGGTGTGCCGCACCCGAGGTCCTCGTCCCCCGCCCGCCGGGTCGTCGCCGTCTCGCGGCGCCGCGGGTGGCCCGCGGTCGCGTTGACGGTGCTCCTCGTCTCGGCCCTGGCCCAGGTCCCGCTCGCCCTGACGGGTGCGGGCCCGTGGCCGACGGTGCGGTTCGCGCTGGCCCTGGTCGCCGTCACCGCGACCTGGCGCGTGCTGGTGTGGCGGGCGTGCCGGGCCACGGCCGAGGGCCTCGTGTGGCGCCTGTTCAGCTGGGGCTGCTTCCTCTACGGCGTCGGCGCCGTGTCCACGGCCGCGGTCGCCGCGGTCCCCGGTCTCCAGCCCTACGTCGACGTCCCCAGTGCCGTCTGCGCTGCGCTCACGTTCCCCCTGGCCTACCGCGCGCTCGTCCGCTGGAGCCGGCGCAGCGCCGGCGTCGACCCCGACGACCTCCTCAACGGCGTCAGCGCCGTCCTCGTCGTCGCCGCCCTGGTGGGCGTCGGGGTGGCGCTGCGCGCCGGCGACGGCGTGGACTCGGGCCTGCTGGGGTCCGCGTCCTGGCGCGAGCAGCTCCTCGTCCTGCAGGACGCGTGCGTGTTCATCCTGCTCGGCGCCGCCCTCACCGCAGCCTTCACGGCACAGCTGCACCGCGACGTGCGGATCTGGCTCGTCTTCGCCGCCTACTCCCTCGCGGGGGCCGGCGGGGTCGCCGCGCTGGTGGGGGGAGGAACGCGCCCGGCGTGGGCGCTCCCCCTCTGGGGCGCGGGATTGGTGGCGCTGGCCGCGGCCGCCGTCCTCGAGGCGCGCTTCGAACCCACCCAGACCTCCGATCCCGTGAAGTCGACCGTGGGGTCGTTCGTCGTCGTCGTGGCCGGACTCGCCGTCGCGACGGTGGTCCTGCTCGCGGCGGCTCCGCGCGGACTGGCCCTCTGCGCGCTGCTGGGGGTCCTCGGGTCGAGCGTCCGTCTGCTGGTCAACCTCTTCGAACTCGCGCAGCTGGCCGTCAGCCGGCGCGAGGCCCTCACCGACGACCTCACGGGGATCGCCAACCGCCGCGCGCTCATGCGCCACCTGGACGAGGTGCTCGCCGAGCGGGCCGCCGCCGTCGGGCCGGCCGCCGGCGTCCAGGTCCTCGTGTTCGACCTCGACCACTTCAAGGAGGTCAACGACAGCCTCGGCCACGGGGCCGGGGACGGGCTGCTGCAGATGCTCACGCAGCGGATCGCCCCGGAGCTGCCGGCGTCCGCCGTCTTCGCGCGCCTCGGCGGCGACGAGTTCGTCGTCGTCAGCGACGACGGTGTCCCCGGCGACCGCGTCCTGGCCGTCCTCGACGGGGCCCAGCGCGAACCCTTCCCCGTCGGCGGCGTGAGCGTCCACGCCGACCTCAGCGTGGGCCGCGCGACCTGGGCGGTCTCCCGACCGGCCGCCGGACCCGCCGTCGACGCCGCCCTGCTCCTGCGGCGCGCCGACACGGCCATGTACGACGCGAAGCGCGCGGGCCGGGCCGTGGGCGGAGCCGTCGTGACCTACGACCCCGACCGCCACGGTGACACCCACGGGTTGCTCGCGACGGTCGCCGAACTGCGGCACGGCATCGCGGCGGGTCAGCTGCGCGTCCACTTCCAGCCGCAGCTGCACAGCGCCGACGGGACCCTGTCGGGGGTCGAGGCGCTCGTGCGCTGGCAGCACCCCGTCCGCGGGCTGCTGGCCCCCGGTGAGTTCCTCGACGTCGCAGAGACCCACGGGCTCATGGACGCCGTCACCCAGGAGGTGCTGCGCCAGAGCGTGGCGCAGCAGGCGGCCTGGCGCCGGCGCGGCCTGGACGTGCGCATGTCGGTGAACCTCTCCGCCGGCACGCTGCTCGACGCCTCGCTCCCCGAGACGGTGGCGGCGCTGCTCGCCCGGCACGACGTCCCGGCGACGTCCCTCGTCCTGGAGGTCACCGAGACGGCGCTGCTGCGTGAACCCGAGCGCAGCCTCGCCGTCGTCGAGGCGCTGGGAGCGCTCGGCGTGCAGGGCAGCATCGACGACTTCGGCACCGGCTACTCCTCGCTCACCCAGCTGCGGCAGCTGCCCGTCGGCGAGCTCAAGCTCGACCGCTCCTTCACGGCCGACCTGCTGTCGGACCCCCGCGCTGCGGCGATCGTCGCCCACACCGTCGGGCTCGCGCACGCCTTGCAGCTGCGCGTCGTGGCCGAGGGCGTCGAGGACGAGGAGACCCTCGCGGCGCTCGCGGGCCTGGGGTGCGACGAGACGCAGGGGTTCCTGCACGCGCGGCCGCTGCCGGCGCCGGAGTTCGAGGCCTGGTGCGCAGCGCGCGAGGGGGCGGTCCCCGGTCCGCGGCGCCCGGTGTCCGCGGGCTGACGCCGCGGTTCTCGCGGAACGACGCGCGGTCCCCGTGACATGAAGGTTTCACGGCGGTGAAACACGACCGAAACACCGGCTCGGACAGACTCGGAGCCATACCTGTCGAGTGACAGGTATCCGAGCTCCACCGACCGGAGGGATCGACGATGTCCGTTCCCGCACCTCGTCCCCGGCCCGACCGGACCGCCCCCGACAGCAGCGACCTCGGTGGGTTCGGGTACCGCCAGCAGCTGCGCCGCAACGTCGGCCCGTTCGCCTCGTTCGCCGCCGGGTTCTCGTTCGTCTCGATCCTCACGACGGTGTTCCAGCTCTTCGGCCTCGGCTTCGGCTTCGGTGGTGCCGGGTTCTTCTGGACCTGGCCCACCGTCTTCGCCGGCCAGCTGCTCGTGGCCCTCTGCTTCGCCGAACTCGCCGCGCGGTACCCCATCTCCGGTGCGGTGTTCCAGTGGTCCAGCCGTCTCGCCGGCACCGACGTCGGGTGGTTCACCGGGTGGATCATGGTCGTCGGCCAGGTCCTCACGGTCGCCACGGCCGCCATCGCCCTGCAGGCGGTCCTGCCCGCCATCTGGTCCGGGTTCCAGGTCGTCGGCGGTCCGGGCGCGGAGTCCTCGCCCCTGACCGCCACCGGTGCGCAGAACGCCGTCGTCCTCGGGCTGTTGCTGCTCGTCGTGACGACCGTGGTCAACGCGATCGGCGTGCGGCTCATGGCCGTCATCACCTCCGCCGGGGTCGTGGTCGAGATCATCGGGGTCGTCGCCCTCGTCGTGGCACTCATCAGCCACGCCGAACGCAGCCCGGGCGTCGTGATGACCAGCACCGGTGCGGGGGAGGGGAACTACCTCGGCCTCTGGCTCGCGAGCTCGCTCATGGCGGCCTACGTCATGGTGGGTTTCGACTCCGCCGGAGAACTGTCGGAGGAGACCCGCGCCCCGCGCGCCACGACGCCCCGCACCATCTTGCGCGCGCTCGTGCTCTCGGGCGTCGGTGGCGCCCTGCTCCTCGTCGGCGGGGTCATCGCCGCACCCAGCCTCACGGACGGTTCGCTCGCCTCCGGGGGCCTCGCCGGTGTGCTGACCGCCCGGCTCGGCGACGTCGGAGGCCGGTTGCTCCTGGCCTGCGTGGCCGTCGCCGTCGTCGTCTGCACGCTCGCCGTCCAGACGTCCGGGTCGCGGATGGTCTACTCGATGGCCCGCGAGCGGGCGTTCCCCTTCGCCTCCCTGTTCGGCCGGGTCTCCACCCGCACCGGGACGCCCATCGGCGCGGCGGTCCTCGTCGGGGTCGGCGCCGCCATCGCCCTCGCCGTGAACTGGGACCAGAGCGCCGTGTTCACCGCGCTGACCAGCCTGTGCATCGCCCTGCTCTACCTGGCCTACCTCGGGGTGACGCTGCCGCTCCTGGTCCGTCGCCTGCGCGGCGAACTCCCCTCGGGCACCGACGAGTTCGGCCGCCCGCTGTTCTCGCTCGGCCGCTGGGGCGTTCCCGTCAACGTCCTCGCCGTCGTCTACCAGACGGTCATGGTCGTCAACCTCGCCTGGCCCCGCGCCAGCGTCTACGACCTCACCGGCGGCACGTGGTGGTTGCAGTGGAGCGCGTTGCTGTTCATCGCCGCCACCGTCCTCGTCGGGGTCGCCGTCCACCGCCGCAACCGCGCCCGCCACGGCGGGCCGATCGTCCTGGGGCGCCTGCAGGTCAGTGAGCCCGTCGCGTCCGACCGCGTGGAGGAACCCGCATGAGCACCAGTCACGACGGACGGAACACCGCGACCGTCCTCGCCGCCCGCGACGACGCCCGTGCGCAGGACGGGGTCCGCGCGGAGTGGATGCCGTACCTGCCCGCGTCGAGTTCCCCGCACGCCCCCGCCGACGTCGACCCCGCGCTGCTCACCTGGGCCGAGACGGTCGCGCCCGGCGGCTACACGTCCAGGGTCGTCGCCCGCGGGACCCGGCTGCGGTTCTCCGACGTGACGGGCGACGCGTGCGCGCACGTCCTGCTGTTCTCGGCCGTGGCCCCGTGGGAGCGGCTGAACGTCGCGGACACCCAGAAGATCCCGTGGCAGGCGTACCTCGGGGAGGGGCACCCCCTGCTCTCGGGCGACGGACGCGTGCTGGCCACGGTCGTCGCCGACTCCTCGGGCCGGCACGACGCGTTCTGCGGGACGACGTCCGACGCGTGGAACGTGCACCGCTACGGCGACGCGGCCCCGGAGGGGCCGAGCCCGTCGGGCCGGGGCCTGTTCACGCTGGCGGCCGCCAAGCAGGGTCTGGAACCCCGGGACCTCCCGCCGAGCGTGAGCTTCTTCCAGGGCGTGCGCGTCGAGGCGGACGGGGGTTTCCACTGGCTCGGGTCCGCCGGCCCCGCCGAGGTGGACCTGCTCGCCGAACTCCCGCTCGTCGTCCTCGTCGCGAACACCGCGCACCCCCTCGACCCCCGTCCGGAGTTCACCGTCGGGCCGCTGCGGATCCACGCGTGGCGCTCGACCCCGACGTCCACCGCCGACGACCGCGCCACCCGCACCCCCGAACTGCGCCGTGCCTACCTGAACACCCTCGACCACGCGGAGGCCCGAGGCCTGTGAGCACCGACCAGAGCACGCTCGACTGGGGTTCCCCGCTCGTGACCGGCGACGTCGTCCTCGACGAGCGCGTCGCACCCCGGGCCCCCTGGTCGGCCGTCGTCCGCGCCGGGCACGTCCTGACCATCGTCGACGTGGGCGGCAACCAGTCCGCGGACTGCCTGCTGTTCTCCGACGCCGACCGCAGCGAGCGGTACAGCGTGCCGGACACCCTGGCGTGGCAGGGCAACGCGTACGTCCGCACTGGCACGGTGCTGCGCAGCCAGTACGGCGCCCCCCTCGCGACCGTCGTGGCCAACGAGGTCGAACGCCAGGACACCATCGGCGGCGCCTGCGGCAAGGAGTCGAACACCCTGCGGTACGGCCACCACACCATGCACCAGCACGGGTGCCGGGAGAACTTCCTCGCCGAGGGCGCCCGGCACGGCCTGTCCGCCCGCGACCTCGTGTCCAACCTCAACTGGTTCATGAACGTCCCCGTGGAACCCGACGGTTCCCTCGGGATCGTCGACGGCATGTCCGGCCCCGGCAAGCGCGTCGCGTTCCGCGCCGAGGTCGACCTGCTCGTCGTCGTCTCGAACTGCCCGCAGGTCAACAACCCCTGCAACGACTTCGACCCCACGCCGCTGCGCATGCTCGTGACCGCCCCCGCGGGAGGACCCCGGTGACCTTCGACACCCTGCTCGTCGCCAACCGCGGCGAGATCGCCCGACGCGTCCTGCGCTCGGCGCGGGAGCTCGGCCTGCGCACGGTGGCCGTGTACTCCGACGCCGACCGCGCCGCCCCGCACGTCCGTGAGGCCGACACCGCGGTCCGGCTCGGGCCCGCGCCCGCCCGCGAGTCGTACCTGCGCACCGACGCCCTCCTCGAGGCCGCCCTGGCCACGGGTGCGGGCGCCGTGCACCCCGGCTACGGGTTCCTCTCCGAGAACGTCGAGTTCGCCCGCGCCTGCGAGGCCGCGGGGATCGCCTTCGTCGGCCCCACGCCCGAGCAGATCACCGCGTTCGGCAGCAAGCACACCGCCCGCGAGCTCGCCGCCCGCGCCGACGTCCCGCTGCTGGCCGGCACGGGGCTGCTCGCCTCCGCCGACGAGGCCGTCGCCGCGGCCGAAGCCGTCGGCCTGCCCGTCATGCTCAAGGCGACCGGCGGGGGCGGCGGCATCGGGATGCAGGCGTGCGCCACCGCCGCCGAGGTCCGCGAGGCCTACGACCGGGTGGTGCGGCTGGCGTCCGCGAACTTCGGCTCGGCGGGCGTCTTCCTGGAACGGCTCGTCCGTCCCGCCCGGCACGTCGAGGTGCAGGTGTTCGGCGACGGCCGCGGCGGCGTCGCCGTCATCGGCGACCGCGACTGCTCGCTGCAGCGGCGCAACCAGAAGGTCGTCGAGGAGGCCCCCGCCCCCGCGCTGCCGGACCACGTCCGCGCGCGCGTCGCCGGCACCGCCGCCGACCTCATGACCTCGGTGCAGTACCGGTCGGCCGGCACCGTCGAGTTCGTCTACGACCCCCTCCGCGAGGAGGCGGCGTTCCTCGAGGTGAACACCCGCCTCCAGGTCGAGCACCCCGTCACCGAGCTCGCCTACGGCGTGGACCTCGTCGAGCTCATGCTGCGCCTGGCCCGCGACGGCGCCGACGACCCCGTCGTCCGCGACGCCCTCGACCGGGACTGGCGGGCGAGCGGTGTCGCCGTCGAGGCCCGCGTGTACGCCGAGGACCCCGCCAAGCAGGACGCCCCCTGCCCCGGACTCGTGACGAACGCGCAGTTCCCGCAGCTGTCCGGCGTGCGCGTCGACGGCTGGGTCGAGACGGGCACCGAGGTGACCCCGTTCTACGACCCGCTGCTGGCGAAGGTCATCGCGTCCGCACCCGGTCGTGACGCCGCGCTCGACCTGCTCGGCGAGGCGCTCACCGCCTCCCGCGTCGACGGCGTCGTCACCAACCTGGGTCTGCTGCGCTCGCTCGTGGCCGACCTGCCCCTGCGCTCGGCCACCCACTCCACCTCCACGCTCGACGTCGGCCCGTCGGTGGGCATCGACGCGGGGCGCGACCCGGACCCGCGCATCGACGTCCTCGCCCCCGGGGCCATGACGACCGTGCAGGACCTTCCCGGCCGCCTCGGGTACTGGCAGGTCGGCGTGCCGCCGTCGGGTCCCATGGACCCCCTCTCGCTGCGCGAGGCCAACCTCGCCGTCGGGAACCCGCCCACGGCGCCCGGTCTGGAGATCACCGCGACCGGCCCGACGCTGCAGTTCTCGACCGAGGCCGTCGTCTGCGTCACCGGCGCGCCCGCGACCCTGACCCTCGACGGGGTCGAGGTGCCCCAGTGGGAACCCGTCGAGGTGCCCGCCGGAGGCGTCCTGGCCGTCGGCACCGCCACCGGACCGGGCCTGCGGCTCGCCCTCGCCGTCCGCGGCGGGATCGACGTGCCCCGCTACCTCGGCAGCGCGTCGACGTTCACCCTCGGCGGGTTCGGTGGCCACGGCGGCCGGGCGCTGCAGGCCGGGGACGTGCTGCGTCCCGGGGCTCCCGAGGGGAAGGGGTTCAGCACCATCCCCGGCCCGGTGCCGGCGGACCGGCGGCCCGAGTACACCCACGACTGGCTGGTCGCCGTCACCGAGGGGCCGCACGGCGCCCCGGACTTCTTCACCCGCGCCGACCTCGGCGAGTTCTACGCGACCGACTACGAGGTCCACCTGAACTCCGCCCGCACCGGCGTCCGGCTCGACGGACCGCGCCCGCGCTGGGCCCGCACCGACGGTGGCGAGGCCGGGCTGCACCCCTCGAACATCCACGACACCCCGTACGCCGTGGGGGCCGTCGACTTCACGGGCGACACCCCGATCCTGCTCGGACCCGACGGCCCGTCCCTCGGGGGTTTCGTCTGCCCCGCCGTCGTGACCTCGGGCGACCTGTGGAAGCTGGGCCAGCTGCGACCCGGCGACCGCGTCCGCTTCGTGCCGGTGCGCGAGGAGGTCGCGGCCGCACCGCGGCTGCGGCGCACGGACCTCGCCACTGCCCCGGGTGGTGACGGAGACGACGGGGTGCTCGCCCGCGTCCCCGGCACGCCCACCCGCCCCGCCGCCACGTACCGCCGGGACGGGGACGACAACCTCCTCGTCGAGTTCGGCGACATGGTCCTCGACCTCGGGCTGCGGATGCGCGTGCACGCCCTCATGCGGGCGCTGGAGGAGCACCGGCCCGCCGGGATCCTGGACATCACCCCGGGCATCCGCTCGCTGCAGGTGCACACGGACGCGAGCGTCCTGCGCGCCTCCCGGCTCGTCGGCCTGCTCCGGGAGCTGGACGACGCGCTGCCCCCGACGAGCGACCTCGTCGTCACGTCCCGGCGCGTCCGGCTGCCGCTGTCCTGGGACGACCCGGCGACCCACCTGGCCATCGAGCGGTACATGGCCGGGGTCCGCGACGACGCTCCGTGGACGCCGTCGAACCTGGAGTTCATCCGCCGCGTCAACGGCCTCGACTCCGTCGACGACGTGTTCCGCACGGTCTTCGACGCCAGCTACCTCGTGCTGGGCCTGGGCGACGTGTACCTCGGCGCACCCGTGGCCACGCCGCTGGACCCGCGGCACCGCCTCGTCACGACCAAGTACAACCCGGCGCGGACGTGGACGGCGGAGAACTCCGTCGGCATCGGCGGCGCGTACCTGTGCATCTACGGCATGGAGGGGCCCGGCGGGTACCAGTTCGTCGGCCGGACGACCCAGGTCTGGAACCGCTTCCGCCGCGGCGGGTTGTTCACGGAGGACCCGTGGGCGCTGCGGTTCTTCGACCGCATCGAGTGGTACCCCGTCTCGGCCGAGGAACTGCTCGAGCTGCGCGCCGAGACCGACGCCGGCCGCGGTCACGTCGACACCGAGGAGGGGGAGTTCTCCCTCGCCGAGCACGAACGGTTCCTGGCCGCCCACGCCGACAGCATCGAGGCGTTCCGCGCGACGCAGTCCGCCGCGTTCGAGGCCGAGAAGGACCGGTGGCGCGTCTCGGGGGAGTTCGACGTCCGCCCCGAACCCGCCCCCGCGGTCGCGGCCGGGCCTGTCGACCTCCCCGCCGGGGCGGTCGGGGTCGAGGCCCCGTTCGCCGCGACCGTCTGGCAGGTGTCCGCGGCCGCGGGGACCGCGGTGGGTGACGGGGACCGCGTGCTGGCGCTGGAGGCCATGAAGATGGAGACGGCCGTGACCGCGCCCGTCGAGGGGGAGCTGCTCGAGGTGTACGTGAAACCCGGTGAGGCCGTCACCGCCGGCCAGGTGCTGTTCTCCGTCCGCCCGCTGGAAGGGGCCCCCGCGTGAACCTGTTGGAGCTCAAGGTCCGCCAGGCCTACGACCGGATCGCCGCCGCCGACCGGCCGGAGGTGTGGATCGCCCTGCGCCCGCTCGAGGACGTCCTGGCCGAGGCCGCGTCGGTCGACCCGGACGCACCGCTGGCGGGGGTCCTCGTCGCCGTCAAGGACAACATCGACGTCGCCGGCCTGCCGACGACGGCCGCGGCCCCGTCCTTCGCCCACCGGCCCGAGCGGGACGCGACCGCCGTCGCGCGGTTGCGGGCCGCGGGGGCCCTGGTGGTCGGCAAGACGAACCTCGACCAGTTCGCGACGGGACTGGTCGGGACGCGCAGCCCCCACGGCGCGGTCCGGAACGCGTTCGCGCCCGACCGGATCTCCGGGGGGTCGAGCTCGGGGTCCGCCGTCGCCGTGGCGCTCGGGTTCGTCGACGTCGCCCTCGGCACCGACACGGCCGGGTCCGGTCGTGTCCCCGCCGCCCTGAACGGTCTCGTCGGGGTGAAACCCACCCGCGGTCTCGTGCCGGGCACCGGGGTGGTCCCGGCGTGCCGCAGTCTGGACTGCGTCACGGTCTTCGCCCGCGACCTGGCCAGCGCGCGGCGGGTCGTGGAGGAGCTGACCGGCCCCGACGGGCTCGACCCCCTGGCGCGCGCCGACGCGCCGCTGCCCGCACCGCCCGCGCGGCCGCGGATCGCCGTGCCCACCGCGGACCACCTGCAGGGCATGGCCGACGGCTGGGCCGAGGCGTTCTCCCGGTACGTCGAGCGCGTACGGGCGAGCGGGGCCGACGTCGTGGAGGTCGACGTCGCTCCGCTGCTGGAGGCGGCCGGCCTCCTGTACGGGGGCGCGTTCGTCGCCGAGCGGACGGCCGCGGTCGGCGCGCACATCAGCGAGAACGCACACCTCGTCGGGACCGACCTGGACCCGACCGTGGCCGCCATCGTCGCGGCGGGGGAGCAGGTGTCGGCGGTGGACGTGTTCCAGGACCGCGAGCGCCTCGACGTCCTCGCGGCCAGGGCCCGGGACCTGCTCGCGGGCACCACCGCGCTGCTCACCCCCACGACGACGTGGCACCCCACGCTCGCGCAGGTGGCGGCGGACCCCGTGGGTGCCAACTCGCGACTGGGCCGGTTCACGAACTTCGCCAACCTCCTCGACATGGCCTCGCTCGCGGTGCCGGCCGGGACCGTGGACGGTCTGCCGTTCGGCGTCATGCTGACGGGGCCCGCTTTCAGCGACCGCACCCTGGCGGTGCTCGCGCAGCGGTGGGCCGACGTGTCCGTGGACCTGCTCGTCGTCGGGGCGCACCTGTCCGGTCAGCCCCTGAACCACGAGCTCGTCGCGGCGGGAGCCACGCTCGTCGGGCCCGCGACCACGGCGCCGCAGTACCGGCTGTTCGCCCTCGACACCGTCCCGCCCAAGCCCGGGATGGTGCGCGACCCCGCAGGAGCCGGCGTGCTGGGCGAGGTGTGGCGCCTGCCCGCGGCGGGCTTCGGCGCGTTCGTCGCGGCACTGCCGCAGCCCATGACGATCGGCGCGGTGACCCTGGACGACGGACGGGTGGTGCGCGGGTTCCTCGCCGAACCCGCGGCCCTGGAGGGGGCGCGGGAGATCACCGCGGCCGGGTCGTGGCTCGCCGCCCGCGCCGCCGGGGCCGGAGAGGTCGTGGCAGCATCGGCGGGGTGAGCGAGCGGGCCGGGACGGGTCGGGTCGGACGGCCCCGCAGCCGGGGGGCCGCCGACGACGGCCGCACGCCGCGCCAGGAGATCCTCGACGCCGCGGCGGCGCTGTTCTCCGAGTCCGGCTTCGCGGCCACGTCGACGCGGGCCATCGCCGACCGCGTCGGCCTCCGGCAGGCCTCGCTCTACCACCACTTCGCCGGCAAGGACGAGATCTTCCTCGAGCTCCTCGAGGCGTCCGTGCGGCCGACCCTCGACGTCGTCGACGCGCTGCGGTCGCAGGCGCCGGACGCGGCCACCGCGCTGCACGCGCTGGTCGTCGTGGACGTGGGGACGCTGCTGACCGGACCGCTCGGCATCCCCGCCCTGTACGTGGCGCCGGAGGTCCAGCAGCCGCGCTTCGAGCAGTTCCGGGAGCACCGCCGCCAGCTCGGCCAGGTCTACGCCGAGCTAGCGCGGGACGTCGTGCCGGCGGGGCACCCCGTGGACCCGCGGGTGCTCGGCCAGGTCTGCCTGCACCTGGTCGAGATGGCCGCGTCCCTGCCGGGGGTCGAGCGCCGGCCGCAGCAGATCGCCGCGGCCTGCCTCGGGGCCTGCGGGGTGAACGGGGAGCGCGCCGAGTCCGCCGCACGGGCCAGCGTCGAGGTGCGCGCCGGGTTGAGCGCACCCGCGGGCGCCGGCCGCCGCTGACCGCGGGCTGTGAGCGGACCCGTTCGCGCTGGTCCGTTCAGGGCGATTCGGGCGACGCCGTGTGTGGCCGGGGCCGGTGCGTGCCGACAGAGCGGGGGAGGTGAGACGCCCGTGCGGGTCACCGTGACCCACTCGAGAACACCCACGACGTGGACCCCGTCCCCCCGGACGGATCCGTCCACGGCCACCCTGCGGAGGAGCGCGATGAAGACTGTGCTGGCGATCGAGACGACGAGGCCGATCGGCGTGCGCGACCTCAACGGGTTCATCTCCGGGATCGCCGAGCGCGTCCCCGGCTGCTTCGTCTCGCAGGGCCCGAGCAGCCGCGGCAAGGTCACCGTCACGATCCTGTCGCCGCAGGCCGTCCCGCTCGAGGTGGCCGAGCAGGTGCTCGAGTCCCTGCCGGACCTCTGCGACGCCATCAGCGGGATGTCCATGCAGGAGGCGGTCCGCCGGCCCAACCCGCGTCAGCAGGCCCGACCCGCCCCCGCGCCCGTCGGCTGAGCCCGCCCCGCGCGCACTCGTCGTCACAGCAGTCGGCGGGCGCGCACGCCGCTGACGAGGTGCACGCCGAGGAGGGCGACGTCCTCGGTGCGGCAGGCCGTCACCAGCGCCTGGCCCCAGGCGAGGTCGTCCACCGCGACGTCGCGAGGCGTCCGCGGGACGAGGGCGACCGCGACGGCACCCGGCCCGACCTCCCGGGTGAGCAGGTGGGCGAGGACTCCGGCGAGGCTCCCGGTCAGCTCGTCGTCGGGCGTGGGATCGACGCCCTCCACGACGACGAGGACACCGTGGGCGCGACCGGTGGCGTCGAAGAGCTGGATCCACAGGTCCGCGCCGTCGTCGTCGGGGTCGTACGGGTCGTCGGGGGTGCCTCCCAGGGCCGCGACGGACTCCCACCGCGTGGTGAGTTCCTCGGGCGTGCGGACGGGACGCTGCAGAGCGGGGTGCGGGATCGGCATGGCGGCAGCCTGCTGGAGAGCACCGACCTGCCTCCGGCGTCGTCCACACCGTGGGGCCCGGACGGACCGGAACGGCGCCTGTGGGTCCCGCGACGACAGGAGCCCGCGCAGTCCACAGGGCGGCGACCAGCCGAGGACCGACGGTGCGACCGGTGGGGAGGGACCCGTCGAGGAACGTCCCCACCAACGGATCAGGGCGGCCCGTCGGCCGTCGCGGCCAGCACGACGGCGTGCACCGCAGGCCCCGCCGAGAAGACGCGCGGACCGTCCCCGAGGCCCGGAGACCCGTCCACGCCGCTGCTCAGACCGCCGGCCTCCGCGACGATCAGGGTGGTCGCCGCCACGTCCCAGATGGACGCCCGCGTCTGCACGGCCACGTCGAGGTCGCCCTGGGCGACCAGCAGCGCCGGGTGCAGCGGCCACTGCGCCGCCTCGGCACCGGCCCCCGCACGACGCGCCAGGTCGCGGTCCGTGTCGAGCTGGAACGGGGCCGCGGGGACGACGCCGATCCGCGGGAACCCTGGGCTCGCCGCGGGAGGGGAGACGGCCAGGGGTCGAGCACCGGTCACGGTGCCGGCTGCGTCCAGCGTGCCGGCCGAGGCGCCGCCCCCGCGCACGGCCCACCAGACCCGTCCCTGTGCCGGGACCGCGGCCACGGCCACCTCGAGCACCTCGTCGACCTCCAGCGCGAGCAGCACCAGCCAGGGGTCGTCACCGCGGACGAAGTGCGCCGTCCCGTCGATCGGGTCGACGATCCACCGTCGGCCCGTCCGGTCCGCCCCGTCGCCGAGCGCGAACTCCTCGCCCAGGACGGCGTCCCCCGGGCGGTGGCGGGCCAGCACGTCGCGGGCCGCCTGCTCGCCCTGCCGGTCCGCCTCGGTGACCACCGAGCCGTCGTCCTTCACCTGCGGCTGGACCGAGGCCAGGTCCCCGAAGGCGCGCAGCGCCACGGCCGCCGCGGCGCTCACGGCGAGGAAGGCGACGTCGAGATCGTCCGGCACCGGACCATCCTGGCCTGTCGGGCCGGTGAGGCGGGCGTGTGGGCACACTCGGGTGGTGACCCCGGAACTGGACGAGCGACTGGCTGCCGCGCTCGACGGTGCGGACGTCGACGCGCTCATCGACGTCGGCTGCGACCTGGCCGACCTCGACCGTCAGGACGAGGCGCTCGCGTGCTTCGAGCGGGCGGTGGCACTGGGCGAGGAGTCGATGTGGTTCAACGTGGGCAACACCCTGCGAGAACTCGACCGTCCGCTCGAGGCGGTCGACGCCTACCAGCGGGCCGTCGCCGCCGGGCAGACCGACGCCTGGCTCAACCTCGGCGCCGTCCTGGAACGCCTGGGCGACCTGGCCGGCGCGATGGGCGCCTACCGCGCCGCCTGGGACTCCGGAGCTCAGCCCGACGGGTACGTGAACCTCGCGCACCTGCTGCGCGAGCAGGGCCTGGCCGAGGACGCAGAAGCCCGGCTGGCCGAGGCCGCCGAGCGCGACCACCCACCTGCCGCCGCGCTGCTGGCCTGCTGGCAGTGGGAGCGCACCGCCGATCCCGCGCTGGAGGAGCGACTGCGTGCCGGTGCCGCCGTCGACGGGGACGCGCGGGTCTGCCTGGCGGAGCTGCTCGTGGCCACCGGCCGCCGTGGCGAGGCCCGGGCGCAGCTGGAACTCGGGGCCAAGCTCGGTCAGAGCCAGTGCTGGCTCCCCCTGGGCAACGTGCTGTGCGGTGACGACCTCGCCGACGAGCTGGACGTCTCGGACGCGGGCGTCGTCGACGAGGCTGCCGCCGAGGAGGCCTACCGGGCGGGCATCGCCGCCGGTGACCTCTACTGCCACCACAACCTCGCGGTGCTGCTGCTGGCACGAGGTGACACCGCCGGCGCCGACGCGCACCTGCTCGCCGGTGCCGCCGGCGGCGACGGCTTGGCTGAGCGGGCGTGGCAGGAACTGCACCGCGGTGGGGAGCGCTGAACCGCGCCCGGAACCGGACACCCGCGGTGGTCCACCGGACCGGTACCGACCCCGCCGCAGCGGGAGGTCAGCGGGAGGTCAGCTGCCGGACGGCGTCCCCGTGCCCCGGCGGTGCGCCATCGGCGCCGACCCGGCCAGGTCCCAGTCGCTGCGGTGCGGGACGTCCCGGGACGACCGGTCACGGCCGCGGTCGCGCACCAGCAGGGTGACGATGAGCGCGACGAGGACGAGCGCCGAGACGACCAGCGCGATGAAGACGACGGCGACGGAGCCCATGACCTTCCCCTCTCCAGCGAGTGACCTCCACCGTCGCACGACGAGGCCCGCGCGCGCACCCGATCGCCGGAGGTCAGGCCGCGGCCGGGCCGCCGCCGCCGACCAGCACCTCGCGCAGGACGGTCCCGGGGCCCTCCAGCTGCAGGGCGGTGGGCGACCCCTCCTCGACGCGTCGTCCGAGGACGGTGACGGTCCGCAGCCCCCGCGCCGCCCCGAGGACGGCGGGGGAGCGCCGGAGGTCGTCGTCGCGCAGGTCGAGGTCCTCGACCAGCAGGTCCCCGCCGTCCAGCCGGGCGTGCGTCCGGGCGCGCAGCCGGCCGCCCCGCTCCCCGGTCCGGCCGAGGACGACGTCCTCGCGCAGGGTGACGACGGCCCCGGTCGCCAGGTCGATCCGGACGGACCGGTCCACGTCGGCGCCCGTGGCGACGACGAGCGGCTGCGCGTCCCACCCGACCCGGGCGCCCGGTCCGGCGACGACCGTCGCGCACCAGTGGGCGGGCGGTCCGCCCCGGCCGTCGTAGGCGACGGTCGCGGCGACCTCCACGAGGTCCAGCGAGCACCCCGCGGCCACCTCGATGTGCACGTCCACGCGGTCACCGGCCAGGAGGAGGGCCCTCGTCCCGACCAGCGCGATGCGGGTGTGCTGCCCGCTGCGCTGCAGCACCTTCGGGGCGAGGGCGCCGACGCCCAGCTCGAGCGCGCCGCCGGGGCGGACGACGACGCGGGTGCTCACGCGTGCTCGTGCCCGTCCTCGGCGTGGTCGTGGCTGTGCCGGGTCCCGTCGGCGTGGAAGTGCGGGGCCATGGGCCCGGGGTCGACGGGGGAGTGCTCGCCGGACCGGAAGCTCGCGAGGACGCCCTCCAGCCAGCCGGTCAGCGCGTCGATCGAGGCGCGGTCGGTGCGCGACAGGGCGACCACCGGCCGTCCGTCGCGGGCCGCGAGGGCGTCGGCCCGCATCCGGTCGACGTCGACGCCCACGTGCGGGGCGAGGTCGGTCTTGTTGACGACGAGCAGGTCCGCACGGCCGATGCCGGGACCGCCCTTGCGCGCGACGTCGCCCCCACCCGCGACGTCGAGGACGAAGATCTGGGCGTCCACCAGTGCCGGCGAGAACGTCGCCGTGAGGTTGTCCCCGCCGGATTCCACCAGCACCAGGTCGAGCGGGTCGAAGTCCTGCTCCAGGTCCTCCACGGCCGACAGGTTGGCCGTCACGTCGTCGCGGATGGCCGTGTGCGGGCACGCGCCCGTCTCGACGGCCCGGATGCGCTCGGGTTCCAGCACGCCCTCCGAGCGCAGGAAGCGCGCGTCCTCGTCGGTGTAGATGTCGTTGGTGATGACCCCGAGGCGGTGGGTGTCGCGCAGTTCCCGGCACAGCAGCGCGATGAGGGAGCTCTTGCCGGTGCCGACGGGTCCGGCGATGCCGAGGCGCAGGGCGCGGGTGGGGGTTCCGGGGCGGTGGTCAGGCATGGAACAACCTCTGTCTCGTCGTGGCGTGCTGCAGGGAGAACTGGTCGACGAGCGGGGCCGCGGTCGCGGGGACCTCGTCGGGGTGGGTGAGCCGCGCGCAGCGCTCGACGAGCTGCTCCACGGCGTCGTGCGCGTGCAGGATCCAGCCGGTGGCGACCAGCGGGTCGAGGGGGTCGAGCTTCAGCACCGCCGCCGCGGCGGTGGCGACGTCCTCGTGCGCGCACAACCGCACGAGCCGTTCCGCGTCGAGCCCGGCGACGGCGGCGAGCGCGCCGAGGACGAGCGGTCGCGGCGGCGTCCGTCCGCACGTCCGCTCGAACCCGTCCCAGCCGCCCTCGAGCTGCGGTGCGTCCGCCCACAACCGCCGGGCCAGCCGCAGGTAGCCACGGCCCAGGGTGCAGGACGCGGCGCGCAACGGGTGCGAGGGCGTCCGGGCGGCCCACGCGCGCTGGACCTGGGCCAGGTCGGCCCCGGCCAGGACGTGGTGCCGCGCGACGACGGCGGTTCCCGCCTCCACGGCCGTGACCGTGCGCAGCCGGCCGGCGATGAACGCGGGGACCTCCGCGGCCGTCAGTCCGCCGTGGGCCATCGCCGGTTCCACGCCGGCCGACTGCGCGTGCCCGCCGACGGGCAGCCGGGCGTCGGCCAGCAGCGCCAGCAGGAGGTCGGGAGAACCCATCAGAACAACTGGTACCGCTGGGCCAGCGGCAGTTCCACGGCGGGCGCCGGTTCCACGAGGTCGCCGTCGATGCGGATGGCGAACGTCTCCGGGTCGACCTCGATGCGCGGCAGCGCGTCGTTGTGGACCATCTGCGCCTTGCCCACCGACCTGGTGCCCCGCACCGCCTCCAGCTTGCGCCGCAACGACAGCCGGTCCGCCAGGCCGTCGGCCAGCGCGGCGGGGGCGACGAAGCTGACGGACACGTCGGCGCCGACGGGGTGTGCCAGGGCCGGCCGCAGGAGCACCGGCTGGGGCGTGGGGATCGAGGCGTTCGGGTCCCCGAGCGCCCCCAGGACGAGCGCGCCGCCCTTGAGGACGACCGCGGGCCGGACGCCGAAGAACGCCGGGTCCCACAGGACGAGGTCGGCGAGCTTGCCCACCTCGACCGAGCCGACGCGGTGGTCGATGCCGTGCGCGATCGCGGGGTTGATCGTGTACTTCGCCACGTAGCGCTTCGCGCGCTCGTTGTCGGCGCGCGCGTCCATCCCGCCACGGGCGTGCTTCATGACGTGGGCCACCTGCCAGGTGCGGGTGATGACCTCCCCGATGCGTCCCATCGCCTGCGCGTCGGAACTCGTGATCGACAGCGCGCCGAGGTCGTGCAGGACGTCCTCGGCCGCGATCGTCGTCGCCCGGATGCGGGACTCGGCGAACGCGAGGTCCTCGGGGACGGCGGGGTTCAGGTGGTGGCAGACGAGCAGCATGTCGAGGTGTTCGGGGACGGTGTTCACGGTGTGCGGCAGCGTGGGGTTCGTCGAGCCCGGGATGACGTGGGGCAGCCCGGCGACGGTGATGATGTCCGGCGCGTGACCGCCGCCGGCGCCCTCGGTGTGGAACGCGTGGATGGAGCGCCCGGCGATGGCGGCGACGGTCGAGTCGACGTACCCGGCCTCGTTGAGGGAGTCGGAGTGCAGGGCCACCTGCAGCCCGAACTCCTCCGCGGCGCGCAGGGCGGCGTCGATCGCGGCGGGTGTGGACCCCCAGTCCTCGTGGACCTTGTACCCGGCCGCACCGGCGAGCGCCTGCTCGGCCAGGCCCGCGGCGGAGACGGTGTTCCCCTTGCCCAGCAGCAGGACGTTGACGGGCAGGTCGTCCAGGGCGCGGTGCGTGTTCGCGAGGTGCCACGCGCCGGGCGTGACGGTCGTGGCCTTCGTCCCCTCGCTGGGACCGGTGCCGCCGCCGGCGATCGTCGTGATGCCCGCGGCCAGCGCCTCGTGCACCTGCGAGGGGGAGATGAGGTGGACGTGGGTGTCGATGCCGCCGGCGGTGAGGATGCGTCCCTCGCCGGAGACGACGTCGGTCGACGGGCCGATGCGCAGGGCGGGGTGGACGCCGTCGGCGACGTCGGGGTTCCCGGCCCGGCCGATGCCGCAGACGATCCCGTCGCGGATCCCCACGTCGGCGCGGTAGATGCCGGTGTGGTCGAGCACGACCGCGTTCGTGACGACGGTGTCCGGGGCGCCGTCGGCGCGCGACGTCGTGCCCTGCGCCATGGACTCCCGGATCGACTTCCCGCCGCCGAAGACGGCCTCCTCACCCCCGACGGTGAGGTCGTGCTCGACCTCGATCCACAGGTCGGTGTCGCCGAGGCGGACCTGGTCGCCCGTGGTGGGCCCGTAGAGCGCGGCGTACGCCGCGCGGTCGACCTCAACCATCGAGACGGCCCCCTTCCCCGAGGTGCGTGCGGTCGGTCTGCAGGCCGGGGACCCGGCGCTCGCCGCGCAGGGCGACGGCAGCCACGATCCGGGCGACGCCGGGTTCGAAGCGGACCGAGGTGCCCGACGGGACGTCGAGCCGGAACCCGTGCGCGGCGGCGCGGTCGAACCGGAGCGCCGGGTTCGCGTCGGGCAGGTGCAGGTGCGATCCGATCTGCACCGGTCGGTCGCCGGTGTTCTCGATCCGCAGGGTGAGCCGTTCGGCGTCGGTGCGGTCGGCGTTCAGGGCGATCGTCCCGGGGCGGACGCGGACGGCGCCCGGTGCCTCCTGCGGCGGGGCGCCGCCGTCGGTGACGGGGTGGTGCAGGGTGACGAGCTTGCGGCCGTCGGGGAACGTCGCCTCGACCTGCACGTCGTGCAGCATCTCCGCGACCCCGGGCATGACCTGGTCGGTGCGCAGGACGTGCCGTCCGGCCTCCATGAGGTCGACGACGAGCGCGCCCTCACGGGCGCGTTCGACGACCCAGGTGGACAGGAGGGCGACGGCCTCGGGGTGGTTCAGCAGCACGCCGCGCTGCAGGCGGTCGCGGGCGACCATGCCCGCGACCGCCAGGAGCAGCTTCTCGGTGTCGGCCGGACTGATGTTCACGGGAGCGGACACTAGCCCTTCGTCGTGCGGTGGCCTGGACGTCTGGCGAGGACGTCGAACGGGGTCGTGGGAGGAGTCACCGGGGTGCGGGGACGGCGCCGGCCGCCGGCAGGACGTGGTCGCCCACCGAGTCGGTGCTCAGGCACAGCGAGCAGACGACGTCGTCGTGGGTGAGGCAGGCCGTGACGTCGGGACGCTCGTAGTCCTGGTGGCAGACGTGACACGTGACGACGGCGCCCGACGGGTTGCCGTCCGCGTCGTGCATCGGCAGGTCCAGGCCGTCGTCGGTGCGGCGCAGGTAGTAGCGCCCCCGGGTCGCCAGCGCCAGCACGGGCGGGCAGACGACGGCCAGCGCGACGGCCACGACGGGGGAGTAGGGCTGCACCCCGGCACCGAACCCGCCGAAGAACACCACGATCGACAGGCCCGCCGACAGCAGCACCGACACGAACCCCACGGGGTTCACCGGGTACAGCATCCCGCGACGGAACTCGGCGACCTTCGGGGAGATCCCCAGCAGGTGCTTGTTGACGACGATGTCGGTGGCGACGGTGATGACCCAGGCCATGGCGCAGTTCGCGTAGAACCCGAGGATGGTGTTGAGGAAGTCGAACATGTTCGCCTCCATCAACGTCAGCGCGATGGCGAGGTTCACGACGACGAAGACGATGCGGCCGGGGTAGTGCTTGGTGACGCGGGTGAAGGAGTTCGTCCACGCCAGCGACCCGGAGTAGGCGTTCGTCACGTTGATCTTCAGCTGGCTGATGACGACGAGGACGACGGCCAGCGTCATGGCCAGCCAGCCGGGGACCATCTGCTCGTACACGCCGAGGAACTGGTGGACGGGCTCGTTGGCGTTCGCCGCGGCCTGACCGTCCAGCCGGGCGATGAGGTAGACGGCGAGGAACAGGCCGACGGCCTGCTTCAGTGCGCCGAAGACGACCCAGCCGGGACCGGCGAGCACGACGGCGGTCCACCACTGCCGCGTGTTCTCCGCCGTGCGGGGCGGCATGAACCGCAGGTAGTCGATCTGCTCGGCGATCTGGGCGATGAGCGAGAGGCAGACGCCCGCGGCGAGGAGGACCGAGGCCACGCTGACCGTCGACCCGGACCCGTCCGCGCCGGTGTAGGCGAAGAACTCCCCGACGCTGTCGGGGTTCGTGGCGACGAGGTACCCGAAGGGGATGACCATGAGCACGAGCCAGAGCGGGGTCGTCCAGACCTGCATCTTCGACAGCGCCTTCATGCCGTAGACGACGAGGGGGATGACGACGAGGGTCGAGAGGGCGTAGCCGATCCACTTCGGGATCCCCAGGCCCAGTTCGAGGCCCTGGGCCATGATGGAACCCTCGAGGGCGAAGAAGATGAACGTGAACGTCGCGAAGATGACGTTCGTGACGACCGACCCGTAGTAGCCGAAACCCGATCCGCGGGTGATGAGGTCGAGGTCGATGTTGTAGCGGGCCGCGTAGTAGGCCAGCGGGAACCCGCTGACGAAGATGACGACGGCCGCGACGGCGATGCCGAGCAGCGCGTTGGTCGTGCCGTGCGCGATGCCGATGTTCGCCCCGATCGAGAAGTCGGCGAGGTAGGCGATGCCGCCGAGGGCGGAGGTGGCGACGACGGCCGGCGTCCACCGGCGGTAGCTGCGCGGGGCGAAGCGGAGCGTGTAGTCCTCGAGGGTCTCCGAGGTGGCGGCGCTGAGGTGCTCGGTGCCGGGCGCGGCCGGCTGGGCGCCTCGGGTGTCGTGGGTCATCGCGGACCTCCGGGCCTGGGCTGGGGACGCTTCCATGTGGAAGCGAATCGAACCTAGGGGGCGGCCTTCCGGCGGGTCAACCACGCAGCGGTGCGCAAGTCCTTGCAAGGCAACGGCTCTGGAAAGTTCACGACGCCGGAACGGCTCGGAAACACGGACGTAACACCCCGATCGTTCCCCGCCGTCAGGCCCGGGGACCCGTCGTCACGTCCGCCAGCACCTCGAACTCCGCGCCCGTCGCGACCGCGAGGTGGACCCGGTGGTGAGCCCGCCCAGCGTCCAGCCGCACCGTCCCGTGCGGGGTGTCCCAGGCCCACGACGACCGGGCGGCGTCCACGTCCCGCGGGCCGGGGACGGTGCGGCGCCCCACCTCGGCCAGGAGGCGCAACCCCAGGTAGGTGCTCTCCGCCATGGTGCCGGGGGAGGGCACCGCCAGACCGTCCACCCCGACCAGCCGTTCGTACTGCCGCGCGAACCCCGCGCTGAACTCCAGTGCGGAGGCCGACGCCAGGCCCGCGAACCAGCCCGCCGAGGCGAAGAGCCCGCGCGCGGTCCCGGGCCCACCGCCCAGCAGCATCGTCTCGTCCATGAACGGGCTGAACCGCACGAGCCGGTCGTCCAGGCCCGCCGCGTGGAACACCCGGTTGAACCGCACCCCGTCCGAACCCACCAGCAGCATGAGGACCCCGTCCGGGGCCGGCCGGCGCGCCGCGTGCCGCCCCACGTCGGTGACGACCCGGTCCCAGACGGCGTCGTCACTGCAGCCCAGGGGGACCCAGGCCGGTTCCTGCAGGACGATGCCGTCGGCGGCCAGGACCCGCGCGGTGTCCCGGGCCGTCGCCCGCGGCCAGACGTAGTCGTCCCCCACGACGAGCCAGCGCCGCCACCCGAACTCCCGCCGCAGGAACCGCAGAGCGGAGACCACCTGCTCACCGGGCAGTTCCCCGGTGCAGACCACGCCGTCGCCGACCTCCCCGCCCTCGTAGGCGGTGGCGTAGACGTACGGGACGCGGCCCGCCACGGCGGGGGCTACGGCCTGACGGACGCTGGACAGGTGCCAGCCGGCGACGGCGTCGACCTCCCCGCGGTCCACGAGCGCCGACACGGTCCGGGCGACCTCGGCCGGTGGCGCCCCCGCGTCGACCTCCACGAGGTGCACCGGCCGGCCCGCCACGCCGCCCGCGGCGTCGACCTCCTCGGCGGCCAGGTGCGCGGCGGCGCGGCAGGACGGGCCGAACATGCCGGCCGGTCCCCGGCGGGGGACGACGAGGGCCACCCGGTACGCCTCGCGCGGCGAGGGCACCCGCGCGGGTGGCACGGGGCGGGGCCGCTCCCGGCCCTGCGCGCCCTCTGGCATGCTGACCACGATTCCACACCGACCCCGTCCGCCCGGGGTTCCCGAGGTCGTCGGAGGATCCATGCCCCAGCAGGTCCAGCCGGACCTCGTCCCGTCCTCGGACGTCTCCCGCACGGTCCTGGGGAACCTCCGCGCCGCGGCCGCGGTGCAGTCCGCGCTCGCCGACGCCCTGCGCGGTGGGGGGCTGACCGTCGACCGGTGGCGGTGCCTGGCGCACGTCGCGCACGCCCCCGGTTCCTCCATGACCGACCTCGTCGACGCGCTGCTCATCGCGCCGGCCACGGCCAGCCGCGCCGTCGACGCCCTCGTCGACGACGGTCTCCTCGCCCGGGCGCTCGACCCCCTGGACCGGCGGCGCGTCGTCCTGCACGTCACGCGCGACGGCGCGCAGCTCCTGCAGCAGGTCGAGGCGGACGTGGCCGCGGTGGCCCGGCTGCACCGGATCTGACCGGACGGTCACCCGGGGCACCTCGGGCTGACTACTCTTCCGCCTCATGCGTCCGGTGCAGCGTTCGACCTCCCGCGACGTCGCGCTCATCGCGACCTTCGCCGCCGTCATCGTCGTCCTGGGCGCGCCCGGGCAGCTGCCGCTCTTCGGCAACGCGGTGCCCATCACCCTGCAGACCCTGGGCGTCATGCTCGCCGGAGCGCTCCTCGGAGCCCGGCGCGGGGCGCTCGCGGTGCTCGTCGTCCTCGTCCTGTGCGCGGCGGGCCTGCCCGTGCTCGCGGGCGGACGCGGTGGCCTCAGCGTGTTCGCCGGCCCGAGCGTCGGGTACCTCCTCGGGTGGCCGCTGGGGGCAGCGCTCACCGGGTGGCTGGCCGCGCGGCGCCCGAGCGACCAGCCGCAGTGGTTCTTCACGGCTGCGGTCGCCGGTGGCATCGGCGTCGTCTACGCCGTCGGTGTCCCCCTGCAGCTGCTGATCCTCGACCTGCCGGTGAGCGCCGCGTGGGCCAGCGCCGTGTTCCTGCCCGGCGACCTCCTGAAGGCCGCCCTCACGGCCTTCGTCGCGAGCGGTGTGCACCGCGCCCGTCCAGAACTCCTGCCCCTGCGCCGCCGCCGTACGACCACCTCCGTCTGAGGTGGCGGGCGACCTCGTCGTCCTGCGCGCGGACGGGGCGGACCTGGCGCCCGCGCTGGTCGCGGCCACCGCCGACCCGGACCACCCACCCGTCCTCGTGCTCGACCCCGCCGGCGGTGAGGAGCTGCTCGGCGCCGTCCGCCGGGCCGCCGACGCCGGTGACGTCAGGCCCGGCGACGTCGTCCTCAGCACGTCGGGCAGCACCGCCCGCCCCCGGGCCGTCGTGCGGACCTCGGCGTCCTGGGCGGCGTCCGTCCGGCCCCTCGCCGACCTCCTGGAGCTGGGCCCGGACGACGTCGTCGGCACCGCGGGACCCCCGGCGTCGACGCTGACGCTGCACGCCGGGTGGCACGCGCTGCGCGTCGGCGCCCGCACCGCTGGGGCGGGGGAGCGCCTGCCACCGACCGGCAGCACGGTCCTCCACGTCGTCCCCGCGGTGCTCGCCGCCGTCCTGGACCGTGACGAGCACCCGCACGTGCGGACGGCCGTCGTCGGCGGGGCCGGGCTCGACCCCCGCGTGCGGCGCCGGGCCCTCGGGCGCGGGTGGCGGGTGGTGGAGTACTACGGCGCCGCGGAACTGTCCTTCGTCGGGGTCGCCCGCCACGCACCGGGTTCGTCGGACCCGGAGGGCCTCTCCCCGTTCCCCGGCGCCGACGTCCGCGTGCGCGGCGCGCTCCTGGAGGTCGCGTCCCCCTACGTCGCGCGGTCCCTGATCGACGCGACGGGCGGCGCGATCCCCGTCGTGACGGACGGCTGGGCCGGTGTCGGAGACGTCGCGGAAGCGTTGCCGGACGGACGGTTCGCCGTCCTGGGGCGCCCCGGCGCGGTCCTCAGCGGCGGCAGCACCGTCCTCGTCGCCGAGGTCGAGCACGCCCTGCGTCCGCACCTCCCGCCCGGTGTGGAGGTGGTCGTCTGCGGAACTCCGCACGACCGCCTCGGGGAGGTCGTCACGGCCGTGGTCGTCGGGGTGGCCGACGTGCCCGCGGACCTGCGCGCGGCAGCCCGCTCGTTGCCGTCCGCGGCCAGGCCCCGGCGCTGGCTGGCCGTCACGGAGGTGCCGCGCACCGGCAAGGGCGAACCGGACCGCACCGCCGTCGCCCGGCTGGCGGGAGAGGGACGGTGAGCGCCGTCGTCGTCGCCGCGCGCCGCACGCCCTTCGCGACCGCCGGCACCACCCTCGCCGGACTGCGCGACCACGACCTCGCGGCCGCCGTCCTCACCGCGCTCGCCACCGACCTGACCGCCTGCGCCGCCGGGGAGGACGTCCCCGTGGCCGAGGTCGTCGCCGGCGTCGGGACCGCCGACGGCAACCCCGCCCGCCGAGCCGCCCTCGCCGCCGGTCTGGGTGCCCACGTCGCCGGGACGACCGTCGACGCGCAGTGCGCCAGCGGACTGGCCGCCGTCCGGTTCGCCGCGGCGATCGCGGCCACCGGCGGCGGCCCCGTCCTCGCGGTGGGGGCCGAGAGCACGACGTCCCGGCACGACGACGGTGTCGTCCCGCGCGCCGCCTTCGCCCCCGACGGTTTCCCCGACCCGGACATGGGCCCCGCCGCCGACGCGCTCGCCGCCCGCCTCGGCGTCTCCCGCGCCGACCAGGAGGCGTTCGCCGTCCGTTCGCACGCCCGGGCCCTCGCGGCCCGGCGCCGGACGGCGGAACGGTTCGTCCCCCTCGCCGGCGTCGAGCACGACGCCCGGCCGCGCGTCCTGCGCCCCGAGGTCGTCGCCCGCTTCCCGCCGGCCTTCGGCGGCACCGTCACGGCGGCCACCGCGAGCGCCCACGCCGACGGTGCCGCCGGTCTCGCGATCGTCGACGAGGTCACCGCGTCGCGTTGGGGCGCAGGGGGTCTGATCGTGCTCGGGTCGGCCGCCCTCGGCGCCGACCCGGCCCTGCCCGGTGCCGCCGCCGCCCCCGCCGTCCGGCAGGCGCTGCGTTCCGCCGGCCTCGACCTCGCCGACGTCGACCGCCTGGAGATCGGCGAGGCCTTCGCCGCGCAGGTGCTGGCCTGTTCGCGCGACCTGGGCCTCGACGACGCCGATGCGCGCCTGAACCCCGACGGCGGGGCGCTCGCGGTCGGCCACCCGTGGGGGGCGACGGGGGCCGCGCTGCTGGTCGCCCTCGCCGGCGGGCTGGCGCCCGGGCAGGTCGGGGTCGCCGTCAGCGCCGCGGGGGGTGGGCTGGGGGTGGCCGTCGTCGTCCGGGCGCGCGCCGCCACGCAGGGGGAACTCTGACCGTCCGAGTTCTGGCGGGCAGTGGCGCAGGGTGGTCGGCCACCGGTGTGCTGTGACCGAACTGCTCCGTACGAGCCGCGTTCCGGCGCAGGGGATCCGGCGTTCGGGTGACGGCGGCGGAGGGGGGAGTTCTCGACGAGCGTCCGGCGACGTGCGGAGTACCGTCGAGAGCACGGAGTTTCCGGAGCTCAGGGAGGAGCTGTCATGGTCGTCCTCGGCATCGTCCTGCTGATCGTGGGACTGCTGGTTCCGTCGGTGCACGTCCTGCTGTGGGTGGGCGTCGTGCTGATCGTCGTCGGTCTGGTCCTGAACCTCGTTCCCATCTCGGGAACCAGGCGACGGGTCTTCTGACCGCTCAGGTCGGGTGCGGAACCGTCGGGGGATCCGCACCACGACCGCGCGCGGCCGTGATCCTGTACTGGCCGGTACACTGGAGACGACCGACCACGGAACGGGAGGAGCCTCTGGTGGCGCGGACTCTCCTCGACCGTTCGGACGCCGTGCGCGCCCTCGCCGACGTCTTCCGCCGCCGGGGTTTCGAGGCCGCGTCGTTGTCGGTCATCCAGCAGGACACCGGCATGGGTCGCGGCAGCCTCTACCACTTCTTCCCCGAGGGGAAGGTGGACATGGCGCGGGCCGTGCTGGCCGAGGTGCAGGCGTGGTTCGAGGAGCAGGTGTTCACCCCGCTGCGGACCGCCGAGGACGCGTCCGTCGCCGTGGCGGAGATGACGGGCACGGTCCGCGACTACTTCCTGTCCCGCCGGCGGGTCTGCCTGTTCGCGGTGGCGGCCCTCGGTGGGGAACTCCCGGCCCACGCCGACGCGGTGCGGACCTACTTCTCCGAGTGGGTCGACCGCCTGGCCCGGACGCTGCGACGGGGTGGGGTCGCGAACCGGGACGCCGCCGCGCTGGCGGTGGACGCGGTCGCCGCGATCCAGGGTGCGCTCGTCCTGGCGCGGGCCCTCGACGACGACGCCGTGGTCGTCGATGTCGTGGCCCGTGTCGAAGAACGCCTGCTCGCCGCCCTCTCCTGAGTCGCCTCCATGGATCGTTGACGAGCCGGCCTCTCGATTGTACCTTTCAGTACAGCTCGTACCGACAGGTACAGCTCGTCGTCCGGAAGGTGCCCCGTGTCCCGTCCGCCTCTGCCCCCGTTCACCGCCGCCAGCGCCGCCGTCAAGGCCCGCGCCGCCGAGGACGCCTGGAACTCCCGCGACCCCGAGCGCATCGCCCTCGCGTACAGCGAGGACAGCTGGTGGCGCAACCGCTCCACCTTCCTGCAGGGCCGCGCCGCCATCGTCGAGTTCCTCACCGGCAAGTGGGAACGCGAACTGGACTACCGGCTCGTCAAGGAGGTCTGGGCCCACACCGACGAGGTCATCGCCGTCCGCTTCGCCTACGAGTACCACGACGCGGACGGCCGGTGGTTCCGCGCCTACGGCAACGAGAACTGGCGCTTCGACGGCGACGGCCTCATGACCCACCGCCACGCGAGCATCAACGACGTCGCGATCGTCGAGTCGGACCGGAAGTTCCGCTGGGACGCCACCGGGCCGCGTCCGGCCGACCACCCCGGTCTGAGCGAGCTCGGGTTGTGAACCTCGCCGCCGCGGGGCGCCGACCACACCAGTGAGTACCGCCAGAACAGGTGCCGCCGGACCCGAGCGCCCGGAACCACGCGCCGCGCCACCGCCCGCACCTGCGCGAGGGTGGCGTTCGGGGGAGCGGTGGGTGCCGTCATGGCCACGGGTCGCTCGGCCGAACCCCGGCGCCGCGTCTGCAGCGCCCCCACCGCGAGGTTCGCCGGGACGGCGACGACGTCCACGCACCGGTCGGCGAACCCACGCCCGGCCGGAACCCCGAGGACGACGAGCGTCCCACCGGGAGCGAGCAGGTCACGCAGTCGGGCGAGGCCGTCCTCCAGGGGCACGTGGTGCAGGACGGCGAGGGCCGTCACCACGTCGTACCCGCCAGGGAGTTCGGCCGTCAGCAGGTCGCCGCAGCGGAACTCGATCCCCTCGGACAGCCCCCTCGCCGTGCGGACGACGGCGGGGTCGACGTCGATCCCGGTCACCCGGTCGGCGCCAAGCGCGAGCCGGCGCGTGAACTCCCCCGTCCCGCAGCCGACGTCGAGCGCGGAACCGCACCGTCGCGGCAGCCGCCGCTCGATCCAGCGGTGGTAAGCAGCGTTGTGGTCCCACGGGTGCGCCGCGTTGAACGCGTCGCACCAGGCGAGGAACCGACCGCTCAGCGCGGAACCCCGGCCTCGGCCGCGATCCGCTGCACCGTCTCCTCGTCGAGGACGAAGAGCTCCTCCCCGTCCCCGGGGGAGGGGATCGACAGGACGCTGGAGAACACCGTCCCGGCGTCGTCGACCTCGACGAGCAACGCCCCGTGGCCGCGCAGGATCCGCTCCTGCCCGTGCGCGGCGAACGGGTCGCTGCGGTTCGCGACACCGGGCGCCACCAGCGCCGTCAGGCCCGACGGGTACGTCTGCGCGGCGTGGTGGTGGTAGTGCCCCGACAGCACGACCCGCACGTCCGTGCCGACCAGCGCGTCGAGCAGCTCGTCCGGGTTCTGCAGCTTCAGCGCCTCGTGCAGCACCGTCGGCGCCCGGACGGGGGAGTGGTGCAGCACCACGGCCGAGCCGCGGACCGCGGGCGTCGCGAGTTCCCGGCGCAGCCGGTCCAGCTGCTCGGGGTCGAGGAACCCGTACCCGCGGCCCGGGACGGAGGAGTCGAGGACGACGACGCGGAACCCGTCGACGTCGTGGACCGACCGGACGGGCCCCAGCACCTCGGCGAACTGCTCACGCGTGTCGTGGTTCCCCATCGCGAACACCGCGACGGCGCCGTGCGAGCGCGCGAACTCGCCCACGAGGTCGCGTGCCGTCGTGTACGAGGCGACCGTCCCGTCGTCCGACACGTCCCCCGACACGACGACGGCGTCGAGGGAACCGATGCCGTGCAACGACTCCAGCACGTGCCCGAGCGCGGCGGTCGTGTCGACGAGGCCGTTGTGCAGGGCGCCCGCCGCCATGAGGTGGGTGTCGGACAGGTGCAGGATGCGGGTCATTGCTGGCCGTCCCCGGAGTCCCCGGTCGGGCTGCTGCCGGCGGACGAACCCCCGGTCGACGACCCCGTCGGGCTCGGCGAGGAGGACCCCGTCGGAGTCGACGTCGGGGTCTCCGTCGCCGTGGGCTGCGCCTGGATGACCAGGTCGATCGAGGAGCCGGAGTCGACCTTCGTCCCGGCCTGCAGGCTCTGGTCCACGACCGACCCCGGCTCGCCGCTGCCCTGCTCCGAGGTCTCCTTGGTGTTGACGTTGAACCCGAGGGCGTTGAGCGTCTTCTGGGCGTCGGTCTGCGGCTGCCCGACGACGTCGGGCACCGTGACCTGCCCGCTGGCGACGTTCAGGGCGATCGTCGAGCCCTTGGGGGCCGAGGCGCCGATCTTCGGGTCGGTCGAGACGACCTCGTCCTTGCCCACCGAGGCGTCGTCGACGGAGTTGACGTTGCCGACCTGGAACCCGGCCTGCTGCAGCGTCTGCCGGGCCTCCTCCTGCGACTGCCCGCGGACGTTCGGCACCTGGACGGCGTCCGGACCGGAGGACACGACGACGTTCACCGTGCCGCCGACCTGCACCGGGGTGCCCGACTGCGGGTCGGTGCTGACGACGTTCCCGGCGGCGACGGTGTCGTTCGCGGCCTGGGTGACGTTCGGCGTCAGGCCCGCATCGGTGATCGCCTTCTCGGCGTCGGCCTGAGAGGCGTTCACCACGTCGGGCATCGCGACGGTCGCCGGCGTCGAGGCCGTGGTCTGGTTCCCGGACCCCTCGCCGTCGGTGCCGGAGTTCGACAGCGCCCACACGACGACACCGATGCCGAGCAGCAGCGCGACGATGACGAGGATCCACGGCCAGCGCCGCGGGCGGTCCTCCTCCAGCGGTCCGTCGTCGCTGACGCGCGGCAGCGTCCCGGTCGCCGGGCCGACGGGCACCGGCGGGGTGACGGTCGTGGGCGCGGCGGCGGCGAACTGCTGGGTGGCCTGGGCCGTCGGCGGCAGGCTCGCCCCGCGCAGGGGGCGGCCCTCGACGGCGCGGCGCAGGTCGTCGGCGAAGTCGCCGGCGCTCTGGTACCGGTGCTCGCGGTCCTTCGTCAGCGCCATGAGCACGACGTGGTCGACGGCCGGCGGGATGTCCGGCACGAGCGCCGACGGCGGCCGCGGCTGCTCCGAGACGTGCTGGTACGCCACCGCGACGGGCGCGTCACCGGTGAACGGCGGACGGCCGGTGAGGATCTCGTACAGCAGGCAGCCGGTGGAGTACAGGTCGCTGCGCGCGTCGACCTGCTCCCCGCGAGCCTGCTCCGGCGACAGGTACTGCGCCGTGCCCATGACGGCGGACGTCTGGGTCAGCGTGGCCGAGGAGTCGCTGACGGCCCGCGCGATCCCGAAGTCCATGACCTTGACCTCGCCCGCGGGCGTGATCATGACGTTGGCGGGCTTGATGTCGCGGTGGACGATGCCCATCCGGTGCGAGTACTCCAGCGCACCGAGGACGCCCTCGGTGTACGCCAGCGCGTCGGTGATGGCGAGCGGGTGGTCGGTGCGCAGCATGTCGCGCAGCGTCCGGCCCTCGACGTACTCCATGACGATCCACGGCAGTTCGACGCGGCCGCCGCCGTGCTCGGTGAGGTGCTCGGCGCCCGTGTCGTACACCGCCACGATCGAGGGGTGGTTCAGCCCGGCGGCGGCCTGTGCCTCCCGGCGGAACCGGGCCTGGAAGGAGGGGTCCCGCGCGAGGTCGGAGCGCAGCAGCTTCACCGCGACGGTCCGCCCGAGGCGGGTGTCCTGGGCCACGTGGACCTCGGCCATGCCGCCGCGACCGAGCAGGTTCCCGACCTCGTAGCGGCCGCCGAGCACGCGCGGCGCCGGCACCCCGTGGCCAGTCGTCGTGTCCGTCACTGCTCTCCCCGTCCCCTGCGTCCTGTGTCACTGCCGTCGTCGCCGTGGCCGTGTCCTCGACCGGTGCGGTGCTCAGCCATCCAGCGCCGCCTCCATCACCGTCTTGGCCACGGGGGCCGACAATCGACCGCCGTAGGCGCTCTCGGTCGACCCGCCGTCCTCGATGACCACGGCCACCGCGACCTTCTTGCCGTCCTTCTCCGCGAAGGACGTGAACCACGCGTAGGGCGGCAGTCCCGCCCCGTGCTGGGCCGTGCCGGTCTTGCCGCCGACGGTGGCGCCGTCGATCTGCGCCCGCGTGCCGGTGCCGTTGCTGACGACGAGCTCCATCATCTGCTGCAACGTCTTGGCGGTGCTCGAGCTCACGGCCCGGCCCAGTTCGCTCGGCGAGGGCTGCTCGATGACGCTGCCGGACCCGCCGGCCTCGCTGACCTTCGCGACGAGGTTCGGCTTCATGACGACCCCGTCGTTGGCGATGGCCGCGGACAGCATCGCCACCTGCAGCGGCGTCGCGACGTCGCTGCCCTGGCCGATCGCGGAGTACGCGAGCAGCGGCCCGGCGACGGCGTCACCGGTCGGGTAGCGGCTCGTCGCCACCGAGGTCGGGATGGACAGCGACTGCCCGAACCCGAACTTCCCGGCCTGCTCCTCCAGGGCGCTCGCGCCGAGCTGCTCGCCCAGGTCGCCGAACGCCGTGTTGCAGGAGATCTTCAGCGCGTCGGCCAGCGACACCTGGTTGTTCGGCCCGCACGCGGTGCCCTCGTCGTTCTTGAGGGTGTTGCCCGTCTGCGGCAGGTCGAGCTCCTGCGGACCGTTCAGCATCGACTCGGCGGTGTACTTCCCGCTCTCCAGCGCCGCAGCCGCCGTGACGAGCTTGAACGTCGACCCCGGCGGGTACAGCGCGGACGTCGCGCGGTTCACCAGCGGGTCGTCCTCGTCGCCGTTGAGCTGCGTCCACGCCTGCTGCTGCGCCGCGCCGTCGTGGCTGGCGAGCGTGTTCGGGTCGTAGCTGGGGCTGGACACCATGGCCAGGACGTTCCCCGTCTCGGGGTCCAGGGCGACGACGGCGCCCTTGCGCCCGGCCAGGGCGTCCCACGCCGCCTGCTGCACCTTCGGCTGCAGCGTCAGCGTGACGTCGGCGCCCTTCGGCTTCTCGCCCGTCAGCAGGCTGGAGAGGTTGCGGTAGAACAGCTCGTCCGCGGACCCGGACAGCACGTCGTTCTCGGCGCGCTCGATGCCGGCCGTGCCGTAGCGCAGCGAGTAGTAGCCCGTGACGGGCGCGTAGAGCTGGCCCGCCGCGTAGGCGCGCTGGAACGTGTAGGGGTCGTCGACGCGTTCGCTCGTGGCGACGGCCGCCCCGCCCTGGACGAGGATCGCGCCGCGCTCGCGGCCGAACTCGGCGTACAGCTGCCGGGAGTTGCCCGGCATGGCGTTGAGCCGGTCCGCGGAGACGAACTGGATCCACGTCGTCGACGCGAAGAGGGCGAAGAAGAGGAAGGCCACCACGAGGGACAGCCGGCGCAGGGGACGGTTCACGCGGTCCTCACCGCCTGGGTGACGCCGGTGTCGCCGTCGGGGCCGTTGCGGACCTCCGCGGCCGGGCGGCGGGCGAGGTCGGACACCCGCAGCAGCAGCGCGACGACGATCCAGTTCGACACCAGCGAGGACCCGCCCGCGGCGAGGAACGGCATCGTCAGACCCGTCAGCGGGATGACCCGCGTGACGCCGCCGACGACGACGAAGACCTGCAGCGTCACGGAGAACGCGAGTCCGGCGGCGAGCAGCTTGCCGAAGCCGTCGCGGACGCCGATGGCCGTCCGCAGCCCGCGCTCGACGAGCACGACGTACAGGACCAGCACGGCGAACAGGCCGGCCAGGCCGAGCTCCTCGCCGATCGTCGAGTAGATGAAGTCGGAGTTCGCGTAGGGCACGGTCTGCGGCCGGCCCTCGCCGAGGCCCGTCCCCGTGAGCCCGCCGTTGGCCATCCCGAACAGGCCCTGGACGAGCTGGTAGCTGGCGCCGCTGCGGTTCTCGGCGGTGAACGGGTGCAGCCAGATGTCGACGCGCGCCTGGACGTGACCCATCGTCGTGGCCGCGAAGACGGCCGCCGCCGAGAACATCAGCAGGCCGAGCACGATCCACGACACGCGTTCGGTGGAGACGTAGAGGACGGCCACGAACAGCCCGAAGAAGAGCAGCGAGGTCCCCAGGTCGCGCTGCAGCACGAGGATCCCGATGCTCGCGACCCAGGCCAGGAGGATCGGCCCGAGGTCGCGGGCCCGCGGCAGCTGCAGGAACAGGATCTTCCTGCCGGTCAGGCTCAGCGCGTCGCGGTGCACGACGAGGTACCCGGCGAAGAACACGGCCAGGCAGATCTTCGCGAGCTCCCCGGGCTGGAACGACAGCGGCCCGATCCCGATCCAGATCCGCGCCCCGTTGACGGTGCGGCCCAGGCCCGGCGCGAGCGGCAGCAGCAGCAGGACGAGACCGGCGACCGCGGCCGTCCACGTGTACCGGCGCAGGATGCGGTGGTCGCGCACGAACACCAGCACGACACCCGCGGCGACGATCCCCAGGGCGGTCCAGATGAACTGCCGGGACGCGGCCGAGGAGTCCAGGGAGAGGTCGAGCCGGTGGATCATCACCAGGCCGATGCCGTTGAGCAGCGTCGCCACCGGCAGCAGCAGCGGATCGGCGTGCTTGGCCCGCCAGCGCAGCAGCAGGTGCAGGAGGACGGCGAGACCGCCGAGCCCGCCGGCGTAGGCGAAGAGGTTCGGCGGCATCGACCCGTCGATGGTCAGGCCGGTGACGGCCCAGGCGCCCCCGGCGATGACGACGGCGAGCAGCACGAGGGCGAGCTCGACGTTGCGCCGGGTCGTGGGGTAGACGGGCAGCACGGTGGCCATCAGCCGACGCCTCCGCAGTCCTCGGGGCTCAAGGTCTCGGTGGGAGAACTCGTGGGGGTGCTCGTCGGGGCGACACTGGGCACGGAGTAGTCCGGGGTCCCGGTCGCACTCGGGGTGGCGCTCGGCGTCGGCGACGGCACGGGGGCGTTCGCCGCGATCGCGGCGCGACAGGCCGCGGCGTTGTCCTCGAGGTTGGCGACGAGTTCGCGCGCGTCGGCGAGGCTGCTCGACGACACCCGCGCCCGGACGCGGGTGGACCACGTCGTCGACAGGTCGGCCACCGCGATGTCCGTCGTCTGCAGCACGTGCGACGTCTTCAGAGGACCGATGTCCTGCGTCAGCCCCTGGTAGATCGCGACCGTCCCGGCGTCGTCACCGACGTAGTACTGCTGCTGGCTCCACCGCCACAGGCCCAGCCCGCCGGCCGCGAGCAGCAGCACGAGGAGCAGCGGACCGGCGATCCACCGCAGCCGCCGACGGCGGCGCTCGCGGTCGGTCAGCGTCGGGCGATCGTCGTCCTCCGAGTCGTCGCCGGACTCGTCCTGCGCGGCGCGCAGGGCGGCGGCCCGGGCGGCCGGGGTCCCGGCGGCCGAGGAGCGGCGGGGTCGGTGGAACGCGGCCGCGCCGACGACCTGCGGGGTCGTCGACGGCGGTGCGCCGCCGCCGAGCTCCACGACGTCGGCGACGACGCAGGAGATGTTGTCCGGTCCGCCGCCGCGCAGCGCGAGCTCGACGAGCCGCTGGCACGTGGTGTCCGGGTCCTCGCCGGCGGCGAGGGTTTCCGCGAGGGTGTCGTGGCTGACGACGCCCGACAGGCCGTCGCTGCAGAGGAGGTAGCGGTCTCCCGGGCGGGCCTCGCGGACCGAGACGTCCGCCTCGTCGTCCGTCCGGCCCGTGAGGACGCGCATGATCACCGAGCGCTGCGGGTGCCGCTCGGCCTCCTCGGGCGTGATGCGCCCGTCGTCGATGAGGGTCTGGACGTAGCTGTGGTCCTTCGTCAGCTGCGTCAGCGCGCCGTCGCGCAGGAGGTAGCCGCGCGAGTCGCCGATGTGGGCGAGCACGAGCCGGGAGCCGGCGCGCAGGATCGCCGTGACCGTCGTGCCCATGCCGTTGAGGTCCGGTTCGGCCTCGATGCGCCGGCGCAGCTGCTCGTTGGCGGCCTCGATGGCGTCGTGCAGGTGCTGGGCGGCGTCGTCGCTGCCGTGCGACTCCCCGTCGAGGGAGGACATCTCGCCCACGGCGAGGGAGCTGGCGACGTCCCCGCCGGCGTGCCCGCCCATCCCGTCGGCGATGACGAGGAGGTGCGGACCGGCGTACCCGGAGTCCTGGTTCGTCGTGCGGCCCAGTCCGACGTCCGAGCGCGCGGCGTAGTTCAGCGCGATGGCCACGGCTACCTCCGGAGTTCGAGCACGGTCTTGCCGATGCGCAGCGGCGTGCCGGGCTCGAAGGGGGCGGGGGCGGTCAGGCGGTCGCGGCCGAGGAACGTGCCGTTGGTGGACTGCAGGTCCTCGACCGTCCAGCCGTCGCCGGCGGGGTTGGCGGTGATGCGGACGTGCTTGGTGGAGGCGTACTCGTCGTCGAGCACGAGGGTGCAGTCGCTGCCGCGGCCGATGAGGACGGCGCTCTGCCCCAGGGTGAGCGTGGTGCCGCGCAGCGAGCCCTCGGTGACGACGAGCGTCGCGCGGCGGGGTCGGGCCGGTTCGGGGGCGGCCTCGACCGGGTCACGCTTCGGGCGGGCCGTGGCGCGCTCGGTGCGGCGGGCCGTGACGCGCGTCCCCAGCAGGTCCGCGCGCAGGACACCGACGATGGCCAGCACGAACAGCCAGAGCACCACGAGGAGCCCCAACCGCAGGACGGTGAGGGTCAGTTCGCTCACGAACGCGTCCCCGGCTCGCCCGTCACGTCCAGCCCTCGTCCCGCCGGGCGGCGTGGAACACGATCTTGCTGCGTCCCACGGTGATGACGGCCCCGTCCCACAGGTCGAGCGAGGACACCCGCTCGCCGTCCACGAACGTCCCGTTGGTCGAGCTCAGGTCGGAGACCCGTGCCCCGCCGGGCGCCACGCGGATCTCCGCGTGGCGGCGGGAGACGCCCGGGTCGTCGAGGACGACGTCGGCGTCCGAGCCGCGCCCCAAGACGGTCACCGACTCCGCGAGCACGTACCCGCGGCCGTCGACCTCCAGCCGGGGCCGGCCGGCCTGGTTGGTCCGGGGCGTCGCCGGGGCGACCCGGCCCTTGACGGTGGAGGACAGGACGCGGAAGACGCCCGTCTCGAGGTCGTCGGCCTCGTGGAAGCCGACCCGCACCGGTCCGACGAAGCTGTACCGCTGCTTCTCGGCGTGCTGGGTGACGGCCGCGACGAGCTCGTCGGCGAGGGTGTCCTGCCAGGAGGCGATCTTCTCGTGGTCGGCCGGGCCGAGCTCGACGATGAAGCTGTTGGGCACCAGGGTCCGGCCGCGCGAGAGGACGGCCGCGCGGTCGTCCAGTTCGCGGCGCAGGGCGCTGGCGACCTCGACGGGTTGCACCTCGCTGCGGAAGGCCCGTGCGAACACACCGTTGACGGCACGTTCGACCCCGCGCTCGAAGCGGTCGAGCACTCCCACGGTGGGCCTCCCCTCAAGATCACGTCCAGACAGTCCGGCCCGGCAATCGTAGCCGGGGACCCCCTGCGCGCCTGTGGAGCGGCGGTGCGCAGAGGTGGAGGTGGCGTGTGGGCACGTCATCGGCGGGTGTCGCGGGCTGGTACGGTTGCTCTCAGCACGCGCGAGTGGCGGAATAGGCAGACGCGCACGGTTCAGGTCCGTGTGCCCGAAAGGGCGTGGGGGTTCAACTCCCCCCTCGCGCACGTGTGGTGGAGGCCCCGGTCAGCAGACCGGGGCCTTCGTCGTTCCCGGGCCCTCTTCCCAGCGCTCGGCCTCCGCTGCCACCGTGGTGCCCGAGGAGGAGGAGGACTCAGTGCGCGGACCGGTGGCGGCGGCGGTGCTCGCCGTGCTCCTGCTGACGGCCGGGTGCACCGGACCGCAACCGCCGACCGAGCGCGCGCCCACCCCGCCCGTCGGGACCCCGGAGGACCCCACGGCTCCCCGGCTGCGCCTGTCCCCCGTCGACGACGAGGTGCAGGTCCGCGACGGCGAGGCGTGCGCCCGGATGGGGGAGGGGCGGTCCATGCTCGACGACGGGTCCCACCGGGTCCCGGCGCGCGAGACCGACGCGCTGCGGCTCGTGTTCTCCGCCGCCACGGACGTCTCCTCGGCCGTCGGGTACCGCGAGGACGGCGGCGACCGCGTCTTCTTCTGCACCGCCTACCGGCTGAGCGAGGACAGCAGCGGTGCGTCGTCCGCGACCGTCCCCGTGCCCACCGACGACGCCGTGGTGACGGTCGCCGGGTCGGGTTCGGGCTACGGCCCCGGGGAGAACGTCGTCGACTACTTCGGCTGGGCCGCGCCCGACGTGGCGGCCGTGGTCGTGCGCACGCCCGACGGGATCGACCGCGTCGCCGCCCTCCACGGCGGCGTCTGGTGGGTCGCACCCGTCGTCCCCGCGGACGTCGCCGCCCGCTCGACGGACGCGACCTGGCGGGCGCTCGACGCGTCCGGCCGAGTCCTCGCGCGGGGCGGCACCCGCCCGGACTGACGTGGCGTCAGGACTCCCTGCGCGCGAGCGTCGGCGAGGCGGCCCAGCTCGACAGCAGCCGCAGCCCGTCGTGCGAGGCGGTCCCGGGTTCGGCGCTGAAGACCAGCAGGGTCAGGCCCGGGTCGGCGGCCGGCTGCAACGACTCGTAGGCCAGTTCCAGGTCGCCGACGACGGGGTGGTGGTAGTGCTTGGCGCCCGTCGAGTGCAGCCGGACGTCGTGCGCCGCCCAGCGGGTGCGGAACTCCTCGCTGCGCGTGGACAGTTGCCCGACGAGGTCGCTCAACCCCTTGTCGAAGGGGTCGCGTCCGGCCTCGGTGCGCAGGATCGCGACGGTCTCGTCCGCCGCCCGCGACCAGTCGGCCCAGAAGTCGCGCGCCCGGTCGTCGAGGAAGGTGAACCGCGCCGTGTTGGGTTCCTGTCCCGCCGATCGGGGCGTGTCGAACACCGGTCCGTACAACGCGCGGGCCATCCGGTTGAACACCAGCAGGTCGAGGCGGCCGTTGCGCACGTACGCGGGAAGGTCGCCGAGCCCGTCGACGACGCGCCGCAACCCGGCCCGCACCCCCTGCGGTGCGGGCCGTCGCCGGGTCCGGGCCGCGGGCCCCGCCGCGCGGGCGAGGTCCTGCAGGTGTGCGCGCTCGGCCTCGTCGAGCTGGAGCGCGGTCGCGAGCGCGTGCAGCACGCTCTCCGAGACACCGCCGAGGTTCCCGCGTTCGAGGTGGGCGTAGTACTCGGCACTGACCCCGGCCAGGCCGGACACCTCGCCGCGGCGCAGACCGGGGACGCGCCGGGTTCCGTGGACGACCAGACCCGCCCGTTCCGGCGTGATCTTCGCGCGTCGGGTGGTGAGGAAGGTGCGGATCTCGTCCCGGTTGTCCACCCCACCGATCGTAGGTCGGCGTGGGACCCGTCCACGGACTCCTGGGGTGGTCTGCCGTCACACCCTTCGCCAGTGACTGTCGCGCCGGGACCCGCAGGGGTTGACTGCTGCTCGACCGCAGCAGAACCGGAGGGGTGATCATGCGAACGCGAACCCTGGGCACCGTCGACGGCGGGTTGACCGTCTCGGCCCTCGGCCTGGGCTGCATGGGGATGAGCCAGAGCTACGGCCCGAACCCCGGCGACCGGCAGGAGATGGTCGGCGTCCTGCGGGGCGCCGTCGAACGGGGCGTGACGTTCTTCGACACGGCCGAGGTGTACGGCCCGTACGACAACGAGGAGCTCGTCGGGGAGGCGCTGGAACCCCTGCGGGACCGGGTCGTCCTGGCGACGAAGTTCGGCTGGGACATCCAGGACGGGACGTCCGTCGGGACCGACAGCCGGCCGGAGCAGATCCGCCGCGTCGCCGACGCCTCGCTGCAGCGGTTGCGGACCGACCGGATCGACCTGTTCCACCAGCACCGCGTCGACCCGGACGTGCCGATCGAGGAGGTCGCCGGGGCCGTCGCCGAACTCGTCGCCGCGGGGAAGGTCCTGCACTTCGGGTTGTCCGAGGCGGGCGCCGGGACCATCCGCCGCGCGCACGCCGTCCACCCCGTCACGGCGCTGCAGAGCGAGTACTCGTTGTGGACCCGGGAGATCGAGGCCGAGGTGCTGCCCGTCCTGGACGAGCTCGGGATCTCCCTCGTCCCGTTCAGCCCGCTCGGCAAGGGTTTCCTCACGGGAACCGTCGACACCGCGACGGAGTTCGCCGCCGACGACATCCGCACCCGCATCCCCCGCTTCACCGAGGAGAACCGCGCGGCCAACCAGGCCCTCGTCGACCTCGTCCGCCGGGTCGCGGGAACCGTCGGTGCGACACCGGCCCAGGTGGCGCTCGCGTGGTTGCTGGCGCAGCGGCCCGACATCGTTCCGATCCCCGGGACCCGCCGGCTGTCGCGGTTGGACGAGAACCTCGGAGCCGTCGAGCTGGACCTCGCTGCGGACGACCTCGCGGAACTGTCCGCGGCGGCCGAGCGGCTCGGGGTGGCGGGGGAGCGCTACAACGCCGCGATGCAGGCGATGACCGGGCTCTGAAGGGGCACCCGGTGCCACCCGGGAACGCCTACCGGGCCGGACGCGGCGGTGGCACCATCGACACGTGGACGACGACACCCCGCGACGACGACCCCTCCTCCTGCGCGTGCTGCGCCGCGTGTGGGGCGTGGTGTCGCTCGTCGCGGCCGACCGCCGGAAACCACCGCGGATGCCGCTGGGGAACTTCATCCCGAACAGCGACGGGAACGGCGGCCGGGTCATCTCCAGCGGTCACCCGGGTGGGCACTGACCTCAGGAGGGCGGGGCCGGGACGAGCCAGACGTCGACGGCGAGCTGCTGGGGCGGAACTCCCACCAGCCGCTCCGCCACTGGTGGCGTGACGCGGGTGAACCAGGCCATCGACAGTTCCGAGCCGTCCTCCAGGCGCTCCCCTCCGAACGCGATGAGGAGGCCATGCGGTTCCTCGCCGCCGGTGGCGAGGGCGAGTGTTGCGCGCGCCGTGGCGTCAGCGGAGACAGACGGTTCGACGTCGGCCGCGGGGCCCCGGCTCAGAACGCGCAGCGTCCGAGGTCGAGCGGTGACCTCCACTGAGGTCGCCACGACCTCCGCGCCCGTCCACTCACCGACGACCCTCACCACGTGCTGTAGTGCGGCCGTCGAACCCGCGGGGAGCTGGACCGGTACACCGGCGCCGACGGGCTCACCGGCCTTCGGGCCGTCGTCGTCCCCCAACGGCAGGAGAAGCAGGGTCCCGCCGTCGTCCTGCAGCGCCCCGTCGACGTCGACGAGGTCGCCCGGCGCGAGCACGAAGTCGTGCAGCCGGGCGAGGGGTAGACCGGTCTGGGCGGTGTCGGACACCTGAGCCAGTGCACCAGCGCCGTGCCTCCCGTGTCGAGGGTGGAAGAAACTCGCGACCGTCGGGGGTTGCACCGTCATGGCAGACGACACGGAGAACGCGCTCCTGGCCCTCGTCGGTTCCACCCGCAACAGCGTCCTGGCGACGCTCAAGCGCGACGGCCGGCCGCAGCTGTCCAACGTCACGCACCACTACGACCCCGACCGCCGGCTCGTGCGGATCTCGGTGACCGCCGACCGCGCCAAGGCGCGCAACCTGGAGCGCGATCCGCGGGCCAGCCTGCACGTCACCAGCGACGACTTCTGGAGCTGGGTCGTCGTCGAGGGGGACGCGAGCCTGTCGGCCGTCGCGCAGCGCGAGGACGACGAGGCCGTCGAGGAACTCGTCGACCTGTACCGGGCGCTCGCGGGCGAGCACCCGGACTGGGGCGACTACCGCCGCGCGATGGTGCGGGACCGGCGCCGGGTCGTGCGCCTGCCCGTCGGCCGCGTCTACGGGCAGCTCCCGGGGTGACCCCCGCGAGTAGGTTCGGCCCATGGCCGTCATCCACCGCGCGACGCTGACCCCCACCAAGCTCGAGGCGGTCGTCGCCTGGCTGCCGTCGCAGTCCTGGGCGCCTGCGTCCGAGGGGGAGGCCGTCGTCGCGGGGCGGTTCCGGTTCGACGACCCGGCCGGTGAGGTGGGGATCGAGACGCTCCTGGTCCGCACGGGCGACGGGACGGTCCTGACCGTCCCGCTGACCTACCGCGGCGCCCCGCTGGCTGGAGCCGAGGCGTTCCTCGTGACGCAGATGGACCACTCCGTGCTGGGTCGGCGGTGGGTGTACGACGCCGTCGGTGACCCCGTCTGGGCGGACACCACGCGCCGCGCGATCGCCACCGGCGGGCACGAGGCCGACCTCGTCACCGCTGTGGAAGGCAGGTACGAACCCGGGTCGAAGGAGGGGTTCGCGCAGGGCAGCGGCTCCGCCGCGGACTCCCCGTCCGTCACCGAGGTCGCGGTCGGCACGGAGGGCACGGTGACGTCGGTCGACACCGGGCACGGCCGGCTGCTCGTCCTGCGGGTGCTCGGGGGAGAGGTGCCGGCGGGGGAGACGCTGACGGCCCGCTGGGACGGCGCGGACCCCGCCGTCGTGGTCGTCCTCGCCCCCTGACCCGTCCATCCCGCCTCGACGGTGAGTCACCCCGCATCGCCGCACCGTCACCTCCGCCGCGCCGGGGGTTGGGGTCGTTGTGACGAAGCGCCGAACCTACGAGCCCCCCGTGACAACGACACCCACCCCGCCCGGCCCGTCGTCCACAGGGGAGGGGTGGCTGTCCACAGGCGTGCACGGGTGAGCGGCCGGTTGCGCCGGGTGCGGTGGACCTCCGAGACTGCGTGATCACGGTCGGTCGCCGAGGACCGTCGGGAACGGGAGGAACGTTCGATGCCGCAGGTCGTCTCCTTCGGGGCGCACATCGCCGACGCGCTGGGCTGGCCGTTCACCCAGGTCCCGCCGGGGCAGCAGCTGGCGATCCTCGAGCAGATCCGGTTCACGGTGGCCGGGACGGCGGCCGCGCCGTCGGTGAACCTCGCCAAGCTCGGGGTGGACGTCGCGACGGTGGGACGGGTCGGCGCGGACACCATCGGCGAGTTCGTCCGCACCACGATGACCGGCTACGGCGTCGACGTCTCCCACCTCGTCACCGACCCCGAGCTGCAGACGTCGGCGAGCCTGTTGCCGATCCGCGCGGACGGCTCCCGGCCCGCGTTGCACGTCATCGGCGCGAACGCGGGGCTGCGTGAGGAGGACGTCCCGTGGGACGTCGTGGCGCAGGCGCAGGTGTTCCACCTCGGCGGGTTGTTCGTCCTGCCCGGCGTGGACGGGGAACCCGCGGGCCGCATCCTGCGGCGGGCCAGGGAACTGGGGCTGACGACGACGGTGGACCTGCTGGCCAGCCCTCGTCCGGACGCGCAGGAACTGCTCGCCCCGGTCCTGCCGCACACCGACTACCTCCTGCCCAACGTCGAGGAGGCAGGCTGGATCACCGGCCAGGACGCCCACGACGACATCGCCGCGTGGTTCCACGACCGCGGGGTCGGCACGACGCTGCTGACGCTCGGCGGTGACGGCGTCCACGTGGCCCGGCGCGGGGAACCCGGCACGGTCCTGCCCGCGTACGCGGTCGACGTCGTCGACAGCACCGGCTGCGGCGACGCCCTGACGGCGGGTTTCGTGTCCGGGCTGCTCGACGGCCTCGACCTGCACGCGGCCGCCGAACGGGGCCTGGCGTGCGGCAGCCTCGTCGCGACGGGGCTGGGCTCGGACGCCGGGATCGTCGACCTCGCGCAGGTGCAGGAGTTCGCGCGGACCACGCCCCGCGCCGTGTGAGCCGCGGTGGGAGGGTGGCCCCATGGGACTCATCGCCGTCACCGGTGCCACCGGTCAGGTCGGGGGCCGGGTGGCCCGCGGGCTCTCGGCCGCCGGCGCCCCGCAGCGTCTCGTCGTGCGCGACCCGGGCCGCGCTCCCGACCTCGACGGCGCCGACGTGCGGGTCGCGACGTACGACGACGGCGAGGCGCTGCGCCACGCGTTCGACGGCGCCGACGTCCTGCTGTTCGTGTCGGGGGCCGAGCACGCCGACCGCCTGGCCCAGCACCGCACGGTCGTCGAGGCGGCCGCCGCGGCCGGGGTCCGGCGGGTCGTCTACACGTCCTTCCTCGGGGCGTCCCCCACGAGCACCTTCACGTTCGCGCGCGACCACGCCGCGACGGAGGACCTGCTGACGGCGGCGCGGTTCACCACGACGTTCCTGCGCGACAACTTCTACCTCGACGTCCTGCCGGAGTTCGTGGGCGACGGTGCGCTGCGCGGGCCGGCCGGTACCGGACGGGTCTCGGCCGTCGCCCGTGCCGACGTCGCCGAGGTCGCGCTGGCCGCTGTCCTGGACGAGGCGCACGGTGGGCGCAGCTACGACCTCACCGGACCGGAGGCGCTCTCCTTCGCTGAGGTCGCCGCGACCATCGCCCGGGTCCGGGGGATCCCGGTGGAGTTCGTCGACGAGAGCGTCGAGGAGGCCTACGCCTCCCGATCCGCGTCCGGCGCGCCGCGGTGGATGGTCGACGGCTGGGTCAGCACCTACACGGCCATCGCGGCGGGGGAACTCGAGGCCGTCAGCGACGCCGTCCGGGAGGTCACGGGCCGGGAGCCGCGCAGCCTCGAGGACGTCCTCAGCAGCGGCTGAGCGGGCGGGCGACGACGCGGTTGCGGCCGGCCGCCTTCGCGGCGTAGAGCAGCTGGTCGGCCTGGCGCAGGAGTTCGGCGCCGCTGTCGGGGTCCGGGCGGACGGCGACGACGGCGCCGAGCGAGACGGTGACGTGCATCCCGGCCGCGGTCTGCCCCCAGTCGGCCTGCTCCACCTTGCGCCGCACCCGGTCCAGCCGCCGTCGGACTCCGTCGACGAGACCGCCGGAGGAGGCGGACCCCCGGAGCACGCAGACGAGCGCGAACTCCTCCCCGCCGATGCGGGCGAGCAGGTCCTGGTGCCGAACGTCCTCGCGCAGCAGCGCACCGAGCCGGCGCAGCACCTCGTCGCCCACGCCGTGGCCGTACGTGTCGTTGACGACCTTGAAGTGGTCGACGTCGAGGAGGCAGACGCACACGCGGTCCCCCTCGCCCGCCCCGGCCAGCAGGGCCGGCAGCGCCGCGTCGAAGGACCGGCGGTTGCGCAGTCCCGTCAGCGTGTCCTCGTGCGCCTGCCGGTCCAGCGTCTCGGCGTGCGAGCGCAGCTGCTGCAGTTCCACCGTCTGCGTCAGCAACCGGGCGCGCACGTCGGCGGTCTCGGTGCGCTGCCGGGTCTCCAGCTCGTGGAACCGGCGGTAGGCCTCGAGAGCCCCGCGGAAGTCCCCCAGCTCCTCGTGGCACCGGGCCAGCAACTTCTGCGCGCGGACGAGGACGGTCGCGTCGTTGAGCTCGTCCGCGGTCCGGGCGACCTCGTCGAACAGCGGGGCCGCCGTGGCGAAGTCCCTGCGGTGCAGGGCGTCCATCGCGTACGCCTCGACGACGCCGAGTTCCAGGCTGCGGTACCCGTGGGCGCGGGACAGTTCCCGGGCGGCCTCCAGGTCGCGGACGGCCGGGCCGGGGTCGTCGAGGTAGGCGGTGAGGCTGCCGCGGTTGAGCAGCGTCAGGGCCTGCCGGTAGGGGTTTCCCACCTCCTCGGCCAGGACCAGGGACTCGCACGAACGCTCCACCCCGCGCCGCAGGTCCTCCGCGGGCACCGCGCCCCCGGCGTACGCGCGGTTCAGGACGAGGTCCGCCGTGTTCGTCAGCAGGCAGAACCGCGTCTCGCTCGAGACGTCCTGACCGGACAGTTCCGACGTGGCCCGCTCGAAGAGTTCCTCGGCGTCGGCGAAGTCGTTCATCGCGGAGCGGATCGTCCCCGCCCGGTTGAACGTGGCCGACCGCAGGTCGGGGTCGGCCAGGGTCACGACGCGGGCGGTGCTGCGCTCGATCGCGTCGAGCGCCTCGTCGAACAGGGCGAGCTGCAGGTAGGAGAACGCGAGCAGGTTGAGGGCCTCGACCTGGCCGGGCACGTCCCGGAGGCGGTCGGCGACCGCGAACGCCTCCGCGCCCGCGCGCGCCGCGTCCTCGAGGTCCCCGAGGCGGACGGCCTGGTTGCAGACGAGGCGCAGCGCTTCGGCGAGCGCGCAGTCGTCGCCCTCGGCGGTGGCCTGCACGACGACGTGCTCGGCGATGCGCCGGCCCTCGCGGTACTCCCCGCGGGTGCGCGCCTCCTCGGAACGGCGCAACAGGGTGGCGGTGTCCTCGCCCCTGTCGACCGTCGTCTGCGTCATCTCATGGACATCGGTACCCGGCACCCCGACTTGACCACGGCCACCCGGACGGACCCCTGCGTAGGGTGCCCCGGTGGCCGGACCTCGCGATTCCCTCCAGGACGTCCTGGAACGCCTCGACGGAGCGCCCTACGCCCGCTACCGGTCGCTGACCGGCCGCCCCTGGCCGTTGCGGGACGGGGCGACGGCGACCTTGCGGCACGGGCAGGCCGACCCCTTCGCCCCGCCCTCGCGGTGGGAGGTGCACTGCCCGCGGACGCCGTTCGCGGCCCTCGACCTCGCCGCCCCCGTCCGCCGCCGGGCCCTCGCCGGGTTCCTGGCCCGCTCCGTCCGCGCGGCGCAGGGGCCGTTCCGCGTCGACGCGGGCGGTCAGGAGGTGCTGCAGCGCAGCAGCTGCGAGGTCGCCTCCGACGGTTCCGTCGTCCTGCGGTTCGCCTACCCGCTCCCCGGACCGCGGCGACGCATCGACGGGCGCAGCGCGGCCGCCGACCTCGCCGGGACGTTGCCCGACGTCGTTGCCCGTCACGTCCTCGGGGTGGACCTCGACGCGGCCCGCGCCTTCTGCAACGCCGTCGAGGACGCCGACCACCTGCGCTCGCAGCTGCCGGGGCTCGGGCTGGTCGCGTTCGTGGCCGACGGCGCGGTGCTGCCGCGGGCCAGCGGTGTCGACGACCGTCCCCTCCCTGGCGCGGTCCCCTTCGCGTCCCCGCCGTCCCTGCGCGTCGAGGTCGACCTGCCGCGCCGCGGCGCGACCACGGGCATGGGCCTGCCGACGGGGGTGACCGTCCTCGTCGGCGGGGGTTTCCACGGCAAGTCCACGCTGCTGCGGGCGCTGGAGGCCGGCGTCCACGACCACGTGCCCGGCGACGGGCGCGAGCTCGTCGTCACCGACCCCGGGGCCGTCGCGGTCCGCGCCGAGGACGGCCGGGCCGTGACCCGCGTCGACGTCGGCGCGTTCGTCAGCGGGCTCCCCGGCGGCGTGGATCCCCGGGACTTCTCCACGGCCGACGCGTCCGGGTCGACGTCGCAGGCCGCCGCGACGCTGGAGGCGCTCGAGGCTGGGTCGCGCGTCCTGCTCCTCGACGAGGACACGGCCGCGACGAACCTCATGGTCCGCGACGCCCGCATGCAGGAACTCGTGGCGAAGGCGTCCGAACCGCTGAACCCCTTCGTCGACCTCGTCCGGTCCCTGGCCGACGACCACGGGGTGTCGACGGTCCTGGTCGTGGGGTCCAGCGGCGACTACCTCGACGTCGCCGACCGGGTCCTGCTGCTGGAGTCCTACCGCTGCACCGATGTCACGCAGCGGGCCCGCGAGGTCGCCGCCCGCCCCACCGGCCGGGTCGCGGAGGCGGGGACGTTCCCGCGCGTGCGGGGCCGGGTTCCCGACCCCGGCAGCGTCGACACCACCGCGCGCGGGCGCCGGCGGGTGTCCGCCGTCGGCACCGACACCCTCCGCCTGGGCGAGCAGGACGTCGACGTGCGGGCCGTCCGGCAGTTCACCGACCCCGGGCAGGTGACGGGTGCCGGTCTCGCGCTCGACCACGCCGTCGCGGCGGGCCACCTCGACGGCGGGAGGACGCTGGCCGACATGCTCGACCGGCTCGACGCGGACCTCACCCGTCCGACGGCGGAGTGGACGGACGGCGCGCCCGCGGACGTCGCGGTCCCGCGCCGGCACGAGGTGGCGGCGGCGCTGAACCGGCTGCGGACCCTGCGCGTGCTCGACCTGCGCTGAACGCCTGGGCGGGAGAGCGCATCCCCGACCCGAACGGCGCAGCCAGTCCGGGCTGGCGGCGGCCGATGCCTCGTGGGTGAACCCCCGTCACACCTCGGTCGCCGCGCGCGTCGTCGCGGCCGTCGCCGTGCTGACGGTGCTCGCTGCGGTCCTGTCGGGGACGGGCACGGCCCGCCACGTGCTGCTCTGCGTCGCGCAGGCCGCGGCCATCGCGGTGCTGCTGCTCACCGGCCGGCGTGAGGCGTCGGTCTGGCGCTGGTGGGCCGCCGCGGTGGCGGTGCTCTCCGTGGCCTCGGTCGTCGGGGCGGTCACCGACTCCTGGCCCGGCCCCCTGCAGGGCGTGACGGTCGTCGCCGCCGCCCCGTTGATCTACGGGGGGCTCGTCCGGTGGAACCGGTTCCGCACCTACGTCTCCGACCCCGGTGACTGGCTCAACGGCCTCAGCGCCGTCCTGGCCCTGACGGCCGCGGGACTCGTCGCGCAGCAGTGGTTCGGGATCCTGCCCCCGACCTGGCCGACGATCGGCGTGCAGCTCTGGATGCTGACCGTGGCCTGCCTGGTCATCCTGCTCGGCACGTGCGCGGCGGTGGCCGTCATCGGTGGCCTCGTCCGGGACCCGCGGATGTGGCTCGTGCTGCTCACCCTCGCCGGTCTCATCGTCCTGTCCACGGGCCTGCGCGGGCACGGACCGGCCGAGGTCGAGGGGGCCCGGGCGCTCACCGGCTGGACCGCCGCCTGCGTCGCGGTGGCCGTCGCCTCCACGCTGCCCCGCCGCACGACGCCCGTCGCGGCGACCAGCCAGGCCCCCGCGATCGGCGCGCTCGTCGTGCTGGCCGTCGCCGTCACCGCCCTGGGGCTGGACACCCACCGTGGCGGGTGGACGGTGTCCTGGTACGCGGTCGCGGCGATCCTCGGGATCAGCGTGCGCATGGTGCACCTCGTGCGCGAACTCGCCCACCTCGCCGAGTCGCGGCAGCAGGCCCTCACCGACGAGCTGACCGGGACCGGCAACCGTCGCGCCCTGCTGCGCGAGCTCGACGTCCTCGTCGAGGACGGCCGGTCCGCCGCGCTGCTCCTGCTGGACGTCGACCGCTTCAAGGAGGTCAACGACCGCCACGGCCACCACGCCGGCGACGACCTCCTGCGCCGCGTCGTCGCGGCCGCCCGGAACGCGCTGCCGGCCGATGCCGTCCTGACGCGCATCGGCGGCGACGAGTTCGCCGTCCTGCTGCCGGGCCGCGACGAGTGCCAGGCCGCCCGCATCGGGCGCGCCGTCCACGCGGCCGTCGTCGCCGAGGCCGAGATCGGCATCTCCGTGGGCGTCCGGTCCAGCCTGGCCGGCGCCGTCGACCCCGACCGCCTGCTGCGCCAGGCGGACACCGCCATGTACTCGGCCAAGACCGCCGGCGGCGGCGTCAGCGTCTACGACTCCGAGGTCGACGCGCGGCTGCGCGAACGCGCCGGTCTCGCCGACGAGGTACGCCGGCTCGTCCGCTCCGGCCACGGCCGGATGAGCCGCGAGGTGGTCCTGCACTACCAGCCGCAGGTCGACCTCACGAGCGGTCGCGTCGTCGGGGTGGAGGCCCTCGTCCGCTGGCAGCACCCGACGCGCGGGCTGCTGCCGCCGCTGGTGTTCCTGCCCCTCGTCGAGGAACTCGGCCTCATGCAGCTGCTCACGGGCCACGTCCTGCGCCGGGCCGCCACCGAGGCCGCCGGCTGGAGCCACGACGGCGTGCCGCTGCGCATCTCGGTCAACGTCTCCGCGAGCTGCCTCGCGCACCCGGACCTGCTGCCGCTCGTCGACGAGGTGCTGGCGCACAGCGGTCTGACGCCGGGGCGGCTCGTGCTGGAGGTCACCGAGACGACGCTCATGGCCGACCCCGACCTCGCGCTGGACGTCACGCACGCGCTGACGCGGCGGGGTGTCCAGCTGAGCATCGACGACTACGGGACGGGGTACTCCTCGCTCGCGTACCTCACCGACCTGCCTGCGACGGAGCTCAAGCTGGACCGCGCGTTCACGATCCGCGTGCTCACCGAACCGCGGACCGCGGAGATCGTCGAGGCGACCGTGGCGCTCGCGCACCGCCTCGGCCTGCGCGTCGTCGCGGAGGGCGTCGAGGACGAGGCGACCCGCGACGTGCTGCACCGCCTCGACGTCGACGAGTCCCAGGGCTACCTGCACGCGCGGCCGCTGCCGCCCGCCGACCTCGTGCGCTGGCTGACGACGGTCGCCCAGGGGTGGGTCGTCGCGCCGACGGGAGCCGACACCCGGGAGTCCTGACCGGGCGCCGGGGCTCCCGCGGGGTCAGCGCCGGTCGAGCGTCGGGGTGGTCCCGCCGGTCTGCTGGGCCAGCAGGTCGCGGATCTCGGTGAGCAGCAGGATGTCCTCGGTGGGAGCCTTCGGTTCGGCGATCTCGCCGCGCTTGCGCAGGGCGAGCAGGCGGTTCACGGGGATCACGATGATGAAGTAGACCGCGGCGGCGATGATGAGGAAGTTGATGATCGAGCCGATGATCGCGCCGAACCCGAACTCGGCTCCGTTGAGCGTCGGGCGCCACAACGCGTCGGTGTTGGGCGCGCCGCCGATGGCCGCGATGAGCGGGGTGATGAGGTTGTCGACGATCGACTTGATGATGGCGGAGAACGCCGCCCCGATGACGACGGCGACGGCGAGGTCGATGACGTTGCCCCGCAGGATGAAGTCCTTGAACCCGTTGACGATCTTCACAGCTGGTCCCTCCGGAGTGTGTGCGAGCCGTGACGAACACTAGGGCCGTGGATCACGGCGAGGCCAGGCTCACCGTCGTCGGGCTCGGCGCGGCCGGGGCCAGCCTCGCGTGGCGCCTCGTCGACGCGGGGGTCCCGTTCGAGGTGGTCGAGGCCCCCGCCGCGGCGGACGTCCGCAGTCCGGACCGGACGTGGAGCACGTGGGGCGCGCACGGTCCCGGCCCGTTCGGCCACCTCGTCGCGGCGTCCTGGCCGCGCATCCGGCTCGTCGCGCCCGACGGGGCCGTCGTGACGGCCGACCTCGGGTCGTGGCGCTACCGCAGCCTGCACTCCACCGACCTCGACCGCGCGGTGCGGGCCAAGCTGGCCGCGGCGGGGGTCGCCGTGCACGAGCGGGTGCTGGCGGGACGGCCGCCGGCGCCGGCCGTGGACACCCGGCCGGTGCCCGTCCCGACGGACGGCAGGACGCTGCTGTGGCAGCACTTCCTGGGGTACCGCGTCCGCGCGGAACGGCCTGTGTTCGACCCCGTGACGGCCACGCTCATGGACTTCCGGACGCCGCAGCCGGCCGGCGGGGTGGCGTTCGGGTACGTGCTGCCGACGACGCCGACGGAGGCGCTCGTGGAGTACACGGAGTTCTCCGAGCACCTGCTGACGGACGCGCAGTACCGCGAGCGGCTGGGGGAGTTACTGCAGCGCAGCGGGACCGGTCCGCACGAGGTCCTCTCGGAGGAACGTGGCGTCATCCCCATGACGGACGCGGGGTTCCCCGCCTCCGACGAACCCGGGGTGCTGCGCTGGGGGGCGAACGCCGGGTCGATCCGGCCGTCCACGGGGTACTCGTTCACGACGCTGCAACGGCAGGCCGACGCGCTGGCGGCACAGGCCGCGCGGCGGAGTGTCGACGGGCTGACGCTGCCGCCCCCGCACCGCGGGCGGCACCTGTTGATGGACTCCCTCGTCCTGGACGCCCTGACGTCGGGTCGGATCGACGGCGCGTCGTTCTTCGTGGACCTGTTCCGCCGCAACCCCGTCCACCGGGTCCTGGGTTTCCTCGACGGGACGACGACGCCCGCGGAGGACCTGGCGCTGATGGCCACGTCCCCGCGGGCGGCGATGCTGTCGACCGTGCTGAGCCGGGCTCGGCCCGGAGTGCCGCTCAGGCGTTGAGGACGGCCTCGACGTCGAGTTCGAGGTCGACCTTGTCGGCGACGACGAGGCCGCCGTTGTCGAGGCGGGCGTCGAACTCGACGCCGAAGTCGCGGCGGTTGATCTGGCCCTTGGCCGAGAACCCGGCGCGCGTGCCGCCGTAGGCGTCGGGGCCGAAACCGGAGACCTCGACGGTCAGGGTGACAGGGCGCGTGACGCCCTTGAGGGTCAGGTCGCCGGTCAGGACGAAGTCGTCGCCGTCGTGGCCGAGGGACGTGGAGCGGAACGTCGCGGTCGGGTGGGTCTCGACGGCGAAGAAGTCGCCGGTCTTGAGGTGGCCGTCGCGCTGCTCGTTGAAGGTCGTGACGGTGGTGACGTCGACCTCGGCGGTGACCGCCGACCGGCCGGGCTCCTCGCTCGTGACGATCTCGCCGGAGACCGAGCCGAGACGGCCGCGCACCTTGCTGACGGCCATGTGGCGCACCGTGAAGGAGATCTCGGAGTGGCTCGCGTCGATCGTCCAGGTGCCGGCCTGGTAGCCGGGGACGGCCGGGAGGCCTGCCGGGGCCTCGACCGTCGCGGTCGTGCCGCTGTTCTTGTCCTTGCCGCCGAACCAGCCCATGGTGTCCTCCAGAAGTGTTTGCATCTTCAACTGCTTGGGGACGACGGTACGCGGATCTCCTTCAAGGTGCAAGTACCTTCTCGCACGTTCCCGCCCGAGGGGGGCACCACGTCGGTAGCGTCGCGCCGTGATCGTCCGCAGACTCCCCGACGGTTGGGCCGCGTGGCCGCTGCTCGTGACGACGGGTGCGTCGCTGGCGGCTGCTGGGCACCGTCTCTGGACCGCCCTGGGCGGGGCCGCCGACGGGTTCATCAGCATCACGCCGGCGCCCGTGGGCCGCGACCTGCTGGGCATCCGGTGGTACGTCCTGTGGTCGGATCCCAGCCTCGAACTCCTGCTCCTGACGGCACTCCTCCCGCTGCTCGTCCTCAGCGGGGCCCGCGTCGGGGGCCGCCCCACGTCGTTGGTGCCGAACGGTCGCGGCCGGTCGGTGGGTGTGCTGCTCGCGGCGGTGACCGCCGCAGTGGGGGTGGCGGGTGTGGTGGGTTTCCTGGCTCAGCTGGCCGGGGTCCTGCCCGTGACGACCTGGTCGGGTGTCAGCTCGTCGCAGCTGGACGCCTTCGCCCCCAGCGCCTGCGCCGTCCTCGTGACGGCGGTGCTGGGGGCCGTCGCGACCGCCGTCCTCGCCCACCGGGCCGAGGAGCCCCTCGGGGGCGACGGCGCGGAGGAGGGCGAGTCGGTCGCGGACGAACCGCGCGCGACGGAGGTCCCCGCGGCCGTCGTCAGGGTCCCGGCGGGCCCGCCGGTCCTGCGCCCCGAGGACGCCGCCCGCTACCGCCGGCCGTGACGCGGAAACCCGGTGGGCGGCCGTCCCCGCGCGCCCTACGGTCGAGGACGTGAGCCTGCGCGTCGCCGTGTGCACCGCCGACGACCTCGCGGTGCTGCTGGCGGGGGAGACCTCCCGGCACCTGGCCCACCACCACCGTGAGCGGTTCGCGGTGCAGGCGCAGGGGGGCGGCTACTACCTCCTGGCCTGGCGGGACGGCGTGAACGTGGGGCGGGCCTCGCTGACGGTGGAGTCGAAGTACGCGCCTGTGCGCCGGCGCTGGACGGGCTGCGCCGAGGTCAACGCGCTGGCCGCGTTCCCGCAGGGTCAGGGCACCGGGACGGCCCTCCTGGGCCTCGCCGAGGACCTCGCCCACGCGGACGGCCACGAGCGCATCGGGCTCGCCGTCGATCCCGACGACCCCGGCCCCCGGCGCCTGTACGAGCGGCTCGGCTACCGCCTCTGGGACGGCGGCACGGTCGTCGACGAGTGGGTGGAACTCCTCGACGACGGCGGGGCGCGGCGGCACGCCGACCCGAGCGACTACCTGTCGAAACCGCTGCGGGAGAGCACCTCCGGGTGAGGCGTCAGACGACCGTCCCCCGCTCGAAGAACCACGTGACGGCGAGCGCCCCCGGGTCGACGGCGCCGTCGACGACCGTGTGCCGGGTGCCGTCGGCGGCCGCGCGGTAGGCGGCGTTGAGGGCGGCGACGGCCGGCACGTCGGCGACGTCCGCCCCCGCGAGGGCGTCGACCGCGGGGACCATCGCGTCGACGAGGGAACCCGCGCCCGGGGCCGGCCCGCCGGCGCGCTGCACGGCCGCCAGCCCCGCCCGGGCCCCGTCCGCGAGGTCCCGGGTGCCGACGGCGCGGCCGCACGACCGCGCGAACTCGGCGAACCACGGGGCCAGGAGCGCGGGGAGGCCGGGCGTCGCACCGAAACCCACGGCGACGGCGGCGAAGACGTCGCCGGCGAGTTCGGGGGTCCGTTCGCGCAGGACCGCGTCGGCCGCGGCCGCACCGTCCTCGAGTTCCGGGCCGACGCCGTGCAGTTCTTCGGCGCGGGTGCGGATCTGGTGCTCGAAACCCCTCCACCACAACAGGGTCCGGCGGACGTCCAGGTCGGCGGCGCGCGTTCCGGCGACGGGTTCGACCCGGTGGCCGTCGTGGCGCAGTTCCAGTTCGTCCAGGGGCGACACCGCGCCCGTCGTCATCGTGGCCACGCGTCGCTTCACGGCCCACCGCCTCGTCGTCGAGGATTCGATCGTCTGTCGCGGTGAGCCTGGCACGCGGGACGGCCGACCGCCAGACGTAGGCTGCCGGGCGTGACCGTGCAGGTGCGCAGGCCCGTGGAGCCCGAGTGGGAACGCTGGCGCGACCTGCGGCTGCAGATGCTGGCCGACACCCCCGAGGCGTACGCCGAGACGCTCGAGACGGCCCGCACGCTCGACGAGGCGGAGTGGAGGTTCCGGGTGCGACGCACCTGGCTGCCGGGCAGCTTCACGGTGGTCGGCGTCGAGGAGGCGGGCGGTCCGGCGGACCGGTGGGTCGGCACGATGGGCGCCTACACCGACCCGGTCGAGGGCGTGTTCCTCGTCTCCGTCTTCGTCGACCCCGCCCACCGCGGTGGGGGGCTGGCGGACCGGCTGCTGAGCGAGGTCCTCACCTGGGCGCGCACCGCCGCGGGGGCGTCGGGCGTGAAGCTGCACGTGCACGAGCGCAACGTGCGGGCCCAGGCGTTCTACCGGCGCCGGGGGTTCGTCGAGAACGGGGTGCGGGTCCCGTACGTGCTGGATGCCGCGGAGGAGGAGCTCGAGATGGAGCTGCTCTTCGAGCGACCCCCTGCGATCGTTCCCGGGGCCGGCCCGGCCTGAGGGTCGCAGAATCGCTCAAACGCTCTAGAACATTACGGAGAGTAGCTTCTAGACTACCCATCTGCGCCTCAAGCGTGCTGGAATGCCGACCGATGCCTGGAGTGTCGGTGACGCACCGTCTCGACGCACGAACGAGAGGGAGCACCACCGTGACCAAGCACCGCACGCTCGCCGCCGTCCTCGTCTCGGGCGCGCTGCTCCTGGGTGGTGCGGCTCTCGCGCCGGCCGCTTCGGCCGCCGTCAAGGCCCCCGCCAAGCCTGCCGTCGCCGTCACCGTGAAGACTCCGGCCGTCAAGGTCACGATCACCGCCGGTCACCTGCGCTCCGTCTCCACCGGCCACCTGCGCTCGGTCACCGAGGGCCACTTGCGCTGACACGCGGGCGATCTGGTCACGCGGACCCTCCGCACGGGGGAAGATGGCGCCGTGGCCAAGATCGAGGACTACGCGCTCATCGGTGACCTCCACACCGCGGCGCTCGTCGACCGCACGGGGTCCATCGACTGGCTGTGCTTCCCCCGCTTCGACTCACCCGCGTGCTTCGCGGCCCTGCTCGACACCCCGGACGCGGGCCGCTGGCGGCTCGGCCCGAGCGGGGGCGCCCGCAGCACCCGGCGGCGCTACCGGGGCTCCTCGCTGGTCCTGGAGACCGAGTGGGACACCCCCGACGGCACCGTCCGCGTCACGGACTTCATGCCACCGCGCGGCAACCACCCCGACGTGATCCGCGTCGTCGAGGGCCTCGAGGGCGAGGTCCGCATGACGTCCGAGCTGACGCTGCGCTTCGACTACGGCTCGATCGTGCCGTGGGTGCGTCGCCGCGGTGACGAGCTGGAGGCGGTCGCCGGCCCGGACTCGGTGTGGTTCTGGACCACGGCCCCGGTCGAGGGCCGCGACCTGAGCTCCGTCTCCGACTTCGTCGTCCGCGAGGGCGAGCGCGTCCCCTTCGTCCTGACGTGGGGCCGCAGCCACGAGAAGGCCCCGCACCGCCCCGACCCCTTCCACGCCCTCGAGGACACGCTGGAGTTCTGGCGGGACTGGAACCGCGCCGAGACGGTCGAGGGGCACTGGGAGGAGGCCGTCACCCGGTCCCTCGTCGTCCTCAAGGCCATGACGTACGCGCCCACGGGCGGGATAGTGGCCGCCGTCACGACGTCCCTGCCCGAGGAGATCGGCGGCACCCGGAACTGGGACTACCGCTACTGCTGGCTGCGCGACGCCACCTACACGCTCCAGGCCATGCTGCTGTCGGGTCACCTCGAGGAGGCCGGGGCCTGGCGGGAGTGGCTGCTGCGCACGGTCGCCGGCGACCCGGGTGACCTGCAGATCATGTACGCCCTCGACGGCACCCGGCGGCTGCCGGAGATGGAGCTGTCGTGGCTGAAGGGGTACGAGGGGTCCTCCCCCGTCCGCATCGGCAACGAGGCCGCCGGGCAGCTGCAGCTCGACGTCTGGGGCGAGGTCCTCGACAGCCTCTTCCTCGCCCGCCAGGCCGGGCTGGAGAAGGAGGACGACTCCTGGAACCTGCAGAAGGCGCTCATGCACCACCTCGAGGCGCGCTGGCAGGAACCGGACAACGGCCTGTGGGAGATGCGCGGGGACCGCCGGCACTTCACCCACTCCAAGGTCATGGCCTGGGTCGCGGCCGACCGCATGGTGCGCAGCGTCGAGGAGTTCGGGCTGCCGGGCCCGGTCCAGCGCTGGCGCCGGGTGCGCGACGAGATCCGCGCCGACGTCCTGGCCAACGGCGTCTCGCCGACGACGGGGACCTTCACCCAGAGCTACGGCTCGGACAACCTCGACGCGAGCCTGCTGCTCATCCCGCGCGTCGGGTTCCTGCCCTTCGACGACCCCCGCGTCGTCGCGACCGTCGACGCGATCCAGCGCGACCTCACGCAGGACGGGTTCGTCCTGCGCTACAAGACCGAGGAGTCCTCCGACGGGCTGCCCGGGTCCGAGGGCGTGTTCCTCGCGTGCTCCTTCTGGATGGTCGATGCGCTGCACGGCATCGGGCGCACCGACGAGGCGCGCGCGCTGTTCGAGCGGCTGCTGTCGCTGCGCAACGACGTGGGCCTGCTCGCCGAGGAGTACGACCCCGTCTCGCGCCGCCAGCTCGGCAACTTCCCGCAGGCCTTCAGCCACTTCCCGCTCGTCGTCGCCGCGCACCACCTCACCAGCGGCGAGGGCGGTCGCAGCGACGACGCCGACGGCCACGAGGTCCAGGAGGGGTGAGCGGGAGGCTCCCCCGGCTGGACCCGGCGAGCGCCGGGTTCGTCGAGGACTTCCGTTCCGGGGGACCGGATCCAGTCCGGTGGGTCGACCACTACCTCCCGCAGTGGACGACCCCGGAGCGCTCGCGCGCCCGCTGGGACGTCGGCCCGGCCGGGCTGCGCCTGCGGATCGACGCCGAGCAGCCGGACTGGCGGCCGGAGGACGCGCCCCTGCGGGTGTCGAACCTGCAGACGGCGACGTTCGGCGGACCCGTCGGCTCCCCCCGCGGGACCCACCGGCACCGCCCGGACGGCCTCGTGGTCCGGACCCCGGTGCCGCAGCGGATCCTGTGGGCGCCCCGGTCGGGGCAGGTGGACGTCACCGTCACAGCGAGCCTCGACCCCGGCTGCATGCTCGCGGTCTGGCTCGTCGGCACCGAGCACCTCGACGAGCGCGACTGCGGTGAGATCTGCCTCGCCGAGGTCGACGCGGACGCCGTCACCGCCGACGCCACGACCGCCCGGGTCGGGATCAAGGCCCACCACGACCCTCGGCTGCGCACCGAGATGACCGAGGTGACCGTCCCCGTCGGGGCGGGTCGGCCGCACACGTGGTCGGCACGCTGGGACGCCCGCGGGGTCGTCGTGGCGTGCGACGAGGAGGTGGTCTTCACCTCGGCGCAGGTGCTGGACCAGCCCCTGCAGCTCATGGTCGACCTCTTCGAGACCGCGCCGCCGAGCGCCGCCGGCGACTACCCGAAGACCGCGCTCGTGCACGCCGTCACGGGGACCTGAGGCTCACCCGACGGTGACGGACACCCGGTCGGCGTAGAAGGCGACGTGCCCGGCGATCCGCCCGACCGCGGGCGAGGCGTCCGGGTACCCCCACACGCTGTCGGCCAGCTCGGTCCCGTTCGCGGTCAGCGACCAGTACGAGGCCTCGCCCTTGTAGGGGCACCAGGTGCGGGTGTCGCTGGGCTGCAGCACGTCCGGGGCGACGTCGTCGAGGGGGACGTACTGGACCGCCGGGTAGTCGGCCTCCTGCAGCGTGAGGGCGGACGTCGTGCGGGCCACGACGGTGTCGCCGACGCGGACGACGACCTCCCCGTCGGTCGGCGTGACCGTGATGGGGTGGTCCGGGCCGGGTTCGAGGTGCTCGCGGGTGCTCATGCCGGGGACAACCGCTGCGGCGGGTCGGACCTTCCGGCCAGCAGCGCCGCCGCCGCGTCGCGGCCGGCGGCGATCGCGTCCGGATCGCCGCCCGCGGTGCGCAGCACGAGCGCACCCTCGTAGACGAGGTGCACGCGGCCACCCCGTTCGACCTCGCCGGTCAGGTCGTCGAACAGGGCCCGCATCCACGCCTTCTCCGACCGGACCACCGCGACCGCCGGGTGGTCCTGCGCACCCGGTCCGCCGCCGAGCTCGGCGTAGACGTTGACGAAGGCGCAGCCGCGGTGCTGGGTCCCCATCCACGTCTCCAGGGCCGTGAACACGGTCAGCACCGGGTGCCGCCCGCCCTCGGACAGCTGGGCGGCGAGGTGCTCGCGCCAGCGGTGCGCCCGGCGCAGCAGGTACAGCGCGACGAGGGCGTCCTTGGAGCCGAACCGGTCGTAGAGCGTCTTCTTCGTGGTCCCGGCGGTGTCGGCGATGAGGTCGACGCCCACGGCCCGGACTCCGCGGTCGTAGAAGAGCTCGGAGGCCGCCGAGAGCAGTCGGTCGCCGGCCTCGGTCAGCGGCGGCAGCGGCGCGAGCACGGGCCGCAGCGCCGGTGGCGTCGCGTCGTCGAGAACGGTGGGGACGGGCACGGGACCTCCTCGTGGGTGCACTGCGAGTATACCGACCGGTATGGTTGCCTGCCCGCCATGTCCACCTCCTCGCACTCCGGAGCCCTCCGCGGAGCCGCCCTGGTCGTCGTCTGGAGCTCGGGGTTCCTCAGCGCCGAGCTCGGCGCCGCGCACGCCGCCCCCGGCACGCTCCTGGCCTGGCGCTGCCTCGTGACGGCGGTCGTCCTCGCGCCGTGGCTGCCCGCGGCCTGCCGGCTGCTGGACCGCCGCGACTGGGTGCGGCAGGCCGTCGTGGGGGTGCTGTGCCAGGCGCTGTACCTCACCGGCGTCGTGCACGCGGCCGCCGCGGGCGTCCCCGCCGGCACCTCCGCGCTCGTGGCCTCCCTGCAGCCGGCGCTCGTCCTCGTCGCCGCGGCGCTCGCGGCCGGACGGCGGCTGACGCGGACCCAGGTCGGCGGTCTCCTGCTCGGCACGGCGGGCGTCGCGCTGACGGCCGTGGCCGACCTCGGCTCCGGCACCGCGCTCGTCGCGATGGCCCTGCCGTTCGTCGCGATGCTCGCCCTGACCGCCGGGACGCTGCTGCAGGAGCGGTGGTCCCGGCACCCGGGCGACAGCGTCCCCCTCATGCCGGGCCTGGCCGTGCAGGCGCTCGTCACCGCGGGCTTCGCCGTCGGCGCCGCCGCTCCCGCCGGCCACCTGGCGCCACCGGCGGCGCCGGGGTTCTGGGTCGCCGTCGCGTGGGGGGTGGTCGCCGGGGTCAGCAGCTACGCCCTCTACTACGTCGTCACCGCACGCGACGGCGCGCAACGGGCCAGCACGCTCCTCTACCTGACGCCCGCGCTGACGACCCTGTGGGGCGCCGCCTCCGCGGGCCGGACGCCGCCGGCCCTCACGCTGCTCGGTCTCGTCGTCAGCGGTGCCGCGGTCGCGTTGTTGCAGCACTCCCACCGTTGCTCCGAGCGGGTTCGTGTGGCGTCCAGCGGTTGAGCCCGCGCCGCAGGTGCCGATGAGGAGGTGTGGAGGGAACCCGACGAGCCGACGGCGAGAGCCGCGTGGCCCGTCGACGTCGCCTGCTCGACTCCTTCAGCGCCCGCAACCCGCGGTCGGCCCGCACCTGGGCCGTCGTGGCCCTCATGGTGACGATCCTGACCAACGTCGCCACGGGTGCGGTGAACGCCCGCGGGGTCCCGGTGCCGGAGCTGTGCGGCGCCGGGCTCCTGGCCGTCCTGTCCGTCGTGCTGCTGCGCAGACCGCCCGACCGCGTCGGGCCGCTGATCGTCCTGGCGCCCCTGGTGGGCGTCCTCACCGTGGTCTGGCTGGACCTCGTCACGCGGGACGCCACCCTCACCGGTCAGGTGTTCTTCATCGTGCCCGTGGTGTGGGCCGCCGCCCAGTTGCGGGTCGGCGGCGTCGCGCTGGTGACGGCCGCGACGACGGCGGGGGAGGCCGTCGTCGTGTGGACGTTGCTGGAACCGCAGCAGGCGGTCACCGACTTCGCCTACATGACGGTCCTGTTCCTGCTCATCAGCGGCGTGCTCACCCGGGCCCAGGCCGTGCAGGAACGTCTCGTGGAACGGTTGCGGCAGCAGGCGAGCATCGACCCGCTGACGGGTCTGTGGACGCGGCGGGTGCTGGACACCGCGACGGCGCGGGCCGTAGAGCACCGGGTCGCCGAGGCATCCCTCGTGCTCATCGACCTCGACCGGTTCAAGACCATCAACGACACCTACGGGCACCTCGGCGGTGACGCCGCACTGACCCACGTCGCCTCCCTGCTGACCGGCCGCTGCCGCGAGGCCGACCTCGTGGCGCGCATGGGCGGGGACGAGCTGGCCGTCCTCATGCTCGACTGCCCGCGCGAGACCGCGGCCCGCCGCGCCCAGCAGTTCGTCGACGCGGTGCGGACCACCCCGTTGCAGCTGCCGGACGGTGCCCTCGTCCCGCTGTCCATCAGCGCTGGTCTCGCGACGTTGTCGCCGACCGCCACCCGTGCCGAGGACCTCTACGCCAGCGCGGACGCCGCCCTCTACGTCGCGAAGCGGGCCGGCCGCGGCCGGTTGTCGGCGGCCTGACCCGACGTGCACCGTTCCCCTGCACAGCTGCAGCCGTTGCACCGATGATGGGCGAGGGTCCACCGTCGGGGTGGGCGGACGGGGAGGATCCGGTGGCTGCACCGCGGGCCGCGGGGTGGGTGGCCGACGTCGCCTGGCCCCCCGGGGTCGCCCTCGTCATCGCCGCGCTCGGCCTGTTCGCCCGGTGGGCCGGGCTCGACGTCCACCTGGTCCCCGCCGTGGTCGGTGGGTTCCTGCTCGGCGTGCAGGGCGCGCCGCGGGTGCGCGTCCACACCGACGACCGGGGGGCGACCTCGTGGGGGCCGTGGCCGCTCGTCGTGTCGTGCGTCCTCATCGGGACGGTCCTCACCTCCCTCGGCCTCGGCGTCGTCGTCCCGGGGGCTTGCGCCACGGCCGGCGTCTACGGGGTCCTCACGGTGCCGACGCCCCGGCGGTTGCTGGAGACCGTCGCGTGCGTCGTCGCCGTCTCCGGCCTCGCCTTCGGCGTGCAGGCGCTCGGCTGGGTCGGCGGCGTCGTGGGGGTCCTGCCGGGTCTGCTCATCGGAACCGCCCTGCTGAGCTTCTTCGTCCCCGTCCTCAACAACGTCGCGGAGTTCTCCCGGCGGGCGCAGGCGACCGCGGACGCGCTCGAGGCCGAACGTCGCGAGCACGTCGAGGTGCTGGAGCGCGCCGCCGCCCACGACACGCTCACCGGTCTGCTCGGCCGCCGCGGCCTGGAGGCGCCGCTCGCCCGGGCGGCGGCCGCCGCCTCGCCCGAGGCGATGACCGCCGTCCTCTACGTGGACCTCGACGGGTTCAAGGCCGTCAACGACACCCACGGACACAGCGCGGGCGACGAACTCCTCACGGTCGTCGCGGCGCGATTGTCCCGGGGGCGGCGGGCGGGTGACGTCGTCGCCCGCACCGGCGGCGACGAGTTCGTCCTCGTCCTCACGGGGCTGACCGACGCGGCCCAGGCGACCGCGGTGGCCGCCGGGGTGCGGCACGACCTCAGCCAGGACGTCGTCCTCGGCGACGGCACGGTCGTGTCGGTCGGGGCCAGCACCGGTGTCGCGGTCGCCTCGCACCCCTGCGACCCCGACGAGCTGCTGTCCGAGGCGGACGAGGCGATGTACGCGGAGAAGCGGCGCTCGACCCGCAGCGCCTGACGTTCCCCGTGACGTGACCGACCACGCTCCCGCCGACCTCGGCGACGTGGTCGCGAAGTTCCTCGGGACGGACGATCACGGGCACGTCCCAGTGCCGGACGAGGCGGCGGCGCAAGCGACTTCTCCCCGCGCCCCCACCCGGGCCGCGTGTGACCATGCCCCCGTGGGCCCTTCGCGCGCTGAACTCCTCGACGTCTACCAGCGGTACCTGGCGTGCTGCAACGACCGTCGTCACGACGAGCTCGGTGACTTCGTCGCCGCCGACGTGACGGGATCCGGTCCGGTCGACGGTCTCGCCGCCTACGTCGAGGGCGTCGCAGCGATCACCACGGGTTTCCCCGACTACCGGTGGGAGCCGCAGCAGGTCCTCGTCGACGGGGACACCGTCGCGGTCCGGTTGCGGGGCCGCGGAACGCACCGCGGGACGTTCGACGGGATCCCCGCCACGGGACGGGCGGTCGACGTGCAGGAACTCGTCGTCTACCGGTTCCGGGACGGGCGGATCGTCGGGTGCTGGGGGGACCTGTTCCCCGTGCTGCGGGACGCGCTCGCGAACTGACCCGCGAACTCCGACACACCGTTGTCGGGGACGGCGCGAAGACTGCTCGCATGACCACGAACACCACGACCGACCTCACGGCCCGGCAGGCCCTCGACCAGTGGCTCACGATGTGGAACGGCGACGGCGACCTCGCGCGCAGCCTCTGCGCCGACGACTTCCGCATCCACTTCGCCGTGACCGAACCCGACGGATCCACCCCCGCCGACGACATCCGTTCCGCCGAGGACTTCGCCCGCTACCTGCAGTGGTGGCACGGACAGCACCCCGGTGTCGTCTTCACGTCCGTCGCCGACGCGGTCGACGGCGACCACGGCCGGCTGCTGTGGGACATGCAGGCCGGTGACCTGCTCGTGGGTGGGGTGGACGTGTTCGACTTCGCCGCGGACGGTCGCGTCCGCCGGGTCTGGTCCGTGGGCGGGCAGCGCAGCATGCGGAGCTGAGGGGTGGCGGGACTCCTGGCAGGCTGGACGGGTGAAACGCGCCGAACGGCAGTACGCGCTCGTGGACCTGCTGCGCGCAGCGCGGCGCCCGGTGTCCGCAGCGCGGCTCGCCCGGGAGTTCGGGGTGTCCACGCGGACCGTCGAACGTGACATCGCCTCCCTCCAGGTGGCCGGGGTCCCCCTCTACGCCGACCACGGGGTCGCGGGCGGGTACTCGATCCTGCGGGAGTACTCGCTGCCGCCCCTGAACCTGACCGCCGCCGAGTCCCTCGCGGTGCTCGCCGGTCTGGGCCTGCTCGACTCCTCGCCGTACCAGAGCGCCGCCCGCCGGGCCCGCGCCAAGATCGAGGCCGTCCTGCCGGACGAGCACCGCGCGTCCGTCCAGCAGGCCCTCGCCGCGGTGCGCGTCATCGACACCTCGGCCGGGCCCGACCCCGACGTCCCGATGGCGCTGCTGTCCGACGTCATCGCCGCGCGCCGCGTCGTCCGGATCACCTACGCCGGAGGCGAGGAAGGGGGCAGCGCCTCTTCGGTGCAGACGGTGCGCGACGTCGAGTGCACGGGTCTGCTGCGCGGCGGTGACGCCTGGTTGCTCGTCGGCTGGTGCCGCCTGCGCGAGGGGATCCGGGGTTTCCGCATCGAGGCGATCCGGCGGCTTGAGGTCCTCGACGAGGTCGCGCCACCGCGCGATCCCGCGCTGCTGGAGGCGGACCAGGCGAGGTGGGTGACGCGGCCGCTCGGCTGAGGGTGTGGAACTACCTGCGCCTCAGTCGCAGGGTGATCGTCACCGTGCCGTCGGCCACGGTCTCGTCGACCCAGCTGACCGGGGTCGAGAACGAGAGTTCCTCCTCCGCCGCGCGCTCGACGTGGACCGACCAGCCGTCCCACGGGATGAACATCCCCCAGCCGTCGCTCAACGGCGGCCGGGCGCCGCGGTCGACGAGATCGCCTTCCGTGCGGTCGACGAGGAGCGAGGCGGCCCGGCCGGTCACGCGTCGGGACGGGGACGAGACCCGGCACTCGACCCGGTGACCGCCGTCGGGGAACGAGCCGGCCGCGATCGCGCTGAGGTGGACGGCGAAGACGCCCTCGCGGAAGCGCTCGAGGTGGTCGGTGGTGCGGGGTCGAGCGGTGTGCCCGCCGCCGAGGTGCCCGACGACCCGGGCCGGTTCGCGACCGTCGTGCACCCGGGTCGTGACGGTGAGGTCGACGGTGAAAGAGTCCGCCGGATGGGGTTGCGGAGGCGCGGGCTCCCACGGGTCGAGTCGGTCCCGCCGGCGGTGGCCGCGGTAGGCGTCGAGGTCGTCGAACCAGGCCGGTCGACCCCGCTGCCGGCGGTCGTCCTCCGCGGCCAGGACCGCTCGGAGTCCCCGGCGTCGGCGCTCGTCCACGGGTGTGACCAGGAGTTCCGGGCGGGTTCGCCGCAACGTCAGGACGTCCGCGGAGGTCAGGGCCGCGGTGATGACGGTCCCGCCGTCGTCGAACTCCGCGAGCGGCCGCTCGTCGTCGTCGAGCACCCGCGTGCCGAGGCTGGCCGTCGCGTAGGTGCGAGCCGTCATCCAGAGCTCGTCGTCGCGGGCGTCCACCCACACCGCCCCGGGCCAGCGGCCCGTCCGGGTGGGCGCCGGCAGCTCACGCAGGTCCTGCTCGGCCCACCGCTGCTGGTCGTGCAGGTCGATGGGCAGCAGCGTGCCGTCCCGTTCGTTCCACCGGTCGGAGGCCACGTCCAGGACCAGGCTGCCGGTGACCGGCCGCAGGACGTCCAAGGTCGCGACGATCGCTCGCGCACGGTCGACGGGGTCCGGCCACCGCGGGTCGACGTGTCGAGGCGCCACGACGTGGACGGTGCGTCCGGGGAGGTCCGTGACGGACAGCATCCCGCGATCCTGCCCGACGAGCCGGGGGTGACGTCAGGGCTCGGGGACTGCGATGCGTTCCGTCAGCACCGGAACCCAGTGCGGTCCGTACGCCGCCTGCAGGTGCGGCAATCGCCAGTCGGCCCCCGTCACCCGACCGCGACAGGAGGCCGACCCGCACGAGCACTCCACCGCGAACTCCGGGTCGTCGGTGATCGTGGCGTAGTCGAGGGTCAGTTCCTCCCCGGCGATGATGTCGCGGCGCGCGACGACGAGGCAGGGGTCCACCCACCAGGTGTTCGGGTCACACCCGTGGTTCCCGGCGTGCTGGGGTGCACCGGCCGGTAGGACGAGGTTCTGGTCGGTGTGCAGGGAGAGCGTGTCGACGCAGGTCCCCGTCCTCGCGGCCTCGGTGAGGAGGTCGCGCAGTTCCGCGTCCGTGACGAGCCGGCCCCCGAGACGGCTGAGGACCTCGCCGCGGGCGATCGGAGCGGTGGCGACGAGGCCCTCGCCGTCGATGGCGGACCGGCCCACGCGCACGAGGGGGTTCAGCCAGCAGTCGGGTCCGGGCAGGTCCATCGTCACGGGCGGACCCACCGCAGTTCCCGGACCCCGTCCTCGGTCCTCGCGTGCCCGTCAGGGGCGAACCCGTGCTTGCGGTAGAACGCCTGGGCCCGGGGGTTCGGGTCGGCAACCCAGAGTGCTGAGGGAGCGGTCGGGTCGACGACGGTGTCCAGCAGCGCCGCCGCAGCGCCCGACCCGTGGTGGGCGGCGTCGACGTACAGGACGTGCAACTGCACCCGCCACCACGCCTCCGGGTCCGGAGGAGGACCCGCCATGGCGATGCCCACGACGGTGCCGCCGAACTCGGCGACGGCGACCACGTTCCGGGCCCACCGGTCGTCGGTGAGGGCCCCGTCCCAGAAGCGTTCCCGGGTCGCCAGGAGTTCCGGATCGTCCAGCACCGCGTCCGGCACGGTGCCGCGGTAGGTCTGTCGCCAGCCGTCGACGTGCACCCGCGCCATCTGACGGGCGTCGGCGGGCCGGGCGTGGCGAACGCTGGTCCCGGCCTGCACCCGTCGAGCGTAGGAGCGCGCGGTCCGGGGCTTCAACGGAGTTCCGCGGGGCTTTCCCGGGACGCCCGGTCGCGGGAGGCTGGTGAGGTGCAGCCGTCCCACGTCGACGTCCTCGGTCACGGCATGGCCTACCGCCGGGCGGGGAGCGGTCGCGACGTCCTGTTCCTCCACGGCAACCCCACGTCGTCGCTGCTGTGGGCCGACGTCGTCGCCGACCTGTCCGACGCGTACTGCTGCACGGCCCTGGACCTCATCGGGATGGGGGACTCGGACCGGCTGCCCGGGACCGGGGACGAGAGGTACGGCTTCGGTGAGCACGCCCGGTACCTCGACGCCGCCGTGCGGGCGCTCGGCCTGGACCGGGACGTCGTGCTCGTCGGCCACGACTGGGGCGGCGTGCTGGCCGTGGACTGGGCCCGCCGGCACCCCGGCGCCGTCCGTGGTCTCGCGTACCTGGAGGCAGGCGTCGTCCCCGTGTCGTGGCGGGAGGGGACCGGGCCGGACCCGGGGTTGTTCGGGGCGCTGCGGGGTCCGGACGGGGAACGGATGGTGCTGCAGGAGAACCTCTTCGTCGAGGTCGTCCTGCAGGCGGGGACTCAGCGGACCCTGACGGCGGCGGAGCTCGACGCCTACCGCCGTCCGTTCGCGGTGCCGGGGGAGGACCGGCGGGCGATGCTCACGTGGGCCCGGCAGATCCCGATCGACGGGAACCCGCCCGAGGTGCACGACCGCGTCGCGGCGGGGGCCGAGTTCCTGGCGGCGAGCCCCCTGCCGAAGCTGCTGGTCAGTGGTGAGCCCGGGGCCGTCGTCACCGGTGCCGTGCTGGAGGCGTGCCGCCGGTGGCCGCGGCAGCGGGAGGTCGTCGTGCCGGGGACGCACTTCCTCCCGCACGACGCCTCCCCGGCGATCGCCGCCGCCCTCCGTGCCTGGCTGGAGGAGGAGGTCACCGTGTGACGACCTCAGGCGGGGGAACCGACCGGCTCGGCCGCAGCGGGTTCCTCCGTGCTGCGGGAGTTCGTCAAGGACGAGGCGCCCAGGCCGGCGACGACCCCGACGACCACGGCCAGGACCGTGAACGCGATGCGCTCGCCGTGGAAGAACGACTGGACGAGGGCCGCGCTCCAGGTTCCCGCCGGCAGGGTGGCCGTGACGAGGGCGGCGATGAGGGTTCCGACGACCGCGGTGCCCACGCTGGTGCCGACCTCCTGGGCGGTGTCGTTCAGCGACGCCGCCAGCGAGGTGCGGTTCTCGGGGGCAGCGCTGACGAGCGCGACGGCGCAGATCGTCATGACCGTCCGCAGGCCCACGGTCAGCACGACCATGCAGGCGGCGATGACGGGGTAGCCGTGGTCCACGCCGACGGCGAGCCCGGCGAGGGCCGCGGCCAGCAGGCCGGCTCCGATGAGGCAGGCGGTCCGGTGCCCGAACCGACGGGCGAGCTTCTCCGAGACCGGCGTCGCCACGACCATCGTCAGGATCAGCGGGAGGTTCGCCAGTCCGGCGCGCACCGGGCTCCAGCCGTAGGCGTACTGGAAGTGCAGGATCAGGCTGAACATCACCGCGGCCATCGCGATCGAGGTGCCGACCTGGGCGACGGCCGCACCGCGGACGGTCCCGTTGCGGAACAGTGCGAGGTCCAGCATCGGCTGGGCGGCGGTCCGCTCCCGCCGGACGAAGGCGAGGAGCGCGACGACGGCGCCCAGCGCCGAACCGATCGTGATCAGGGACGTCCAGCCGTGCTCGATGCCACTGGTGAGGGCGTAGCAGGCGAAGCCGATGGTGGCGATGGACAGAGCCGCACCGGGCAGGTCCAAGGCGTCGCCGGTCAGGTCCTCGCGGCGGTCGGCGGGGACGCCGAACCGCACGCCGATGACGGCGACCAGGGCGATCGGGGCGTTGACGAGGAGCAGCCACTGCCAGCCGACGTGGGCCAGGGCGGTGCCGCCGAGCAGCGGTCCGAGCACGAAACCGCTCATGCCGACGACGATCATCACCGTCATCGCCCGCATGCGCAGCGCCTCCTCGTCGAACAGGCGGAACACCAGGGAGTTGGTGATCGGCGCCATGGCCGCGGCGGCGACGCCGAGGGCGGCGCGCAGGGCGATGAGCTCGCCGGCCGTGGTGACCGCCGCGGCGAGGAGGCTCACCGCACCGAAGACCGTCAGTCCGAGGATCAGGACGCGCCGCCGGCCGAAGCGGTCCGCGGCCGAGCCGGCGGTCAGCAGCAGCCCACCGAAGGTCAGCGAGTAGGCGCCGGTGACCCACTGCAGCGCAGCGGTTCCGCTGCCGAGGTCCCGGCCGATGGTCGGGAGCGCGATGGTCAGCAGGGTGTTGTCGACCATCTCGACGAAGAAGGCCAGGCAGAGCGCGAGCAGCGGGATCCAGGCGGCGCGCAGGGAGGTGTAGGTGGACGCCGTGGTCGGCGTCGAGGGTCCTGGGGTGGGGTTCACGGCGTCTCTCCTCTCGATGGTGGGCCGTCCGGTATCGAACGACGTTCGGTACTATAGAACGACGTTCGGTCCGCTGTCGAGGGTGTGGTGGGATGAGGTCATGACGGATGCGCGGACCACCCCCCGAGGCCGACCCGGAGGAGCCGGTCGAGGCCGTTCCGGTGGTGCGCGGGCGGAGGCAGGGACCCGGCAGCGCGCCTCGCACTCGCTGGAGTCCGTCGTGAGCGAGGCCGTCGCCCTGCTCGACGAGGCGGGGGAGTCGGCGCTGACCTTCCGCGCGCTGGCGGCCCGCCTCGGCGGCGGGGTCGGCAGCATCTACTGGTACGTCTCGGGCAAGGACGAGCTCGTCGACCTCGCCGGCGACCACGTCATCGCCTCCGTGCTCGCGGCCACCGAGGGCCGGACCCCCGCCGAGGACCCCCTCGACGACGTGCGGGCCCTCGCGGTGGCCTTCTTCGACGCCGTCGTCGTGCGCCCGTGGCTGGGGGCGCGCTTCCTCGGCAACACCGAGCAGCAGCCGAACGGCATGCTCCTCTACGAACGCCTCGGCCAGCAGGTGATGCGCCTGGGGCTACCGCCGCGGCAGAGCTTCGAGGCCGTCTCGGCGGTGCTCGGCTTCGTCGTCGGGACGGCCGCCGACCTCGGCCGCCAGCCCACCCCGGAGGGCCCCGAACGGGACAGCGGGCTCGAGGAGCACGTCGAGAAGTGGCGCGCCCTGGACCAGGAGCAGTTCCCCTTCGTCCACTTCGTCCTCGACGAGTTCGCCACCCACGACGACGGAGAGCAGTTCCGCGCCGGCCTGGACCTCCTGCTGGCGGGGTTGCGGCTGCAGGCCCGCGGCTGAGCGAGGTCCACCGGCCCGGACTTCAGCCGGCCGCCCCCACGAGGTCGACCTCGTCGCTCGGGAGGGCCTGCGCGATCCGCCCCGGGGCGCGCTGGAAGCTCCAGTAGAGGTTGGTGTGGGCGACGACCTGCTCGGGCGGGGGCGCGCCCCACTCGGACAGGTCCTCCGTCGTGTGCGCGTCGGTCACGAGCGTCACGTCGTACCCACGGGTGAAACCGCCGTGCAACGTCGAGCGGATGCACGCGTCCGTCTGCGCCCCGGTGACGACGAGGCGGCCGACACCGCGGGCCGCGAGCACCTCCTCGAGTTCGGTGTCCTCGAAGGAGTCCCCGTACGTCTTGTGCACCACCGGTTCCCCGTCGGCCGCCACGAGCTCGGGGACGTACTGCCAGACGTCGCTGTCCAGCGGCAGCTCATCGCTCGAGTGCTGCACCCACACGACGGGGACGTCCGCCGCGCGGGCCTTCTCGACCAGGCGCGCGATGGTCGCCACCACGCGGTCGCTGTCGACGCTGGCGGCCATCACGCCGCGTTGCACGTCGATCACCAGGAGGGCGGAGCCGGGACGGTCGGTGAGCGTCGTCATGTCCCGGACCCTAGGCGTCGGGTCCGACACGGGGAAGGTGTGCAACCTTCGGCCGCGTGAGGCGTCCAGGGGGTGTGAGAACAGCAGGAGCGGCCGCGGGGCCGGTCGCCGAGACGGGGGACCACCACGGGGAGGACGCCTACCAGGCGCTCTTCGTCCGCCACTTCCGGCCGACGGTCCGCCTGGCGCAGCTCCTCGGCGCCGACGACGCCGAGGACGTCGCGCAGGAGGCGTTCGTCCGCCTGCACCAGCACGGGAACCGGTTGCGCGAGCCCGCCGCGGCGCTCGGCTACGTGCGCCGGACGACGGTGAACCTCGTGAACTCCCGGCTGCGGCACCTGCGCGTCGTGCGCCGCACCCCCGGCGACGTCCCGCGGACCCACGCGTCGGCCGAGGACGCCGTCGTCGCTGCGGCCCGCGTCGACGAGCTCCTCGTCGCGCTCCGGCGCCTCCCCGCCCGCCAGCGGGAGGCGCTCGTCCTGCGCTACTGGATCGACCTGCCCGTCGCGGAGGTGGCCGACGCCCTCGACGTCCCCGTCGGCACCGCCAAGTCGTTGATCTCCCGGGCCCAGCGGGCCCTCGCCGCCGTCCTGGAGGAGCGCTCGTGAACCCCGCCGACCTGCAGCGACGCCTCGACGCCGCGGCGCTCCCCGCGGAGGAGGCGACGCCCGCCGACTGGGCGCGGAACGTCGCCCTCGTGCGCAGTCGGACGCGCGGGCGCCGGGTGCGCGGTGTCGTCCTCGCCGGCCTGGCGACGGCTGCCGCGGTCGCCGTCGCGTTGTCGTGGCACCCCGCGGAGGAGGTCGTCCGGGTGGAGCCGGCGGCGCCCGACCCGACCACGCCCCGCCTCGTCGCGCCCGGGAGCCTCTCGAGCGTCGCCCGAGAGTGCGCTCGCACGGTCGACGAGGACGACGACGTCACTCCCGTGTTCGCCGGCCGGACGGACGTCGTGGAGGCCGTCCTCTACCGGCTACGGAACGGCCAGCTGCACTTCTGCTCGCAGCTGGGGGGTGCTCTGGTGGACGGTCCGGTCGCCCCGGACGGGACGGCCACGGGGCCCGTGCGGAACTCTGCGATGGGAGGGACCACGGTCACGGAGGCAGGCGACACGATGGTCTCCGCCTTCGGGTTCCTCCCGCCGACGGCCACCCGGGTCGTCGTGAGCGCCCCCGGCCGGTCCGCCGTCGCGTTGACCTCCGGCCGCTACTGGTGGACCACGCTGCTCGTCGGGCCCGACCAGTTCGCCGACGTCACCTGGACGGCGACCGACGCCTTCGGGTCCGTGGTCGCCGAGGGCGGCGGGTCCTGAAGGCAGGATGACCCGGTGACCCAGCGTCCCTCCCGCACCGTCCACGCCCTCCTGGCGCTGGTCGTCCTCGCCGCCTTCTGCGCCCAGGTGGTCCTCCTCCTCGGCGGGGGCGCCGACGCGAACTCCGGCCAGGCCGATCCGGTGCCGGTGGTGACCCGGTTCGTCCGCTTCCTCAGCTACTTCACCGTGCAGAGCAACCTGCTGGTCCTCGTCGCGGCGGTTTCGCTGGTCCTGGACCCCGCGCGGGACGGCCGGTTCTGGCGCGTGGTGCGTCTCGACGCGCTCCTCGGCATCACGGTGACGGGCCTCGTCTTCGGGGCGGTGCTCGCGCCCTACGTCCACCCGACGGGGGTGGCCTGGTGGATCAACGCCGGGTTCCACTACGTCTCGCCGGTGCTGGCCGTCGTCAGCTGGCTGCTCTTCGGGCCGCGGCCGCGCGTCGACGGCCGGACCTTCGGGTGGGCGTTCGTCTGGCCCGTGGGGTGGACGGTGTACACGCTCGTCCGGGGCGCCGTCGTCGACTGGTACCCCTACCCGTTCCTCGACGTCAGCGAGCTCGGGTACGCCGTCGCGCTGCGCAACGTCGGGTTCGTCGTCGTGCTCTCCGTCGCGCTGCTCAGCCTGTTCCGCTTCCTGGACCGCCGGCTGAACCCTCGCCCCTGACCCCTTGACCCCCTCCACGTCGCCGTCCTACTGTGCTGCCAACTGATATACCAGTCACTCATTCGCAGTCCTGGAGGTTGGTGTGACCCTGCAGCTCGACCACCCCGCGGCCCCGGCCGGCGACCCGGTCCTCTCCGGTCGCCTCGCCGACGTCGATCCGGAGGTCGCGGCCGCCGTCGACGCCGAGCTGCACCGCCAGCAGTCGACCCTGGAGATGATCGCCAGCGAGAACTTCGCGCCGCTGGCCGTCATGGAGGCCCAGGGGTCGGTCCTGACGAACAAGTACGCCGAGGGCTACCCGGGACGCCGGTACTACGGCGGGTGCGAGAACGTCGACGTCGTCGAGCAGCTCGCGATCGACCGGCTCAAGGCCCTGTTCGGCGCGGAGTACGCCAACGTCCAGCCGCACTCCGGCGCCCAGGCCAACGCCGCCGTCATGGCCGCGCTGCTGTCGCCCGGCGACACGATCCTCGGGCTCGACCTGGCCCACGGCGGCCACCTCACGCACGGCATGAAGCTGAACTTCTCCGGCAAGCTCTACGACGTCGCCGCGTACCACGTGCGTGAGGACGACCACCGCGTCGACATGGACGAGGTGGAACGCCTCGCCCGTGAGCGCCACCCGAAGCTCATCGTCGCCGGCTGGTCGGCGTACCCCCGGCACCTCGACTTCGCGCGGTTCCGCGCGATCGCCGACGAGGTCGGCGCGTACCTCATGGTCGACATGGCGCACTTCGCCGGGCTGGTCGCCGCAGGCCTGCACCCCTCCCCGGTGCCGCACGCCCACGTCGTCACCTCCACCACCCACAAGACCCTCGGCGGCCCGCGCGGCGGGGTGATCCTCGCCCAGGGCGACCTGGCGAAGAAGTTCGGCTCCTCGGTGTTCCCCGGCCAGCAGGGCGGCCCGCTGGAACACGTCATCGCCGCCAAGGCCGTCGCGTTCAAGCTCGCCGCCGAACCGGCCTTCGCCGACCGGCAGCGGCGGACGCTCGCCGGGGCGCGGATCCTCGCGGACCGGCTCACCGCCCCCGACTCCGTGGAAGCCGGCATCGCCGTCGTCAGCGGCGGCACCGACGTCCACCTCGTCCTCGTCGACCTGCGGAACTCGACGCTCGACGGGAAGCAGGCCGAGGACCGGCTGCACGAGATCGGGATCACCGTCAACCGCAACGCCGTCCCCTTCGACCCCCGCCCGCCGATGGTGAGTTCCGGGGTCCGCATCGGGACCCCCGCCCTCGCCGCGCGCGGTTTCGACGAGGCCGACTTCACGGAGGTCGCCGACGTCATCGCCGCGGCCCTGCGGCCCGAGACCGACACCCTGGGCCTCATCGCGTTGCGCAACCGGGTCACGGCGCTCGCAGCCCGCCACCCGCTGTACCCGACCCTGTCCGGCCCCGTTCCCGTCCTGGTGCAGGAGGTCTCCCGGTGACCACCGTCGACGCGTTCTCGACCGACCCGGACGACGCCGTCCCCCACACCCCGGCGCCCGAGACGGCCTCCCCCCGGACCCCGGGTGCGGACCTGCCCGAGCACCCCGACTTCCTCTGGCGCTCGCCGGAACCGAAGAAGTCCTACGACGTCGTCATCGTCGGCGGCGGGGGACACGGACTGGCCACCGCGCACTACCTGGCGCAGAACCACGGCATCACGAACGTCGCGGTGCTGGAGAAGGGCTGGCTCGCCGGCGGGAACATGGCCCGCAACACCACGCTCATCCGCTCGAACTACCTGTGGGACGAGTCGGCCGGGATCTACGAGCACTCCCTCAAGCTGTGGGAGGGCCTCGAGGAGGACCTGGGGTACCCGATCCTCTTCAGCCAGCGCGGCGTCCTGAACCTGGCCCACACCCTGCAGGACGTGCGCGACTCCGTCCGCCGCGTCGAGGCCAACCGGCTCAACGGGATCGACGCCGAGTGGGTGGAACCGGACGAGGTCCGCAAGATCTGCCCCATCGTCAACACGTCCTCCGACATCCGCTACCCCGTCCTCGGCGCGACGTACCAGCCCCGGGCCGGTATCGCCAAGCACGACTACGTGGCGTGGGGTTTCGCGCGACGCGCCTCCGAGGCCGGTGTCGACCTCATCCAGGACTGCGAGGTCACCGACTTCCTCCGCGAGGGGAACCGCGTCGTCGGCGTCCGCACCACGAAGGGCGACATCGCCTGCGGCCAGGTCGCCCTGGCCTCGGCGGGGTCCACGTCGGTGCTCACCGACAAGCTCGGGCTGCGGGTGCCGATCCAGTCGCACCCGTTGCAGGCGCTGGTCTCCGAACTGCTCGAGCCGGTCCACCCGACGATCGTCATGTCGAACGCCGTGCACGTGTACGTCTCCCAGGCGCACAAGGGCGAACTCGTCATGGGGGCCGGGGTCGACTCCTACAACGGGTACGGGCAGCGCGGCGCCTTCCACATCATCGAGCGGCAGATGGCCGCGGCCGTCGAGCTGTTCCCCGTGTTCGCCCGCGCGCACCTGCTGCGCACGTGGGGCGGGATCGTGGACGTCACGCCGGACGCCTCGCCCATCGTCGGCAAGACGCCCTACGACAACGTCTACCTGAACTGCGGCTGGGGGACGGGCGGCTTCAAGGCCACGCCGGGCGTCGGGTGGACGTTCGCCCACACCATCGCCCACGACGCACCGCACGAGTACAACGCGCCGTTCACGCTCGACCGGTTCGTGACGGGCCGGCTGGTCGACGAGCACGGCGCCGCCGCCGTGGCGCACTGAGAGGAGTCCAGACGTGCAGTTGATCGAGTGCCCGTGGTGCGGGCCGCGCGAAGAGGTCGAGTTCCACTACGGCGGCCAGGCGCACGTCGCCTACCCGGCCGAGCCCGCGGCCCTGGACGACCGCGAGTGGGCCGAGTACCTGTTCTTCCGGGACAACCCCAAGGGCCTGTTCCGCGAGCGCTGGTCGCACGCGGCCGGCTGCCGCCGGTGGTTCAACGCCGAACGCGACACCGTCACGTACCAGTTCACGCGGGTGTACACCCCGCAGGAGAAGGGAGCGGTGGCCCGGTGAGCACCGACACCTCGCCCACGGCGCACGCGCCCTTCCGCACCGCTGACGGCGGCCGCATCGACCGCAGCCGGGTGCTGGAGTTCCGCGTCGGCGGCCAGACGCTGACGGCGCACCCGGGCGACACCGTCGCCTCCGCCCTGCTCGCGCACGGTCGCCACCAGGTCGGGACGAGCATCAAGCTGGGCCGTCCCCGCGGCATCGGCGCCGCCTGGGCCGAGGACCCGGGCGGGCTGCTGCAGGTCGAGGAACCGTTCCCTGAGCCCATGCTGCTCGCCACGACCGTCGAGGTGTTCGACGGTCTCGCGGTCGAGGGCATCCCGGGCCAGGGTCGTCTGGCGGAGATCGCGGACACCGCCCGCTACGACAGCCGGCACCTGCACGTCGACGTGCTCGTCGTCGGCGCCGGACCGGCCGGCCTGCAGGCCGCCCTGACCGCCGCCCGGGCCGGGGCGCGCGTCGCCCTCGTGGACGAGCAGTCCGAGGCGGGCGGTTCCCTGCTGGGATCGACGGACGTCCTCGACGGCGCCCCCGCCACTGCGTGGGTCGCCCGCGCGACGGAGGAGCTGGCCGGGCACGCCGACGTCACCCACCTCCAGCGCACCACCGCGTTCGGCGTCTACGACGACGGGTTCGTCCTCGCCGTCGAACGACGCACCGACCACCTCGGCGCGCACGCGCCGGAGAACCTCTCGCGCCAGCGGGTGCACCGCATCCGCGCCGAGCACGTCGTCATCGCCACCGGCAGCCACGAGCGGCCCGTCGTCTTCACCGACAACGACCGTCCCGGGACGATGCTCGCCGGTGCGGCCCGGACGTTCCTGCACCGCTACGGCGTCCTGCCGGGTTCCCGCGCGGTCGTCTTCACCACCAACGACTCCGCGTACGCCGCGGCCGTCGACCTCGCCGACGCGGGCGTCCAGGTCGGCGCGGTCGTCGACGTCCGCCAGGAGGCTCCCGCCGCCTGGGCCGAGGAGCTCCAGGCGCGCTCGATCCCGCTGCACACCGGATCGGTCGTGACGGGGACCCGTGGGACGGACCGGGTCAGCGCGGCCGTCGTGGCCCAGCGCGACGGTTCGAACCCCACGGAGGTCGACTGCGACCTGCTGCTCGTCAGCGGCGGCTGGAACCCCGCTGTCCACCTGTTCAGCCAGGCGAGGGGCCGCGTCCGGTTCGATGCCGCGCTCGGCGCGTTCCTGCCGGCCGAGCGGTTGTCCGGCCTGACGGTCGTGGGGGCCGCGAGCGGGGAGTTCAGCCTCGCCGGGGCGCTGGCCCAGGGCCGGGAGGAGACCCGCTCCGTCCTGGAGGCGCTGGACCTCGACCCGGCCGACCGGGACGACCTGCCCGTCGCCGCGGCGCCGGCACCGGAGCAGGCGCCGGCGCTGCTGTGGTTCGTGCCGGACCCCGATGGCGACTCCAGCCGCCAGTTCGTGGACGTGCAGCGCGACGCGACCGTCGCCGACATCGAGCGTGCCGTGGGTGCCGGTCTCCGTTCGCCCGAGCACGTCAAGCGGTACACGACGATCGGCACGGCGCACGACCAGGGCAAGACCTCCGGGATCGTCGCGACGGGGATCCTCGGGCAGCTCCTCGGCCGCGGTCCGGAGGCCGTCGGCACGACGACGTTCCGCCCGCCGTACACGCCGGTGTCCTTCGCCACCCTGGCCGGCCGCGACCGCGGGGAGTTGTTCGACCCCGTCCGCACGACCGTCCTGCACGACTGGCACGTGCTGCACGGCGCCGTCTTCGAGGACGTCGGGCAGTGGAAGCGGCCGCGGTACTACCCGCAGCCTGGCGAGGACATGGAGACCGCCGTCTTGCGCGAGTGCGCCGCCGCGCGCACGGGGGTGGGCATCCTCGACGGCTCGACCCTGGGCAAGATCGACGTCCAGGGCCCGGACGCGGGGGAGTTCCTCGACCGGCTCTACACGAACCTCATGAGTTCGCTCAAGGTCGGCAAGGTCCGCTACGGCGTCATGTGCGGGGCCGACGGGATGGTGCTCGACGACGGCACGGTGCTGCGCGTGGCCGACGACCGGTTCCTCGTCATGACGACGACGGGTGGCGCGGCGAAGGTCCTGGACTGGATGGAGGAGTGGCTGCAGACGGAGTGGCCGGACCTGCGCGTCCACCTCGCCTCCGTCACCGAGCAGTGGGCGGCCTTCCCCGTCGTCGGGCCCCGTTCGCGCGACGTCATCGGCGAGGTGTTCGGCGTCGACGCCTCCGCCGAGGCCTTCGAGTTCATGACCTGGCGCGACGTCGTGCTCGAGGGCGTCCCCGTCCGGCTCGCCCGCATCAGCTTCTCCGGCGAACTCGCCTGGGAGGTGCACGTGAACGGCTGGTTCGCCCCGGCCGTCTGGGAGCGCCTCGTCGCCGCGGGGGAGCGGTTCGGCATCACGCCCTACGGCACCGAGACGATGCACGTCCTGCGCGCCGAGAAGGGCTACCCGATCATCGGTCAGGACACCGACGGCACCGTGACGCCGCAGGACCTGGGCATGTCCTGGGTGGTCTCGAAGAAGAAGCTCGACTTCGTCGGCAAGCGGTCCTTCGCCCGCGCCGAGAACCAGCGCACCGACCGCAAGCAGCTCGTCGGTCTCCTGCCGGTGGACCGGGACACCGTCCTGCCGGAGGGGTCGCAGCTCATCGCGTTCCAGGAGGACGGGGAACTGCCCCCGCCGCCGGTGCCGATGCTCGGGCACGTGACGTCGAGCTACCGCAGCGCGTTCCTGGAGCGGCCCTTCGCGCTGGCCCTCCTGAAGGGCGGCGCCGCCCGGCACGGGGAGACCCTCCACGTGCCCGTGGGCGACCGCCTGGTGGCCGTCGAGGTCACCGGCCCCGTCCTCGTCGACCCCGAAGGAGCCCGTCGCGATGGCTGAGCTGACCCGCACCCACCCCCTCGCCGACCCCGCGCACCTGAGCGCCCTCACCGCCGGCCACGTCGAGGCGCGCCCGTTCGTCGCCATGGCCGTGGTGCGGGCCGAGCGCGGCGGTGAGGCGGCGCGGGCCGCCGCGGACGTCCTGGGTGCTGAGCTGCCGGCCCGGGCGAACACCTGGGTCCGGACCGCCGCGGGGAAGGTCGTCTGGCTCGGCCCCGACGAGTGGCTCGTCCTCGACGAGACCGCGACCCCGTGGGACCTCGAGGACGCGTTGCGCTCGCGCCTGGCGCCCGTCGGCGGTGCGGCCACCGACGTCTCCGCCCAGCGGGTGGTGCTGCGGTTGCACGGCCCGCACGCGCAGGAGCTCCTGCGGGCGGGGACGGCCGTCGACGTCGACCCCCGCCGGTTCCCCTCGGGGTCGTGCGCTCAGACGAACCTCGCGCAGGCCGGTGTCGTCCTCCTCGCCCTCGGGGACACCGGCGACGAGTTCGAGGTGCTCGTCCGCACCTCCTTCGCCGGGTACCTCGCCGCCTGGCTGGCCGACGCCGCGCTGGAGTTCCGGCCGGGACCCGTCGGCGAGGACTGACCGCGCGCTCCACCCCGCACGAACCGAGCAGCCGGGACCAGCCGGCGGAGGAGGAACCCCATGAGCACGACCCCTCGCGTGGTCATCATCGGCGCCGGCATCGTCGGCGCGAACCTCGCGGACGAGCTGACCGAGCGTGGCTGGACGCGGGTGACCGTCCTGGACCAGGGACCACTGCCGCTGCCGGGCGGCTCGACCTCGCACGCGCCGGGTCTGGTGTTCCAGACGAACTCCTCGCGGACGATGACCCACCTCGCGCAGTACACCGTCGAGAAGCTCAAGAGCCTGGACGTGGACGGGGCCTGGTGCTTCAACCAGGTCGGCGGGCTGGAGGTCGCGACGACCCCCGAGCGGTGGACCGACCTGCAGCGCAAGCTCGGCTGGACGAAGTCGTGGGGTGTTGCCGGGGCCGAGCTCATCGGGCCGCAGGAGTGCGTGGCGCTGCACCCGCTGCTCGACCCCGAGAAGGTCCTCGGCGGTCTGCACGTGCGGACCGACGGCCTCGCCAAGGCCCACCGCGCGGTCACCGCGCTCGTGCGGCGCGCCACCGCCCGGGGCGCGGAGTTCCGCGGGCTGCAGCGCGTCGTCGCGGTGGAGCACGCCCACGGCCGCGTCACGGGGGTGCGCACCGCGGAGGGGACGGTGCCCGCCGACGTCGTCGTCAGCTGCGCCGGGTTCTGGGGCCCTGAGGTCGGCGAACTCGTCGGGATGGAGGTGCCGCTGCTGCCCCTCGCGCACCAGTACGTCAAGACGGGGCAGGTCGCGGACCTCGTCGGCCGCAACAGCGACCTCAGCGAGGCGTCGCTGCCGATCCTGCGCCACCAGGACAAGGACCTCTACTACCGCGAGCACGTCGACCGCATCGGGATCGGCTCCTACGCCCACCGGCCCATGCCCGTCCGGCTCGACGAACTGCCCGAGGGGGAGGTGACCTCGTCGGCCATGCCGTCGATGCTGCCGTTCACCGAGGAGGACTTCGCGCCGAGCTGGGAGGACAGCCAGGACCTCCTCCCCGCGCTGCGCGGCACGAAGGTCGAGGAGGGGTTCAACGGGATCTTCTCCTTCACCCCCGACGGCGGGTCCCTCGTCGGGGAGTCCCGCGACGTCGCGGGTTTCCACATCGCCGAGGCCGTCTGGGTCACCCACTCCGCCGGCGTCGCGAAGGCCCTCGCGCAGACGCTCGTCGACGGGTACTCCGAGTACGACCTGCACGGCCTCGACGTGCACCGGTTCGAGGAGGTGCAGCTGACCGAGAGCTACGTCAGCGAGACCTCCCAGCAGAACTTCGTCGAGATCTACGACGTCCTGCACCCGCTGCAGCCGCGCACGTCCCCGCGCGACGTGCGCGTCAGCCCGTTCCACTCGCGGCAGCGCGACCTCGGCGCCGTGTTCCTGGAGTCGGCGGGCTGGGAGCGCCCGCACTGGTACGAGGCGAACGCCGCGCTGGTCGGCGAACTGCCCGCGGAGTGGCAGCCCCCGGCCCGGGAGCCCTGGGCCGCGCAGTTCCACTCGCCCGTCGCCGCCGTCGAGGCGTGGAAGACGCGCACGGCCGTGGCGGTGTACGACATGACCCCGCTCAAGCGGCTGGAGGTGTCCGGTCCGGGCGCCGTCGCCCTGCTGGAACGCCTCACGACCTCGAAGATGGACAAGTCCGTCGGCTCGGTGACCTACACGCTGTTCCTCGAGGAGGACGGCGGCATCCGCAGCGACGTCACCGTCGCCCGCCTGGCCGCGGACGTGTTCCAGGTCGGGGCCAACGGTCACCAGGACGACGTGTTCCTCGAGCAGCAGGCCGCGCGGTACGCCGAGGAGTTCGGCGCCGTCCACGTCCGCGACGTCACCGGCGGGACGGCGTGCATCGGGCTGTGGGGACCGGACGCGCGGCGCGTCGTGGAGAAGGTGTCGGCCGACGACTTCAGCAACGAGGGCCTGAAGTACTTCCGCGGGAAGCACGCCACCATCGGCGGGGTTCCCGTGACCGCGCTGCGCCTGTCCTACGTCGGGGAACTCGGCTGGGAGATCTACGTCAGCGCCGAGCTCGCCGGCCGGTTGTGGGACGTCCTGTTCGAGGCGGGCCGGGAGTTCGGCGTCGTCGCCGCCGGTCGTGCCGCCTTCAACAGCCTGCGGCTGGAGAAGGGCTACCGGTCGTGGGGCACCGACATGACGACGCAGCACAACCCCTGGGAGGCCGGTGTCGGGTTCGCCGTCCGCTCACCGCTGGACTCGTTCCGCGGCGGCCCCGCGCTGGAGGGTGTCGGGGACGACACGGTGCAGCGCAGACTGACCTGCCTCACCGTCGACGACGGCCGCAGCGTCGTCCTGGGGTCCGAACCGGTCTCGGTGGGCGGGGAGGTCCAGGGCTACGTGACGAGCGCCGCCTTCGGACACACCGTCGGCAAGCCCGTCGCCTACGCCTGGCTGCCGGCCGCGTCCGCGGTGGTCGGGACGGCCGTCGAGATCGAGTGGTTCGGGCGGAAGGTCGCAGCGACCGTCACCGCCGAACCCCTCGTCGACCCCGAGATGCAGCGCATCCGCGGCTGAACCCGGCTCATCCCCGTTCCGACTGCCCAGGAGCAGCCATGACCAGCACCGCCGTCCTCACCCTCAGCTGCCCCCAGCGGCCGGGCATCGTCAACGCCGTCACGTCGTTCGTCTACCAGCACGGGTGCGACATCACCGAGCACCAGCAGTTCGACGACGTCCACTCCGGCCGGTTCTTCTCCCGCACCGCGTTCAGCAGCGTCTCGGGGGACATCGACGTCGAGCGCCTCACCCAGGAGTTCGCGGCGACGGCCTCGTCGTTCGACATGGAGTTCCAGTTCGGCGGGGACCGGCAGCCCCGCATCCTCGTCATGGTGTCGAAGATGGGGCACTGCCTGAACGACCTGCTGTTCCGCTGGCGTTCGGGCAGCCTCGGCGGCGAGATCGTGGCGGTGGTCTCCAACCACGAGGACCTGCGCCCCATGGCGGAGGCGGCCGGGCTGCCGTTCGTCCACGTGCCGGTCACAGCCGCGACGAAACCGGAGGCGGAGGCGCGGCTCCTGGACCTGGTGGCCGAGCACGACGCCGACCTCGTCGTGCTGGCCCGGTACATGCAGGTGCTCTCCGACGACGCGTGCCGGGCACTGCGGGGCCGGGCCATCAACATCCACCACTCGTTCCTGCCGGGTTTCAAGGGGGCCAAGCCCTACCACCAGGCGTTCGACCGCGGCGTGAAGCTCGTCGGCGCGACCGCCCACTACGTGACGCCGGACCTCGACGAGGGCCCGATCATCGAGCAGGAGGTCATCCGCATCGACCACACCCACGACCCGGCCGCCCTCGCGACGGTCGGCCGGGACGCGGAGGCGCTGGCGCTGTCCCGCGCCGTGAAGTGGCACTGCCAGCAGCGGGTGCTGCTCAACGGGCACAGCACCGTCGTCTTCCGCTGAGGTCGCCGATCACCACCGCAGCGGTGTGGTGATCCTCTCCAACGGGACGAAGCGGAAGCCCGTGCTGACGCGGTCCTCGTCGCCGGGACGGGTCGACTCCCCGTCCTGCGTGACGAAGAGGCCGTGGGGGAACCGGGGCCCGAGGGCGGCGGTCGTGACGACGGCGCCGTCGCTGTGCTGCGCACCGTCCGCCGTCGGGGAGTCCACGACCGCGAAACCCCCGGAGTACGTGGCCGAGCGACCGCGCAGCGTGTAGACGGCGAAGGTGCTGTCGCCCTGGCTGGAGGCGAGCAGGTGCGTCCCGCGGCGGTCGGTCGCGATCGTCAGTCCCTCCGCGTCGGCCGACAGGCGGCTGCCGCCGAGACCGGGGTCGGCCCCGGTGACGCGGCACGACTCCGTCGCCTCGTCCCAGCTCGCCGGAACCCCGAAGTCGCGGACGCGGTCGACGAGCCAACGGCTCCACGTGTCACCCGAGATCCTCCAGATCCCGACGTCCTCCTGCGCCACGAACCAGTCGCCCGTGGTGGGGTCGAACACCGACCCCTCCATCTGCGGGCCCTCGCCGGGTTCCTCGCAGGGCGACCACGAACCACCCGGCACCGCGAAGCTGGCGGGCAGGGAACTGCGCAGGTGCGGGCGGTAACCGACGGTCCCACCCGGGCCGGCGACGAGGTTTAGGACGGCGAAGTCCGTGGTGTGCCGGCGCGTGGCGAGCACGCGCACCGACCCGTCGGCCAGGCGGCCGGCCGCGACTCCGTAGGCCGTCTCCTGGTCCGCGACGTCCGCCTCGGTGGCGCTGAAGACGCGCGCGGCGTCAGGCGCCGTCACGTCGCGGACGACGTGCGAACCGGCGGCCGCGCCGCGGGGGTCGATGGCGAACACGCGCAGCCGGTCGCGGCCGCGGTCGCTCACGACGGCCAGGTCGAGCACCCGGCCTCCGACGTGCGCGCCCTGCACGACGTCGACGTTGTTCCACCGGCCACCCTCCTCGGCCTCGACGTGCTGCAGCAGCGAGCCGTCGAGGGCGTAGACGTCCAGGCCGCCCTGCTTGAGGGAACCCAGGACCACGGAGTCGGCGGGTTCCGTCGGGGAGACCCAGATCGCCGGGTCGTCGGCGTCGGCCTTCCCGCCCGCGGCGTCGTCGTGGACCGAGGGGGTGGCCGCGCTCGGCCTGACGGTGGCCCACCGCGGGGTCGGCGCGGCGGAGGCGGAACCGACGGGGACGAGGGCGAGCGCGAGGGCGGCGGCGGAACCGCGCAGCACCGCGGCGGTGACGGACACGGGAACTCCTGACGGGTCGGAGGACGGGTGCCGCACAAGATCTCGCACGCCGTCGGCCGCCGCGTGAACTCCGCGTGAGGAGCCGGTGGCGCCGAGGTGACCCGACGTCAGACGGCCACGGCCGCGATCGCCCCGTGCGGTCGACGCTCCCCGTCCTGACCGCGGAGCAGCCTTTCTCGTTCGGCCAGGCCGTGGGCCGCCAGACGTTCCGACATCTCGTCCACGGGCCAGCGGTGCGCCGTCGTCACCCTGTGGTCGAACGGCTCGCGGACCGCTCCCTCGAAGAACCCCACGACGAGGGCACCTCCCGGTGCGAGCAGACGCCGGACCTCGGCCAGCGACACGTCGAGTTCGTCCGGGTCCTGGTGGATGAGGGAGTACCAGCTGAGGACGCCGGCCACGGACCCGTCCGGTCTGCCCGACTCGGTCAGGGAACCCTGCAGGAACGGCACGCCCGGGTACGTGGCGCGGGCGTGCGCGAGGAACTCCGGGACGAGGTCGACGCCCGTCACGTCGCAGCCGAGGCCGTGCAGGTGGGCCGACAGGTGACCGGGTCCGCACCCGAGGTCGAGCACCGGTCCGGTGAGGTTCGTCAGGGACCGCTCGACGAGTCGTCGGTCGTCGGGGTGGACCACGTCCATCGTGGCGAGGCGTTCGACGTAGACGTCGGCCATCGCGGAGTAGGCCTGCTGGACACGGTCGGAAGTCACCGCGGGACCGTAGCGAGCTCCCGGCGTGGACCGGCGCGGCCCACGCGGCGTGCGGTCCACGCGATGAGCGGGGAACCCACGAGTGTCGGCAGCACCCACGCCAGCGGGCTCGGCCAGTTGACGAGGAGCGCGGCCGTGACGAACGAGACGTAGGACCCGGCCACGAGCGACACGTGGACCGGGAGCCACCCCGGGCGTCGCCGACGGGCCACGACCCACCCCGCCACGGCGGCGGCCTCGGTCGCGACGGCGATGAGGAGCAGCCCCCACCGGACGGCGGGCGCGGTCAGGGACAGCAACACCGCCGTGGACGTCATGACGGCGACGGCCACCTGGTACGCGAGTCCTGCGCGCGCGTGCCACCCCCGGCGCTTGGGGGCGAGGAGCGCCGCCGCGCCGATGAACAGCCCGGCGCACCCGGCGGCGATGTGCGTCGCGAGCAGAACTGCGTGCGCATCCATGTCGTACCTTCCCTCGAGGACGGTGCCGCCAGCCTCGTCTGTCCACTGTGGACTGTCAAGGGGAGTGGGATGGCAGCCGTCAACGCGACCGTGGGGTCGCTCCTGGGGTTCCTGCACGAAGGACCGCAGTCGGGCTGGGACCTCTTGGAGACCGCGCGGGTCCGCATCGGGGGCTTCTGGTCCCTGACCCGCAGCCAGGTGTACCGGGAGCTCGCGGCCATGGCGGACTCCGGTCTCATCGAGACCGATTCGACGGGGGCCCGCGACCGTCGCGTGTACCGGCTCACCGAGCAGGGGCGCGAGGAGTTCCGCGCGTGGCTGGCGCAGACGCCGGGCGAGGAGAACATCCGCTACCCGCTCCTCTTGACGTTGGCGTTCGCCCGCCACCTGCCGCCTGAACGGCTCACCGAGTTCCTCACGACCCACCGCGCGATCCACCAGGCCCGGTGGGAGGCGTACCGGCTCCAGGAGGAAGAGGCGCGCGCGGCCGGGGCGGGCCGGCTCGACCTCGTGACCCTGGACTTCGGGGTGCGCTACGAGCGCGCCGTCCTCGACTGGTTCGACGGGGTGGGTGATCTGGCCGGCGGAGCGTGAGGCGCGTCGTCGGCCGAGGGCGTGCAGGAACGCTGCACCCATCGGCCGCCGAGGCCGCGACACGCCGCGTCATTGGCCCGCAGCGGGGGATGGGTGCAGCGTTCCTGCACGCTCCCGGGAACGGACCTCGGCGCGGCTCCGTCGAAGGGCCGTGCAACTGCCTCGACGCTTCGCGGCCGCCGGTATCCTCGCCGTCCTGTGCGCGGCGCTCGGGATGGCGCCGGGACTCACCGGTCCCGCCGCGGCGAGTTGCGTCGGCCCCGTCCTGACCGTCGGCGACGACCCGTCCGCGGCGACAGCGGCGGACCCGGAGGCGGTACCAGCACCGCTCGGGCGAGGTCGGCAGCAGGTGGCGGGTCAGTGGTTCCACGAGGGATGCGACGACGGCGGGGGTGGCGCCGGGTGCGCCGGGCCGCCGACGTCCTCCGAGGAACCGATGGAGGACGTGGATCTCGTCCTGCGCCAGGGTGGTGCGTCGTGGGTCCTGGGCACCGCCGACGCCGGCGGCGGCCGGTACGACGTCTCGTGGGAGTTCGACGTCCCCGACGACGTGACGGCCGGGCCGGCGGTCCTCAGCGCCGGCGGGGTCGACCTCCCGGTTCAGGTCGACGGCTGATCCTGTCGGAACGGTCACCCAAGGCGGGGACTGCGGACCTCTCCGACGAGCAGGGCGAGCACCGTGCCGTCGTGGCTCTCCCACCGCTGGAGGCAGCCTTCGGGTTCGACGAAGCGCACCGTCCCCGCCTCGACGATCCGGTGGTGCTCGGCCGGGGACAGAGTGCGCTTCGACCCGGGAAGGGGGCTGCCGGGGGTGCAGTCCACCAGGTTCTGGACCATGACTCCCGCCTCGGTCAGCAAACGCCCCTGACGCTTGCGGACGTCCTGGTGCGTCAGCCGGTACGTGCGGGTCCCGTCCCAGAACTCGTCGTGCTCGGTGTACTCCGGTTCTCCGGGTACGAGGGGGCTTCCGCTCCAGTCCAGCACCCCACCGGTGTCCGGTGTCGTGGCTACGGGCACCACCGAGTTCTCAGGTGCGGTAGGGCGAGGGTGCGCCCGGCACCCGCGAACCCGGGACGCGCACGGTGATCCGGAACTCGTGGCGAGAGCTCGGCACGATCTCCCCGGTCCACGGGTCCTCGAGGTGCCCGTCGTCCTCGCCGAACCCGCACAGGGCCGAGCCGTCGGGGACCCGCAGGATCGCCTGCTTCGTCCCGTCCGCCTGGACCACCTCGAGGTCGACAACCCGGCCGCGCACGTGCTCGACCGGCCACGTGACACCCATCTCATGCCGGGTGTCGACCAGGGACGTGGTGCCGTCCGCCTCCGTGACGACCATGCAGGCGAGGTCGACCACCTGCCCGCGCTCGTAGGCGGGGCCGCAGCACTCGTGCTCCCAGCCCTCGACCTCCACGACGACGTCCGCCACGGCTACCCCTGAGCCCGGAACAGCGAGTGCGGTGACGTCCGCGGTGGCACGCGCAGGCTCCACGGTTCCTCGTCGTCGCCGGGCACGCCGTACCCCTGCTCCAGGAGGTCAGCGAGCTGCTCGAGGTAGGAGAGGAGGGACGGGGCGAGCACGTGGTGCTGCTCGTCGTCACGGCCGAAGGTGATGACCTGCCCGACGGTCCCGTCCACGTCGGGGTCGAGGTCGACGCCGACGTGGTTGCCGCCACCGTCGTGCGTCAGGGGGACCCAGCCGCGCACCGAGTACTTCGGGCGGACGAAACCCTCCGGGGTCGAGGACGCGAACTCGTCGAAGCCCGTCTCGCTGTCGAACCCCGCCCACTGGTCCCAGTGCAGCAGCACCGACGCCAGGGGGAGGAGCGGTTCGCCGCCGATGAGGCCCGCGGCCCACCGGGGGTCGTCGTGGTGGTACTGGACCTGGCCGTCGGCCAGCCGGAAGACCGCGCGCACGTCGGCCGGCAGCGACTGCCCGAGGTGGGCCTCCGCCGCGTCGAGCTGGGCGTCGGTGGCGGCAGGGTTCAGCAACGGGTCCCCGGGCACCAGGCGCACGACCCGGTCGAAGGCTGCCCGCGTCCTGACCTCGACCGCTCCGGTTGTCTGCTCATCCGTCATGCAGCGAACCTACCGACCGCGCGAGAGCCTTCTGTGCATGCAACCACGCCTTGACGTGGCGCAGGACGGGGGTGATGGTGGTCCTGTGCATGCACAACGACGTGGTGGGGCGACGGATCGGGCGTACGCCCGGCTGCGCGCCGACGTCCTGGACGGCGAGCTCCCGCCCGGTGCCGTGCTGGCGGAGCTGGAGCAGAGCGCGCGGTTGGGCGTCTCCCGCACCCCGGTGCGCGAGGCCTTCGCCAAGCTCGTCCACGACGGTCTGGCCCGACCCGTCGGCGGCCGCGGGCTCGTCGTCGCCCCGCTGGAGCTCGGCGACCTCGACCAGCTCTACGACGTGCGCGAGGCGCTGGAGGTCAAGGCTGCGCGGCTCGCGGCGCGCGCCCCGGGCCGGGCGGGGTTCTCGCAGTTCGCCGACCGCTTCGGGCACGCCGCGGCCCTCGTCCAGGCGGGCGAGCTCGACCGCTACTACGCGGTCACGGCCGAGTTCGACGCCGCGGTGGACGAGGCCGTCGCCAACCCCTGGCTGGTCCGCGCGCTGAGCGACGTCCGCACCCACCTGGTCCGCATCCGGCGCCTCGCCCGGCACGACCCCGCCAGGCTCCTCGCCGCGGCGTCCGAGCACCAGCTCATCGCCGAGGCGCTGGCCGCCGGTGACGCCGACCTGGCGGCGCACGCCGTCCACGTCCACCTGCACCGCAGCCGGTCGCACTTCCGAGAACACCTCACCACCCCAGAGCACGAGGAGAGCGCGTGAAGCAGCACGAGGTCCGCGTCCACCGCAGCGACGAGGAGTTCCCCCGCGAGGCGGAACTCGCCTGGCAGCTCGCCCGGCTCGCGACCGACGAGATCGCCGTGCGCGGACCCGTCGACGACGACGTCGCCGAGATGGTCGTGAACCGCATCGTCGACAACGCGGCCGTCAGCGCGGCGTCGCTGCTGCGGCCCCCGGTGGTAGCGGCGCGTTCGCAGGCACTGGACCACCCGCCGTCGCGCGGAGGTTCCGGGGCGCGCGTCGTCGGCACGACGGAGACGACGTCGCCGGAGTGGGCGGCGTGGGCGAACGGCGTCGCCGTGCGCGAACTCGACTTCCACGACACCTTCCTCGCCGCCGAGTACTCCCACCCCGGGGACAACATCCCTGCCCTCATCGCGGTCGCCCAGCACGTCGGCTGCGACGGCGAGCAGTTGCTGCGCGGCATCGTGACGGCCTACGAGGTGCAGGTCGACCTCGTGCGCGCGATCTCCCTGCACCGCCACAAGATCGACCACGTCGCCCACCTCGGGCCGTCCGTCGCGGCGGGGCTCGGGACCATGCTGGGGTTGCGCACCGAGGTCGTCCACCAGGCGATCGGCCAGGCCCTGCACACCACCACGGCCACCCGGCAGTCGCGCAAGGGCGCCATCTCGACCTGGAAGGCGCACGCGCCGGCGTTCGCAGGCAAGGTCGCGGTCGAGGCCGTGGACCGCGCGGTGCGGGGGCAGACGAGCCCTGCACCGATCTACGAGGGTGAGGACGGCGTCATCGCCTGGCTGCTCGACGGCCCCGACGCCCGCTACGTCGTGGAACTCCCCGAACCCACCGAATCCCGCCGGGCCATCCTCGACACGTACACCAAGGAGCACTCCGCGGAGTACCAGGCGCAGGCCGTCATCGACCTCGCCCGCCGCCTGCACCGCGAGCACCCGGAACTGCGGGACCCGCAGAACGTCGAGAGCATCGTCCTGCACACCTCCCACCACACCCACGTGGTCATCGGGTCCGGCGCGAACGACCCGCAGAAGTACGACCCGGCGGCCAGCCGCGAAACCCTGGACCACTCGGTGCCGTACATCTTCGCCGTCGCGCTGCAGGACGGGGGCTGGCACCACGTCGACTCCTACGCCTCCACCCGCGCCGGCCGGCCCGACACCGTCGCGCTGTGGCGCAAGGTGACCACCGTCGAGGACCCGGAGTGGACCGAGCGCTACCACGCCACCGACCCGAACCGGAAGGCGTTCGGCGCCCGCGTCGAGGCCCGCCTCGTGGACGGTCGCACGATCGTCGAGGAGATCGCCGTCGCCGACGCCCACCCCCTCGGCGCGCACCCGTTCACGCGGTCCCAGTACGAGGCCAAGCTCGCCACGCTCGCGGCGGGTGTGCTGGCCGACGAGGAGGTCGCCCGGTTCACCGCGCTCGCCCGCCGGTTGCCGGAACTGTCCGCCGACGAGGTGCGCGACCTGCAGGTCGTGGCGCCCCCGGAACTGCTCGAGACCGTCCCGCTGCCCGCCGGCCTGTTCTGAGGAGAACCCCGTGTTGTACTCGTCGACGACGCCGAGCGCCAAGCGCGCCGCGTTCCGCCAGGCCCTCGCCGGGACCGAGCTGCTGCGGTTCCCCGGTGCCTTCAACCCCTTGTCCGGCCGGCTCGTGCAGCGGCACGGGTTCGAGGGCGTCTACGTCTCCGGGGCCGTCCTGTCGGCCGACCTCGGTCTGCCCGACGTCGGCCTGACCACGCTCACCGAGGTCGCCGGCCGGTCCGCGCAGATCGCGCGGGTCACCGACCTCCCTGTCCTCGTGGACGCCGACACGGGGTTCGGCGAGCCCCTGAACGTCGCCCGCACCGTGCAGGTCATGGAGGACGCCGGTGTGGGGGGACTGCACGTCGAGGACCAGGTGAACCCCAAGCGGTGCGGGCACCTGGAGGGCAAGCAGGTCGTCGACGAGGCGACCGCCGTCCGCCGGGTGCGGGCCGCGGTCGACGCACGTCGCGACCCCGACTTCCTCGTCGTCGCCCGCACCGACGTCCGCGGCGTGGAGGGTTTCGACGCCACGGTCCGCCGGGCCCAGGCCCTCGTCGACGCGGGCGCCGACGTCGTGTTCGCCGAGGCCATGGCCGACCTGTCGGAGTTCGAGGCGATCTGCACCGCCCTCGACGTCCCCGTCCTGGCGAACATGACTGAGTTCGGTCGCAGCGACCTGTTCACGCACGACCAGCTCCGCGACGCCGGCGTCCGCATCGTCATCCACCCCGTCTCGTTGCTGCGGCTGGCGATGGGTGCGGCCGACCGGGCCCTGGCGGGTCTGAAGGACGCGGGAACCCTGGATCCCGTTGTCGGCGAGATGCAGACCCGCGCCGAGCTGTACGACCTCGTCGACTACGCCGGCTACGGCGACTTCGACTCCTCCGTGTACGACTTCAGCCTGGAAGGGAACCGAGGATGACCGACCCCGCGATCCACAAGGGCCTGGCCGGTGTCGTCGCGGACACCACGGCCGTCTCCAAGGTCGACCCCGCGTCGAACTCGCTGCTGTACCGCGGGTACCCCGTGCAGGAGCTCGCGACACAGTGCTCCTTCGAGGAGGTCGCGCGCCTGCTGTGGGACGGCGACCTGCCGGACTCCGCGGCCCTGGACGCCTTCCGCGAGCGGGAACGCGCGGGCCGGGCCCTCGACGACCGGGTCCGCCGCGTCGTCGACGACCTCCCGACGACCGCGCACCCCATGGACGTCGTCCGCACCGCCGTGAGCGTGCTGGGCGCGCTGGACCCGCAGGCGGCCGACGACTCCCCGGCCGCGGAACTCGCCAAGGCCGAACGCCTCTTCGCCGCCCTGCCCGCGGTCGTCGCCTACGCGCAGCGCCGCCGCCGCGGCCAGGACCTGCCCGCCCCGCGCGAGGACCTGGGGTACGCGGCGAACTTCCTCTGGGCGGTCACGGGCGAGGAACCCGACGACGTCGCCGTCCGCACGTTCGAGACGTCGCTCGTCCTGTACGCCGAGCACTCCTTCAACGCCTCCACCTTCGCCGCCCGCGTCGTGACGTCCACCCTGTCGGACCTGCACTCCGCCGTCACGGCCGCCGTCGGCGCGCTCAAGGGTCCCCTGCACGGCGGGGCGAACGAGGCCGTGTGGGCCGCGTACGAGGAGATCGGGCCGGGCGAGGGGGCGCCGGACCGCGCCCGCGCGTGGCTCGCCGACGCCCTCGAGAACCACCGCAAGGTCATGGGGTTCGGGCACCGCGTCTACCGCCACGGGGACTCCCGCGTCCCCACCATGCAGGCCGCGCTGCGGGACCTGGCGGCGGCCCGCGGCCGCGAGGACCTGCTGGAACTCTCCGACGCGCTCGAGAACGCCATGGTGCAGGCCAAGGACATCCAGCCGAACCTGGACTACCCTGCGGGCCCCGCCTACCACCTGTTGGGGCTGGACACCGACCTGTTCACGCCCGTCTTCGTCGCGGCCCGCGTCGTCGGCTGGACCGCTCACGTCGTGGAGCAGCGCGCTGCGAACTCCCTCATCCGCCCGCTGTCGGCGTACGACGGGCCGGCGCTGCGGCACGTCCCGGCGCGCGGGGCCTGACCGCGGGTCAGCCGCGGGGGCGCAGACGGACGCCGGGCAGGGCGGGAGCGGGCAACGGGGCGGGCATCCCCGCCGGGAACGTGCCGAAGCGCGGGGTTCCACCGCTGTCGGCCGCCTCGGCGCCGATCTCGGCCTGCCAGGCGGCGCGGTACGCGGCGATCTCGTCGTGGTCGCGACCCACGAAGTTCCACCACATGACGATCTGCTCCCCGAGGGGCTGACCGCCCAGCAGCAGCAGACGGACCGGGGCCCGGCCGGCCTCCAGGACGAGCCCCGTGCGCCCGGTCGGGACGTGGGCCAGGTGGTCGCGCGGGACCAGGGTTCCGTCGACGCGCACGTCGCCCCCGTCCGGGAGGACCCCGTGCTCGTGCCCGGGGTCCACGGCCAGCTCCACCCGTGACCCGGGGTACAGGGTGATCTCGGCCCCCAGCAGCGGCGGGGTGTGCGTCCGCACGGGGGAGGTGACGCCGGCGAGGGAGCCGATGAACACCCGGATCTCGGCGCCCTCGACCACGACCGGGTCGGGGACGTGGTGCGTGAACGTCGGCGGCATGTGACGTGTGCTGTCGGGCAGGGCGTACCAGAGCTGGACCCCGTGCAGGACCTCGGTCCCGGGCGTGGAGAACTCCTGGTGGGAGATGCCCCGGCCCGCGACCATGAGGTTCACCTCGCCAGGGCGCACGACGGCGGCGAACCCCGCGGAGTCGCGGTGGGCGATCTCACCGGAGAACAACCAGCTGACGGTGGCGAGCCCGGTGTGCGGGTGCCGGGGCACGCGCATCCCCCCGCTGCGGGCCACGGGGTCGGGACCGTAGTGGTCCACGAAGCACCAGGCGCCGACGAGGCTGCGCTGCTTCTGCGGCAGCGTCCGGCGCACCGTCATCGCACGAGGTCCGCCCAGGGGGACGTCCCGCGGTTCGAGGAGTTCGAGCACCGTCCGCCGCCCCCCGTCGGAGCAGCGGACGAGCTCGGGGTCCTGCTCGAGGTTGCTCACGCGCGTGGTCCTCCGTGGGGCGGGTGTCGACGGGCCTGGTGGGTCCGTCCGCTGACCTTGGTCCAGAGTGCCACCTCCCCGCCGCGGCGGACCCGTCCAGGGCGGAGGACACTGCCGGGATGCCGAAGCAGAGCGCCGGTGTCCTGCTGCACCGCGAGAGCGCGACCGGGGTCGAACTCCTCATCGCGCACATGGGTGGGCCGCTGTGGGAGCGCAAGGACGAGCACGCCTGGACGATCCCCAAGGGGGAGCCGGAGGAGGGCGAGGAACTGCTCGACGCCGCGCGGCGGGAGTTCTCCGAGGAACTCGGGTTGGCCGTCCCCGACGTCCACCTGGTCCAGATCGGAGCGGTCCGCCAGTCCTCCGGGAAGGTCGTCACCGTGTGGGCGGGCCGCGCCGACCTCGACGTGTCGACGATCGTCCCCGGGACGTTCACGATGGAGTGGCCGCCGCGTTCGGGACGCACGGCGCAGTTCCTGGAGGTCGACCGCGCCCAGTGGTTCTCCCCGCAGGAGGCGCGGGACAAGCTGGTGAAGGGTCAGGTCGTGTTCGTCGACCGGTTGCTCGAGCTGCTCGGCGCCTGAGAGGGGTGCGCTGGGCGCGGCCCGCGGGCATCGGGTCCGGCGGCAACCGTGACCGGGTGCTTCCGGTGCGTGCCTGACGCTGGACCGACCGGGCGAACCTGCTGGCCCCTGCGCTCGTCGACGGCCGCTTCGCACGTGTGCCACCTGTCGAACGGGCCCGTCGTGTCGGACCCGTTCCCTACGCTCAGATGCATGATCGAGTCCCTGTCCACCGCGGCCGCGCCCAGCACGGTCCGCGAGTCGGTGCTGTCCCCGGGCGCACTGCGGCTCGCGACAGGCCTCGGGGTCGGACCGGTCGGCCACCTGTCGCATCCCCGGTTCTTCGAGGGGTTCCTGGAGCATCCCGTCGCCGCGGCTCGCGGCCTCCTGGCAGTGGCTGCGGTGGCACGCGCGCGTTACTCCACCAGTGGACAAGCAGGTTTCCGCGACCCGGTCGTCACCGCCGACGGGTCGTCCTTGCGCTTCGAGTCGTTCTCCGGTTGCGGTGGCGTCCACGCCCGCCTCGATCTGCTGCCCGACGGGTTGGACGGCGAGACCCAGCAGCGCGGCACGACGAACGTGGATGTGAACCTTCCGCTGCAGCGCGCGCTTGCGCTCGTCGACGGCCGCGATCGGTTGCACGTCGCGGTGGGGTCCGAGGAGCTGACGGTGACCACGCCCACGGCCTCGGTCACCGAGGCGAAGGTGAGGCTTCCGCCTCGGTGGGTCCGGGGTTTCGCCGAAGCGGCGATCTCGCTCGCGGAGATGGATCTGCGGGCCGGAGTGTCTGCGGCGGAGGCCAGGGGGTTCCTGCGCGGACTGCCGCGCGGTGCCCGGCAGCAGACCCTTTGGGTCGTCCCGGCCGGGAAGGGACTGCGCGCCACGACACGCCCGGTGCCGGGGGCGGTCTGCCTCGCGGGGCCACGCCGTCTTGAGGCGCTGGATGCGCTCCTTCCGCTGGCCAGCGCTGTCCGCCTGTACGCCCCGCCCGTCACCGGAGGTCCGGCGTCCAGCGCGTGGGAGGTCGAGCTGCCCGGCGCCCGGTTCACCCTGGCTCTCTCGCCTGAGCCGGCCCGGGGTTTCTCCGGCGAGGGCGGTGTGCTGGAGGTGCTGGCCGCCACGGAACCCGGCGACGACACCACCAGGGTGCTCGACCTGCTCTCCTGGGCCCCCGGCCTGCCGCTGGAGGACGTCGCGGACGCGCTGCGTCTGGACGCGGCCCGTACCCGGCGTTCGCTGACGGAACTGGGGACCTCGGGGCGCGTGGGCTACGACCTCGCCGCCGCGTCCTACTTCCACCGCGAACTGCCGTTCGACCCCGCCCGGGCCGAACGGGACAATCCCAGGCTGCACGCCGCCCGCACGCTGGTCGCCGAGGGCGCGGTCCACGCACGGCCGGACGGTGTCGTGACGGTGCGGCGTCCAGACGGTGAGCGACGCGTCCGTCGCAGCGGTGCCGGCCTGTCGTGCACCTGCCCGTGGTGGGTCGAGCACGCGGGCGCGCGCGGCCCCTGCAAGCACGTGCTGGCGGCGCTGCTCGTCCTGCGGTCCATGACGAGCGCACCGGCGGTGTCTTCGTGAACCCGCTGATCGAGGAGCTTCGAGTCGCCCTGGACGGTGACAGCGCGAAGCTGGTCGCCGAGCTCCTCGCCGGAGTCCCGGAGGCCGACCGGGTTCCCTGCCGCACCCTGATGAAGCACTACCGGGAGCACCGGTTCCGCGAGGCCTGGGTGGTGGCTGCCGCCGGTCTCGAGAGTGGGGCCGCCGCACTGGCCCGCCGGCTGCGCACCGCGAGCCCGCCGACGAGCTCGTTGCCGATCGAGGGGTACCACCCCGACCATGCGCGGACGTCGGGGGCGAAGGCCTGGCCGCTGGCGGCCGACGTCCTCTTGGATCGGCGGGTGAGCTGGCTGCCCGACCTCGTGGTACGCCTCGCCGAGGTGGACCAGCGGGGGTGGGGCGATGACCGGCAGGTGCTGACCGAACGGCTGCGCCTGGCACTGGACCTTCCCCGCCCCCACGGCTCCGGGTACCTGCGCTGGGTCGCGCAGCAGCAGCTCGGCAGACCGTGGCGGCGTGACGACCGTTCCATCGCTGAGCGGTTGCGAGCCGAACCGGACGCCGACGCTCTGGTCGCAGCGCTCCTGACGGTGCCGGGCGTGGGGACCGAGCTGAACGTGCGACGTGGCGAATTCATCGCGCAGTGGGGACCGGAGGGCTGGCACGCCGCCCTGCAGGAGACTCTCGCCGACGGCACGCTGGACCGCGATCGCTTCCTCGACGCCCTGCTCGGTGCGCTGCTCCTCGGCGGTCCCGTCGCCCACCAGCACGACCTGGCAGTCGTCCTCGACGACGCCCGGGTCTCCCCTCGGCAGACCGCGACCAGGGTCGCGGAGTTCGGCGCCCTCATCCCGGCAGGTGCGGGCCCGGTCGCCGGTGCCGCCCTGAGCGCCGTCCGGGCCGCTGTGGCCGCGGGTGCCGTTGCCCCCCGGGAAGCCGTCGAGGCAACGGCCCCGGCACTGCACCGCAGGGAGAAGGGCCTGGTGCGTGCCCACCTGCGCTGGCTCGTCGACCTGGCGCGGCGGCATCCGGACGTGCACGACGACGTCCTGCTCGGGCTGGCGGAGGTCTTCGCCCACGAGCACCACGACCTCGCACGGCAGGCGTGGGAGGCAGTGGATGCACTGTGCGACGACGTCCCCCGTCAGGTCCTCGAGGAGGTTCGGCGCCGGGCCGAGGAGCTTCCCCCGGACGTGCGGCGCCGTGCGGTGGAGGCGCTGGGCGGCGCACCCGGCACCGAGGTCGACGAGGTCGCCGCGCCGCCTGACGCCGAGCCTTCGCCGCCACCGGGGCCCCACCCTCCGCGGGTGCAGGACCTCGACGAACTGGTCACCGCCATCGCCCAGCACTCTCGGCACTGGCGCCCAGCCGACGCCGAACGGGTGCTCGACGGCGTGGCCCGTTTCGGAGCACGGGACATGGACGAGCTCCTCGCCGCCCTGACTCCGGTGGCCGACCGGTTCGGTCTCAGCTGGGAGCACACGTCCGACTTCGCCGTGTACCCGTTCCTCGCCGCGGCCACCCGGCACCCCGGCGCCCCCCGCTGGCGCGGGGCGAAACCTCCTCGACCCGGTGCGCTCCCGCCGGGTGGTGACGGCGTTCTCGCGCTGCGGGCCCAGGAGGTCGTCGACCGGGTACGCGCAGGGGAATCGGGAGGGTTGTTGTCGTTCCCGGACACGGCGACCGGGCACGTCGACCCCGATCGGGTGCTCGGCGACCTCGAACACGCCGCCACCGCGGGAACGAAGCCGTGGCCCGCCGACCTGGAGCAGGCCTGGCTGCGGTTTCCCCGCGAGGAGATCGGCACCGCCTCCATCGACCGGTTGCGCGCGGTGGGGACACCGGCGACCGACTGGCTGTTGCAGCAGCTCGTCAGTCCACGCCCGGAGGCGCTGGCCGCGGCGGAACCAGTGCCGGCCCGCGGTTCTCGCAGCGGGTACCGGGTCGAGGCCGAAGGTGCAGGCCTCCCCGCCGTGTCCTTGAGGGGTTCCGGCGCACGAACTCCGCTGGCCCGGCTCGGGCTCGACGGGGAGGCGTTGCCCGCACGGGTGGTGGAGTTCTGGTGGTGGGGCGGGGGGTTCAGTGCGGCCTACTCCCTGAGCTGCATGCCGTCGCACCGGGAGGTCGCGGCGGGGCACCTCGTGGCGACCCTGGTCAACACGGAGAAGCGCAGGGACGTCCCGGTCGCGTCGGCGCTCGCCGTGTTGCCCGAGGCGCAGGGCCCGACGGGGCGCGCCACGCACCTGGCGCTGGCCTACGCGCTGCTCAGCTGCGACGACCGGGTCCGGCTGGCCGCCCTGGACGCCGTGGCCGGATTCGCGGTGCGCGGCGGTCTCGACGGCCCAGCCGCGGGCGCGGCGTTGGGAGAACTGCTCGTGCGGCAGGAGACCAAACCCGTCCGGGCTGCCAAGACTCTGGCGCCCTTGGCCCACGACGACCGACCCCGGGTCCGTGGGTTTGTCGCCCAGTACCTCCTGGCGGCTCTGACTCCTCTCCTCCCGCTGCGACGCAACGGTTCTGCTGACCTGCTGGCGCTGGCGGCGGACGCCTGCCACGAGACCGGTCCCCACCCGAGGATCCCCGGTCTTGCAGAGATCGTGGACTCCGGTGGGCGAACCCGACTCGTCGTGGAGGCCCGTCGGCTCCACGCCCTCCTGCAGCCGTAGGGGTGCAGGAGGACGTCGTGCTCAGCGCCGGCGCGCGGTGGGCCGTCCTCAGTCGTCGATCTCGACCGCACCCACCGCGGTGATCCGGCCGGCGCCGTACGTGTCGAACCACGCCTCGACGGTGTCGTACGAGGAGTCGACGTCCCCGACGAGCAGCGTGGCCCGGCCCAGGGGCCCGGCGGCGAGGGCGTCGACGAGGTGACCGGTCACGCCGGGCGCGAAGAGCAGGTCGTCCGCGTCCACCCCCCGGTCCACGGACTCCACGGCGAGCTCGCCCGCCGTGCCGTAGCGGTCGGTGCCGGCGGCGCGCTGCGGAGCGGGCAGCGGGGCCAGCGCCTCGGGCGCCACGCCCTCCGGTCCGCCGGCCACGGTCGTGGAGGTCACGCCGAGGGCCTTCAGGGAGGCGGCCGCGGGCAGCGGGTCGCCGTCGGCGACGAGCAGCAGCGGCTCGGCCAGGCGCGCGGCCGGCCCGGACGCGGCGAGGGCGTCGACGAGGTGGGCGTCCTCGCCCGAGGCCACCCAGCCGTGCGTGGCCTTGGGCATGAGGGCGACGAGGGCCCGGGAGGTGGCGTAGCGGTCCGCACCGGCGACGCGCGCCACGCTCGTGACGCCCAGCGCCTGCAGGCGGCCGGTCGTCGCCTCGCCGAGGGCGTCGGCGCCGCCGACGAGCAGCACGGCCTTCACCTGGTGCTCCTGGAGGTAGGAGGCGGTGGCCGCCGGCACGGAGTCCCGCGTTCCGAGCAGGACGGGCGCGGCGAGGCTGCGGGCCAGCGGCGCGGCGGACAGCGCGTCGACGAGGTGGCGGTCCCCACCGCTGACGAGGACGGCGACGTCGGCCTCGGGGAACCCGTGCTCGGCGATGGTCGCGGCCGTGGCGAACCGGTCGTCCCCCCGGAGCTGGACGATCTGGTTCGGCGTCCCGTCCGGCAGCGGGGCCCCGCGGTAGGACGTGCCCGCGACGCAGCCCGGGTGGGTGATGGGGAGCTGGGCGGAGCAGACCGGTGTGAGCGTCTCGAACCCGGCGGCCGGAGCGGCCGACGCCGGCCCGGCCAGCCCCACGGCGGTCGCGGCGAGCGTCGCGGCGGCCAACGGGGCGAGGGCGGCGCGGCGCAGGGTGGAGCGGATCACAGGGGCCTCCTGGGTGTGGTGCGGGAGAGGCCAGTGTGGCAGTTGTGACAGTGGCGCCGGGGGGTTTCCCTCAGGCCGGGACGGGCGCCTTGACGCGGGCCTCGACGAGCACCGGCAGGTGGTCGGACCCGGCCTGCTGCAACGTCTTCACCCGCTCGATGTGCATGCCCTCGGAGATCGCGAAGTCGAAGTGACCGCGGAACCGCCGGCGGACGTAGGTGGGCAGGTCGCTGTGCGAGACCTCGAAGCCCTGCTCGGACAACCGGCGGGCCAGGGAACTCGCGAACCACGGGTAGTTGAAGTCGCCAACGACCAGGGCCGCCGTGCCGTGGGCGGCGGCGCGGATCGCCCCGAGGGCCTCGGTGATCTGGTGCCGGCGCATGGCGTTGGTCGCCGACAGGGGCGCGGTGTGGATGGAGGCCAGGGTCAGCAGGGCCCCGTCGTCCTGCAGGTCCTCGAAGCGCACCGCCAGCAGCCGCTCGTGCGCGGGGGAGAGGAAGCGGTCGTGCATCGAGCGCCGCAGCGGCCGCAGCTCGTGGCCGTGGGCGCGCAGCCGGTCGGGGTTGTAGTAGAGCGCCAGGCCCAGCCGGTTGCGCTGCGTGGCCCCCGCGAGCACGAGCGGTCCGACGGCCTCGGGCAGGCGCAGGGTGTCGCACTCCTGCAGGCACAGCGCGTCGACGTCGTGGACCTCGGCGAGCGCGGCCAGCTCGGCCGTCGCCCGTCCCTCGTGGAGGTTGTAGCTGATCGCCCGCAACGCTCGTCCCCGTGGCTGTTCCACCCCTCGAACGTACCGCCCGCTCACGGCGAACGCTCGGCCTCCACCGATCGGCGCACCCGGTCGCCGATCTCGGCCAGGAGCTGCGTCTGCTCGGGGGTGAGGGCGTCGAACACCAGACGGCGCACGGCGGCCACGTGTCCGGGGGCCGCCGCGGACACGACGTCCCAGCCGTCGTCGGTGAGCGTCGCCAGCGTGGAGCGCCCGTCGGCCGGGTCCGGTCGTCGGGTCAGCATTCCACGCCGTTCCAGCCGCCGGGCCACGTGGGACAGGCGCGAGAGCGACCCGTGGGCCGTGTCGGCCAGGCAGCCCATGCGCAGGGTGTGCTCGGGCGCCTCCGACAGCGCCGACAGCACCCAGTACTCGAAGTGCGTGAGCCCGGAGTCGCGCTGCAGCTGCCCCTCGAGGGCGGTGGGCAGGGCCGTCACGAGCCCGACGATCCGCCGCCAGGCCGCCTGCTCCTCGGAGTCCAGCCACTGCGGGTCCACTGCCACCTCCGGATTGCTTGACGCTTCAAGTCCGCTGACCTACTGTCGATTGAAGCATCAAGTGACGACGAGAGGAGGGGCCAGCGGTGTCGATCATGACCCCCACCGTCCCGGGCGGCGCGTACGACGACTTCCTGGCGGCGGGCCGACCCGCGCTGCGGGACTGGACCCCGGCCGACGGGCCCCTCCCCGCGCTCTACCTCAGCCACGGTGCCCCGCCCGTCTTCGACGACCCGCTGTGGATCCGGCAGCTCTCGGACTGGGCGGTGTCGCTGCCCCGGCCGCGCGGCGTCCTCATCGTCAGCGCCCACTGGGAGTCCGAACGGGCCGTCCTCAGCTCGCCCGCGGCGGCCACCCCGCTCGTGTACGACTTCGGCGGCTTCCACCCGCGCTACTTCCGCATGCGGTACGAGACGCCCGACGCCTCGGCGCTCGCGGCCCTCGTGGCCTCGCTCCTGCCGGACGACGAACCGCTGCACACGGCGGCGCGGGGCCTGGACCACGGGGCGTGGGTGCCCCTGAAGGTCATGTACCCGGACGCCGACGTGCCCGTCCTCCAGCTCAGCATGCCGACCCACGACCCCGCGCGGCTGCTGCAGCTCGGGCGTCGCCTGCGGCCGCTGCGGGAACAGGGCGTGCTCGTCGTGGGTTCGGGGTTCATGACGCACGGACTGCAGTTCGCGACCCGGGAGATGTTCTTGTACAACGACGTGCCGACCTGGTCGCGGGAGTTCGACGCCTGGGTCGCCGAGGGTCTCGACCGGGGCGACGTCGACGCGCTGGCCGACTTCCGACGCGCACCCGGGATGCCCTACGCCCACCCCACCGTCGAGCACTACACCCCGCTGTTCATCACACTGGGCGCGGCGACCGACCCGGCCGCCCGGCCGAAGACCGTCATCGACGACTTCCAGATGGGATTCGCCAAGCGGTCCCTGCAGGTCTCCTGAGAGGAAAGATCGTGACCCAGACTCCCGTCGCGACCGTTCGCACCGCCGTCGACGTCCCCCTGCGCTTCGCGGACGGCTACCGCACGACGGCCCGCGTCCACACCTTCGACGGTCTCGTCGACGGCAAGGAGCACCTCGCCCTCTCGCTGGGGAACTGGCAGGGACGGACCCCGCTCGTGCGCCCGCACAGCGAGTGCCTCACGGGTGACGTCTTCGGTTCCGAGCGCTGCGACTGCGGCCCGCAGTTCCGCGAGGCCGTCGAGCGCATCAGCACCGCCGGCGGCGTCCTGCTGTACCTGCGCCAGGAGGGCCGCGGCATCGGCCTGTACGCCAAGCTCGACGCCTACGCGCTGCAGGACAGCGGGTTGGACACCTACGAGGCCAACGTGGCGCTGGGTCGGGGTGAGGACGAGCGCGACTACACCGTGGCCGCGCAGATGCTCGCCGCGCTCGACGTCGAGGGCATCGCCCTGCTGAGCAACAACCCCGACAAGGCCGACCAGCTCGCCGACCACGGCATCGTCGTGGAACGGCGGGTGCCGACGGGCGTGCACCTGTCCGCGGCCAACGCGCGGTACCTGCGCGCCAAGCGGGACCACACCGCCCACACCCTGGACCTGGCGGGCTGACGGTGGCGCCTTCCCTCCCAGCCGACGAGCAGTTCCTGCGGCGCGCCGTGGGCCTGGCCCAGCACGGGTTCGGCACGACGTCCCCGAACCCCGTGGTCGGGTGCGTGGTGGTCGCCGACGACGGGACCGTCGTCGGGGAGGGGTGGCACGAACGGGCCGGCGGCCCGCACGCGGAGGTCAACGCGCTCGCGGGCGCGGGGGAGCGGGCCCGCGGCGGCACGGCCTACGTCACGTTGGAACCGTGCAACCACCGCGGGCGCACGGGCCCGTGCGTGGAGGCGTTGCTGGACGCGGGGATCCGCCGGGTCGTCTACGCCGTCGCCGATCCGGGGGCCGTGCAGGGCGGGGGCGCCGAACGACTGCGCACCGCTGGTGTCGAGGTCCTCGGCGGGGTGCTCGCCGACGAGGCCGAACGGGTCAACGAAGCGTGGCTCACGTCGGCCCGGCACGGCCGGCCCCACGTCCTGTGGAAGTTCGCCGCGACCCTCGACGGGCGCTCCGCCGCCGCCGACGGCACGAGTCGCTGGATCTCCTCGGAGGCCTCCCGCGCCCAGGTGCACGACCTGCGCCGGCGGGTCGACGCGATCGTCGCCGGGTCCGGCACCGTGCTGGCCGACGACCCGCACCTGACCGCCCGCTCGGCCGACGGCGTGCTCGACGAGCGTCAGCCCCTGCGGGTCGTCCTGGACCGCCGCGGCCGGGTGCCGGCCACGGCGCGCATCCTCGACGACGTCGCGCCCACCCACGTCTCGACGGCCGCCTCGCCCGCGGACTTGTTGCAGGAGCTGCACTCCCGCGGTGTCGTCTCCGTGCTGCTGGAGGGCGGACCCACGCTCGCGGGGGCCTTCCTCGCGGCCGGGCTCGTCGACCGCGTCGTCGCCTACGTCGCCCCCGCCCTGCTGGGGGACGGGCGCGCCGCCCTGGGGTCGGCGGGCGTCGGGACCATCGCCGACGCGGTCCGGCTCGACGTCGACGAGGTCGAGGTCGTCGGCGGGGACGTGCGGCTGTCGGGCCGACCGGTCAGGCGTCCGGCTCCGGCCTGACCGCGGCGTCGATCAGCACCCCCGCGGCCGTGCGGGCGTGGTCCGCGACGTGGTCGGCCCCCGTGATGGCGGCCGTCGTCTGCGCTCCCTCGGCCAGCAGGACCAGCTGCGCCCCGAGCGAGCGGTCCGCGCCCAACGCGGCCACGAGCTCGTCGACGTACCGGGCGAAGGACAGCTTCTGCGACCGGACCGCCTGCGCCACAGCCGGTGAGACACCACCCAGCTCGCCGTAGGCGTTGACGAAGGCGCACCCGCGGAAGTCGTCGCTGCGGAACCAGCCGTCGAGGAAGTCGTAGACGGCCAGCAGGCGCTCGCGGGGGGTGCGGGCACCGGTGGAGGCGCGCGCCACCCCCTCGTCCCAGGTCCGGCTGCGGTGCTCCAGGACGGCGACGACGAGGTCGTCCTTGGACCCGAACGCGGCGTAGAGCCGCTTGAGCGGCACACCGGCCTCGGCCCGGACGGCGTCCATGCCCACCGACTGCACGCCGCGGGCGTAGAAGAGCCGGTCCGCGGCCTCGACGACGCGCTCCCGGTCCGTCACTGCTTCGGTCACGACCATTCCCCCCTTGCGCTGAGAACCAGCGTTCTCTACGGTAAGCCACATCCGCGGAGAACGCTCGTTCTCCGACCGTTCCGCCGCCGTTCACGAAGGAGACGACCATGGGTTCCATCACCGTCGGCCAGGAGGGTTCCACCCCGGTCGAGCTGTACTACGAGGACCACGGCACCGGTCAGCCGGTCGTCCTGATCCACGGGTACCCGCTCGACGGGTCGTCCTGGGAACGCCAGAGCCGCGAACTGCTCGCCGCCGGGTACCGCGTCGTGACGTACGACCGCCGGGGTTTCGGTCGCTCCTCCAAGGTCACCTCGGGCTACGACTACGACACCTTCGCCGGCGACCTGAACACCGTGCTGGAAACCCTCGACCTGCGGGACGTCGTCCTCGTCGGGTTCTCCATGGGCACCGGCGAACTCGCCCGGTACGCACGGCTGCACGGAACCGACCGGATCGCGAAGTTCGCGTTCCTCGCCTCCCTCGAACCCGGCATGCTCGGGCAGGGAGTTCCGCAGTCGTTGTTCGACGGCCTGGCGGAGAAGGCGCGCGCGGACCGGTTCGCGTGGTTCACGGCGTTCTTCGCCGACTTCTACAACCTCGACGAGAACCTGGGTTCGCGCATCTCGCAGGAGGCCGTGAACGCCTCCTGGAACGTGGCCGTGGGCAGCGCTCCCGTGGCCTCCTACGCCGTCGTCCCGACGTGGATCGAGGACTTCACCGCCGACGTGGCCGCAGTGCGGGAGAGCGGGAAGCCGACGCTCATCGCCCACGGCACCGGTGACCGCACCCTGCCGATCGACGCCACGGGCCGCCCGTTCCACGCCGCGTTCCCCGAGGCCGAGTACCACGAGATCGACGGTGCGCCGCACGGCATGCTGTGGACCCACGCCGACGAGGTGAACGCCGTCCTCCTGCCTTTCGTGCAGGGCTGAAACCCCCGGACACGACGACGCCGCGGTGGATCCCTCCCGGGATCCGCCGCGGCGTTCGTCGACCGTCGTCGGTGTCGGGGCCGTCCGGTCTCAGCGGACGCGGCTGCTGCGGTCGTGACGGGCGATGGACAGGACCGTGCGGCCGTGGACGTCCTCACGACCCAGGACCCGGCGCGTCTGGGCGCTGATCCGGTTCGCGGCCGCGGCGACCTCGTGCAGGTCGGCCGTGGGCTCGCACGTGGCACGCAGTTCCAGGACGACCTCACCGCGGTCGGTGATCGTGCGGCCCTTCGCGCCGCGGACCCCCGGGTGGGCGGCGAGCAGGTCGGCGGCCGTGCGGGCCGGGGCGTCCGCGTCGAGGCGGAGCCGGCCGGCGGAGTCGCTGCCCGCGAGGGTCAGGTCGTCGGTGCCGCGGCGCGGCAGGTGGGCCAGGAGCCACCACAGCGCCAGGACCGCCAGGACGACCGCGGCGGCTGCTGCGGCCGCGGCGAACCAGCCGGCGCGGACGGCGTCCCCGGTGCCGGAGCCGAGCTGGTCGCCCACCCCCGGGAACACCTGCTTCAGCCAGCCCCCCCACCACGCGATGGCGGCGGCCCCGCCGACGAGCAGGACGAGCCCCAGCAGGAAGGTCAGGAAGCGGTCCAGACCCAGCACCTTGCGGCTCATCGGTTGCCGTCCTTCCCGCCCGCGCGGGGCGTGTGCAGGTGGAGCTTGACGCGGGGCTGGGGGTCCAGGCCGCTGACGAGGACGTTCAGGGACTGCTCGAGGCGACCGCGGACGTCGCCGGACGTGGCGTGTGCGTGGACCTCCAGCGAGCGGCGGGTCGCCGAGCTGCTGGCCTTGAGCACACCGTCGGTGCCGGTGGCCGTCGTGGTCGCGAGGCGGGCCAGGTCGCGCGTGCTGGTCGTGACGCCGGACCCGGCGCCGCTGAGGGTCAGGGCACGGCGGGAGCGGCGGGCGAAGGCGCTGACGAGCAGCCAGAGGCCGATGACGACGGCCACGATCCCGCCGGCCAGCACCGCGGGCGTGGTGCGGCGCAAGCCGTCCACCCCGTCGGCCGCCGGGGCGAGCCAGCTGCTGCCGGAGAGTGTCCCCCAGGCGACGAGCGCCTCGCGGCCCAGGACGACCGCCACGGCCAGGAGCAGGACGGCCAGGACGGGACCGATGGCGCCGATGCGGCCGGCGCCGGTGGGGGCGGACGCGGGCGACAGAGGCCGGGCTTCCCCCGCCGTGACGTTCGCGGAGCCCTTCGAGAGGTCGGTGGGGGTGCTCACAGGACCCTCCTTCCGGTGTCGTGCTCGGGCAGGACGTAGCGGTCGACGGTGACGTCGCAGGCGTCGACCGTGTAGCCGCCGAGGCGGTTCAGCTGGCCGCGGACGTGGTCGCGCACGGCGGTGGCGAGCTCGGCGGCCGGGGTCGGCCACACGGCGGCCACGTGGACGTGCACGCGGACGCGGTCACCGGCGCGGGTGCAGTCGACGTTCGGCAGGGAGCGGCCCAGGACGCTGTCCACGGCCCCGCCGACGGCCTTGCGGGCCTGGTCGGCGGTGCTGGACCCGCCACCGGAGCTGCTGGAGCCGCCGGTCCGGACCGAGCCGGGGACCTCGGCGGCCGCGTGCGTGGCGATGCGCTCGGCGACGCGGTCGGCGACGTCGGTCCGACCCCGCTGGTCAGTCGTGCTGCCCGTCCCCTGGAGGGTCTGCGTGTCAGCCACGGCTGCGTCCCGGGATGAGCGAGCTGAGGTCGATCCGGCCTTCGAGGTGCGCCCCGATGCCGTAGCCGATGGCGGCGAACAGGAGGGCCAGCAGGAACCATCCGGCGCCGGCGGTGCCGGCGATGAGGGCGAGCAGCAGGCCGGCCAGGAGACCGGTGGTGGACGACGACATGGGGACTCCTCGGGGAGAGTGGTGGGTGGGGACGGGCCACGGGGTTCCAGGGAACTCCCGTGGCCCGGAGCCGGCGCTGGACCAGTGGTCCAGGCGGCTCGGTCAGCTGGCGGGGGCTGTGAGGTCGGCGGCGATGTCCGCCACGTTCACGAGGACCGAGGGGTGCAGGCCCGCGGTCGCGAGGCGCTGCGCCACGGCGGCGTGCACCGCGTGCGCCGTCTCCCGAATCGGTGCTCCCGCCTCGAGGACCACGTGCACCTCGACGGGGTACTGGGCGGGGTGGTCACCCGGTGCCGCGGAGCCCGCGGCCTCGGAGAACGCCTCGTCGCGCAGGCGGATGCCGGCGACGCGACGACCGGGCAGGTAGGTGCCGATCTCGCCCAGGGCCCCGGGGTGCAGGTCGCTGACCCCGGGGACGGCCCGGACGACGTCGGCGAGGTCGTCGGCCAGCCGCTCGACCGTGACCTGCCCGTCGGGGGTTCCCGCTGCGGTGCCGGCGGGGTCGGGGCTCGTCACTGGACCCGGGCGGTGGTCTGCTCGTCGTCCTGGTCGTCGTCCTCGGGCAGGTGGACGTCGGAGACTTCGAGGTTGACCTCGGTGACCTCCAGGCCGGTCATGCGCTCGACGGAGGCGATGACGTTGCGGCGCACGGCGGAGGCGAGGTCGGCGATGGGGACGCCGTACTCGGCGATCAGCGTGATGTCGACGGCGGCCTGGCGTTCGCCGACCTCGACGGAGACGCCCTGGGAGTGGTTGGTGCGGCCGCCGGGGATGCGCTCGCGCAGGGCGCCGACGGCGCGGGCGGCGCCGCCGCCGAGGGCGTGGACGCCGGAGATGTCGCGTGCGGCGATGCCGGCGATCTTGGAGACGACGGTGTCGGCGATGGTGGTCGCGCCGTGGTCGCTGCTCAGGCCGGTGCCCGTCGAGGAGTTCCGGGTCGCCGCACCGGGACGGTTCGTGCTGGTGGTCGCGTCGGTCATGGTGTCCTCCTCCATCTCGACCGGTCGCACGGTGCGGCCGGTCCGTTCGCGTTCAGGGGGTTGGAGTCGGAACCCGCATGAACCTCACGCGCTCAACAACGTGATGTGCGTCACAGTAGAGCCGAGGAGTTTCCACCGCCTCCCGTGATCGTCCCGGTGGTTCCGAGGGCGACCTCGAGGAGGGCTGCTCGGAACGCCCGGACCGCCGGCCGTCCGCCCGCGCCGCGTCGCACACCCGTGAACAGGCGGCGGCTCGGGGCCTCCGGCAGGTCCACGACCCGCACCCGCGGGCGACCGGCCCGGACGAGGTCGGGCAGCAGCGCGACGGCGTGACCCGTCTCGACGAGGTGCACGTGCAGCAGGGCGTCCGGGGTGCGGATGCGGACGTCGGGTTCGAACCCCGCCCGCCGGCACCGGCCGAGGGCCCAGTCGCCGGGGTCGCTGCCGTCCGGTTCCAGGACCCACGACGCCGACGACAGGTCCTCGATGCGGGTCGCGCCCGCCCACGGACCGCTCGTCGGGACGGCCAGCCTCAGCCGGTCGTGGAGGAGGTCCTCCTCGTCGACGTCGGCCGAGCGCGGGTTCGGCCGGTCGGGGTACTCCTCGCCGAGGACGAGGTCCACGTCGTGGGCGGCGAGCGCGGAGAACGCGGGCACCGCCTCCTGGTGGTCGATGACGACGCGCAGCGCGGGGAACCTCTCGGCGAGCAGCGTCAGCGTCCGCGGGACGAGCGCGAAGAGGACCGTCTGGAAGCTGGCGACGCGCAGCACGCCCGTCGCCTCCCGCGCCATCGCGGCGAGGTCAGTCTCGGCCTGCTCGAGCTGGGCGAGCACGACGTCGGCGTGCCGGACCAGGACGCGGGCGGCGGGGGTGAGCACGACACCGCGGCCGAACTTCTCCAGCAGCGTCGTCCCGGCTTCGACCTCGAGCTGCGACAACTGCTGCGAGACCGCGGAGGGGCTGTACCCCAGGGCGGCGGCGACGGCGGCCAGCGTTCCGCGGCGGTCGAGCTCGCGCAGGAGGCGGAGCCGGTGGACGTCGAGCACGGGACCCCCATCCGTCAGCAGAACTGAACGGTACAGCCGCGGAACGTTCGCTGGACAGGCCGTTCCCGGCGGGCAGACTGGTCGTGTGGGTCCCGTCCTCCTCGTCATCGGCTCGTGCACGTCGCTGCAGGTCGGCGCTGCGCTCGCCGTCCACCTCTTCGCCCTCGGCGGGAGCACCGGGACGACGTTGCTGCGTCTAGGCCTCGCGGCCCTCGTGCTGCTGGTGGTCGTCCGCCCGCGCGTCCGCGCCTGGACGGGTCTGCAGTGGCGGGCGGCGGTCATGCTCGGCCTGAGCCTGGGCGCCATGAACGGCTGCTTCTACGCGGCCATCTCCCGCATCGACCTCGGGACCGCCGTCACCATCGAGTTCCTCGGGCCGTTGACGCTCTCGGCCGTCCTGAGCCGCCGGCTGCGCGACCTCCTGTGGGTGGGGCTCGCGCTCGCGGGGGTCCTCGTCCTCGGGCTCACGGGTGAGCACCACGGCGGGTCCCTCGACCCCTTCGGGGTCGTCTTCGCCCTCCTGGCCGGCGCCTGCTGGGCGGCCTACATCATGGCCAGCGCCCGGGTCGGCCGGCTCGTGCCGGGTCACGGTGGCCTGGCGGTCGCGACCGCCGTCGGGGCGCTGGCGCTGGTCCCCCTCGGGGCCGGTGGAGCCCTGCATGCCCTCGGCACCCCGAACGGCCTGTGGTGGGCGCTGGGCACGGCGCTCCTGGCCAGCGTGGTGCCCTACTCCCTGGAACTGGCCGCGCTGCGCCGGCTGCCGCAGCGCACGTTCGGCATCCTCCTCAGCCTCGAACCCGTCATCGCCTCCCTCGCCGGCTGGGCGCTGCTGGGGCAGCGGATGACGCTGCTCGGCGGCCTCGGGGTCGTGCTCGTCGTCCTCGCCTCCGCCGGGGCGACCGGGACCGCCGGACGGGAACGGCGGCAGGGTGCCGACGGGCGCGAGAGGGTCGACCTCACGACACCCGCCGGCTAGTAGCACGTCAGATGGACTGTCCCCCGGACAGTTCGATGCGCGTCCCCGACGCCCAGCCCATGCCGTCGGACAGCAGCGCCGGCAGCGCCGCCCCGATGTCGTCGGGCTGGCCCACGCGACCGAGCGCGGTCGCCGACGCCATGGCCGCGTTGAGCGCTGCGTCGTCGCGCACCGCGCCGCCGCCGAAGTCCGTCGCGATCGCGCCGGGGGCCAGGGTGTTCACGCGGATCCCGCGCTGACCGAGCTCCAGCGCCTGGTACCGGGTCAGCACCTCGACGGCACCCTTGGCCGCGGCGTAGGCGCCGTACCCGGGGGCGGTGAACCGGGTGAGGCCGGAGGACACGTTGAGGACGCGGCCCCCGCTCGTCATCAGCGGCAGCAGCAGCTGCGTGAGCAGGAACGGCGCGGTCACGTGCACGCGCAGCATCTCCTCGAGCTGCACGGCGCTCGTCTCGGTGTACGGCGCGTGGACGCCGTAGCCGGCGAAGTGGACGACCGCGTGGAGGTGGTCGGCCCCCGCGGCGGTCAGCGCGTCCCGGACGTCGCCGGCGAACGCCTCGAAGGTCGAGGCGTCGGCCACGTCGAGCCCGAGCGCGGTGCCCGGGACGCCGTGCGCGGTCACCTCCGCGACCATCGCCTGCGCCTCCGCAGCGTTCGACTGGTACGTCCCGACCACGCCGAAGCCGGCCTGGGCGAGGTGGCGGGCCGCGCTGCGGCCGAGGCCGCGGCTGGCGCCGGTGACGAGCACGATCTTCTGGTCGGTCACGGTGTCTCCTCCTGGAACGGTGGTTGCCGGACCATCGTGGGACGGTCCCCGCCGGTCCGCGGCGTACGGCTCAGCCCCGGACGAGCTGTCCGGGGCTGCCGACCGGGGTCCTCGTCAGACTGTGGGCATGAGCCCCGGAGACCGGCAGGCCCTCGCCGCCTTCCTGCGCCACCGCCGCGAACAGCTGTCCCCGTCCGACGTGGGTCTGGTCCCCGGCGGGCGGCGGCGCACCCCGGGTCTGCGCCGGGACGAGGTGGCGGTGCTGGCGGCCATCTCCACCGACCACTACGAGCGCATCGAGCAGGCCCGCGGTGCGCGTCCGTCGCCCGAGGTCCTCGGTGCGATCTGCCGGGCCCTGCGCCTCACCCTGGACGAACGCGACCACGTCCACCACCTCGCCGGCCTCGAACCGCCTGCGCGGCACCGGTCCCAGGGCTACGCCGACGCCGGGCTCATGTGCGTGCTGGACGCGCTGGCCCCGAACGTCCCCGCGCTCGTCACCGACGACCTGAGCACCGTCGTCGCGCAGAACCCGCTCAACGTGGCCCTGCTGGGCCCGATCGCCGCGGAGCGGGGACTGCGCCGGGCGTTCGTGTACCGGTGGTTCACCGACCCCGACCTCCGCGGTCGGTACGAGCCGGCCCAGCACGAGCAGCTCGGCCGCGAGTACGTCGCGGACCTGCGCCTGGCCAGCGGCGCCCGCCCCGGCGACGCCGACGTGCGCGAACTCGTCGGGGCGCTCGAGTCCACCAGCGAGGAGTTCCGCCGCATCTGGGCGCTGCAGGAGGTCGCGACGCGACGGACGACCCGCAAGGTGCTGAACCACCCGCAGGTCGGGCGTCTCGACCTCGAGTGCGACGTCGTCGTCAGCCCGCCCTCGGGGCAGAGCCTCGTCCTGTTCCGGCCGCGGCCGGGGACGGGGACCGCTGAACGCGTCGCGCTCCTGCGGGTCGTGGGGGTGCAGGACCTGGCGCCGTCCGCGCCCTGAGGACGGTCCCCGCGAGGAGGTGCGTTACAGCTCGTCGCCCGATCGGGCTACAGGAACCGCGCCGGACGGCCGAGGCAGTGGGGGAGCAACGCCCCCCCCGCAGCCCAGATCGTCCGGAGGACATCGTGGACACCACCGCCCGCACGCCCCGCCGCACCACCCGTCGCCACCGCCTCCTCGGCGCAGCCGTCGCCGTGGCCGCTGCGGTCGGCGTCGCCGGCGCGGGGGCCGCGCACGCGGACGGCCCGGCCCTCATCGGTGACGGCGGCCAGGCGTGGCGCTCCTACGAACTCGTCAACGCGGCCCGCACCCAGGCGGGGCTCCCGGCGTTGGGCCTGACCGACGAGGCCAACCGCATCGCGACCGATTGGGCGTTCCGGATGGCCGGCGACGCGCAGCTCAAGCACAACCCGGACCTCTCGCGCCAGCTCCAGGGCTGGTCGCTGGTCGCGGAGAACGTGGGCGTCGGCGCCGACTCCGACCAGCTGCAGGGCGCCTTCATGGCCTCCCCGGGTCACCGCGCCAACATCCTGCGTTCCGAGGTCAGCGTCATGGGCCTCGGCGCCGTCCGCTCGCAGGACGGGCGCCTGTGGGTCGTCCAGGTCTTCGAGCAGCCGAACGGTCCGGTCGCCGGGTACCACGCCGCCCCGCAGGCCGCCCCCGCCCAGACGGTGGCCCAGCCCGCCGCGCAGGCGGCCCCGCAGGAGGTCCAGGCCCCGTCCTTCGCCGCCGCCCCGGAGCTCGAGCGCGAGCTGCGCGACCGCGCCTGAGGCCCGGCAGGTCTCAGGGGCGCCGGCGCTTGCGGCGCCGGTGCTCCACGAACGCCTCGAGGTTCTCCCGGTAGTGGTCGGCGACGGCCTGGGCCGCGGCCTCGTTGCGGTAGCCCTCGTCGACGCGGATGGTCACGTGGACCTCCCACGCCCCGTCGCTGCGGCGCCCCAACCGCACCTCGGTCCACTCGTCGTCCAGGTGCGGCAGCAGCATCAGTTCCGGGAAGCCGCCCGGGTCGGCCAGCAGGTCGTCCGCCACGGGGGTCAGCCTGGACCACCGACCCCCTCGCGCGGAGCAGGACTCGTCACCTGACGACCAGCTCGGCGGGGACGACGACGTGCTGGACGGGCCCGCCGTGCGCCGCCAGCCGCCGCTCCAGCAGCTCGGCCGCGGCGCGGCCGACCGCCTCGACGTCCTGCCGGACGACCGTGGTCCGGGGTTCGAGCAGGTCCAGCAGTTCCACGTCGTCGAAGCCGACGACCTCCGGCTGCGGGCCGGGCAGTTCCTCGCGCAGCGCGTGCAGGCACCCGACGGTGAGGACGTTGCGGGCCGCGAAGACCGCCGTCGGCGGGTCCGGCAATCGCAGCAGCTCCAGCAGCGCCTCCCGGGCGGCGTCCACCGTGCGCAGCCCGTCGCGGACGAGCGCGGAGTCGGCCTCGAGCCCCGCCGCGCTCAGCGCCTGCCGCCAGCCCTCAAGCCGTTCGCGGGCCGTCGGGATGGTCGGCAGGTCCCCGAGGAACGCGATGCGCCGGTGGCCCCGGCGCAGCAGGTGCTCCGTCCCAGCGCGTGTCCCCCCGGTGTTGTCGATGGTCACGCAGTCCACGGCGAGGCCGCTGGGGGCGCGGTCGACGCACACGACGGGCAGCCCGGCGCGCACGTCGGCCGCCAGGTAGTCCTGCCGCTGAGATGCGGGCATCAGCACCAACCCGTCGACGCGGCGGGCGATCATCTCGGCCACCAGCTGCCGTTCCCGGTCGGCGTCCTCGTCCAGGCTCGCGGTGAGCAGCACGAAACCGCGCTCCCGTGTCGCGTCCTCCAGCGACCGCAGCAACCGGGCCGAGTAGTCGTTGGCGATGTCCTGCACGAGGACGCCGATGGCGCGGGTCCGCTGCCCGCCGCGCCGCAGGTCGCTGGCCCCCCGGTGGTGCCGGTAGCCGAGGTCCTCGACCACCGCCTCGACCTTGCGCCGCACCGTCTCCCGCACCCCCGGTTCGCCGTTGACGACGCGCGAGACCGTCTTGAGGCTGACCCCTGCCGCGGTGGCGACCTCGCGCATGGTGGCGCGGGGCGGCGGTTGCTGGTGGATCGTCACAAGTGCTCCTCGTCGAGCGAGTGGTTGGGCGGGACGTCGATCGGGCCGTCGATCGCGCCTGTCACGGATGCATCACGGCCGTCGGAACCTCGTTGACCTGTGCGGGGGCCGTGCACTACAAACGTGCCTCGACAACGTTGTCATACCGCGCACCGCAGCGCCAGGAGGAAGATCGCATGTCGCGTTCCACGACCCCCACGTTCCGCAAGCTCCGTCACCGCGGCCCGGCGGCCGTCCTCGCCTGCGTGGCGGCCGTGGCCACCGTCGCGGCCTGCGGCGGCAGCGACGCCGGTGGCGGGGGCGGCGGCGACAAGGTCGCCGTCTCGCTCATCACCAAGGACTCCACGAACCCGTTCTTCGTCGCCATGAAGAAGGGAGCCGAGGCCGAGGCCAAGAAGGACGGTGTCGACCTGTCGGTCGGGTCCGGCAAGGAGGACGGCGACGAGCAGGGCCAGGTCCAGCTCATCGAGAACGCCATCGCGGCCGGTCAGAAGGGCATCCTCATCACGCCGAACGGCCCCGGGGTGAACAGCGCGATCAAGAAGGCGCGGGACGCGGGCCTGTACGTCATCGCCCTGGACACCCCGCCGGACCCGGCCGACACCGTCGACATCACCTTCGCCACCGACAACTTCAAGGCCGGTGAACTCATCGGCCAGTGGACCAAGGCCCAGCTCGCCGGGAAACCCGCCACGATCGCCATGCTCGACCTGTTCAACGACAAGGTCGTCTCCGTCGACTACAACCGCGACCAGGGTTTCCTCACCGGCATGGGGATCGACACCAAGGACAAGCAGAAGAACGGCGACGAGGACAAGACCGGGAAGTACGACGGCGGGGACTACACGATCGTCTGCAACGAGCCGACGCAGGGCGCGGAGGACGGCGGCCGCACCGCGATGGAGAACTGCCTGACGAAGAACCCTGACATCAACGTCGTCTACACGATCAACGAACCCGCTGCGACGGGCGCGGACAACGCGTTGAAGGCGGCCGGCAAGACCGGCGCGCTCATCGTGTCCGTCGACGGTGGGTGCGACGGGGTCAAGGAGGTCACCGACGGCGTCATCGGCGCAACCGCTCAGCAGTACCCGCTGAAGATGGCCGAACTCGGCGTGAAGGCGATCGCGGACTACGCCAAGAACGGCACCAAGCCCTCGACCAGCCCGGGCCTGGACTTCTACGACACCGGCGTCGCGCTGGTCACCGACAAGCCCGTCGACGGCGTGGAGTCCATCACCTCCGCCGACGGCTCGAAGATCTGCTGGGGCTGACGTGGCGACCACGAACACGGGTGCGAGCGCGCCGGCCTCGGCCGCGGCGGAACTGGCCCGGCGCCGGCACACCCCGGCGCAGCGGGTGCAGCACGTGCTGCACTCCTACCCGGCGGTGTCGCCGGCGATCATCCTGGTCATCGCGGTGGTGGTGTTCACCGCGTTGAACCCCAACTTCGCCCAGCCGAACGCGTTGTCGCTGCTGGTGCAGCAGACGGCGGTGGTCGCGGCGTTGGCGGTGGGGCAGACGCTGATCATCCTGACCGCCGGGATCGACCTGTCGGTCGGGGCGATCACCATCCTGGCCACGATGCTCTCGGCGACGCTGGCGTCCAAGAACGGTTTGCCGGCGGTGCTGTGCCTGCTGGTGGGGGTGGCCGTGGGTGTGGGTGCGGGGGCGTTGAACGGTCTGCTGGTGACGCGGGTGAACCTGCCCCCGTTCATCGTCACCCTGGGCACGTTGTCGATCTTCACCGCGATCGCCCTGCTGTACTCCGGGGGTCAGTCGATCCAGGGTGACGACCTGCCGGGCTTGCTGAACTGGACGGGGGAGGCGATCCGCCCGTTCGGGCCGGGCAGTTTCTACATCACCACCGGGGTGCTGATCGTGGCGGCCCTGTACGTGGTGGTGGGTTTCGCCCTGAGCCAGTCGGCGTGGGGCCGGCACGTGTACGCCGTCGGCGACGACCCGGAGGGGTCGCGGCTGGCCGGCATCCAGGTCAAGCGGGTCCTGTTGAGCGTGTACGCGGCAGCGGGGTTGATCTACGGGTTGACCGCGTGGGTGCTCATCGGGCGGGCCGGGGCGGCGTCCCCGAACGCGATCACCGAGGCGAACCTGGCCTCCATCACCGCCGTCGTGATCGGCGGGACGAGCCTGTTCGGCGGCCGTGGTGGGGTGCTGGGCACGTTGCTGGGGGCGTTGATCGTGCAGTCCTTCGCCAGCGGGTTGTCGCTGGCGGGGGTGGACGACCAGTTCCGGGTGCTGGCCATCGGGATCCTGGTGATCGTGGCGGTCTCGGTGGACCAGTGGATCCGGAAGGTGAAGGCCTGATGAGCGCGAGTCCTTCAGCGACGCAGACGCCGGTGCTGCAGGCGCGGGGTCTGGTCAAGACGTACGGCAAGGTCGTGGGTCTGGACGGGGTGGACGTCGACCTGTACCCCGGGGAGGTCCTGGCCGTCATCGGGGACAACGGGGCCGGCAAGTCCACCCTCATCAAGGCCCTCACCGGCGCCGTCGTGCCCGATGCGGGGGAGTTGCGCCTGGACGGCAAGGTCGTGGAGTTCAAACGGCCGCAGGACGCCCGCGAGGCCGGGATCGAGACCGTCTACCAGACCTTGGCGGTGGCACCGGCCCTGGACATCGCCTCCAACCTGTACCTGGGCCGGGAGGAACGGCGCCCGGGGGTGTTGGGGTCGGTGTTCCGGATGCTGGACAAGAAGGGGATGAAGACGCGGGCCGGGGAGGCGGTGCAGCGGCTGGGGATCCAGACGATCCAGGACATGGGTCAGGCCGTGGAGACGCTCTCGGGTGGTCAGCGGCAGGCGGTGGCGGTGGCCCGCGCGGCGGCGTTCGGGTCCAAGATCGTGGTGCTGGACGAGCCGACGGCGGCGTTGGGGGTGAAGGAGGGCAACCTGGTGCTGTCGATGATCGAGCAGCTGCGTGACAGCGGGATGCCGGTCATCTTGATCAGTCACAACATGCCGCACGTGTGGCAGGTGGCGGACCGGATCCACGTGCAGCGCCTGGGTCGCCGGGCGGCGGTGATCACCCCGTCGTCGCACACGATGGGTGAGGGGGTGGCGATCATGACCGGCGCGGTCACCGTCCCCACCGAGGACCAGGCCGCGCGACCGGCCTGACCCGCGCACGGGGTGCGGCGTCCTCCGGGCGCCGCACCCCCGGCGGTACCGTCCCGGCGTGCAGCGAGCCCAGGTCTCCGAGACCCACGACGCACGGGACCGGGCGGCGGCCCGGGTGTCGGCCTACCTCTACGGCGACGTCCTCGTCCTCGCCGCGCTCATCGCGCTCGTCCCGGCCGACCTCACACGGGCCAAGGGCATCACCTACGTGCTCGGGACGGCCGTCTCGACGTTCGTCGCCCACGTCCTGGCCGACGCGATCGGGCTGAGCATCCGCTCGGGTCGCGTCTCCCGCAGCGTGCTGCTGCACGAGGTGCGTGACGCCGTCCCCGTGGCCTCCGCGGCCGTCGGCCCCGCGCTCCTCCTGCTGCCCGCCCTCACCGGGACGTGGCGGCCCTCGCTCGCCCTCCACCTGGCGGTCGCCGTCACCGTGCTGCGGCTGGCCGCCCTGGGATTCGTGGTCGGGCGCGTCCGCGGGGAGCGACCCTCCCTCCGCACCTTCGTCGCCGGCCTCGTCCTGGCAGCCGTCGGCGCCGGGGCGGCCCTGCTGAAGGTCCGGCTCACGCACTGAGGACGGCCGCGACCGCGCGGTCCCGTCCGGCGCGCTTCGCGGCGTAGAGGGCCTCGTCGGCACGGGCGTAGGGGTCCTCGCCGGGATCTCCGGAGGCCGTCAGCGGAGCGGTGCCCGCGCTGAGCGACAACGGGACCACCGCCCCGTCGGGCAGGTGCAGCGGCGAGCGCCGGACGGCGTCGACGAACCGGTCCGCCAGTTCCGCGGCTGCGGCCGGCGTGGTGTCGACGAGCAGGACGGCGAGTTCGTCACCGCCCATGCGGGCGACGACGTCCCCGGGGCGGCAGCACCCGCGCGGGACGGAGGCCACGTGCACGAGGGCGGCGTCCCCGCCGAGGTGGCCGTGGGTGTCGTTGATCGCCTTGAAGCGGTCGAGGTCGAGCAGCACGAGCGACGCCCGGACGCCCGGCTCGGCCCGCAGCCGGGCCGTCGCGTCGTCGAGGACGCGGCGGGTGGCGAGCCCCGTCAACGCGTCGACCCCGGCTTGCTCGGCGAGCTCCTCCACGAGGCGCTGGCGCGCGGACGCGGCGCGACCCAGGACGCCGGCCAGGACGCCGAGGAGAGCGGACATGAGCGTGCAGTCGACGACGGCCTGACCCAGCGGGAGCAGCGAGAACACGACGACGGCCTCCCCGGCGACGGTCGCCGCCGTGACCAGGGCGATCCCGCACCAGCGCAGGTGCGTGGCCGCCCAGACGACGGGGACCGTGAAGAACACCTGACCGGTGACACCGGCGTCCCCGCTGGGCAGGTCGAGCTTCACGATGAGCACGATCCCGAGCAGCGGGACGGACACCACCCAGGGCGCGACCACGCGCGCGGGCAGCCGCAGGACGAGCGCGGCGACGCCCAGGACGAGGGCCGTGGACCCGACGGCGGCCACGTTCGTCCCGTCGGGCGACGTCAGCCACTGCACGACGAAGCTCGTGAGCATCGCCGAGACGATCGAGGCGCACGCCCACCGTTGGGCGGCCCGCGCGTCGCGCGGGCTCAGCGAACGGGCCAGGGCGCCGGGGACGACGACCAGGCGGTGCAGGAACCTCACAGCTGTCCATCGGCTCGCGGTGCACGCTCCCCGACGCTGCGGTACCCGGGACCCTTCGGGTGGAGCAACGCCGAGCCGCGCTGCAACGGTTCAGGCGCGGCCCGCCAGCACCTCGACGTCGCCGAGCGCCCGCCGTCACCGCGGCAGGTCACGCCGTCGCGGCCTGACGAGGTGGGGTGTGCGCGCTGCCAGCAGCAGGGGGAGGTCGCGCAGGCTGTCGCTGTAGGCGTCGTCGACGGGCAGGTCGATCCCGGCTCGGCGCAACGCCTCCACCTTCGCCTCCCCGCGGATCGCGCTCGCGCGCGGAGTCCGCCAGCGCCGGTGCTCGTACGCGGTGGCCACCAGGTCGACGTCCCCCAGCCCGAGGGCGAGGAGCACGAGCCGGGCCAAGGGCTCGGCGCAGGCGGTGGCGACGACGACCCGGTCGCCGGCCGCTCTGTGGACGGCGAGCCGGTCCACCGCCTCGGGGACCGCGCCGTCCCGTGCGTGACGCAGCGCGTGTTCGCGCCACCGTCGCTGCAGCGCGGCGTCCGTCGTCCCGACGGTGGCGGTCGCGACGACGAGCAGTTCGGCACGGCTGTCCAGCAGCACCAGGGGCGAGAGGACGAGGGCACCCAGGAGCCGCAGCGGCGAGCGCCGCCACCTCGAGAGCAGGAAGGAACCGAAGGCGTCGCCCGGTACGAGAGTGCCGTCGAGGTCGAACACGACAGTGCGCCGCCGCCCCGGGGGACGACGGCGCACCACCTCGCCCTGCGTCAGCTGTGCTGCTCGGTCAGCCAGCCGTAGGGAGCGGCGATGGCCTCGGCCGCCTCGGGGCCCCAGCTCCCCGGCTCGTACGGGTGCAGCTCGGGGCGGTGGTCCAGCATCGGCGCGGCGACCCGCCACGCGTCCCGCAGACCGTTCGAGGTGGTGAACAGTGCGCGGTCGCCGATCAGCACGTCGCGCAGGAGCGCCGCGTACGGCGGGAGCGGCTCGGCGTTCGGCAGCTCGGCCAGGTCCAGGTAGAGCTTGCCCGGGACCAGGTCGTCGGAGACGCCCGGACGGCGGGCCGTGACCCCGGCGAAGAGGGAACCGTTGCCGGACAACGTGAAGGTGAGCGTCTCGGGCGCCGCGTCGTCGTCCTTCTGCGGCGAGTTCAGCGGCCGCTTGAAGACGAGGGTGACGTGCTGGTGGCTCTCGGCGAGCTTCTTGCCCGTCCGCAGGACGAACGGGACGCCCTGCCAGCGCTCGGTGTCGACCCACACGCGGGCCGCGACGAACGTGTCCGTCGTCGAGCCCTCGCGGACGTCCTTGATCTCCCGGTACCCCGTGCCCTGGCCGAGGATGACCTCGGCCGGGTCCATCGGGCGGAACTTGGCCAGCACGGCCTCGCGGGCCTCGGCCAGCGCGTCCGACGTCCAGTCCGCCGGCGGGTCGAGGGCGACCTCCGCGGCGACCTGCAGCAGGTGCGTGACGAGCATGTCCAGCGTCGCGCCGGTCTCGTCGTAGAACGTCGCGCGGTCGTCGACGCCGAGCACCTCGGGCACGTCGATCTGCACCTGGGCGACGTGCTCGTTCGACCACAGCTGCTCGATCATCCGGTTCGCGAACCGGATGACGTGCAGCTGCTGCGTCGCCTCCTTGCCGAGGAAGTGGTCGATGCGGAAGACCTGCTGCTCGTCGAAGACGGACAGGACCAGCTGGTCGAGCTCCTCGAAGGACTGCGGTGAGGTGCCGTAGGGCTTCTCGTAGACGACGCGGGTCCCCTCGGCGAGGTCGTGCGCGGCGATCGCCTTCGTGTACGACTCGAAGGTCGAGGGCGGCAGGGCGAGGTAGTGGACGACCTGCGCGTCCTCCCCGACCTCTTCCTTGGCCGCCGCGATCGCGTCGAGCAGCTCGCCCGGGTCGTCCGCGGTGAACCCGCCGCCGGCGAAGCGCAGCCCGGGCAGGATCGACTCGATCACCTCGTCGGTGACGCCGTTCTTGCCGCGCGCGAACTCGACCAGGCCGTCGCGGACGTGCTCGCGGTACTCCTCGTCGGGAGTGGCGCGGCGGCCGCTGCCGACGAGGACCCAGCGCTCGGGCAGCAGGTCGGCGGCGGCCAGGGCCGCGAAGCCCGGCATGACGAGCCGCTTCGCCAGGTCACCGCTGGCGCCGTAGACGACGAAGACGGTGGGGCCGGCGCTCGTGGTGGCGCCCAGCGCGTTGTTCATGCGTCTCCAACTCGAGACTCGTGGGGGGAGGTGCAGGGGTACCCCGTGTGGGACCCGCGCCTACGCTACCCGCGTGACGAAGACCACACCGTGGGCGCACCGCCTGGGGCTGGGGCTGGCCGCCGTCGGCCGCCCGGCCTACATCACCCTCGGACGCGACCGGGACCTCGCCGCGGCCCGCTCCGTGGAGGAGATGCAAGCCCGCTGCCACGACCTGCTCGACGCCGCGTGGGACGCCGGTGTGCGGTACGTCGACGTCGCCCGTTCCTACGGCCACGCCGAGCGGTTCCTGGGTGCCTGGCTCGCCGCCCACCCCGGCCGTCGCGAGCAGCTCACCGTCGGGTCGAAGTGGGGCTACGAGTACGTGGGCGGGTGGACGCTGGACGCCGACGTCCACGAGCGCAAGGACCACTCCCTGGCCCTCTTCGAACGGCAGTGGCCCGAGACGCTCGAGGCGCTCGGTGGACCCCCGGACGTCCACCTCGTCCACTCCGTGACCCCGGACTCCGGCGCCCTCGACGACGAACCCCTCCTGCGGGCGCTCACCGACCTCGCCGGGACCGGTGTGCGCGTGGGCATCTCGACGAGCGGCCCGGCCCAGGGCGCGGTCCTCGAACGGGCCCTGTCGTCGTCCACGCCGTTCACCGCGGTGCAGTCGACGTGGAACCTGCTCGAACGCTCCGTCGGCCCCGCCCTCGCGCAGGCCCACGACGACGGCTGGCTCGTCGTGGTGAAGGAGGGCGTCGCGAACGGACGCCTGACGGCCCACGGTGCGGACCCCGCGGTCACCGCCCTCGCCCGCGTCGACGGGCAGACGGTCGACGCGTTCGCCCTCGGTGCCGCCCTGGCCCAGCCCTTCGTCGACGTCGTCCTCAGCGGGGCCGTGACGCGCGAGCAGCTGACGCAGAACCTCGCCGCGCGCCCGCCGGCCGCCGTGCCCGACGGGGTCGTGGAACGGCCCGAGGCGTACTGGGCGACGCGGAGCGCGCTGCCGTGGGGGTGAGCGCTCCTGTGCTGCGTTCCGACACCTCCTGAGGACGCGGAGGTGTCGGAACGGAGCGCAGTACGACGGACCTCGAGGGAACTCGCTCGCCGTGGTCCTCCGGACGTGCCTACGGTGCCTCGGTGGACGTCGAGGTGGAGGTCGGGGGGTGGGAGCACGAGTGCTGCGGTGACGCCGTCGAGCGGAAGGAGCGGGTGAGGTTCGAGTGCTCCCGAACAACGCGGGACGACGGCACCGACCTGCTCGTCGAGACCCACCACGGTGTGGTCGGAACCGGCGAGTGCGTCCTGGTGGAGGGGCGTGTGACCTGCATCGAGGCGGTCCTCGAGGACGGATCCCGCCGGCGGGTGCGACGACTCCCCGACGGGGGCGCCCTCCGCGGGAGGGACGGCGGCCCGCTGGAGGACCTGCTCACCGGAGAGGTGTTCCCGTCGGCCACCCACGAGTTCGTCGTCACGATCCGCCCCGACGCGCCGAACTCGACGGTGGTCCCGTGACGGCCCCGTACGACACGTGCGTCGTGTTCATGCTCGGCTACCCGGGGATGGGCAAGCGGACCGTCGGCCGCCACCTGGCCGAGCTGCTGGACGGTGTCCTCGTCGACAACGCCCTCGTCAACCGCCCCGTCCTGGAACTGTTCCGCTGGGACGGGGTCTTCCCGCTGCCGCCGACGGTGTGGGACCACGTCGTGCCGATCCGGGACGCCGTGATCAGGGCGATCGAGGAGGTCGCGCCGGCCTCGAACAGCTACGTGTTCACGAACGTCGTCGAGGACGGCCCGGACGCCCTGGAGCAGTACGACGCCGTCCGCTCACTGGCCCGGCGCCGCGGGTCCCTGTTCCTCGCCGTCGTGCTGACGTGCGATCTCGACGAGCAGGTCAGCCGGATCGACAACCCCGACCGGATCGCGGCGCGCAAGGGTTCCGACCCCGAGGGGTACCGCGGGTACACGCTCACCACGCGGCTGTTCCAGCCCCCGGTGGAGGAGGCCGTGACGGTGGACACGACCTCGACCCCGCCGGGGGAGAACGCGCGGCACCTGCTGGCGGTGCTGCGCGAGCGCGGGTTCCGACCGGCCTGAGTCAGACCTCCACGGCGCCCGGCCGGCCGTCCTCGACCAGGAACTCGCGGAACGTGGACGTCGGTGCGTCGGGCGTCGACACGGTCGGGGTCATCCGCAGTTCCGTCCGCCACTGCCCCGGCGTCACGGTGCAGCGGACGTAGCCGCGGCGGTCGCCGTCGAAGAACCGCACCTGCGGGTTGTAGGCGATCATCGGACCGTAGTAGGGCCCGTACACCTCGCGGTCGCCGTTCGACGAGACGGACGTCCCGACGAACTCGGTGGCGATGACGGGGGAGTCCCCGGGTCGTTCGACTCGACGGTGCACGTCGCTGACGAACGTCGAGTGCCAGTCGCCGGTGACGAAGACCGGGTTCGACGCCCGGGAACTCTCCAGGGACCGGAACAGGCGTTCGCGGGCGACGGGGTACCCGTCCCAGGAGTCGTGCCACACGACGTCCCCGGTCGGTCCGTCGTGGTCGAGACCGGCGACCATCACGTTGTTCCCCAACACGTTCCACCGCGCGTGGGAGGCCTGGAGACGGCCGTCCAGCCACCGTTCCTGCTCCCGGCCCAGCATCGTCGCCGCCGGGTCGCGCACCTCCGGGCCCTCGCCCCACGTCCCGGCGGGGACGGTCCGGTACTGGCGGCCGTCGAGCACGCTCAACGACGCGAGGGTCCCGAACTCCAAGCCCCGGTACAACCGCAACCCGCCGTCGGGACGGGGGATGGACGCGCGCCGCAGGGGTTGGTGCTCGAAGTACGCCTGGTACGCGGCGGCGCGGACCGCGGCGAGGTCGGGCTGCCCCTCGGCCGCCGTCCCGGCGTAGTCGTTCGCGACCTCGTGGTCGTCCCACGTCACGACGAACGGGTGCCGGGCGTGGGCGGCCTGCAGCTGCGGGTCGCTCTTGTAGAGCGAGTAGCGGTACCGCCACTGCTCCAGGGTCCGGGGCGCGGCCCGGGCGGGTTCAGGGACGGGAGCGTCGCGGAACCCGCCGCGGGCGTCGACGTCGCCCTCGTAGACGTAGTCGCCGAGGTGCAGGACGAACCCCAGGTCCTGGGCGGCGATGTCCACGTACGACGGGTAGTACCCGGACGCGAAGTCCTGGCAGGACACGAACGCGAAGCGCAGTTCCGCCGGGCACGAGCGCGCGGCCGGCAGGGTCCTGGTCCGGCCGACGGCCGACACGGCCCGGCGGTACCGGAACTGGTAGTGGTACTCGCGGTCCGGCTCCAACCCGGCGACCTCGACGTGCACCGAGTGCGCGAGTTCCGGGGCGGCCAGCGCGCGGCCGCGGGCCACCTCGCAGCGCATGGCCTCGTCGGTGCAGACCCGCCACTCGACGCGGACCGCGTGCCGACCCATGCCTCCGTCGGGCTCGAAGGGTTCCGGCGCCAGCCGGGTCCACAGGACGACCCCGTCCGCCGTCGGGTCGCCGGAGGCGATGCCGAGGGTGAACGGGTCGTCGTCGCGCCGCCGGCCGCTGCTCGCCGCCGCGGGGCTCACCCCCACGCTCGTGGCGGCGGCGAGCCCTGCGACGGCACCCGTCGCGGCGAGGAACGTGCGGCGGTCGGTGGGGGTGGCCATGCCCGGAGTGTGGTCCCGCTGTGCGCCGGTCGGGTGACCCGCGGGACAACTCCGGGCGAACGGTCAGGCCGTCAGGTGCTGCTGGTAGAAGTCCCGCGGGTCCTTGGCCAACGACGCCTTGACCATCTCGCTCCAGTCGTCGACGACGACCTCGAACGCCCCCGCGGCGACGCCGTCGAGCGTGCGGGTGGCGACGTCGGCGGAAGCGGTCATCGGGCCCTCGTACCCCTTCATCATGTCGGTGTCGGCCGCGCCGAGGTGGACGGAGACGACGTGGGTGCCCTGGCCCGCCAGTTCGAAGCGCAGGGCGTTGCTCATGTTCCAGTTCGCGGCCTTGGAGACGGCGTACGCACCGGCGCCGGGGAAGGAGAACCAGGACAACGCGGAGGCGACGTTGACGATCGTCCCCCCGCCGTTGGCGGCGAGGACGGGGGCGAAGGCGCGGACCATCGACAGCGTCCCCCAGAAGTTGACGTCCATCTCGGCGCGGACGCCGTCGAGGTCACCCAGCAGGGTCGCGCCGGTGGAGATCCCCGCGTTGTTGACGAGCAGGTCGACGTCGGTGGCCAGGGCGGCCGCGGCGGCCACCGAGGCGGGGTCGGCGATGTCGAGCGCGACGGGCGTGGCACCCGGCAGGTCGACGGTCTCCGGGCGGCGGGCCGCGGCGTAGACGGTGGCGCCGCGGGAGAGCAGTTCGGCGGCGACAGCGCGGCCGATGCCGCGGTTGGCGCCGGTGACGAGGGCGGTGGGGGTGTTCCAGGTGGTCATGGCGGCTACGCTAGGACCTGACGCTGACGTCAGGGTCAAGTCCTGCGTCGGGCAAGTTCGGAAGGGGTGAGCGCGGTGCGCATCGGTGAGGTCGCCCAGCGGTCGGGGGTCAGCGTCCGGGCGCTGCGGTACTACGAGGAGCAGGGGCTCCTGCACTCCGAGCGCAGCCCCGGCGGGCAGCGCCACTACGCGGACTCGGCCGTCGACCGCGTCCGGTTCATCCAGAACCTCTACGCCGCCGGCCTCGGCAGCAAGGCCGTCCTGCGGATCCTGCCGTGCATGGACCACGGCGTGCTGACCGACGAGATGCAGGACCGGTTGCTGGAGGAGCGCGCACGTGTGCAGGCACAGCTCGAAGAGCTGACCGCGACGCGGGACAAGCTCGACGACGTGATCCGCGCCGGGCAGGCCTACCGCGACAACCCCGCGGCGTGCGCGGTGGCCTCGTGAGTGCGCCGGGGTCCGAGGATGCGGAGTTCGCGACGTTGCGCCGCGAGGCCTCCCGCAAGGGGTGGACGCTGGAGGCGCCGACCAACCGGCACCCCGGCTACCTGCTGACCAGCGGCAAGCCGGGGGAGAAGGACGCCCGCATCGCCTTCGGCGCCGCCGGACCCGTCCTCACCCTCGCCGAGGTCAGGGCGTGGCTGGCGGACCTGCCCAGGTCGCGCTGAGGCTGTTGCGCGCCAACCGGTCCAGCTCTGCGTCGGTCAGGTGCAGCGCGTCCTGCACGGCACGGTAGTTGTCCGCGACGTAGCCCCCGAAGTAGCTGGGGTCGTCGGAGTTCACCGTGACGAGGACGCCCGCGTCGAGCAGTGTGCGCAACGGGTGGGCCGTCAGGTCGGGGGTCACCTGCAGCCGCAGGTTCGACAGCGGGCAGACGGTGAGCGGCACCTGCTCGCGGGCCAGCCGCGCGACGAGGTCGGGGTCCTCGACGGACCGGACACCGTGGTCGATGCGCTCGGCGCCGACGTCGAGGGCCTCCCGCACGTACTCGGGCCCGCCCTCCTCGCCGGCGTGGGCGGTGGCGCGGAAACCCCGGCCGCGGACGGTCTCGAAGTACCGCGCGAAACCCGACGGCGGGTTCCCGAGTTCGGTGGACCCCAGCCCGAACCCCACGATGCGGTCCGCCCACGGCATGACCGCGTCGACCATCGCGAGGGCGTCGTCCTCGGTGCGGTGCCGCTGCGCCGACGTGATGAGCGCGGCGTCGATGCCCGTCTCGGCCCGCGCTCGGTCGAACCCGTCGAAGATCCCCTCCAACTGGTCCGCGAGCGGGACACCGAGCGCGAGGAACGTCTGGACGCCGAAGAACACCTCGGCGCGGACCACCCCGTCGGCCGCCGCGCGCACGAGGTAGCGGTGGGCGAGGTCGGCGAAGTCCTGCCGGTCGCGCAGCACCCGGCAGACGACGAAGAACACGTCGAGGAACGACTGCAGGTCGGTGAACGCGTAGGCCGCGCGGACCTCCTCCACGGTGCACCACGGCAGCGCGACGTCGTGGCGACGTGCGAGTTCGAGGAGGTGGTCGGCCTCCAGGGTCCCCTCGAGGTGGACGTGGAGTTCGGCCTTGGGCAGGTCCTCGACCCTCATGCGACGAGTCCGGCGCTCTCGCGCAGGAAGCGCCGGTTCGTCCAGATGTTGAGTTCCACGACGGCGTTCCAGACCCGGTCGGACCGGCGCAGCACCGACAACCCCGTCCGGTGGGCGACAGCCAGCAGGGGGACGAGCCGGTCCTGGGGGGCGGGGTCGCCCAGCCCCAGTGCCCGGCCGAGGTCGGGACCCTGCAGGTGCCGCGCCACGGTGCGGGCCGCGATCCGGCCCGGGCCCAGGGGGACCCGCACGAGGTCGCGCAGACCGCCGGCGAGGGCCTCGATGCCGGCCTCGGTGAGGATGCGCGAGTCCTCCGACGGCGGGCCGGTCAACGCGTCGACGCGCCGCAGGAGGTCGGCGGCGGAGCGGCGGTCGACGGCGCCGGCGATCAGCGCGGGTTCGACCCCGAGCAACCCGCCGAGGAACCGCCAGTAGGTGAGGAACTGCGCGTACTCGGCGTCGGTGACCTCGAACCCCAGCCGGTGCGCCGACCGCGGCGCGACGACGGTGAAGTCCAGCCACGTCCGCACCGAGTCCATCTGCGAGATCGGCACGACGACGCCCCGGCCCTCCGCCCGTTGCACGGCCCGCCGGGCCACGGCGTGCCCCAGGCGCACCCACGCGGTCATGACCCAGCCCTCGGCACCCCGGGCGAGCCCGCCCGGGAGGGACGCCGCCGACAACCAGCGCGCCGTCTCGGTGAGCCGGTGCTGGGTCCCGTGCACGAGCCGGCCGGTCCCCGTGAGGACCGCCGCGGGCCCCGGGGGCCGGTAGGAGCTGATGAGCGCACCGGCACCGACGTCGAAGACGTGCACCGCCAGCGGTGCGGTGAACGTCGCGCGGGCGCCCGCCGCGACCAGGTCCGGGTCGCCGGCGGCGGCCAGGCGTTCCTGCTCCGCGACGAACGCCCGGACGGCCGGGTGCTGCGCCGCCTCCGACCCCTCGCGCAGGGCCCGGGCGAACTCGCCGCGGACGGCGGGGTCCTCGTGCACGGCGTCGGCCAGGGCGTCGGCGAGCTCGTCGCCGCGTCGCTGGGCCGTCGTGAGCTGCTCCAGCGTGGGCAGTTCCGGGAACGTCACCGTCGTCCTCGCAGGTCGTCCATCTCCCGCCGGTCGCGTTTCGTCGGGCGTCCGGCGCCGCGGTCGCGGACGCCGAACGCACCGAAGAACTCGTCCCGGGGCGGCGGGGGTGGGGAGTGGTCGATGTAGGCCGCCTGAGCCAGGGGAGCACCCACACGCTTGTCCAGCAACTGGACGACCTCGAAGACCTTGTCGTACCCCTCCGCCCGCACCGTGACGACGTCCCCGACGTGGACGCTCGTCGCGGGTTTCGCCCGCTCGTCGTTGACGCGGACGTGCCCGGCCTTCACCGCGGCGGAGGCGAGCGACCGGCTCTTGTAGAGCCGGACCGCCCACGTCCACGCGTCGATCCTCGTCATGCGGCTCCCTGCGCGACTGCTACTTCCCCGACAGCACCCCGTCGACCAGTTCCTGCGCCTCGTGCTGGACGTGGCGCAGGTGGTCGGCGCCCTTGAAGGACTCCGCGTAGATCTTGTACACGTCCTCGGTGCCGGACGGGCGCGCGGCGAACCACGCCGACTCCGTCACGACCTTCAACCCGCCGATCTTCGCGCCGTTGCCCGGCGCCTCGGTGAGCTTGCTCACGATGGGTTCCCCGGCCAGTTCCGTCGCCGACACCTGGTCGGGCGAGAGCTTGGACAGCGTCGCCTTCTGCTCCCGGGTCGCGGCGGCGTCGGAGCGGACGTACTGCGGGCGGCCGAACTTCTCCACGAGGTCGCCGTAGTGCTCGCTGGGGGTGCGGCCGGTCACGGCAGTGATCTCCGAGGCCAGCAGGGCCAGCAGGATCCCGTCCTTGTCGGTGCTCCACACCGACCCGTCCTTGCGCAGGAACGAGGCGCCCGCGGACTCCTCCCCGCCGAAGCCGACGGAGGCGTCGAGCAGGCCGGGGACGAACCACTTGAACCCGACCGGGACCTCCAGCAGCGTGCGCCCCAGCGACTCCGCGACCCGGTCGATCATCGAGCTCGACACCAGCGTCTTGCCGATCGCGGCGCCGGCCGGCCAGTCCTTGCGCGAGGAGAACAGGTACTGGATCGCGACGGCGAGGTAGTGGTTGGGGTTCATCAGGCCCGCGTCGGGGGTGACGATGCCGTGCCGGTCGGCGTCGGCGTCGTTGCCCGTCGCGATCTGGAACTCCGAGCGGCGGTCGATGACCGAGTGCATCGCCGACGGGGAGGAGCAGTCCATGCGGATCTTGCCGTCCCAGTCCAGCGTCATGAACCGCCACGTCGGGTCGACGAGCGGGTTCACGACGGTCAGGTCCAGGCGGTGGCGATCGGCGACGGCCTGCCAGAACTCCACGCTGGCCCCGCCGAGGGGGTCGGCGCCGATGCGGATGCCCGCGTCCCGGATCGCGTCGATGTCCAGGACGTTGGGCAGGTCGTCGACGTAGGTGCCGAGGAAGTCGTAGCCCTGCGCGGCGGCGCGGGCCTTGGCGAACGGGACGCGGCGCACGCCGTCGAGCCCCGCCTCGAGGTAGGCGTTGGCCTTCGCCGCGATCCAGCCGGTGGCGTCGGTGTCGGCCGGGCCACCGTTCGGCGGGTTGTACTTGAACCCGCCGTCGCGCGGCGGGTTGTGCGAGGGGGTGACGACGATGCCGTCGGCCAGGCCGGAACCCGTGGTGCGGATCGCGCGGCCGTCGCGGTTGGCGGCGAGGATCGCGTGCGAGACGGCCGGCGTCGGCGTCCAGGAGTCGCGGTCGTCGACGAGGACGGTGACGTCGTTGGCGCCGAGGACCTCCAGGGCGGACACCCAGGCGGGTTCGGACAGGGCGTGGGTGTCGCGGCCGATGAACAGGGGGCCGTCGTAGCCCTGCTCGCGGCGGTAGTCGACGATCGCCTGCGTCGTGGCGAGGATGTGGTCCTCGTTGAACGCCGCGTCGAGGCTGGACCCGCGGTGCCCGGAGGTGCCGAAGGCGACCCGCTGGCCGACGTCGGACGGGTCGGGCTTGGTCGCGTAGTAGGCCGTGACGACGTGCGCGACGTCGATGAGGTCCGAGGGCTGGGCGTGCTGTCCTGCGCGGGGGTTCGTCATGGCTTCCTCGTCACTCCTGGGCTCCGGCTGGTCAGGCTCGCATCGTGCGTCCCGATGATCCTGCACCGCCCGTCGCGACCCCGCCACCACCCCCGTCCCCGCCGAGCGAGGCCAGGCGCTCGGCGTCGACGGAGCCCGGCACGGCGGAGTACACGACCACCCGGACGTCGCTGCCGGGCACCTCGAGCACGTCCCCGTCGAGCGTCATCGGCCCGACCTCGGCGTGGTCCACGCGCTTGCGCATCCCGCGGTAGCGGGCCGGTCGTGCGGACGTCCAGCGCTCGACGAACTCGGGGCTGCGCTCGGTCAGCGCCTCCACCAGGTCGACCAGCTCGGCGTCGTCGGGGTGCTCCAGCAACGCCACCCGCAGGTCTCCGACGACGGCGTCGCGGAACACCTCGTCCTCGGCGGGGTCCACCCACACCCGTGGGTTGGGCTCGACCATCTCGTACCAGACGACGTTGCGTTCGCGGCCCCGCTTGAGCAGGGGATCGCCCAGCAGCGCGGCCCACGCCGCGTTCCACCGCAGCACCCACCAGTCCGCGGAGTACACCGCCGCCGGCAGCGGCCCGAGCCGGGCCACGAGCCGTTCGGCCGCGGCGGGCACCTCACGGCGGACGGCTCCCGTCGGCGCGGCCAGGCCGGCGGCCCGGTGCAGGAGCGCGGTGTCGTCGTCGGTCAGGCGCAGGGCCCGGGACAGCGCGGCGACGACGGGGGCGGACGGACGCGCCGCGCGGCCCTGCTCGAGCTGGACGAGGTAGTCGACGGAGACCCCGGCCAGCAGCGCGAGCTCCTCGCGCCGCAGCCCCGGCGTGCGCCGGGTCCCGCGGGCGGAACCCGTCCCCTCGACGGCGCACCCGCGCCGGAACTCGCGCAGCAGGCCGCCCAGAGCGCTCGTCGTCCCGGTCGTGGTGGTCGTCACGCGCTCATCCTGCCCCGGGTGGTACTGCCGGTCCCCCCGACCGACGTCGCCTTCCGCGGTGACGAGGGTCGCCGCAGGGTGGTGCCCATGACCACCACACCCCCCGTCGCCCTGGTGACCGGCGGCAACAAGGGCATCGGCCGCGAGACCTGCCGGCGCCTGGCCGCCCTCGGCCACACCGTCCTCCTCGGCGCTCGTGACGCCGAGCGCGGACGGGCCGCCGCCGCGGAGCTCGGCGTCACGTGGCTGCCGCTCGACGTCACCGACCAGCGGAGCGTCGACGCCGCGGCCGCGCAGGTCCGCCGCGAGCACAACCGCCTCGACGTCCTCGTCAACAACGCCGGCGTCAACAGCGCCGTCGCCCCCGTCGAGGAGCTCACGGCCGACGACCTCGCCGCACTGCTCGACGTGAACCTGCTCGGCGTCCTGCGCGTCACGAACGGGTTCGTCCCGCTGCTGCGCGCCTCCGACCACCCGCGCGTCGTCAACGTCTCCTCGACCGTGGGGTCCTTCGCCCGCACGCTGGAGATGGACCTGTTCGACTGGCGGATCACGCCGCCGGCGTACGCGGTGTCGAAGAGCGCGCTCACGATGCTGACGCTGAAGTTCGCCAGCGCGCTGCCCGGCGTCCTCGTCAACGCGGCCGACCCCGGGTACACGCGCACCGACCTCAACGGCGGCGACGGGGCGCAGACCGTCACCGAGGGCACCGACGCGATCGTGCACCTCGCGACGCTGCCCGACGACGGGCCGACGGGGACGTTCGTCGACCGGCGGGGGGTCGTGCCCTGGTGAGGGCGCGGACCGGTGCGTTCCGACCCGTTGGCCATGCTGGAACGGGTCGGAACGCACCAGTCGAGCGCGAGGAGCATGATCGCCCTGGGGACCGCACCGACCGGGCGGCGCCGGAGACAGGGAGACGACGTGAGCAGCACGCGGTGGACGGCGGGCGACGTGCCCGACCAGCACGGCCGGGTGGCGGTCGTCACCGGCGCCAACACGGGGCTCGGCTACGAGACCGCGAAGGTCCTCGCGCAGCGCGGCGCGACGGTCGTGCTGGCGGTGCGGGACGTCGAGAAGGGAGCGGCGGCCGCGTCCCGGATGGGCGGTGACGTCTCGGTCCAGCGGCTCGACCTGTCGTCGCTCGCGTCCGTCCGCGAGGCGTCCGAGGCGTTGCGCGGCAGGCACCCCCGCATCGACCTGCTGATCGACAACGCGGGGGTGATGTACACGCCGCGGCGGACGACGCAGGACGGGTTCGAGCTGCAGTTCGGCACGAACCACCTCGGGCACTTCGCGTTCACCGGGCTGCTGCTCGACGCGCTGCTGCCCGTCGAGGGGTCGCGCGTCGTGGTGGTCAGCAGCCTCGCGCACCGCATCCGCGCCGCCCTCCACTTCGACGACCTGCAGTGGGAGCGGTCGTACTCGAAGGTGGCCGCCTACGGGCAGTCCAAGCTCGCCAACCTGCTCTTCACCTACGAGCTGCAGCGCCGGCTCGCCGCGCACGCGACGAGCACGGTGGCCGTCGCGGCCCACCCGGGCGTCTCGAACACCGAGCTCGTCCGGCACACCCCGGCCCCCGTGCGCGCGCTCATGGACCGGCTCGGGAACGTGCTCACGCAACCCGCTGCGATGGGGGCGCTGCCGACGCTGCGGGCCGCGACGGACCCCGCCGTCCTGGGCGGTCAGTACTTCGGGCCCTCCGGCGCGGGCGAGGCGCGCGGGTACCCCCGCCAGGTGGCCTCCAGCGAGCAGTCGCACGACCTGGCCGTCCAGCGCCGGCTGTGGTCGGTGTCCGAGGAGCTCACGGGAGTCGTCTTCCCCGTGTGAGCCCCGTGCGGTTCAGCGGGTGGCGTGCGCCCGGAAGTGCCCGAGGACGGCCGCCACGAGCGAGATCAGGGCGGCCACGCCGAGACCCGCGCCGACGTGCCAGCGCAGCAGCGCGGCCCCCGCCGCCGCGCCGGCGAGGATCAGCACGACGGCGCCCAGGCGACGCCGCCACCCGTCGCCCGTGCCGCCCGCCAGCCGGGAGTCGGCGGCCAGCCCCGTCAGCGTCGAGGTGACGACGACCGTCGTGACGTCCTTGACCGCGAGGCGGCGCGCGGCGGCGGCCTGACCGCCCATCGCGATGCCGAGCACGGTCGTCACCGCCAGGGCCGCGGGCGGGGGCGTCGTGCCGGGTTCCACCGGCAGGCCCGTCATGAGCGACGTCGTGACGCCGAGCCCCGCCAGCACGATCCCGACGACGACGAACACCCACGTCGACGCCGTCGTCCAGCCCGTGGCGGCCTTGCGCAGCACCCTGCCCACGACGGCCGCACCGGCGAGGAAGCCGAGGAGCGCGAGCACGGGCCCCACGATCGGCAGGTCCTCGGACCCCGTGAGGGCCATGCCGAGGATGACGACGTTCCCGGTCATGTTCGCCGTGAACACGCGGTCCAGGCCGAGGTAGCCGACCGCGTCGACGATGCCCGTCGAGAAGGTCAGCACGAGCATCAGCGCGAGGTGCCAGGACGCCCGGCGCGCGCCGCGGGCGACGGCGGCGGGGGACGGGGCGGCGGTCTTCTCGGGGGGCATCGCGTTCTCCTGCTCGGCGGGATTCCGAACCCCGGTGCCTCTTGAAACACCGGGGAAACACAGGAAGAGTACGGTGCTCGGATTGTATACGTTCGGCTGCTGAGTCCGACCTGCGAGAGGTTCGCGATGACTGCTCGACCAGCACTGCTCCGTCTCCTGCCCCGTGCCCTGCCCCCGTTCGTGGTCGTCCCCGTCCTGGCGCTGGCGGCCTGCGTCCCCGTCCAGCCCGTCGGCGCGGCACCCGAGCGCGAGGACGTCACCGGCGTCGCGATCGGCGACCGTCCCGTCCGCGACGGCGGCGACCTCGTCATGGCCCTGTCGGCCGAACCCGACCGGCTCGACCCGACCACGTCGTCCTCGCTCTACACGCGCTACGTGATGAACGCGATCTGCGAGAAGCTCTACGACATCGACGCCGAGGGGAACCTCGTCCCGCAGCTCGCCGCGGCCCTGCCCACGACGTCGTCCGACGGCCTCACCGTGACGATCCCCGTCCGGACCGGCATCCGGTTCGCCGACGGCACCCCGCTCGACGCGGCGGCCGTCGTCACCACCCTGGAACGGAACCTGACCCTCGAGACGAGCACGCGCAAGAGCGAACTCGGACCCGTGGACTCCGTGGAGGCGGCCGACCCGTCGACCGTCGTCGTCCGCTACAAGTCGCCGTTCGCCCCGCTCACGGCCTCCCTCGCCGACCGCGCCGGGATGGTCATGTCCCCGACGGCGCTCGCGGAACGGGGCAAGGACTTCGGCGACCACCCGACGTGCGTCGGGCCCATGAAGTTCGTGGACCGCGTCCCCCAGACGTCGATCACCGTCGAGCGCGACCCGGACTACTACGCGGCCGACCAGGTCCACCTCGACAGCATCACGTACCGGATCATGACGGACGCCAACATCCGCGCCGCGAACCTGCGCTCCGGCGACGTCCAGGTCGCCGACAGCCTGTCCCCGCAGGACGTCGACGCCCTCCAGCAGGAGAAGGGCATCGGCCTGCTGCAGACCGGCTCCTTCGGCTACCAGGGCGTCACGTTCAACCTCGGCAACACGGCCGGCGTCGGGAAACCCCCGGGCCGCATCGACACCCCGCTCGCGACGGACCCCCGCATCCGCGAGGCGTTCTCCCTCGCCGTCGACCGCCAGGCCCTCGTGAACTCGGTGTTCAACGACTGGTACGAACCGGCGTGCTCGTTCATCTCCCCGGACAGCACCTACGCGACCGAAGCGTCGGACGCCTGCCCGCCGCACGACCCGGCGCGGGCCAGGGAACTGCTCACCGAGGCCGGCGTGGAACTGCCGTACCGGATCAAGGTTTCGGCGTCGAACACCGCGGACACCCTCCGGCTCTCGCAGGCGTTGCAGGCCAGCGTCCTGGAGGCCGGGTTCCAGCTGGAGATCGAACCGGTGGAGTACTCCACTCTCCTCGACCAGCAGTCCTCCGGCGACTTCGAGGCCGTCCAGCTCGGCTGGTCCGGCCGCGTCGACCCGCACGGGAACTCCTCGAGCTTCCTCACCACGGGAGCGGGGAACAACTACTCGGGCTACTCGAACCCCGAGGTGGACGCCCTGCTCAAGCGGGCCGCGCAGAGCACCGACCCCGCCACGCGCGCAGACCTCTACGGGCAGGTCGTGACGACCGTCCAGCGGGACAACCCGATCGTCTACCTCTACCGGGTGCGCAGCATCACCGGGTACGTCAGTTCCGGCGAGGACGCCGTCGCCGGCGTCGACACCTTCGCCGACGGCGTCGTCCGCCTCGGACGCGCCGCCTTCCTCCAGGAGAGTGAGTGATGGGACGTTTCCTGTTGTCCCGGCTGTGGCAGAGCGTCGTGACGCTCGTGCTCGCCTCGATGGTCGTCTTCGCCGGGGTCCGCGCCCTCCCGGGTGACCCCGCTCTCGCCGTCGCCGGTGAGGAGGCGACACCGGAGGCGCTCGCCGCCGTGCGCGCCGACCTCGGCCTCGACCAGCCCGTGTGGGTCCAGTACTGGAAGTTCCTCACCAACGCGTTGACGGGTGACCTGGGAACCTCGGTCCGCACCGGCACCCCGGTCACCGAGCTCATCGGCGCGACGCTGCCGGTGACGGTCTGGCTGTCGGTCTACGCCATGCTCTTCGCGGTCGTGTTCGGACTGGCGATGGGGGTCGTCGCGTCCGTCCGCCGGGGCACCTGGGCCGAGGCCGGCGTCAACGGCCTGTCCCTGCTCGGGCTGTCGGTGCCGAGCTTCTGGCTCGGGTTGCTCGCGATCCTCTACCTCGCCGTGGGCACCGGCTGGTTCCCCGCCTCGGGGTACGTCTCGCCGGGGGAGGACCCGCTGCGCGCCCTGCACCACCTGACGCTGCCGGCCGTCATCCTCGGCGCCGGGATCGCGGCCGTCGTCATGCGTCAGACGCGGGCCTCGATGCTGCAGAACCTCTCGGCCGACTACGTCCGCACGGCTCGCGCCAAGGGGGCCTCCCGCTCGGCCGTCGTCCTGCGCTTCGCGCTGCGGAACTCCCTCGTCGTCGTCGTGACGCTCGTCGGGTTGCAGCTCGGCGGTCTGATCTCCGGTGCCGTCGTCACCGAACGCATCTTCGGCCTCCCGGGTTTCGGCAAGCTGACGCTGGACTCGGTGTTCAGCCGCGACTACCCCGTGATCGAGGGCGTCGTCCTCGTCGTGACCCTCGCCTACGTCGTCATCAACCTGGTGGTCGACCTCCTCTACACCGTCCTCGACCCGCGCATCCGCGTCGCCGGAGGTTCCCGATGAGCCAGACCGTCCAGGCCGCCGACCGCCTCGAGGTGGACCTCGGGTCCAGCCGCGGTGTCGTGCTGCGGCGCATGCTGCGCAACCCCGCCGGCGTCGTCGGCACGGTGCTGGCCGCGCTCGTCGTGCTGGCCGCGCTGCTGGCCCCCGTGCTCGCGCCCTACCCGCCCACGCAGGTCCACTTCGAGACGCCGTTCCAGGTCCCGCGCACCGTCGGGTTCTGGCTCGGCACCGACGACCTCGGCCGCGACGTGATGTCCCGCATCCTCTTCGGCCTGCGTGCCTCGCTGCAGGTGGCGCTGTTGGCCGTCGTGCTGTCGGTCGTCGTCGGCACGCCCTTGGGTCTGGCCGCCGGCTACTGGCGCGGGCTGGACGCCGTCGTCTCGCGCGTCACCGACGTCGTCCTCGCGTTCCCGTTCCTCGTCCTGGCCGTCGGGCTGGCCGCCATCCGCGGTGCGAGCCTCGGGAACGCCGCGATCGCCCTGGGCATCGCCCACGTCCCGCAGGTGATCCGCGTCGTGCGGGCCGAGACGCTGCGGCTGCGAGGGGCGGAGTACGTGCTCGCGGCCATGACGATGGACGCCTCCGGGGTGCGCATCCTCGCCACCCACGTGCTGCCCAACGCGGTGCCCTCGATCGTCGTGCAGGCCACGGTCATCGTGCCGGCCGTCGTCATCGGCGAGGCCCTGCTGTCCTTCCTCGGCCTCGGCATCCAGCCGCCCACGCCGAGCCTGGGCATCATGCTGTCCGACGCCCAGCAGTACATCTTCCGGGCGCCGACGGCGGCGCTGTTCCCGGGCCTGGCGATCGTGCTCGTGTGCCTGGCCTTCAACCTGTTCGGCGACGCCCTGCGCGACGCCCTCGACCCGAGCGGAGACCACCGGTGAGCTTCACGCCCCCGACCGACCACACCACCCGGCCCACCCTGCGCGGCACGTTCGGCATGACGGCCTCGACGCACTGGCTCGCCTCCGCCACGGGGCAGTCGGTGCTGGAGCGCGGCGGGAACGCCTTCGACGCGGCCGTCGCCGCGGCGTTCGTCCTGCACGTCGTCGAACCCCACCTCAACGGACCCGGCGGCGACATGACGGGCGTGTTCGCCACCGCCCAGGACCCGACCCCCGTCGTCCTCAACGGCCAGGGCCCGGCGCCCGCGGCCGCGACGATCGAGCACTACCGCGCCGAGGGCCTCGACACCGTCCCCGGGGCCGGCGGCCTCGCCGCGGCCGTCCCCGGTGCCGTCGACGCGTGGATGGTCCTGCTGCGCGACCACGGGACGTGGGAACTCGCCGACGTCCTCGAACCCGCCATCGGGTACGCCCGCGACGGGCACCCCGTCGTCGGCCGCGTCGGCACGACCATCGCCTCGGTGGCCGACCTGTTCCGCGAGCACTGGCCGAGCTCGGCCGCGCTGTGGATGCCGCAGGGCCGGATCCCGCAGCACGGGGACGTCATCACGAACCCCGCCTGGGCGCGGACGCTGCAGCGGCTGGTGGACGCGGGGAAGGACGCCGGCACGCGGGTCGACCGCATCGAGGCGTTCCGCCGCGAGTGGCGCGAGGGTTTCGTCGCCCGTGAGGCCGTCGAGTTCCTCCGCACCCCGCACCGGCACTCCTCCGGCACCGACCACGCCGGGGTCCTGGAGGTGTCCGACTGGGCCGGGTTCTCCGCCGGGTACGAGGAGCCGACGACGATCGAGTTCCGGGGGACGACGGTCGCCAAGACCGGGCCCTTCGGTCAGGGGCCCGTGCTGCTGCAGGCCCTGCGGATCCTCGACGGGTTCGACGACGCCGACCTGGACCCCTCGACCGAGCGCGGCGCGCACACCGTCCTCGAAGCGCTCAAGCTGGCCCTCGCCGACCGCGACGCCTGGTACGGCTCGGCCGCGGACCCCGAGGTCCTGCGCGAACTCCTGTCCGAGGAGTACGCCGCGACCCGCCGCGCGCTCATCACCGACCGGGCCTCGCACGAGTTCCGCCCGGGCAGCCCCGGTGGGCGGACGCCCCACGTGCCGCCGCTGCGCACCGACGCCCCGTCGGCCGTCGGCGTCGGGGAACCCACCGTGGGCGAGCCGACCGTCGAGGCCACCGGTACCACCCGCGGTGACACCTGCCACGTCGACGTCGTCGACCAGTGGGGGAACGTCGTCTCGGCCACGCCCTCCGGCGGGTGGCTGCAGTCGTCCCCGACGGTCCCGGAACTCGGGTTCTGCCTGGGGTCGCGCTTGCAGATGACGTGGCTGGACGAGGAGTCCCCGTCCGCGCTGCGCCCGGGGGAGCGTCCCCGCACGACGTTGACCCCCACGCTCCTGCTGCGCGACGGGGTTCCCGTCGAGGCGCTGGGAACCCCGGGTGGCGACCAGCAGGACCAGTGGCAGCTGCTGTACCTGCTGCGCACGATCGTCGGCGGGTACGACCCGCAGCAGGCGATCGACGCGCCGGCCCTGCACACGACGTCCATGCCCGGGTCGTTCTGGCCGCGGACCTGGACTCCCGGCGGCGCCGTCGTCGAGGGACGGCTCGGGGACGACGTCATCGCCGGCCTGGAGGAACGCGGGCACGTCGTGACGCGCTCGGGCGACTGGTCGCTGGGCCGGTTGTCCTGCGCCGGGCGGGATCCCGGGACCGGTGTGCTGCACGCGGCCGCGAACTCCCGCGGGGCCCAGGGCTACGCGGTGGGGCGGTGAACGGGGTGACGAACCTGCTGGAGGTCGAGGGCCTCGAAGTCGCCTACGGCGCCACGACGGTCTTGCACGGCGTCGACGTGACCGTCCGGCGCGGGCACCGCGTCGCCGTCGTCGGGGCGTCCGGGTCGGGCAAGTCGACGACCGCCGCCGCCGTCCTGGGCTTGCTCCAGGGCGCCGGTCGCGTCACCGGGGGCCGCGTGGTCGTGGCCGGCGACGACATCACGGCCGCCCTGCGCGGCCGGGACGAGAACCGGTTGCGGCGCCTGCGGGGGCGGCAGATCGGACTGGTCCCGCAGGACCCGATGTCGAACCTCAACCCGTCGGCCCGGGTCGGCCGGCAGGTCGCCGAGACCCTCGTCATGCACGGCCTCGCCAAGGGTTCCGCCGCACGCGACCGCGCCGTGGAACTGCTGGAGGAGGCCGGCATCCCCGACGCCGGCCGCCGCGCCAAGCAGTACCCGCACGAGTTCTCCGGTGGGATGCGCCAGCGCGTCCTCATCGCGATGGCGCTGGCCGCCGAACCCGAACTCCTCATCGCCGACGAACCCACGTCGGCGCTCGACGTGACGGTGCAGCGGCAGATCCTCGACCACCTCGACCGGCTCACCACCGCGCGCGGGGCGTCGCTGCTGCTCGTGACGCACGACCTGGCGCTGGCGGCCGACCGGTGCGACGACGTGGTGGTGATGTCCGACGGCCGGGTCGTGGAGACCGGTCCGGCGGCACAGGTGCTGCGGGCACCGAGCGCGGAGTACTCCCGCGCCCTCGTCGCCGCCGCCCCCGCGACGGCCGGGCGCACCGCGCCGCGGGAGCTGCCGGAACGCACGCGCGAGGACGTCCTCGTGGTCGAGGACCTGGTGAAGGAGTACCGGATCCGGGGTCAGCGGGAGAAGCTCAGGGCGGTGGACGGGGTGTCGTTCAGCGTCCCGGCCGGGACGACCACGGCCGTCGTGGGGGAGTCGGGGTCGGGCAAGACGACGACGGCCCGGCTCGTCCTCGGGCTCGAGGAGCCGACGAGCGGGCGGATCGCCGTGGACGGCGGTCGCCGCGACGTGCAGCCGGTGTTCCAGGACCCGTTCGGGTCGCTGGACCCGACGAAGACCCTGGAACGCCTCATCGACGAGCCCCTGCGCATCGCCCGCGTCGGCGACCCCCGCAGCCGTCGCGCCCGGGTCGGGGAACTCCTGGACCAGGTGTCGCTGAGCCGCACGCTGGCCCAGCGCCGTCCGTCGGAACTGTCCGGGGGGCAGCGCCAGCGCGTCGCCATCGCGCGGGCCCTGGCGCTGAACCCCAAGGTCGTCGTCCTCGACGAGGCGACGTCCGCGCTCGACGTCCTCGTGCAGCAGCAGGTGCTCCGCCTCCTGGAGCAGCTGCAGGAGGACCTGGGCCTGACGTACCTGTTCATCACCCACGACCTCGCCGTCGCCCGGCACCTGGCCCACCAGGTCCTCGTGATGCGGTCCGGCCGCGTCGTGGAGCAGGGCATGATCGGGGACGTGTTCGAGAACCCGCGCGAGGAGTACACCGCCCAGCTGCTGTCGGCGATCCCCGGCCGCCTGGCGGCCTGAGGTGGGGGCGTCGGCGGAACGCGTCGTCGAGCACCTGCGGCGCGACGTCCTCGGCGGGTTCTTCCCGCCGGGGACGCGGCTGACCGAGACGGCGCTCGTCGACCGCTACGGCACCTCGCGGGTGCCCGTGCGCGAGGCGCTGCGCGCGCTGGCCGGTGAGGGTTTCGTCGAGCTGCGGCCCAACGCCGGCGCCCGCGTCGCCGAGGTCCCCGTCGACGACCTCGCCGACCTCTACTCGGTGCGGTGCGTCGTGGAGGAGATCACCGCGGGTCGCTGCGCCCGCCGGGTCGCGGCGGGCGAACGTCTCGTCGTCGACGAACTGACGGAGATCGTCGAGGCGGGGTTCGCCGCGCTCGACTCCGGCGACCCCGTGCTCGGCGCGGAACTGAACTCCCGGTTCCACGGGTCGGTCGCCCGGTTGTCGGGGTCGCACAGCATGGCCCTCGTCCTGCGCCGCGTCAGCGAGCAGATCCAGTGGGCCTACGCCACCACCGTCCCCCAGCAGGGCCACCGCGCCTGGACCGAGCACCGGCGGATCGTCGCCGCCATCGCCACCGGGGACGAGGCGAAGGCCGGGCGCGCGATGGTCAAGCACGTCGAGACGTCGCGGCGGGGGTTCGCGCGGGGGTAGGCGGCGCGACCGCGTGCCAGCGCTGCAGCCATCGTCCGCACGAGGCCTCCGGGACGGCGTGTCGACGGCGTGTCGCCGGATGGATGCAGCGCTGGCACGCGGTGTCCACCTCGCAGCGATCCTCAGGCGGCGCCCTGCTCCTTCGAGCACCACCACGTCGTCCGCCCACCGACCGTGGCCCGCACCATCGGAGCGCCACACCGGGGACAGTGCTCGCCGGACTTGCGGTGCGGGATGACCTCGCCCGTGTGGACACCGCCGTGCTTCACCGCGTGCCGGATGCCGGCCCGCAGCTGCCGGCGCAGCTCGTCGAGTTCGGAGGTCCGCAGTTCTCCCGCCGGGCGACGCGGATCGAGGTGCGCCCGCCACAGCACCTCGTCGGCGAGCAGGTTCCCGATGCCCGCGACGATGGACTGGTCGAGCAGCCGCGCCTTGAGGGGGGCCGTCCCGCGGCCGACGCGTTCGCGGAACTCCTCGCGCTCGACGTGCTCGGCGTCCGGGCCGAGGGCGGACAGGTCCGGGTCGAGGCGTACCCGGCCGAGCCGCCGCTTGTCGAGCAGACGCAGGGTGCCGCCGTCGGCGAACGTCAAGGTGAAGCGGTACCACTCGTCCTTCTGGACACGCGGCATCTTCGGCGTTCCCTCGTAGTCACCGCCGACGACCCGCTCGCCCTCGGCGGACGTGATGACGATGCGCCCGCTCATGCCGAGGTGGATGCCGAGCGCAGGCCCGTCGCCGGAGGTGTCGCACCACATCGACTTCCCCTGCCGGTGCGCCGCGGTGAGCGAGCGCCCCACGAGAGCCTTCCGCAGGTCGCCGGGCTGGTGGGGGCGGCACTCGTAGGTGTCGTTGTCGTCGACGTCCGCGATCTCGCGGTGCAGACCGCCCGCCTCGACGACCTGGCGGGCCGATTCGACCTCGGGGAGTTCGGGCACCCGCGGAACGTAACCGAGGCGCCGCCCCGCCGCCCGCCGACGTCCCGCACGCGCGGGCGGGACGCACCTAGAGTGCCCGGGTGCGGAAACGGTGGGGCGCGGTGCTGGCGGCGACGGCCCTCCTGGCCGCGGGGTGCGGGGGCGACGAACCGGAGGCCCCGGCACCGCAGCCGGTGACGATCGCGGTCGCGGGCGACGTCCACTTCGCCGGCACGAGCGAGAAGGCCCTGGAACCCGGTGGTCTGGAGGCGATCGCCCCGGTCCTGTCGCGGGCCGACCTGACCGTCGTCAACGTCGAGACCGCGATCACCGAACGCGGGAGCGCGGCGGGCAAGCAGTACACGTTCCGTGCGCCCGCTGAGGCGCTGGGCGCGTTGAAGGACGCCGGTGTCGACGTCGCGGCCATGGCGAACAACCACAGCCTCGACTACGGACGCACCGGGTTGACCGACACCATCGCGGCCGGCGAGGCGGAGAAGCTGCCGATCATCGGGCTCGGGGAGGACGCCGACGCCGCGTTCGCGCCGCACCGGGTCACGCTGAAGCACCACCGGATCGCCGTCTTCGACGCGACCCAGGTCCTCGACTCCTCGCTGGCGAAGGCGTGGACGGCGACGGACGCGCAACCGGGTCTGGCGTCGGTGCAGACCGCGGCCGGGGCGGCGCGGCTGGTCGCGGCGGTGAAGGCCGAACGGTCCCGCAGCGACTCGGTCGTCGTCGTCCTGCACTGGGGCAAGGAGCAGCAGGACTGCCCCACCGACGCCCAGCAGACCATCGCGCACGACCTCGTCGCGGCCGGGGCGGACGCCGTGGTCGGCTCGCACGCGCACGTGCAGCTCGGTCAGGGGTTCCTGGAGGCGGGCGGTCGCAAGGGGTTCGTCGACTACGGCCTCGGGAACTTCGTCTTCTACGCCAAGAAGGCCGAGGCCGTGGAGACGGGTGTCCTGGAACTCACGCTGCCCGGGACGGGCGGGGTGTCGGCCGCACGCTGGGTTCCCGCGACGATCCGGTCCGGCGTGCCCGTTCCGCTCAGCGGGGACGACGCCGACGAGGCGGTGCAGCGCAAGGAGTCCCTGCGGTCCTGCACCGACCTCGCGGCGTCGTGACGGAACCCGTCGTCAGGCGCGGGTCTCCGGCAGGAACGGGTAGTCGGTGTACCCCTCCGGGCCCGTCCCGTAGGACGTGGACGCGTCGAGCACGTTCTCGGGGTGGCCACCCTGCCAGCGGGCGAGGAGGTCCGGGTTCGCCATGACGGCGCGGCCGACCGCCACGACGTCGGCGACACCGTCGGCGAGGTAGCCGGTCGCCTCCTCGCGGGTCGTCACGGCGGCGAAACCGGTGTTCACCATGAGCGGGCCGGCGAAGCGCTTGCGCAGACCCTGCACGAACTCGCCCGCGGGTTCGGCGTGCAGGACGCTGAGGTAGGCGAGGCCCAGCGGCTGGAGCTGCTCGACGAGGTGGGTGTAGGTCGCCTCGACGTCGGCGGGGTCCTTCTCCCAGGCGTCCTGGATGTTGTGCGCGGGGGAGATGCGGACGCCGACGCGGCCGGCGCCGATCTCGGCGGCCACGGCCTGGGCGACGCGGACGGTCAGCCGGGCGCGGTTCTCCGGCGACCCGCCGTACTCGTCGGTGCGCTGGTTGGCGCCCGGCGCGAGGAACTCGTGGAGCAGGTAGCCGTTGGCGCTGTGGATCTCCACGCCGTCGATGCCGGCGTCCACGGCGCGGCGCGAGGCGGCCACGAAGTCGGCGACGACGTCGTCGATCTCGGCGGCGGTCAGCGCGTGCGGGACCGGGTACGGCTTCTTGCCCAGCGGGGTGTGCGCCTCGCCGGACACGGCGATCGCGCTGGGGGCGACGATGCGGTCGGTGCCGGTGATGTCGGTGTGCGAGACGCGCCCACCGTGCATGACCTGCACGACGATGCGACCGCCGGCAGCGTGCACGCCCTCGGCGACCTTGCGCCACCCCTCCTGCTGCTCGTCGGTGACGAGACCGGGTTGGCCGGGGTAGGAGCGGGACTCGTGGCTCGGGTAGGTGCCCTCGGAGACGATGAGACCCACGCTGGCGCGCTGGGAGTAGTGCTCGACGAGCAGCTCGTTGGGGATGCCCTCGGCGCCTGCGCGGGTGCGCGTCAGGGGGGCCATCACGAGGCGGTTGGGCAGGGTGAGGTCGCCCAGGGCGACGGACGAGAACAGATCCATGTGCAGCTGCAACAACCGGACTCCAGTCCGGATTCCCGCCCCCGTAGAGTTCACCCTCGTGTCCGGTGTCCTCGTCGCGATCACGTGCGCGCTGTGCCTGGTCGGGTGCGCGTGGGCGGTGGTCACCGTCGCCCGCGACCGGCGCGTCGGCCGAGCCCTCCTGACCGCGCTCGCGGTGGTCGAGCTGTCGGTCCTCGTCACCGTCGTCGACGGCTTCGCGGCCCTGGCCACCGGGACGCGACCGGTCGAGCTCGCGACGTCGATCGCCTACCTCGTCGTGGCGCCGTTCATCCTGCCCGCCGGCACCTTCTGGGCCCTGGCCGACCGCTCGCGGCCCAGCACGCTCGTGCTCGCGGTGGCCTGCTTCGCCCTCGTCGTCATCGCCTACCGCGCGTTCCTCCTCTTCGCGGTGACCCGGTGAGCGCCCCGGACGCGGCGCCGCGCCGGACGACCGGGCTGGGGCGCGTCCTCGTCGCCCTGTACGCGGTCTTCGCCATCGCGGCTCTCTCGCGCGCGAGCGTCCAGATCGCCACCGACTTCCACACCGCGCCGCTGGCGTACCTGCTGTCGGCGTTCGCGGGAGTCGTCTACGTGCTGGCGACGGTGGGGCTCGGGCGGTCCGGAGCGCGCTGGCGCCGGGTGGCGTGGGTGGCGTGCAGCGTCGAGCTGCTCGGCGTGCTGACCGTCGGCACCCTGAGCCTCGCCGACGCGCAGGCGTTCCCGCGCTCGACCGTGTGGTCCGGGTACGGCTCGGGCTACGTCTTCATCCCCCTCGTCCTGCCGGTCCTCGGGCTGGTCTACCTGCGGCGCGAGTCGCGAGCGGCCTGAGCCCTCCGTCTCACGCGGTGGGTGTCCCCGCGTGCACCTCGGTGACCCCCGGCAGCTCCCCGAGGCCGGCCGCCAGCGCGGTCGCCGACCCGCGTCCCTGCACGGACAGGTCGACGCGCACGGCGTGGGCACCCGGGACGACCGTCGTCTCCAGCGCCGTCACCGCCCACCCCGCGCGGGTGCAGTGCGCCATGACGTCGCGCAGCACCCCGCGCCCGTCGAGGTAGGTGCAGGACACGGCCTGCTCGCTCGGGGCCCGCCGGGCCAGTCTCTGTGCCAGCGGGGTCAGGCCGTAGAGCACCAGGAAGTGGCCCAGCGTGCACAGCACGGCGAGCAGCGGGAGCCCCGCCGCGGCCGACATCCCGACCGCGGCCGTGAGCCAGATCGTCGCGGCCGTCGTCAGCCCCCGCACGGCGTCGCGGCGGACGAAGATGACGCCCGCGCCGAGGAACCCCAGCCCCGAGGCCACCTGTGCCGCCACGCGTGACGGGTCGAGCTCGATGCGCCCGGTGGCCAGGACGTCGGTGAAGCCGTACTTGCTGACGAGCAGGAAGAGCGCCGCACCGAGGCCGACGATCGTGTGGGTGCGCAGCCCGGCCGACTTCTGCCGCACCTCGCGCTCGAAGCCGATGAGCGCCGACAACCCGAAGGCGAGGCCCAGCTCGCCGACCTGCAGCCACCCCTGACCGGTGTCCTCGCCGAACCACATGGCAGCGACGATGCCACACCCGGGCATGATCTCGGCGAAGCTATTCACTCAGTACATACACCTGGTGTACGTTTCCGCCATGTCGCTCGTCGAGCTGCACCTGGCGCTCCTGTCGTCGGGACCCGCGCACGGGTACGACCTGAAGAGGGAGTACGACGCGTGGTTCCCCGACGCCAAGCCGCTGCCCTTCGGGCAGGTGTACGCGACGCTCGGGCGGCTGGTCCGCGACGGTCTGGCCCAGGTGGTCGAGACGCGTTCCGAGGGGGGGCCGGAACGCACCGTCTACACGGTCACCGACGCGGGTCGGGCGAGGTTGCGGGAGTGGCTGGCCGAGCCGGCCCCGCCCGCGGTCTCCGGGACGGAGGACCTCGTGCGCAAGACGGTGGTCGCCTTGCGCACGAGGGACCCGGACCGGCCGGTGAGCGCTGTCGTCGGTGACCAGCGCGCTGCGCACCTGCGCCGCCTCCGGGCGCTCGCGAGCGCCGACCCCGCCGTGGCGGGGGAGGACCTCGGGTCCCGGCTGGCCCGCCGCTACGCGGCCCTGCACCTCGACGCCGACCTGCGCTGGCTGGACGAGGCCGCCGCCGCGCTCGAGTCGCGTCCCCACCACCCCGACCAGGAGGGTCCCCGATGAGCCTGTCCCACGACGAGAACACTCGTCCCGGTCCGGTGATCGCGCTCCGTGCCGTGAGCCACGCCTACTCCCGGACCCCCGCGCTGCGCGAGGTGTCGCTCACCGTGGAACCGGGCGAGGTCGTGGCCGTCACCGGACCCAGCGGGTGCGGCAAGTCGACCCTGCTGCACGCCGCGGCCGGGCTGCTGGAACCCCAGGCGGGGTCCGTCGAGCTCCTCGGCACCGACCTGCAGGGCCTCGACGAGGCGGGACGTGCCGTCCTGCGCCGCCGCGACGTGGGGATCGTCCTGCAGTACGGCCAGCTCGTCCCGGACATGACGCTGGAGGACAACGTCGCCCTGCCGCTGCTGCTGGACGGCGGCGACCTCGCCGCGTCCCGCACCGCGGCCCGGGACGCGCTGGCGCGGGTGGGGTTGGAACAGGCCGGGCAGGCCGTCCCCGAGGAGCTCTCCGGGGGCCAGGCCCAACGGGCCGCGATCGCCCGTGCCCTCATCACCTCCCCGAAGCTCCTCCTCGCCGACGAACCCGTCGCGAGCCTCGACGCCGTCGCGGCGCAGGACGCGCTCGACCTCATGCTGTCGGTCGCCCGCCGCGACGGGGGTGCCGTCGTCCTCGTGACCCACGACAACCTGGTCGCCGCCATGGCCGACCGCGAGGTCCGCCTGCGGGACGGCCGCGTCGACCGCGAGACGGTGCTCCGGTGAGCGCGGGACTGCTCACCACTCGTCGCGCGCACGCCTCGCGGCTCCAGCCGGCTGCCGTGCGGTCCATGACGGCCGTGCGCTCGTCCACCGACCGCCTGCGGTCCCGGGTCACCGCTGCCGCGGCCGGCGGTGTCGGGGTCGCCCTGATGATCGCCGCGTCCGCCGCGACGGTCCGCGACGACGTGCTGATCGGGGCATCGGTCTCGACGGGCAGCGACGGCGTCGAGGTCACCGAGGACCTGTACCAGGCCTCGGGTGGGCTGGCTCCCTTCCTCGCCGAGCCCGGGCTGCGGCCGGGGTTCACGATCGCGGCCGTCCTCCTCGTCCTGCCCTTCCTCGCCCTGGCCGTCCAGGCCGTCCGCGTGGGACGGGTCGTGGACGAGCGGCGCAGCCGCCGGCTCCTGCTCGCCGGGGCGACGTGGGCGGACGTGCGGACGCTGCGCACCGCCCGCACCCGCGCCGCGTTCCTCCGGGGTGGTCTGGCGGCCGGACCGCTGTACCTGCTGTTGTGGCTCGTCCTGGGGTGGGCGCTGCCGGCGGGATCGCGGCTGCTGCCGCCGCTGCACCCCGCCATGCTGCTGGCGTGGCTCGCGGTCGTCGGCGCCCTCGTCCTGGCGGCACGCGTGCTCGCCGTCCTGGGTTTCCGTCGCGAGGAACGACTCAGCTGGGGCGGGGCCGGGGCTGGGGTCCCGTCGCGGGCCTTCGTCCTGCTGACCGCCCTCGGTGGGGTGGCGGTGGTCGTCGCCGGTCCTGCGCTCGCGCGGAACGACCACGTCTTCCCCGTGGTCCTCGTCCTCGCCGTGGTCCTGTTCCTGCTGGCCGCCGGTGGGGGTGCGGCGCGCTCCGCGGCGGGGACGGTGCGACGCCCGGACCTCTCCACTGCGCCGACCGTTCCCCCGGCACCGGCCAGAACGCGGACCCGCCGGTGGCGTGACGTCGCGGCCCACCTGCTCGCCGACGCGCAGCGCCGCGGCAGCACGGCGGCCATCACCGGGACCGCCGGCGTCCTGTTCGTCTGCGGGCTGTCCTTCGGGGTCGCGTCCTCGCTGGCGGCCGAGCTCCTCGTGGAGCGCCTCGGCAACGCCGACTACGACCAGAGCGGTCTCGGCTTCTACCTCACCGGGTTCGGCCTGGTCGCGGTCGTGGGGGCCGTCGGGGCGCTCGTCGCGGTCGCGGCCCTCCTGCTGAGCCTCACCGACCACCTGCTCGGGAACCGCCGGGCGGTGGCGTCGGTCGCCGCTCTCGGAGTGCCGACGCGTCGTCTCGTGCGCGTCCAGGCGATCGCGTTGCAGCGCACCGCAGTCCCGGCCGTCGTCATCGGGACCGTGGTCGCCGTCGTCCCGTACACCTTCGGACTCGTGGTGACCGTCGTGGACCTGGGCCAGTGGTCCCCGTTCGTGCTCCTGCCGGTCGCCGCGGTGGTCGTCGTGGGAGTCGTCACGGCCGCGGTGTGCGAACTCCTGGCGCACCTGCTGGCGGGTCGGGTCCGGCAGGCGGCGGCGCTGGAGAACCTCCGGGTCCCCTGACCCGGAACCGTCCGTGTCCTGGTGCCCGCGGGCGCCGTCAGCAGTCGAGGGGGAGTCGTCGTGGTGGGTCACTTCCGGGGATGTCGGCACGAGGGGGACGGGGGTGTCCTCAACGTCCCGAACCTCGTCACGGCGGGACGGACCGTGGGCAGCCTCGTCTGCGCGGCCGTCGCGATCCTCGACGGGTCCGAACTCTGGCTGGCGGTCGCGCTCGCGGTGTACTGGACCGGCGACATCGCCGACGGGGCACTGGCCCGGCGGTTGAACCAGGAGACGACGCTCGGGGCGGTCTTCGACATCGTCTGCGACCGCGCGTGCGGTGCCTGCTTCTTCCTCGGATGGGCTGCGCTGCACCCGGAGACCGCGCTCGTGGTGGTGCTGTTCCTCGCCGAGTTCATGGTCGTCGACTTCCTGCTGTCCTTCAGCTTCTACCTGTTCCCGATCAACAGCCCGAACTACTTCGGCGCGGTCGACCGGCGGGTGTTCCTGCTGAACTGGTCGAAGGTGGCGAAGTCGCTCAACAGCGGTCTCATCGCCGTGCTGCTCCTGACGGACGTCGCGCTGTGGGTCCCCGCCGGCATCGCGACCGTCCTCATCGCGGTGAAGAGCTACTCGCTGCTGCGCACGTCCCGGTTGCCGCGCCGGCGCGACGCCGACTGCGTGGTGACGGGTGGCCTGTTCGCGGTCGCCGCGCCGTGAACCCCCTCGTCGAGACGGCGTCCCTCCTGGGCCTGTCCTTCGTCTCGGCAATGACCCCCTTCGTCAACGCGGAGGCGGCCCTCGTCGCCTCCCAGGCCCTGCACGACCCGCTGCCGTGGCTGCCCGCGGCGCTCGCGGCCGCCGTCGGACAGATGGGGGCGAAGTACCTGTACTTCCGGCTCGGGTGGTGGCGGTCGTCGGCGGAGCGCACGAAGCCCCTGCCCCGGTGGCGCCGGCGGCTGACCGAGTGGAGCGGTGCGATGCTCACGCGGGGGAGGTGGCGCGGGATCGCCGTCCTGGGCCTGAGCTCCTCCGTCGGGCTGCCACCGCTCCTGCTGGTCAGCGTGAGCGCCGGGCTGGCGCACATGCGGACTGTCGACTTCCTCGTGGTGGGCGTCCTGGGACGGGCCGTCCGGTTCGCGGCCGTGCTGCTGGGGGCGGGGCAGCTCGTCCACTGGATCCACGTCCCGGGGCTGGGCTGACCCCTCACCGGTCCGCGTCGAAGAACTCCCGGGCGTCGTGCAGCCCCTTCGTGTTCTCCCACGGGCCGTCGATGCCCGTCCGGTCGTCGCTGACCACCCGGCGAGCGAAGTAGTCGGCCTGCACCGCCCAGCGCAGTTCGTGCAGGACGTCGAGCCCGCGGTCGACCTCGGCCACCCCCAGCGCGCCCGTGGCGAGGTACGCCTCGACGAGCGATGCGGCCCGCGGGGGGCCTCCGCGGTAGAACGCGGCGCTGGCGAGGTCGTACAGGAGCGGGCCGGGTTCCGCGCTGGACCAGTCGATGAGTCCGCACTCGTCCCCGCGCACCAGGAACGCGCCCGGTTCGGGGTCCCCGTGGAGCACACCGCAGGTCAGCGGTTCCCCGGTGGCGACGAGGTCGGCGTACCGGGCCAGGGCGGTGCGCACCGCTGGGCGCACCCAGGGTTCGACGTCGAGGTGCGCCGCCCCGGGGTCGACCCACGCCGGAAAACCGTGCTCGGGACCGGGGAGCGTGAGGGCCCGGTGAGCGCGTCCTAGCGTCGCGCCGACGACCGCCTGCTCGCGGTCGTCGGCTCCCGGCAGGGGAGTGCCGTCGACCCACCGCAGCAGGGCGACCGTCCCGACGCGCAGGTCCCCGTCCCGCGTGGGTTCGGGGGCGCCGGCCGGGATCCCGGCCGCGTCCACGACCTGCGCCGCTCTCAAGCCGCGGACGAACCCCGCCTCGCCCGCCGCGTCGACGGACTTGGCGACCCAGCGGCCGCCGGGCCCGGTCACCGACCACGTCGCCGAGTTCATGCCGCCGGGCAGTGGCGTGACCTCGACGGGACCCACGGCCCAGTGCCGGGCCACCAGCCCGCGGACGTCGTCGACGGTGAGCACCCCGGCACGGTAGGCGCCGGGGTGCCCCGCCGACCACGGGATTCCGGGGTCAGCGCGCGGTGGCGAGCTCTCCCGGGTGCAGGACGACCTTGGTCCAGCCGTCCTCGCGCCGGTCGAACGTGCCGTACGCCGAGGCCGCCTCGGTGAGGTCGAGCTCGTGGCTGACGATGAAGCCCGGCGTCGCCACACCCGCGGTGATGAGGTTCCGCAGCTTCACGTTGTACGCCTTGACGTTGCACTGGCCGGTGCCCATCGACTGGCCCTTGAACCAGAACGTGCCGTAGTCGAACGCGATCTTGCCCTGCTTCGACAGTTCGTCCTTCGCGCCGGGGTCCTGCGGCAGGTACACGCCGACGACGCCGATCCCGCCCGTGGCCTTGACGACCTGGACGAGCTGGTTGAGGACCATCGACGCGTCCTCGTTCCCGGAGGCGTCGTGCGCCTGGTAGCCGATGGCCTCGACGCCGCGGTCGACGCCCCGGCCGCCGGTGGCTTCCATGATCTGCTCGACCGGGTCGCCGGCAGAGTAGTCGATCGGGGTCGCCCCGGCCTTGCGCACCAACGCGAGGCGGTCGGGCTGGCGGTCGACGACGAACACCTCGGCGGCGCCACGGATGCGGGCGGAGTGGGCGGCCATCAGGCCGACCGGTCCCGCACCCCACACGACGACGGAGTCACCGGGCTGGAACCCGGACAGCTCCACCCCGTGCCAGCCGGTGGGGAAGATGTCCGACAGCATCGTGTAGTCGAGTTCCTTCTCGGTGCCCTCGGGCAGCACGAGGGCGTTGAAGTCCGCCCACGGCACCCGCAGGAACTCCGCCTGGCCGCCGGCGTACTCGCCCATCGCCGCGAAGCCGAAGGCCGCGCCCGCCGTCCCGGCCTGGTTGGCCCGCAGGCAGAACCCGGTCTTGCCGGCGACGCAGTTCTCGCAGGAACCGCAGCCGATGTTGAAGGGGAGGCTGACGCGGTCGCCGACCTTCAGCCGGTCGACACCGGGGCCGACGGCCTCGACGATCCCCATGTTCTCGTGGCCGAGCACACGCCCGGTCTCCATGTCGGTGCGGCCCTCGTACATGTGCAGGTCCGAACCGCAGATGTTCGTGGACGTGATGCGGACGACCGCGTCGGTCGGCTGCTCGATGCGGGCGTCGGGGACGTCCTGCACCGAGACGTCGAACGCGCCGTTGTAGACCAGTGCCTTCACGGGTTTCTCCTCAGGTGGGTGGTGGTCGCGACAACGGGGCGTCACCTCGGTCGTTCCCGGTGACGCCCCGCTGCTGGAGCTGTGGTGGTGCTGGTGGTCAGGACGCCAGGAACTCGAGGAGGACGCGGTTGAACTCCTCGGCGTGGCTGACGTTGAAACCGTGGGGGGCGCCCGCCACGACGTGCAGCCGGCTGCCCGGGACCGCGACGTGGGTGAGGGCGCCGGAACCCTCGAGCGGGACGATCGCGTCGGAGTCGCCGTGGATGACCAGGGTCGGCACCGTGACCTTCGGCAGGTCCTCGCGGAAGTCGGTCGTGCCGAAGGACTCCATCGCCTTCAGCGCAGCCTTGTGGTCGGCCTGCTTCGTCAACGCGATCGCGTCCTGGCGCTGGGCCTCGGTGACCTTCAGGACGCCGTCGACGGAGAAGAAGTTCGTGACGAAGCCGTCGTAGAAGGAGTCCTCGTCGGCCTTGAGGCCGGCCTCCATCTCGTCCGCGAGGTCCTTCGTCAACGGTCCCTGCGGGTTGTCGTCGGTCTTGGCCATGTAGGGCGGCACGGCCGCGGCGAAGACGACGCTGTGCAGGCGTCCGGTGCCGTGGTTGCTCACGTACCGCGCCACCTCGCCGCCGCCCATCGAGAAGCCGACGAGGGTGACGTCGCGCAGGTCGAGCTGCTCCAGGAGGGCGTGCAGGTCCTCGGCCAGGGTGTCGTAGTCGTAGCCGCTGCGGGTCTTGTCGCTGCGGCCGAAACCGCGCCGGTCGTAGGTGACGACGCGGTACCCCGCGGCGGCCAGGGCCGGGACCTGCTCCGACCACGATGCGCCGGACAGCGGCCAGCCGTGGATCAGCACGACGGGACGACCGCTCCCCCCGGTGTCGTCGACGTGCAGGTTCGTGTCCTTGAACAGTCCGTGGTGGGCCGTGACCTCGGTCATCCTGGTTCCTCCAGATGGGTGGGCGGTCAGTGCGGGTCTCCCCGTCGCCGGGGTCGACGCTACGAAGGCGGTGGCGGGTCCGCGCGCTGAAACCTGCGGTCGTGCACGGAACGCGGTCTGGTTGGCTGGCCCCGTGCGCGCCCTCTTCCCCGATCTGCCGTCCGACTCGCCCGCCACCTGGGGGCCCGCACGCACCGAGGACGGTGCGGCGATCGCCGAGCTGCGCGCCGTCGTCCTGCGGCCGAGCCTGGAACGTCTGGGCAGGTACGACGACGTCCGGGTCCGGCAGAGGTTCCTGTCCTCCTGGTCGCCCGAGCGCACCCGCGTCCTCGCGGGCCCTGAGGGCACGGTGGGGTCCCTCGCCCTGCGTCCGGCGGACGACGGGGTGTGGCTCGAGCACTTCTACCTCGGCCCCTCGCTGCAGGGCCGGGGTCTGGGCACGCGCGTCCTGCGGGCCGTCACGGGGCAGGCGGACCGCACGGGGACCGTCCTGCGCCTCGACGTCCTGCGGGGCAGCGACGCCCGCCGCCTGTACGAGCGGCACGGTTTCGTCCTCGACCACGAGGACCCCGTCGACGTGTTCCTCCGCCGCGACCCCGGACCCGGAATCTCCTCGACGGGGCGGCCGGCCGTGGGTACCGTCGAGGGGTGCTGACGATCCCGCGCACCGGGTGGCAGCCGCTGTAGCAGCGGCTGCGACGACCACCTGTCCCCAGCCGCCCACGGCGGCTCCGGGCAGTGCGACGTCCCGGGGCCGGGCGGTGGGCGGCGTCCACCACCTCCAGGAGCACCCCGTGTCCCACCCCTCCACCTCCCTCGAGAACGCCCTGCGCCGCAGCGCGGAACTGCACGCGCAGGTGCGCGCCGATCCCGGCCGGTTCCGCGTCGTGACCGGCGACCGCCCGACCGGCCCCCTCCACCTCGGCCATCTGCTGGGAACCCTGGCCAACCGCGTCGCGCTGCAGCGCAGCGGGGTCGAGGTGTTCGTGGTCATCGCCGACCTGCAGGTCAGCACCGACCGCGACGATCCCGGTGACGTCCGCGGGAACGTCCGCGAGGTCCTGCTCGACAACCTGGCCGCCGGGCTGGAACCGGCGACGAGCACGGGCGGTGGCGGTGCACCGGTCTTCGTCCACAGCGCCGTCCCCGCCCTCAACGAACTGCTGCTGCCGTTCCTGGCCCTCGTCACCGTCGCGGAACTGCAGCGCAACCCCACGGTGCGGGCCGAGGCGGCGGCCGCCAGGGAACGCGGAGCCGGCCGGGGCGTCAGCGGCCTGCTGCTCACCTACCCCGTGCACCAGGCCGCCGACGTCCTGTCCTGCGGCGCGAACCTCGTCCCCGTCGGGCAGGACCAGCTGCCGCACCTGGAGGTGGCGCGGACGGTGGCCCGGCGTTTCAACGACCGGTACGGCGCGGGGGAACTCCTGTTGACCGCACCGGAGGCGCTGCTGTCGGCGGCGCCCCTGCTCCTGGGGACCGACGGCCGGAAGATGAGCAAGAGCGGCGGCAACGCGATCGCCTTGCGCGCGACGGAGGACGAGACGGCCCGGCTGGTCCGGTCGGCGACGACCGACTCCGAGCGGCGCATCACCTACGACCCGGTCCGCCGCCCCGAGGTCTCGAACCTGCTGCTGACGGGGGCGCTGTGCTCCGGCACGACACCGGAGGTGCTCGCCGAGGAGGTCGGTGCCGGCGGTGCTGCCCGCCTCAAGGCCGTCGTCACCGACGCCGTCAACGAGCACCTGCGTCCCCTGCGCCGCCGGCGCCGGGAGCTCGCAGCCGCGCAGGACCACCTGCGCGACGTCCTCACCGAGGGCGCCCGGCGCGCGAACGCCGAGGCGGAGCGGACCCTGGCGCGGGTCCTGGCCGCGACGGGAGGGTGAGGCCCGCCCCACGGCGTGCGCCCGGTCCTCGCCCCGTGGCACGGTGCCGCGGTGACCCGCCGCCAGCTCCAGCAGTTCCTCGCGGTGCTCGAGCACGGCAGCCTGGCGCGGGCGGCCGCAGCCATCGGGACGGCGCCCGCGAGCCTCGCCCAGTCCCTGACGGCCCTCGAACGCGAGGTCGGGGCCGCGCTCGTGCACCGGCTCCCGCACGGGACCGTGCCGACGGGGGCGGGGACCGCCTTCGCCCCGCACGCGCGGGCGACGCTGCGGGCCCTGTCGGCCGACGTCGTCGCGGACCCGGCGGGCGGCGACCGGTTGCGCGGAGACCTCGACCTCGTCGCCGACCCGGTGCTGGCCGTCGACCCGGGGGCCGGGCTCCTGGGCAGGTTCCGCACGGCCCACCCGGACGTCCGCGTGCGCTTCGACGTGCCCGACGACGCGGAGGAGGTGCAGCGCCACCTCGCGGACGGGCGCGCCGAGGTGGCCTTGACCTACCTGCCCCTCGAGCCGGCCCCGCACGGCCGGCACCCCCGTCCGGCCGAGGTCCTCTCCCTGGGGTGGCAGGAACTGCACCTCGTGCTTCCGCCGGGAACGCAGGACCTGCCCGACCCCCTGGCCCTCGAGCGGCTCGGCCCGCGCGACGTCGTCGACGTACCCGGCAGCCGGTGGCGGGATGTCGTGCGCGCCCGGCTGGACGGGGGGACCCCGGGGGGTGCGGGCTGGCGGGTCGCCGTCCGCACGGTGCACCGCGAGGCCGTCGTGCCGCTGGTCCTGGCCGGCGCGGGGGTCGCGTTCACGGCGGGCGCGGCGTGCCGTTGGGCGGAGCAGCAGGGAGCCGTGGTGCGCCGGCTCGACCCGCCCCTGCGGTTGGAGGTGGGTCTCGTCCACCACGGACCGGCCTCACCCGTGGTGGCGGCACTCCTGCGGGCGGCGCGCGCGTGACGTCGCCCTTCGAGACCGAACGCGACGCGCGGTTCTTCCTCGCCGTCGTCGACGAGGGCGGCATCACCGCGGCCGCCGCGACGCTGTTCGTCGCGCAACCCTCGCTGTCGCAGGCGGTCCGCGTCCTGGAACGGCGCACCGGGCGGGACCTGTTCGAGCGGACGCCCCGGGGGACGGTGCCGACGGCGGCCGGGCGGGCGCTGGTGCCGGTCGCCCGGGCCGTGCTGGACCGGGCGCGGGCCGGGCGCGAGGCCGTCGCCGACGTGGCCGCCCTGCGGGCCGGGACGCTGCGCCTCGTCGCCCACGCCTCGGTCGCCGCGGACCCGCTGGCCGCGGCGGTGGGCGAGTTCCGCCGGCGCCACCCGGGGGTCGACGTCGTGGTGGAGGACGCGCGCGACGACGACGCCCTGGTGCGGCGGCTGGCGGCCGGGGACGCAGACCTCGCGGTCGTGCACCTGCCGCTGCCCGAGCACCCCGCGCTGGTGGTCCGGGAGCTCGGCCGGCAGCAGGTGCACGCCGCCTTCGCACCCGGCACGGACCTGCCGCCCGGCCCCGTCACCCTCGACGACCTGCGCCCGCACCCCCTCGTCGCGCTCCTGCACGGGGGATCGGCCCGGCGGGCCGTCCGCGACGCCCTGGAGGTCGCCGGTCAGGTCGCCCCCGGCGGCACGTGGCACGCCCGCGTCAGCACCCCCCGCGTCGGCGCGGCCATCCCGCTCGTCCTCGCCGGTGCCGGGGTCGCGCTCGTCGGCGACTGGTACGCCCAACGCATCGCCGACCTCGGCGGCGTCGTCCGCCCCCTGGACCCGCCCGTGCACAGCCCCTACGGGACGGTGCGGCGGCGGGAGGGGACCGGACCCGTCGCGGCGGCGTTCGCGGACCTGCTGGCGGTCCGCTGCCGCTGAGCCGCAGCGGGTCTCAGCGGCCGGTCCAGACGGGGGCGCGGCGCTCGGCGAAGGCGCGTGCGCCCTCGGCGGCGTCGGAGGACGTGAGCACCTCGCGGACCAGGGCGTCCTGGCGGCGGAACCCCTCGGACTCCTCGACGTCCAGCGCTTCGTGCAGGACCCGGGTCACCGCCCGCACCGCCAGCGGAGCGCCGGCCGCGATGCGGTGGGCCAGGTCGAGCGCGGCGACGAGGGCCTCCCCGGGCGGGGTGAGACGGGTGAGGAGGCCGTACCGCTCGGCGCGCTCGGCGGGCAGGGGCTCGCCCGTGAGGAGGAGTTCGGCCGCGACCGCGCGCGGCAGGGCCTTCGGCAGGCGCAGCATCCCGCCCTCGGGCGCGACGATGCCGCGGGTCACCTCCGGAAGCCCGAACCGGGCGTCGGCGGCGGCCACCACGAGGTCGCAGGCCAGAGCGAGTTCCGTGCCCCCGCCCAGGGCCCACCCCTCCACGGCGGCCACGAGGGGCTTGGTGCGGCGGGAGCGGGTGACGCCGGCGAAACCCCGGTCCCCCACCACGGGGCTCTCACCGCGCGCGAACGCCTTGAGGTCCATGCCCGCGCAGAACGTCCCGCCCGCTCCCGTGAGGACACCCACCCGCAGGTCGGGGTCGTCCTCGAGGCGGTCGAGAGCGTCCGCCAGCGCCCGTGCGGTGGCGGCGTCGACCGAGTTCTTGGCCCGCGGCCGGTCGATGGTGGCGACGAGCACGCCGCCGGTGACCTCGACGCGGACGGGTGTGCCGGTGGTCTGCTCGGTGCTCTGGTCGGGGGTGCTCACCGCAGGGCCGCCAGCCGCTCGGCGTCCCAGCCCAGTTCGGCCATGACCTCCTCGGTGTCCGCGCCGAGGGCGGGGGAGTGCCTGCGCACCCCGCTGGGCGACTCCGAGAACCGCACCGGGTCGCCGATGACGCGGTAGGCGCCCTCCTGCGGGTGCTCCTGGACGTCGAGGAGCCCACCCTGGGACCAGTAGTCGTGCTCGCCGGCGTGGTCGAGGTCCATGACGGGGGCGAAGGGGATGCTGTGCTCGGCGCAGATCTGCGACCACTCCTGCGTCGTGTGCGTCCGGGAGTACCGGCCGACCGCCTCGTAGAGGTCGCCGAGGTGGTCCTGCAGCGTCACCGCGTCCCAGCCCTCGACCTCCTCCGGGTGGCCGACCACGTCGAAGTACGCGACGACGTTCGCCCAGCTGTACGGGAGGATGCACGCGTGGCCGTCCTTCGTCGGCAGCGCCGCGTGACCGGGTTCCAGCGACCGCGGGAAACCCACCGGCCCGGCCTGCGGTTCGTACGCTCGGCCGCCGATGTGCTCGACCATCGTGAACGCGAACATGGTGTCCGCCATCGGCACCTCGACGCGCTGACCGCGGCCGGTCCGCTCGCGGCCCAGCAGCGCCGCCAGCACCGCGTACACGATCGTCAGGCCGCAGATCTTGTCGGCCATCGCGGTCGGGACGTAGTACGGGGTCCCGGTGACGCGCCGCATGAGGTCCACCATCCCGGACGCGGCCTGCACGACCTCGTCGTAGGCGGCGAGGTCCGCCGCGGCGGAGTCGGAGCGGAAACCCTGCGCGTTGCAGTAGACCAGGCGCGGGTTGGTCTCGGCGAGGTCCTCGTACGACAGGCCGAGCTTGGCCAGCGCCCGCGGCCGCATGTTCGTGACGAGGACGTCGGCGCTCGCGATGACGTCGAGAGCGGCCTGCTTGCCGGCCGGGGACTTCAGGTCCAGCCGGACGCTGCGCTTGTTGCGGTTGAGGTTCAGCGCCAGGGCGCCGGTGCTCTCCTCGTCGCGGCGCTGCAGCAACCGCATGACGTCCCCGGTGGGCGACTCGATCTTCACGACGTCGGCGCCGAGGTCGCCCAGCAGCTGGCACGCGTACGGGGCCATGATGACGGTGGACAGGTCGACGACGCGCAGGCCCTCGAGGTTCGGGGTCCCGGTGGGGTTCTCGGTGTTCTGGGTGGTCACGGTGGTGCTCCTCGGTGGTGTGGGGTTCCTCAGACGAACGCGCTGATGCCGGTGGCCGCGCGGCCGGTGATGAGGGAGTTCATGTCGCGGGTGCCCTCGTAGGAGTAGAGGGCCTCGGCGTCGGCGAAGAACCGCGCGACGCCGTGCTCGAGCAGGATGCCGTTGCCGCCCAGCACCTCGCGGGCCAGCGCGACGGTCTCGCGCATGCGGGTGGTGCAGAACATCTTGGCGAGGGCGGCCTGGGCGTCGGTCAGCCGGCCGGCCTCGGTGAGCTGGGCCATCCGGACGCACATCGCCTGCGCGGCGGTGGTGTTGCCCAGCATCGTCGACAGCTTGTCCTGCACGAGCTGGAACGAGGCGATCGGCTTGCCGAACTGCTCGCGCTGCACGGCGTAGCTGCGGGCCGCGCGGTAGGCGCCGACGGCGCACCCGGTGGCGCTCCAGGCCACCCCGCCGCGGGTGACCTTGAGGACCTGGGCGGTGTCGCGGAACGAGTTCGCCCCCTGCAGGCGGTTCGCCTCCTCCACCCGCACGCCGTCGAGGACGAGGTGGGCGTTCTGGACGCCGCGCAGCGAGATCTTGCCCTCGAGCACGGAGGCGCTGAAACCGGCCTGCCCCTTCTCGACGACGAAACCCTTGACCGAGTCGTCGGCCACGTCGCGGGCCCAGACGACGACCAGGTCGGCGAAGGTGCCGTTCCCGATCCACTTCTTCTCCCCGTCCAGGACCCAGCCGTCGCCGTCGCGGCGGGCGGTGGTGGTCAGGCCGCCGGCGGTCCCGGACCCGACGAGGGGTTCGGTGAGGCCGAAGGCGCCGACCTTCTCCCAGCGGGTCATGGCCGGCAGCCAGCGCTGCCGCTGCTCCTGTGACCCGCACACGCGGATCGAGCCCATCGACAGGCCCGAGTGGACGCCGAAGAACGTCGCGAACGAGGGGTCGACGGCCGACATCTCCATCCCGACGATGCCGTTGAGCAACGCGCTGCGGGCGGCGGTCCCGGTCTCGTCCTCCGGCAGTCCGGTGATGCCCAGCTCGGCGATGCGGGGCGCGAGGTGCACGGGGCTCTCGCCCTTCTCCCACAGCTCGTCGGCGTGGGGGGCGACCTCCTCGGCGAGGAACGTGCGGATGCGCTGCAGGACGGCCCTCTCCGCGTCGTCGAGGAGGTCCTCGACGTGGAAGAAGTCGCCGGCCACGGCGCCGGGGTCCAGGCTCTTGTGGGAACTCACGGTGGGTCTCTCCAGGGTTTCGGTGGTCTCAGTGCCCGGCCAGGGCGGCCAGCACGGCCGCCTGCCGGGTGTCGCGTTCGCGGGCCAGGTCGGCGACGTCGCGCCCGTCGGTGGCCTGCTCGGTCTGCGCGACGAGGCCGGCGGTGGTCGCCTCGTCGAGGACGGGGCGGCCCAGGTGCTCCCAGCCGTCGGCCATGCCGGGCCCGAGGTGGGTGAGGAAGTGGGCCATCCCGCCGGGGCCGCCGCCGAGGTGGAAGGAGCGGAACGGACCGGCCGCGGCCCAGCGCGGCCCGATCGAGGACGTCACGACGTCGTCGAGGCCGGCGACGTCCACGACGCCCTCCCGCACGAGGTGCACGGCCTCGCGGAACAGGGCGGACTGCAACCTGTTCGCGACGAACCCCGGAACCTCCCGGCGCAGCACGACGGGGTGCTTGCCGAGGGCGGTGTAGAACTCCACGACGCGGTCCACGGTGGCGGGGGAGGTGTCGCGGCCGGGGACGACCTCGACGAGCGGCACGAGGTGCGGCGGGTTGAAGGGGTGCCCCACCACGAGGCGTCCGGGGTCGGCCATGCGGTCCGACACGTCGGTCGCGGTGAGGGCGGACGTCGACGTCAGGAGCAGGGCGTCGGCGGGAGCGGCCGCCTCGACGTCGGCCCACAACTGCCGCTTGAGGTCGAGGCGCTCGGGCCCGTTCTCCTGCACGGCGTCCGCGTCGCGCACCGCGGTGGCGAGGTCGTCGGCCACGGTGAGGTCGTCGGTGTCCGGGTCCAGGTGCAGGTCCAGCTCGGCCAGGCCGGGGACGAGGCGGGCCAGGTCGGCGCGCAGCGTCCGCTCGGTGTCCGGGCGCGGGTCGTGGACGGTGACGCGGTGGCCCCGGGCGAGCAGCAGGGCGGTCCAGGACGTGCCGATGAGGCCGGTGCCGAGCACGGTGGTGCTGGGTCGGCTGGTTCGTCGGCTGGTGGGGTTTCCCACGGTTCTCCTCCGGAGGGTCAGGCGAGGTAGTCGTGCACGAGCTCGGCCGGTCCCAGCGAGAGGTCGGTCAGGACGTGCGAGGCGGACAGGACCCGGCGCACGGGCAGGTCGGCCAGCGGGGCGAGGGCGTGCTCGAAGAGCTGCAGCCGGGCCGGTCCGGTCCAGGCGCCCTTCACCGTCAAGTCGGTGGTGCGGGTGCGGACGAGTTCGCAGATGCGGGGACGGCCGTCGTACCCCGGCAGCACCTTGAGCATGTAGGTCGGCACGCCGATCTCCCGCTCGGCCGCGGTGCGGTCCAGAGGTGCGTGCTTGTAGCCCATCGTCGCGGTCGCCACCCGCAGGCTGCCGTGGTCGAGGGTCCCCACGAGGGTGTCGGAGTCGACGTGCAACCGGGGCGACCCCCAGACCTTGGGGTAGGCCCCCATCTCGCGACCGCTGGCGATCGCCGGGTGGTTGTCGACGTGCATGGTGTGCAGGTACTCACCGGGTTCGCCGTCGAACTCGACCCGCAGGGCCTGCCCGGCCTCGGTGTAGTCGCCCAGGCCGGTGACGTCCGGCATGCGCATGACCTCGAACCGCACGACCGGGTCGGTGACCTGCAGCGGTTCGGGGACGACCGCGCGCACGGCGTCGAGGTCGGAGCGGTACGTGATGGTGAAGTACTCGCGGTCGGTGAAGCGGTACGGCGGTGCCGGGAACGCGGGCGCTCCCAGCGGCGTGGTCGTCGTCCCGGCGACGTCCTGCAGACGCACGGGGTCCTCCTCGAGGTGCGGTGCGCGACCCCCGGTCGGGGGCCGATGACTCCAGGCAACTCGCGTGCCGAGCAGAGGTCAAAGACCGTTTCCCGGCACCCGCGGGAGGTTCTCCCTATGACGGGAGGCGGAGACCGGTGCCGCGCCGGCGTGCGCGACGATGACCGGGACATGTCGACCACGCCCGCGTCCCCCGTTCCCCGCCGCACCGCCGTCCTGCTGCTCGCCGGGCTGCTGCTCGTGGCGTGCGCGATGCGCTCGCCCATCACGGGGGTCGGGCCGGTGCTGCCGTTCGTCTCCCACGACCTCGGCCTGTCCGCGGCCGCGGCCGGGGCGCTGACCTCGTTGCCGCTGGTCGCGTTCGCGGCCAGCTCCCTCGTCGTCCCCAAGGTCGCCGCGCGGCTCGGCGCTCGCGCCACCCTGGTCCTGGCGATGTTCCTGCTGACGGCCGGGTCGGCGCTGCGCTGGGTGCCCGGGACCGCGCCGCTCTTCGTCGGCACGGCGCTGCTGGGCATCGCCATCGCGGTGGCGAACGTCCTCATGCCGGCCCTCATCCGCGCGGAGTTCCCCGGGCGGATCGCGCTGCTGACGAGCGGGTACGTCGTGCTGATGCAGGTCGTGGGCAGCATCGCGTCCGGGGTGTCCGTCCCCGTGGCCGAGGCCGTGGCGGGCGGCTGGCGGACCGCGCTCGTCGTGTGGGCCGCGCCCGCGCTGCTCGCGGCCCTGCTGTGGCTGCCGCTGGTGCGCGCCCGCCGGAACGCCGGGCCGGCGGGGCCACACGCGCGGACGCCGTGGCGCTCGCCGTTGGCGTGGGCCGTGACGGCGTTCATGGGGACGCAGTCGATGCTCTTCTACGTCCTGCTGTCCTGGCTCGCGACGATCGCCCGCGACCGCTCCGGGCTGGACGCGACGGTCTCGGGGGTCCTGCTCTCGGAGCTGCAGGTCCTCGGCGTCGTGGGGTCGCTCCTCGTCCCCGTGCTGACGGCCGGGTCCGTGCAGCGGACGCGGTGGGTGGCCGTGGCGGCGACGCTCTGCTCGCTCGCCGGCATCGTGTTGCTGCTGGTCGCGCCGGGGCTGGCTGTGGTGGCCGTCGGGCTCATCGGGCTCGGCGGCGGGGCGACGGTCGTCCTGGCCCTCGCCGCGATCTCCGCCCGGGCCGCGGACGCGCCCACGGCGGCGGCCTTGTCGGGGATGGCCCAGGCCGTCGGGTACCTCGCCGCGGCCGTCGGTCCCGTCGTGTTCGGGGCCCTGCACTCGCTGACGGGGGGCTGGGTGGTGCCGCTGTCGGCGCTCGCTCTCGTCGCGGTCGCCCAGCTCGTCCCCGCGTGGGCGGCGCACCGCGACGCGGTGGTCTGACGCCCGTCGGTGCCCGGCGACCTCGTCGGACTCGAGACGTCGGCGACACGTCCTGCCGTCGTGGTGGCTGCACGGTCGCGGACGTCGCGGTCGAGACCACGGCTGTCACGTCCACGGTCGCGCGGTGCGAGACGTCCTGACACCCGTTGGGACGCGATGGGTGGTGGAACGCAACGCAACAGCTCGTGCGGTGCGTCCTGGACCCTGCCTGCGGTCAGGACCTGACACCGCGGTGCCGGGCCGGTCGGTGCCGGGCCGGTCAGTGCTGGTCCGGTCAGTGCTGCACGGACTCGTCCGTCAGCTCGAACCAGACGGTCTTGCCGAGGGGGCCCACCGCGAGGTCGGTGCCCCACCGCGTCGAGAGCATCTCGACCATGGCCATCCCGCGGCCGCTCTCGGCGTCCGCGCGCTGGGCGCCGATGAGGGGCATCCCGCCCCCGTCGTCGGAGACCTCCACGCGCAGCGAGGCGCCGTTGACGCGCCGCACGGCCAGCTGCACCATGCCGTCGCCGTGCACGACGGCGTTCGTAACGACCTCGCTGGCCAGCAGCAGCGCGGCCTCCACGGTGTCCTCGAGGAGCTCCGAGGAGGCCACCCAGGGCGCACACCACTCGCTGATGAGCCAGCGGGCGACGCCCACGGAGCGCGGGCTGGGCGGGAGGACCACGTGGAACAACGGTCCTCGACCTCCCCCGACTGCGACCCCGCCGCCGCGGCCCCTCCACGACGTGCACCATCCCGCGTGTGAGCACAGTCATCAACGCGTGACTCACAGTCAATCACCCGGGTCGCCGCTTGTCCGCACGCAGGCGGATTCCGGTACCGGCACCTCCAGCCCCACCGGTCACACGGGCAGGGGGACGCCGACCACCTCGAGCGCCGTGACGACGGCCAGGACGGCGCACACGACGCCGCCGATGCGGCTCACCGTCGCGACGCTGAGCTTGCGCACGATCGTGCTCCCGAGCGCCGCCGCCAGGCCGGCCACCACGAGCAGCGCTGCCCACGACCCGACGAAGACCGAGAGAGGGTCGTCGTAGCGCGCGGCCAGGCCGGCCGTGAAGAGCTGCGACAGGTCGCCCCACTCGGCGAGGAAGACCACTCCGAAGCACGTGAGGACCCCGCGCCACCCCGACCGGCCAGCCCCGACCTTGGCCTCGTACTCGCTGCGGGCGTCCTGCCCGGCCTGCTTCGCCTTGGCGGCACCCCGGAACAGCGTCACCGCCCCCACGGCGAACAGGACGGCGGCCACGGCGGCGACGGGACGCTCCGGCAGCTGGGCCAGCAGGCGCCCGGCGACGACGGCGATGAGGCACTGCACGGCGAACGCCAGGCCGACCCCGACCCAGGCCGTGAGCGGCTTGAACCGGGTGGCCAGGACGAGGGTCGCGACGAAGGTCTTGTCGGGCAGTTCCAGCAGCAGGATCGGCAGGAAGCTGGCGGCGAGGACGGCGAGGTCCACGGTGGGTGCGGCTCCTTCACGACGGGACGGGACTCAGGGCGCGTCGGCGGGCCGCGGGCCATGCCAGCACACGGGGGGTGGGCCGCGACAGCTCCAGGACTCGCGTTCGGTGGACCGAACAACTGGTTCGCCTGCACCGGGTGCACCAGACTGGCGGCGTGCCGGAGCTCCCCGAGGTCGAAGCGCTCGCCGCCTTCCTGCGCGAGCGCATGACAGGACGCGTCGTGGCGAAGGTCGAGGTCGGCGCGATCAACGTGCTCAAGACCTACGACCCACCGCCGACCGCGCTGCAGGGCCTGCTCGTCACCGGGGTGGACCGGCACGGCAAGTGGCTCGACGTCGACGTCGACGGCCTCCACCTGGCGATCCACCTGTCCCGCGCCGGGTGGCTGCGCTGGTCCGACGCCCTGCCGAAGGCTCCCTTGCGACCGAGCGGGAAGAACCCCGTGGCGCTGCGGGTGCGGCTGGCGCCCGAGGACGACGAGGACCCCGAGAGCCCGCCCGGGTTCGACCTCACCGAGGCCGGCACCCAGAAGCGCCTCGCCGTCCACGTCGTCAAGGACGTCGCGCAGGTCCCCGGGATCGCCTCGCTCGGCCCGGACCCGCTCGACGACTCCTTCGACCTCGACGCGTTCCGCGGTCTGCTCAGCGGTTCGCGCCAGCAGGTCAAGGGGCTGCTGCGCGAGCAGTCGGTGCTGGCCGGGGTCGGGAACGCCTACTCCGACGAGGTTCTCCACGTCGCGAAGCTGTCGCCCTACGCCTCAGCCGGCAAGCTGCCCGCGGCGGACGTCGAACGGCTCTACGAGGCGCTCCGGACGACCCTGACCGACGCCGTCGCGGCCGCCAGCGGGAAACCTGCCAAGGAGCTCAAGGACGCCAAGCGCGCGGGGATGCGCGTGCACGGGCGCACCGGTCAGCCGTGTCCCGTCTGCGGTGACGTCGTGCGCGAGGTGTCGTTCGCGGACCGTTCGATGCAGTACTGCGCCACGTGCCAGACGGGAGGGAAACCCCTGGCGGACCGCCGGTTGTCGCGCCTGCTGAAGTGAACTCGCGCAGAACCCGCTGTGCACCCCCTTGGCGGCGGGGGGCCGGGAGGAGTTCACTGCGCGCGTGACCGAGACCAGTGCCGACCTCCGTCCCTCCCGCCGAACGCTCCTGTCCGCGACCACCGTCCTCGGCGGGCTCGCGACGGCGCCGCTCACCGCTGGACCGTCCTCCGCCGCCGCAACGCGCCGGCCGGGCCACGGGTGGGCCCCGCCCTTCGTCGTGGGACACCGCGGCGCGTCGGCGTACCGACCCGAGCACACCGTCGCCTCGTGGGAACTCGCCGCCCGCCTCGGCGCGGACGTCGTCGAACCCGACCTGGTCCCCACGAAGGACGGCGTGCTGGTCTGCCGGCACGAACCGGAGATCTCCGGGACGACGGACGTCGCCGACCACCCCGAGTTCGCCGACCGCCGCGCGACGAGGACCATCGACGGCGTCGAGTACACGGGGTGGTTCACCCCGGACTTCACGCTCGCGGAGCTGCGCACGCTGCGGGCGGTCGAACGGCTGCCGGAGCTGCGCCAGCACAACACGGTCTACGACGGGCTCTGGCGCGTCCCGACGTTCGAGGAGGCCCTGGCCACGCGGCAGCGGTTGTCCCGCGAACTCGGCCGCACGGTCGGGATCGTCCCCGAGATCAAGCACAGCACGTACTTCCGCTCCCTCGGGTTCGACCTCGAGGCCGAGGTCGTCCGGGTCCTGAGGGCGCACCGGCTCGACTCCGCCGCTGCGCCCGTCGTCGTGCAGTCGTTCGAGCTGACGAACCTCGTGCAGCTGCGGACCCGGTACGGGCTGCGGACTCCGACGGTGTTCCTCACGTCGGAGACGGGTGCCCCGGCGGACCTCGTCGCGGCGGGTGATCCGCGGCAGTACGCCGACCTGCTCGTCCCGTCGGCGTTGCGGGACCTGGCGCGGTACGTCGACCAGATCGGCCCGTCGCTCGTGCAGGTGAGCTCCGACCTCGTCGACGACGCCCACGCGGCCGGGCTGCAGGTCGTCCCCTACACGCTGCGACCGGAGAACGAGTTCCTGCCCGCGCAGTTCCGGACGGGGGACGACCCTGCCGACTGGGGCCGCGTCCTGGACTACGCCGCCCAGCTCCTCGCGACGGGGGTCGACGGGTTCTTCACGGACGCCCCGGACCTCGGCGTCCTCGCGCGGGACCAGCTGCACGGCTGAGCGTCCTCCCCCGGGAGGACGAGGTGGTTCCACCCCGGGCACGATGTGCCGCCCCCCGACCTCGGCCGATCCTGGACGGGTCGTGGTCGGGAACGGTGCGGAGGGGTGCGGAGATGGACGTGCAGGTGCTGGTGGGAGTGCTGGTGGGGATCGTCGGCGTCGTCGGCGGGCTGCTCGTCGTCGTGTCCGCCGCGGGCGGCCGGTTCGCGCGGGAGGGGAGGGGCGAGGAGCACCTGCTCGTCGCCCCGCGCGGAGCGCGCTTCGGGGACGCCACGGACCTGGTGCTGGCGGCGGCCCGCGCCCAGGAGGACCGGGCCGCCACGGTCGTCCGGCTCGACGAGCACCGGCGGCGGCGGGCGACCGCCACCGGTCACGCCGCCTGACCCCGGGGGACGGGAGGGGCCTGACCCCGCGGCGGGAGGTCCTCCCGCCGCGGGGCTGCCCTCACCCCCGGGTCACTGCACCAGGGCGGTGGCGGCGTCCGCGGTCGCCTGCGGGACCGACGGCAGACCACCGAAGATCCACCCGGTGCCCGAGGTGGTGTAGTTCGCCTTCTTGGCGCTCAGGTACGCCGAGGTGCTGGTGCCGAGGGAACCGTTGAAGTCGGTGAACAGCAGGGGAACCCCCTGGCTGCCCGCGACCGGCGCCGCGGCGAGGGCGTCGGCAGCCGTCGCGTCGGTCCCGCCCACGAGGGCCACGCTCTGGCTGTCGAAGTTCTCGTTGGCGATCGCGTCGTCGGCGATCTTCGACGCCGTCTCCTGGCGGTTGGCGCCCGCGATGCGCTCGGTGCCGCCGGCCTGGCTGTAGACGGCGTCCGAGACGGACGTGGAACTGCCCAGGACGACCCGGTTGGTCGTGCCGAGCTCCGTCAGCGCGTCCTTGGTGGCCGTCGGGAGCGACCCGGCCTCGGTGAGGAGGATCGGGTAGTTCCGGGCCCACGCGACCGGGCCGGCCGCGAGCGCGTCGGCCGTGCTCGTGCCGCTGGCGATGAACACCTGCTCCGGCGCGTCGCCGGAGTCGTCGGCCTCGGCGACGAGTGCCGCGGTCGCGTAGCGGTCGGCGCCGGCGAGGCGGTGGACGGTCTTGCCCGCCGCCTTCCAGGCGTCCTCCTGGGCCTGCGACACGCGGTTCGTGCCGCCGACGATCCAGACGTCCTTGGCGCCCAGGCGGTTGATCTCGGCCGCCGTGACCGCCGGGACGGCGTTCGTGTCGGTGTAGAGGATGGGCGCCGACTTCAGGCCGGCCAGGTAGGAGGCCGTCAGGCCGTCGACCGTGGCGTACCCGTTGACGACGACGACGTCGGTGGCCGACCCGTCGACGGGCTCGAGCAGCTTGGACGCGGCGACGGCGGTGGCGAACCGGTCCGACCCCGAGATGCGGTCGTCGAACTTGAAGCCGGTGGCGGCCTGCGCGGGCAGCGCGGAGCCGAGGCCGACGAGCAGGGCCACACCGGCAGCGGTGGCGAGGGTCTTCTTCATCGTGTTCTCCTGGGATCCGCGGGTCAGCTGGTGGCGATCTCGCCGTTGAGGCCGGCGGGGTAGAACCCGCCCTTGGTGACCCCGGTGCCCGGCGTCAGGTACACGATGTTCAGGACCTCCTGCGGCGACCGGCTGAACGCGATCCCGTTGGCGTCGGTCGGGACGAGGTTGGCCCGGCCCCCGGAACCCACGGTGATGCCCTGGTCCTTGTCGGCGCTGGAGCCGTCGAGGGAGTCGCGGGCGTCGGAGATGAGGTTCGTCGGCGTGTCCAACCCGTTCTCGTACAGCAGGGTGCGCACGATCCCGGAGTGGTAGGCCTCGACCGCGAGGATGCCGGCCGCGGCCTCGAGGTAGGCGGGGGTGGAGATGAGCGGCGCCGCGCCCTTGTAGGCGGTGACCCCGACGTCTTCGAAGAGGAACGCGCCCAGCAGGAAGAACGCCTCGGAGGAGAACGGGTCGAACGTCTCACCCTGCTTGATGACGCCCGCGGCGACGGCCGCTCCGGTGAACGACTCCTGCAGGTTGATGGCCGGGCGGGAGACGGCGGCTGAACCGAGGGCGGACCGCAGGAACTTCACGTGGGCGATCTCGTCGTTGGCGATCTCTTCGGCGTAGAACCGCATCGCCTTGGACTTGAACGGGACCCGGTGCCCGCCGGTGACCCCGCCCTGGGTGCCGGTGCCCGTGGCGAGGGCGTCGGCCAGACCGTGGCCGTAGGCGGCGTAGCAGTAGAACTCGGCTTCGAGGTACTCGAGGTTCAAGGCGAAGTTGAGGACGCTGCCCTCGCTGGGGGTCGCCGCCGAGGCGGACTCGGCCGTGGAGGCCCCCACGAGCCCGGCGCCGACGGCGCCGGCGGACAGCAGGCCCATGCCGCGCAGGAAGTTCCTGCGGTCGGCGGGGGTCTCGGAACTGCGGTTGATCATGTCGACGAGGAGGGTCTTCTTGAACATGGGCAGCCTTTGAGGTCTGGGCGCCAAGGGCTCGACGCCGGTGCTCGACGCGGCAACTGTCACGTCGTCGTGATCGGACGTCCGGTGTTCGGAGCGATGGCCCCGCTGGATGGGTCGTGGTCGTGACTTTCCGGACGAACCGTGATCAGCCTGCCCTGCCGACCACGATCCGTCTACCCAGCGTGATGTGCTGACTACATCAAGGTCACGAGGCGCCGCGGGACCTCGTCGTGACGGGAGTCCCGGGCTGCAGGAGGGGGGCGATCCGGTCCCAGCGGGCGATCTGGCAGCCGTCGTTGCGGGCGTACCGCGCGTCGACCTGCTCACCGCGCCACGTGCCGGTCACCGTCGCGGTCTGCGCGCCGCCGTAGACCTGCGTGCAGGCCATGTCCTTCGGGACGGGCGCCCAGGGCGCCTTCGCCCCGGCGATGGCGTCGCAGGCGTTCTGCGCGTCGGGGTGGTCTCCCCCCACGACGCCGTCGGCGCACGTCAGGGTCCACGTCGTCTGCTTCCCCGTGCCGTCGTCTACCACGACGGTCAGCTCGTCCCCGGACGTCGCCGTGACGCTGCCCGACGGGGTGCTGGAGGGGGTGCTGCTGCTCGTCACCGGTGCTCCTGCCTGCTGGTCACCGCAGGCTGCGAGCAGGCCGAGCCCCACCGCCAGGAGGGCGGCGGCGCCGGTCCGGGCGCTGCGGTGGACGGTCCTGCGTTCGGTCACGGGACTACGACGCCTGCGGCCGCGGGACGGTTCCCGTCCGGTCGACACGTGACGGGTGACAGGGGCGCCACGCCCGCGTTACGGTGGGCATTTCGCTCGGTCCGGGTTCTCCCCGCGCCACCACGGACATCGTCCCGCGAGCGCCCTCGTGATCGCAACGTTGTTGTCGCGCACCGGTTCCGGCAGAATCGACGGTCGATCCGATGGAGGAACCGTGTCCGAGCACGCCCCGGACGAGGTGCTGACCGCCGAGCAGCGGCACCTCGACCACGCCCGCGCCGAACTCGCCCGCATGCGGGCCCACACCCTGTCCCTCGTCGACTCCCTCGCCCCCGGCCACGCCGGAGACGCCGGCGCCGACGAGGCCCTCGGCTGGACGCTGCACCGCCGCGCCGCCAGCCTCGTCGACGACCCGTCCACCACGTTGTTCTTCGGCCGCACCGACCACGACGACGGGCAGAGCCTGCACATCGGCCGCCGGCACGTCACCGACTCCGCCGGCGACCCGGTCGTCATCGACTGGCGCGCCGACGTCTCCCGCGGGTTCTACCGCGCGACCCGCGACGACCGTGCCGGCGTGCGGCTGCGACGCCGCTTCGGCGTCGAGCAGGGACGCCTGACGGCCTACGAGGACGAGCACCTCACCGACGAGTCCGAGGTGGACTCCTCCTCCGACATCCTGGCCCGGGAGATCGAGCGGCCGCGCTCGGGCCCGATGCGCGACATCGTCGCCACCATCCAGCCCGAGCAGGACGCCCTCGTGCGCGCCGACGCCCAGACGACGGTCTGCGTCCAGGGCGCCCCCGGCACGGGGAAGACGGCCGTCGGTCTGCACCGCGCCGCCTGGCTGCTCTACGCCCACCGGGAACGCCTGACGCGGCAGGGCGTCCTCGTCATCGGCCCGAACCGCGCGTTCCTGCAGCACATCTCGGCGGTTCTGCCGGCTCTCGGTGAGGTCGAGGTGGACCAGCGGACGGTCGACGAACTCCTCACGGCGGCGACCGAGGGCCGCAAGGAGGTCCGCGTCCGCGGCACCGAACCGCCCGAGGTGGGGACGCTCAAGGGCGACGGGCGGATGGCCGAGGTCGTCCGCCGCGCCGTCTGGGCCGCGGTCGGGGACCCCGCGCAGGTGCTGGAGTCCGGTGCGGTCGTCGTGACGCGCGGGTCCCGGCGCTGGCGCGTCCCCGGGTACCTCGTCCGGGACCTGCTCGACGAGCTGACCGGCCGCGGCATCCGCTACGGGGCGGCCGCGGCCCTGCTGCCGCAGCGGCTCGCGCACGCCGTCCTGCAGCTGCTCGAGGCGGCCGGGGACTCCCCGGACGACGTCGTGCAGGACGCCGTGGCCCGCAGTGCCGAGGTCAAGCGGGCGGTCAAGGCGCTCATGCCGGCCCAGGACCCGGCCAAGGTCCTGCACCGGCTGCTGTCCGACGCCGAGTTCCTGCGGGCCTGCTCCGACGGCGTCCTCACCGACGCCGAACGCGACCTGCTCACCTGGCCCGTGCCGCCGCGCACGGCGGGGTCGGCGAAGTGGACGGCGGCCGACGCGGTGCTGCTCGACGAGGTCCGGGACCAGCTGCAGCGCACGCCGTCCCGGGCGCACGTCGTCCTCGACGAGGCGCAGGACCTGTCGGCCATGCAGTTGCGCGCCGTCGGCCGCCGGTGCAGCACGGGCGCGGCCACGGTGCTCGGTGACATCGCGCAGGGCACGACGCCGTGGGCGGCCCGCAGCTGGGACGACGTCCTGGTGCACCTCGGGAAACCCGACGGCGAGCTCGAGGTCCTCGACCGGGGTTTCCGCGTCCCGGCCGCCGTCATCGACTACGCCGCGAGGTTGCTGCCCCGCATCGCGCCGGACCTCACCGTCCCCCGGTCCGTCCGCACCGATCCCGGCCTGCTGGAGGTGGTGCGCGTCGACGACCCCGTCGAGCAGGCGGCCCGGACGGCGCGCGAGCTCGCCGACCTCGAGGGGTCCGTCGGGGTCGTGGTGGCGTCCGCGGTGGTCGAGGAGGTGGCCCGGGAACTGACTGCGCAGGGCCTGGAGTTCTCCCGGCTCGACGACCCCGACCCCGACCAGCAACGCATCTCCCTCGTGCCCGCGCCGCTGGTCAAGGGTCTGGAGTTCGACCGCGTCGTCGTCGTGGAACCCGCCGCCGTGGTGGCCGGGGAACCCGACGAGCGCACGGGGTTGCGCCGCCTCTACGTGAGCCTGACCCGCGCGGTCAGTGCGATGGTCGTGCTGCACCGCGAGGACCTCCCCGCCGAACTCGTCGGCGCCTGACCGCCCGCCCTCCCCCTGCGGGGTTCGGGCAGGGGTCACCCCGTGCCCCGCCGGGGTCAGTGCTCGAACAGCGCGCTGACCGATTCCCCCTCGTGGATGCGCCGGATCGCGGCGGCGAGCGCCGGGGCGACGGAGATGACGGACAACCCCTCGCGCGGTCCGCCGCGCAGGGGCACGGTGTCGGTGCAGACGACCTCGTCGATGTCGGGGTGGGCGAGCAGCCGGTCGAGGGCGTCGCCGGCGAAGATCCCGTGCGTGCAGACGACGCGGATGCTGCGCGCCTGCAGTTCCGTCAACCGGTCGGTGAGTTCGAACACCGTGCTGCCCTTGGCGATCTCGTCGTCCAGGACGATGACGTCCTTGCCGGTGACGTCGCCGATGACGTTGGCGATGACGACGCGGTCGTCGGGGAACCGTTGCTTGGCGCCGGTCGCGATGCCGCAGCCGAGCATCCGGGCGAAGGCCGCGGCGGGTTTGGCGTTGCCGAGGTCGGGGGAGACGACGACGGCGTTCGAGAGGTCCTCGCCCTCGAAGTGCGTCGCGAGCTGCTTGAGGGCGTGCAGGTGGTCGACGGGGACGCGGAAGAACCCGTGGACCTGCGGGGAGTGCAGCGTCATGACGAGGACGTGGTCCGCGCCGGCGGTCTCCAGCAGGTCGGCGACGAGGCGACCGCCGATGGAGATGCGGCCGGTGTCCTTCTTGTCCGAGCGCGCGTAGGAGTAGTGCGGGACGACGGCGGTGACGCGGGCCGCGGAGGCGTGCTTGGCGGCGTCGAGCATGAGCAGCAGTTCGACGAGCGCCTCCTGCACGGGCGGGACGAGGGGCTGCACGACGTAGACGTCCCGCTGGCGGCAGTTGGCCTGCAGCTGCACCTCGAGGCAGTCGTTGGAGAAGCGGCTGACGCGGGTGGGGGACAGTTCCACCCCCATCTCCGCGGCGACCGCGGCGGCGAGCTCGGGGTGGGCGGATCCGCTGAACACGGCGATCTCTCGCGGGGTGGCAGGCACGGGGCGCCACGCTAGCGGGACGCGTCGCGGGCCGGGTCGTACGCTCGGGAGCATGAGCGAGTCCCGGACGTTCGACGTCGACGGCGTGCCCACCACCGCGGTGACCGACCTGCCCGAGGACGCGACGGTCCTCGACGTCCGCGAGGACGACGAGTGGGCCGCCGGCCACATCGACGGCGCCCTGCACATCCCGATGGGGCAGGTGCCCCAGCGGCTGGAGGACCTGCCGCAGGGGCAGCTGCACGTCGTGTGCCGGTCGGGGGGCCGTTCGCAGCGCACCGCGATGTGGCTGCAGCGCAACGGCTACGACGTGGTGAACGTGGACGGCGGGATGTCGGCGTGGGCCGAGGCCGGCCGGGGCATGGTCTCGGAGTCCGGTCAGGAGCCGTTCGTCCGCTGACCCGCGGGCGGCGTCAGGACACCTTCGCGGGCCGGTCCCGGTAGCCCTCGACCGTCACCATCGGCGGTCGCTCGTCGAGCGTGAGGACGTGGGTCACCGGGGCGTAGTGCCCGTAGCCGTCCCGGGCGAACTGCGTCATCGCCGGGGGTCGTCCCAACGCCTCCCCGGCGGCGCGCTGGTGCACGACGTGCGTGATCTCGGCCGCCATCCGCCCCAGGGCGGCGGTGTCCTGGTGGCTGTGGCCGCGCCGGCCGAGGTCGACCTGGGCGATCGCGCCCAGGCCCCGCAGCTCCAGGGTGTCGATGAGCATGGCGATCTCGACGCCGTAGCCCCCGCAGAAGGGGATGGCCTCCAGCAGGCGGCGCCGGCCGGCGTACTCCCCGGCCAGCGGCTGGACGACCCCGGCGAGGTCGGGGTAGAAGCGGCTGATGAGGGGGCGCGCGACGAGCTCGGTCACGCGGCCGCCGGACGTGCTGCCCGCGCCCTGCAGGGGCCGGTCGTAGCAGCCCTTGACGAGCTCGACGCCGGGGTCGGTGAGCAGCGGCCCGAGCAGGCCCGTGACGAGCTGCGGCTGGGGGTCGACGAGGTCGCTGTCGACGAAGACGACGACGTCCCCCGTCGTCACCGCGAGCGACTTCCACAGCACCTCGCCCTTGCCCGGGCGCGACCCCGTCTCGGGCAGGACGTCGTCGCGGTGGTGGACGGTCGCGCCCGCGGCGGCGGCGACCCGGGCGGTCCCGTCGGTGGAGCCGGAGTCCATGACGACGACCTCGTCGACGAGGCCGGTCGCGTCGGCGAGGCGGCGCACCATGGTCACGACGCCTCCGACCGTGGCCTCCTCGTCGAGCGCGGGCATGACGACGCTGACCCGGGTCCCGGCCTTCTGGCGGCGCAGCCGCTCCAGCGGCCAGTCGCGGGCGCGGGACGTGGACCTGCCGAACCAGGCCTGCACGGGCAGCTTCACAGGGGTCCTCCGTCGTCTCGACGTCATGCCGACGCCACCTCGACCACGAGCGGCGTCCGGCCACCGTGGCACGCGGCGGAGGCGCCGGACCACCGCTGGCGGCAGAGTTCACGCCGGTGCAACACGGGACCGGTCCCGGCGCCAGCACGTTTCGCGCACGTTGCGGCCCGTTGTCCGGCACGTCTCGCGTCCGTGCGGGTGAGGTGGAGGTCGTCGCAGGTTTGACCTCCGCGGGCCTCGGGTACCCAGCTTCCGGTCCATCCGCAGAACGGGAGTGGGAGAACATGCCGACGGGAGCACGGCCGGTGCCGGCCACCCACTGGGCGACCTTCGCCCACGACGCGGCCTCCGTGCCGAGGGCGCGGCACGTGGTGCGCATGGTGCTGGACGGGGCCGGTCTGGACGAGATGACGACCGCGGAGATCGAGATCGTGCTGTCCGAGATCGTCGGCAACGCGATCCGCCACGCGCGTCCCCTCCTGGGCGGGGAGATCCACGTGACGTGCGAGGTCGTCCCGGACGACTCCCCGCACGTCGAGATCGCGGTCACCGACGGCGGGTCGCCGGGGTCGGTCCTCAGCCCCCGCGCGGCGGCGGACTCCGACACCAGCGGTCGTGGCCTCTTCATCGTCGACGGCCTCGCGCACGAGTGGGGCGTGGTGGAGGACCTCGACAACCTCAGCCGCACGGTGTGGGCCTCCTTCGGAGGGCCCACCCGGCACCACCCGCACTGACCAGGGCGCCCGGTCGATCCGGACCACGGCGGATCGCCCGTTCGGGCCAGTGCCCCGCAGCGACCCACCACTGACCGCGCCCGGTCGGATACGGTCTGCACACGGCCTCGCGCGGTGCGGACCGGTGACCCGGTGGGAGGCGCAGCGTGGAGTCGCCCACGGCGCCCCCCTCCCTGGAGCTGCTGCACCGCACGGCCGCGGAGCTCGCCGCCGCCCTCGACGTCCGTGACGCGGTCACGTCGGTCCTGCACGCCGGTCGCGACGTCGTCGGCACGAACACGTGCGGCGTGGCCCTCCTCGACGAGACCGGCACCCTGCTCGTCCCGACCGCCCCCCGCGACGGCGGTGACCTCGCCGGACTGGGCACCGGCCTGCCCGTCCCCCTGACGTCGGCCACCCCCAGCGCGGAGGCCGCCCGCACCCTGCGTCCCGTCCTGCTGCGCGACCGCACCGAGCTGGCCGCCCGCTTCGGCGCCGGACCCGGCCGAGGGCTCAACGACACCGTCCTGGCCCTGGGTGAGCACTCCTGGGCCATGTACCCCCTCGTCGCGCGCGGCCGCCTCGTGGGGGTCCTGCGCTTCGGCCTGTCCCGCGAGGGTTCCCTGGACCCCGACGAGCAGCTGTTCGCCGCGACCCTGGCCGACCAGTGCGCTCTCGCCGTGGAACGCGCACGGCTGCTCGAGCAGGCCCGTCTCGCCGCCCGCCGGTACCGGACCCTCGCCGAGGTCGGGTCCCTCGACGTGTTCACCGCCCGGCCCGGGGAGGGCATGACGAGCGACCTGCCGGGCTGGCGCGCGCTGACCGGACGCACCGACGTCAGCGGTCGGGCGTGGCAGACCGACGTGCACCCGGACGACCTGCCCGTGGTCCTGGACCGCTTCTACGAGTCCGTCCGCGACCGCAGCACCGCCCGCTTCCGGTTCCGCGTGCGCGGCCTGGCGGGCTGGCGGACCATCGCGGCCGTCGCCGTGCCGGTCCTCGCCGACCCGACCGACCCCACGTCCGAGATCGCCGAGTGGGTGGGGTCCCTGGACGACGTGACCGAACGCGTCCGCACCCGTCGCCAGACGCAGACCCAGCACGCGCTCACCGCGGCGCTGGCCACCGCCGGCGGCTACGAGCAGGTCCTCGACGTCGTCCTGCGGGCCTGCCTCGACGGGGCCGGCGCGGTCCGTGCCGTCATCACGGTCGCCGAGGGCCAGGGCGAGACCGGGTTGGTGGCCCACCGGATGGGCGCGGACCGCCGGCGCACGCGGACGGAGCTGACCGAGGTCACGCGCTCGGGTGTGGAGGCGTTCGCCGGGGAGCGGGGCGTCTTCCCCGTGGGCGCGGCCGGCGTCTCCGCGCTGCCGGAGGACGTCCGGCCGTACTTCGAGGCCGGCGCCCGGGCGGGGGAGACGTCGTGGGCGGTGCTGCCGCTGGCCGCGCGGACCCGGCGCCTCGGCACGCTCGTCCTCGCGTTCACGGCCGGGGACGACCCGGCCGACCAGGCGGCGGACGCCCGCGAGTCCGAGGACCGCGACTTCCTGCTCACCTTCGCCCGGCAGGCGGCGACGGCCCTGGACCGGATGCAGCTGCTGGAGCAGCAGCGCGACACCGCCACGGTGCTGGCCGAGGCGCTGCGCCCCGGTCCGTTGCCGGCGGTGGACTGGCTCGCGACCCACCGGGTGGCGCAGACCAGTGCGGGCGTGGCGGTCGGCGGGGACTGGGCCGAGCTCATCCCGCTGCCCGGTGCGCAGGGAGAGGAACGGGTGGCGGTCGTCCTCGGGGACGTCATGGGCCGCGGGGCCCGGGCCGCCACCGTCATGGGGGAGGTGCGCACCCAGGTCCGCACGCTCGCCCACGTCGACCCGCACCCGACGGCGGTCCTGCGCGGGCTCGACGCCCTGGCCGCGGCCGGCGGCGGGGACGACCTCGTCACGATCTTCTACGCGGTCCTGGGCCGGGACGGCCGGCTCCTCGCCGCGAGCGCCGGGCACCTGCCGCCGCTGACGTGCAGCACGGGCCCGCACTACCTCGACGTGCCGCCCGGAGTGCCCGTCGGCGTCGAGGGCGACGCCCGCACCGACGTCCTCGACGTCCGGCTGGACCCGGGCAGCGCGCTCGTCGTGTTCTCCGACGGCCTCGTCGAGACCCGCACCCGGTCCCTCGACGAGGGGCTGGCGCAGGTCCTGGAGCACTTCCGCGAGACCGCCCGCGGGACGCCCGCCGACATCGTCGGCACCCTGGTCGAGCGGATGGTCGGCGCGGACGGGGAGGACGTGGACGACGACGTCACGGTCCTGGCCGTGCGCCTGCGCTAGCGTCGCGGCGTGCCTGCGCTGCATCCGTCCTCGACCGTCGCGGTCGTCATCCCGGCCAAGGACGAGCAGGACCGCATCGCCGCGACCGTGCGCGCCGTCGCCGGCCTGGACGTCGTCGACGTCGTCGTGGTCGTGGACGACGGCTCCACCGACCTGACGTCGAAGGTCGCCCGCGACGCCGGTGCCGTCGTCGTCGCCCACCACCGCAACCGCGGCAAGGCCGCCGCCCTGCAGACCGGCGCGCGCGCCGTCGCCGACTGGGAACGCACCCGGCCCCGGCCGGGGGTGCGGCCGCGGCCGCTGCTGTTCGTCGACGCCGACCTCGCCGACAGCGCCGTCGAGACCGCGCCCCTGACCGTGCCGGTCCTGGCCGGCGAGGCGGACATGACGATCGCGGTGCTGCCCCGGCAGGCGACCGCCGGCGGGGGGCACGGGTTCGTGGTGGGCCTGTCCCGGCGCGGCACGGTCGCCGCGACGGGCTGGTCCCCGGAGCAGCCGCTGTCCGGGATGCGCTGCCTGACGCGCGCCGCCTTCGAGGCCGCGCTGCCGCTGGCACCGGGCTGGGGGGTCGAGACGGCGCTGACGATCGACCTGCTGCGCGCCGGCTTCCGCGTGCGCGAGGTGCCGTGCGACCTGCACCACCGCGTCTCGGGCACCGACCTGAGGGGGCAGCTGCACCGGGCCGCGCAGTTCCGGGACGTGGCCCGGGCCCTGGGCCGGCGCCGCGTGCAGGACGTCCTGCGCCGCTCCACCCGCTGACCCGTGGCGTCCGCCCCCGCCCCCGGTAGGGCCCCCCACGTGCACCGGCCGGTCCGCTGGGCCGTGGGCGGGACGGCCGTCTGCCTCACCGCCTGGCTCGTCGTCGCGGTCCTCGGGCCCTCCGCCGCCGCGCCCGCGCTCGGCGCCGGCGTCGGGGCCCTCGACCTCGGCCTGCACCCCTCCTCCGCGACGGTCAGCGTCCTCATGGCCCTGTCGGTGCTGTCCGGCGGGGTCGGGTTGGTGGGGAGCGTCCTGGCCGTCTCCCGCGGGTGGCAGCCGCGGCGCTTCCTCGTGCTGGCCGGCGTCGGCGCCCTCCTGCTGGTGCTCGTCCCGCCCGTCGGCTCGGCCGACCACCTCAGCTACGCCGCCTACGGCCGCATCGCCGCCCTCGGCGGGGACCCCTACAGCCAGCCCCCGGACGCCTTCGCCGGTGGCACCGACCCCGTCGCGTCCGCCGTGCGCGACCCGTGGCGGTCCACGACGTCGGTGTACGGGCCGGTCGGCGGGCTGCTCATGGCCCTGTGCTCGGTGGTGGGCGGGGACTCCGTCCGGACGACGGTGTGGGCCTGGCAGGTGCTGCTGCTCCTGGCGTGGGCGCTCGTCGCCGTCGTCGGGCACCGGGTGCTGCGCGACGTGGGGGACGAGGGGCGGGAGCGGGCGTGGTTCGGCGTCCTGTTCACGGCCAACCCGCTGCTGCTCACCGTCGGCCTCGGTGGGGCGCACGCCGACGTCCTCGCGGGCGCCGCGGCCGTCCTCGCCCTGCTGCTCGCGGCGCGCTCGCCGGTCCTGGCCGGGGTGGCGCTCGCCGTCGCGGTGGGGACGAAGCTGCCCTACGGCGTCGTGGCCGTGGGGATCGTCGTGGCCGCCGTCTCCGCCCGCCGCCTGACCGCCGGCTGGCTGCTGCGCGGAGCCCTGGCCGCCCTGGTCCTCCTGGTGCCCGCGCACCTGTGGGCGGGCGTGCACGTCTACGACCAGACGCGCACCGCGAGCCGGTTCGTCTCCCTCGCCACCGTGTGGCGCCCGCTCGTCGAGGCCGGGCTGCCCCGGGTCCTCCTGCTGCCGGGGACCGCGCTCGTCGTGCTGGTCGTCGCGGTGCTGTGGTGGCCGGTCCTCGTCCGCGGCGGGCGGCTGCAGCGGGCCGCGGGGGCGACCGCCGTCGTCGCCGCCGGGTACCTGCTGGGCGCCGCGTACGAGCTGCCCTGGTACGACCTGCTGCTGTGGGGGCCGCTGGCGCTCGCCGTCGCGGTGGGCCCGCGGTCCGCGCGCCTGCTGGTCGTGGTGCTGGCGGCGCGGCTGACCCTCCTGGCCCTGGCGTACGTTCCGGGTCTCGTCGACGGCATGAGCCCTCTCGTGCAGGCCATCACGCTCGGTTACCGGCGCGAGGTGGGGCCGTGGGTGGCGTGGGCCGCGCTGCTCGCCGTCGTGGCGTTCGGCGTCCGCGCACGACGCTCTGTCGCGGTTTCGTGACCCTGTGGCATGCTCGAGTGAGGGCTCAACCAGCTTCCGGCGCGTTCCGGGGCTCGCGGGGCCTCGTCCGTGGACGATGGCTCGACAACTCCGGGTGATGCCCGGTCTTGAACGGTTCATCCGGTCGGGTGGTGTTCTAGTGAAACGGTCAAGGGTCCCTAGAACATCCCCGATCCAGGTACGGACAGCGGGCCACCGGTCCCGCGCACGGAACGCGTCGAGCAGCGGCTGAGAGGGTCTGAGCGCACATGGAGCACAACGTGGCGGTCGTGGACGGGAACCAGGTCCGGGTCCCCGACGACTGGTGGGGTGACGTCCTGCGGACCGTCGCCGAGGGCGACCGCCGGATGGTCGTCGAGGACGCCGCCGGGAACCGCTTCGTCCTCGTCTCCGAGGCCCGCTACCGCGCCCTCGAGGAGGCCGAGCGCGGCTCGGGCACCACCCGTCCCGGCGTGACGCTCACCGCCCGCGAGCAGGAGATCCTGCAGATGATCGCCGACGGCTGCCCCGGCTCCGTCGTCGCCGAGCGCCTCGGGCTGGCCCCGAACACCGTCGCCCAGCACCTCGCCTCCGTCCGCCGCAAGTACGGCGTGCGCTCCTCGGCGGCCGCCGCCGCCGTCGCGCGCCAGGACGGCCTCATCAACTGAGGCACCACCCACCGCGAAGGCCCCCGGAGCAGCGCTCCGGGGGCCTTCGTCGTCGCGGCTACTGGCCGAACGTGTACCGCAGGTTCGCGTTGACGAGCTGGTTCAGCCGCTTGCGCAGGTGTCCCAGCAACGGCGGCTCGGGGAGCTCGCCGGCGACCAGCAGGGTCCAGCGCAGGTCCGTCCCTGCGTGGCCCGCGTCGTGGGGCAGGTCGAAGCGGACCTGGGCGTCGGGCCGTCGGACCCACAGGGACGACCAGAGGACCAGGTGCGGTTCCTCGACGTGCAGCACCTCCGGTCGCACCTCGTCGTGCAGCAGGTCCAGCCAGGGGCGGCACGGGTCGCGGTCCGGGTGCACCAGCGCCTCGCAGACCACGTGCGGCGGTGCCGGTTGGTTCCTGCGCCTCGACCCCGCCTCGATCACGCCCTCAGGCCAGGTGCCGGGCCGAGCCTGGTCGCGGGATCTCCGCTGCCGATGACGACGTCCGCGGCTCCTAGGATGGGTTCCTGCACCCAGTTCCACTCAGTGACGAGGAGACGACGTGGCAGAGCTCAGCGGGGCGACGGCACCGGAACGGTTCCTGCACACGACCGCCGGCCCCCTCCGGGCCCAGGAGGTGGGCCTCGTCCTCCCGCACGAGCACCTGCTCGTCGACTTCCGGCCCGCGACGACCCCGGGCTTCGCGCAGGCCGACCCGGCCGAGTTCGCGGCGCTCGCCGAACCGCTGCTCGCCGAAGCGGCCGCGGCCGGGGTGAGCGCCGTGGTGGAGTGCACGCCACCCGGCCTGGGACGGCGCGTCGACCTCATCGCGGACGTGAGCCGTCGCAGCGGCCTGCCCGTGGCGGTCGCGACCGGCGTCTACCGCGAACCGTGGGTTCCGGACTGGGTGTACGAGGCGACCGACGAGGCGCTCGAGGCGTGGATGCACCGAGAACTCACCGAGGGGGTCGACGGCACGGGGGTCCGCGCCGGGTTCGTCAAGGTCTCGGCGGCCGAGGACGGCATCCGGCCGGTCGAGGAACGCGTCGTGCGCGCCGCGGCCCGGGCGGCCGCACGCACCTGTGCCCTCGTCGGATCGCACACGACGGACGGGCGGGTCGTGCTGGGGCAGATCGACCTCGCCGTCGCCGAAGGCCTGCCACCGGAGCGCTTCCTCTCCATCCACACGCAGACCATCGGGGACGCCGGGGTGCGGCAGGAGATCGTCGACCGCGGCGCGTGGATCGAGTTCGACGACGTCGGACAGGGGGACGACCCCGCACGCTGGAGCTCGTGCTCGGTGGCCTCGCAGCGGGGCAGGGGCACCGGATGCTGGTCTCCCACGACGCGGGGTGGTTCGACCCTGCGCTGCCGGGCGGCGGGACCCCTCGCCCGTTCACCGAGCTGACGACGACGTTCCTGCCGGCGCTGCGGGCGGCGGGAGTGGGCGGTGACGTCGTCGACGACCTCTGCGTCCGCAACCCGTTCCGAGCGTTCGCGCGGTGAGCTCCCCAGCCTGACCCCTAGGGACTGGGCATGGTGAACCCGACGATCTGCTCGGCGCCCCCGTCCTCCCCGGTCAGGGCGTGCCCGACCGTGGACAGCCAGCGGACCGAGCCGTCGGGCTGCAGCACGCGGAAGCGCAGGCTGAGCGAGGACGCCTTCGCGAACGCCTCGCGGGTCGTCTTCGACACCCGTTCCTGGTCCTCCGGATGGACGTTCCGGAGGGTGTCGTCCCAGGACAACCGGTGCTGGCGGGAGGGGAAACCGAGCAGGCCGCTGACGCGTTCGTCGAGGTCGACGACCTCGGGCGTCAGGTGCATGGCGAAGGCGCCGGAGGGGGTCTGCGGCAACCCCCGGGTCGCGGTCCAGGCGCGGAAACCGACGGGATCGACGGTGGCGGCGGCGAGGTCCACCCGGGCGCGCACCTGGGCCGGCAGTTCGGCGATCAGGGCCTGTCCCAGGGGACTCGTCAGCATCAGCCGGACGAGGACGTGGAAGGGCACGGCGTCGCCCTGCACGAGCAGGCCGAGCTGGCGGCCGTGGTCGTCGTCGAGGGCGAGGCTGTCGACGAGCGACGTCATCTCGGGGTCCGGGCCGGGGGGTGGTTCGTCACCCCAGAGGTCGGCGAGGTCCGCCCGCACCTTCTCCGCCCGTCGCCGGACGTGGTGCTCGCGCGACAGGCTGTCGTCGTCGCTGATCGGACCCACCCCCTGTGAACGCTCCCACCTAGGGCACAGGATGGCGTAGAGAGCGCTCTCGCACCACGGTGAACCTCACGAGTTCACCGAACGGGCCGAAGGGGCGGTGGCCAGGGCCGAGATCGTGCCGCCGGTGACGACGACACCGCTGACGAGGAGGTACCAGCTGACCCCGGGAGCGGGCGGCGCAGGGTTCCCGCTGGCGGTGAACACCGGGCTGACAAAGGGGACCGGCTGCGAGCACGTCGTCCCCACCCAGGGCACCTGGCAGATCGACACACCCCCGAGCAGGTTCAGCCCCGCGCTGCCCGTCAGCGTCATCGTCCCCGGCACGACGCTGCCGGTGTTGGTGAGCGTGAGGTACGCCGGGGTGAGGAGGCTCGCGCTGAAGGTCGCCGGGGGCGCGGCGCCCGTCGCCGGTGACGTCCCGGGGACGACGACGACCGACCACCGCGCCGTGCTGACGACCTGCGCAGTGGTGTTGCGCGCTCGGGCGGTCGAGGCCGCCGACGCCGGTGCGGCGGCGAGCAGGGCCAGCACCACACCGGCGGCGGCCGCCCACCGCCGGCGGGTGGCGGCCACGGACGGCTCAGCTGTTGAGCGAGACGGCCGCGCGCTGGTCCATGGAGAACGTCCAGCGCAGGGACGAGGACAGGCCCTGGATGGTGCCCGCGGGAGCCGTGCCGTTGACCGACGTCTCCGTGATCGAGGCGGGGAGCCCGAGGGAGACCTTGTAGTACTGCGTCGTCTGCTTGGCGAAGGCACCGGCGGCCAGGGTCTGCGGCGTGCCCTTGAACGTGGCTGCGGGCAGTGCGGTCGCGGTTCCGGTCGTCCCGCCGCACGAGGCGGCGGTCGAGGCCGTCCAGGTCCAGGCGACGCTGCACGACTGGACCGTGACCTGCAGGCCGTTCGTCGCGTCGGTGGTGAGGGCGGTGGCGGCAGCCTGGTCGGTGAGCTGCAGGTTGAGCCCCACGCCGTCGAGGGTGCCGGTGTTGGCGACCGACACGAAGCGCGTCACGACGTCCCCGGGGGCGAGGTTCCCGACGATCTGCGAGAAGCCCGCGCTGCCCGCGGTGTCGTTCAGGGTCAGCAGCAGCGTGCCGCTGGTGACCTGCTCGGCGGTGCTGTTGAAGGCCTGCGCCTTGAGCAGGGCGTAGACCCCGCTGGACGTGATGGCGAGGCCGGCGACCGCGGTGGCGGCGATGCCGGCGACGGTCTTGAGCACGCCCGCGTGACGGGCGGCGCCGGTCGCGGTCTGCTTGCGGCTCATCGGATCTCCTCGGTGTGCAGGGTCTGGTCGAGGTGCTGGGGGGTGTGCCGGTCGCGGCACCGCTCGCAGGTGCAGTCCCGCAGCCGGACGTACTGGCGGCGGACGGCCCACGCCGTCAGCCCCAGCCCGCCGAGGCCGATGGCGAGCGCCGCGGGCAGGGGGTTGGCGTGGAGAGCGCCCACGGCCGCGGTGACGGGGCCGGGCACGGCGGGTGCCGTCGCGACGACCACGGGGACCGGGGCCTCGGCGTCGATCGACGTCCACAGGTCCGTCGCGGTGTTGGCGTCACCGCGGGTGAGGACCCGGACGGTGCCGCGCTCGGGCAGCACCTGCACGATCCGGTGGGCCCGGGTGGTGCCGTCGGCGAAGGTCAGCAGGGGCACCTGCCCGGCCCGCAGCGACAGCGCGTCGCGGTCGACGGTGACCACGTGGTCACCGGCGGAGAAGCTGGGCTGCATCGAGTTCGACAGCACCGCGTGCAGCGCGAGGCCGGTGACGAGGTGCGCGCACACGAGCGTCGTGGCGAGCAGCAGCAGGCCGACCTGGACGGTCGTCAGCAGGGCTCGGCCGACGGGACGCAGCGTGCGCCGGGCGGAGGCCCGCGGAGCGACGGGGACGACGACCACCGGGACCACCTCCATGACTAGATGACTTCTAGAAGCACTGTGGTGGTCGGACGGTGCGGGCGGGGGCTTGAGCGTCCGGGACTGGTGCGTTCGGGTGGTGCACGTCCCCCGGTGGGAGCATGGGAGGGCCATGACGACCCTCGCGCCCGCGCTCCCCGAGCTCCTGCCCACCCCGACCGACGGCACGCCCGCCGACCCCGACGCCGTCCTCGCGGCCTTCACCGAGTGGGTCAGCGGTCGCGGCATCGCGCTCTACCCCGCGCAGGAGGAGGCGCTGCTCGAGGTGGTCTCCGGGGCCAACGTCGTGCTCGCCACGCCCACCGGCTCCGGCAAGTCCCTCGTCGCCGCCGGCGCCCACGCCGCGGCGCTCGCGGCAGGCATCCGCTCGTTCTACACGGCCCCGCTCAAGGCGCTCGTGAGCGAGAAGTTCTTCGCCCTCATCGAGGTCTTCGGCGCGCAGAACGTCGGGATGATGACGGGTGACGCGTCCGTGAACCCGGGCGCGCCGATCGTCTGCTGCACCGCCGAGGTCCTCGCGAACCTCGCGCTGCGCTCGGGCGCCTTCGCCGACGTCGGCCAGGTCGTCATGGACGAGTTCCACTTCTACGCCGACCCCGACCGCGGCTGGGCCTGGCAGGTCCCCCTCGTCGAGCTGCCGCAGGCGCAGTTCCTGCTGATGTCCGCGACCCTGGGCGACGTCACGGCGCTGCGCGACGACCTGACCCGCCGCACGGGCCGGGCGACCGCGCTCGTCACGTCGGTGGAACGGCCCGTCCCGCTGCACTACTCCTACGCGACGACGCCGCTGCAGGAGACGGTCGAGGAACTCCTGCAGACCGACCGCGCCCCCGTCTACGTCGTGCACGCGACCCAGGCCGCGGCCGTCGAGCAGGCGCAGGCCCTCACGAGCGCCAAGATCGCGACGCGGGAGCAGCGGGACGCGATCGCCGAGGCGATCGGCGCGTTCCGGTTCGCGGCGGGGTTCGGCAAGGTGCTGTCCCGGCTGCTGCGGATGGGCGTCGGCGTCCACCACGCCGGGATGCTGCCCAAGTACCGCCGCCTCGTCGAGACGCTCGCGCAGGCCGGACTGCTCAAGGTCATCTGCGGCACCGACACCCTCGGCGTCGGGATCAACGTCCCCATCCGCACCGTGCTGTTCGGCGGGCTGACGAAGTTCGACGGCCGCCGCAACCGGCACTACCGGGTGCGGGAGTTCCACCAGATCGCCGGCCGCGCCGGCCGCGCCGGGTTCGACACCGCCGGCACCGTCGTCGTGCAGGCACCCGAGCACGAGGTCGAGAACGCGCGCCGCGTCGCCAAGGCCGGGGACGACCCGAAGAAGCAGAAGCGCGTCCAGCGGGTGAAGGCGCCGGAGGGTTTCATCTCCTGGTCGCAGCAGACGATGGACAAGCTGGTCACGGGCGAACCCGAGCAGCTCACCTCGCACTTCCGCGTGACCACCTCGATGCTGCTCAACGTCCTGCAGCGACCGGGGAACCCCGTGGAGGCCATGCGGCACCTCCTGCTGGACAACCACGAACCCCGCAAGAACCAGCTCAAGCACGTCCGTCGCGCGGTGGAACTGTTCCGTGCGCTGCTCGACGCCGGGATCGTGGAGACGCTGCCCGAACCCCTGCCGGACGGCCGGCAGGTGCGGCTCGTCGCCGACCTGCAGCTCGACTTCGCGCTCAACCAGCCGCTGTCGCCGTTCGCGCTCGCCGTCGTCGACGACCTGCTCGACCCCGCGTCCCCGACGTACGCCCTCGACGTCGTGTCCGTCATCGAGTCCACGCTCGACGAGCCGATGAAGGTGCTGCTGGCCCAGAAGTCGAAGGCCAAGGGCGAAGCGGTGCAGCGCATGAAGGCCGACGGCATCGAGTACGAGGAGCGCATGGAGCTCCTCGAGGACGTCGAGTGGCCTCAGCCGCTGGCCGAGGAACTGCGCGCCGCCTACGAGACGTACCGGTCCGGGAACCCCTGGGTCGGCGACTACGAGGTGCGCCCCAAGTCCGTCGTCCGCGACATGTACGAGCGGGCCATGACGTTCGGCGACTACGTCCAGCACTACCAGCTCGCCCGCTCCGAGGGCCTCGTCCTGCGGTACCTGTCCGACGCCTACAAGGCGCTCAAGCAGACCGTCCCCGACGACGCCCGCACCGAGGAGCTCACCGACCTCGTCGAGTGGCTCGGGGAAGTGGTGCGGCAGACCGACTCCTCCCTCCTCGCCGAGTGGGAGGCGCTGCGCGACGGGGTCGACGTCGACGACGTCGAGAACGTCGTCGCGCCGCAGGAGGACGAGGCCCCGCCCGTCACCGCCAACGCCCGCGCGTTCCGCGTCCTGGTGCGCAACGGCATGTTCCGGTTCGTCGAGCTCTGCGCGCTCGACCGTCCGGCGGCCCTCGCCGCGCTCGAGGGGTCCCCCGACGAGGACACGTGGGCCGACCAGCTCGACGCGTACTACGAGGAGCACGAGACGATCGGGACCGGCCCCGACGCCCGCGGCCCGCACCTGCTGCAGGTCGACGACGGGTCCGGCCCGGACCCGAAGGGTTCCGCGCGGAACTGGTACGTGCGGCAGGTGCTGGAGGACCCGGCGGGCGACCGGGACTGGGGGATCGTCGCCGAGGTGGACCTCGACGCCTCCGACGAGGCCGGGACCGCCGTCCTGCGCGTCGCGGGCCTCCTCCGCCTCTGACCCGCCTCACGGGGAGGGGTCGGGCTGGTACTGCGTCAGCCACGCCTCCGTCTGAGCGACGTGCGCTCCGGCGGCCGTGGCGGCCGCCGCCGGGTCGCGGGCCGCGACGGCTGCGGTGATGGCGCGGTGCGCGGCGTTGCTGACCTCGCGGATCGTCGGCCCGGCCGGCAGCCCGAACATCTGGTAGGACCGCGACCTCGTGCGCAGGACCCCGAGGAACGCCACGAGCGTGGGGTTGCCGCCGGCGCGGGCGATGGCGGTGTGGAACTCGGCGTCGAGCGCCGCGCTCTCCTCGACGTCGGTGGTGGCCTCCATTGCCGCGCACAATCGGTCGAGCTCCTCGTGCAGCCGGTCGTCGCCGCGCGCGGCCGCCAACCCGGCCGCGTGGGCCTCCAGGACGCGGCGCAGTTCGTACAGCTCCAGCAACCCCTCCAGGGGCAGCAGGTCCACCGTCAGCTGCAGGGTCCCCACCAGGTCGGCGGCGCGCAGGGCCGAGACGTAGACGCCGGACCCGTGGCGCGACTCGACGACGCCCAGGGCCGCCAGCATCCGGACGGCCTCGCGGACCGAACCCCGGGAGACCCCCAGCTCCCGGCACAGCTCCGCCTCGGGTGGGAACTTCTGGCCGGCGGCCAGGCGCCCCGTGCCGATCATGCGCCGCAAGCCGTGGAAGGCGTCGTCGACGGCAGTCATGCGTCCTCCGCTCGTCCGGTGCGGTGAGCCTATGCCCTCGCCGGACGACGAGTCGTCCGATGACTTGTCGCGAAATCGGGAAGTCAACGCGTTCGAAACACTGATGTAACCCAAGTCGTCGGACAACTCGCCTACGGTGCTCACACCATGAACACAGCAGCACTGCAGGGGACCGCACCGTCCCCCCTGACCCTCCCCGACGGGCGACCGGCCCGTGACGCCTGGTCCCTCGACCCCGGGGTGGCCCACCTGAACCACGGCTCGTTCGGCGCGGTGCCGACCCGGGTCCTGCGGCGGCAGGCCGACCTGCGGGCGCAGATGGAGGGTTCGCCGGTCCGCTGGTTCGTCGGCCTGCCCGCGCGCACCGCCGCCGCCCGTGGTCGCATCGCCCCCCACCTCGGCGTCGACGTCGACGACCTCGCGCTGGTCCCCAACGCCAGCGGTGGCGCCAGCGTGGTCTTCGCCAGCCTTCCCGTGGGGCCGGGCTGTGAGGTCGTCGTCACCGACCACGGCTACGGCGCGGTGACGATGGGTGCGCACCGCCTGGCGCGGCGTTGGGGAGGAACCGTGCGCACGGCGCACGTCCCGCTCGCGGCGGGGCCGCAGGAGGCGTGCGCTGCGGTCCTGGCGGAGGCCACGGACCGGACCGCGCTGATCGTCGTCGACCACGTGACGTCCCCGACCGCGCGGTTCCTGCCGGTGGACCTCATCGGTGCGGCCGCGCGGGAACGGGGGATCCCGCTCCTCGTCGACGGCGCTCACGTCCCGGCACTGCTGGCGCAGCCGCTGGCCGGCGTCGACTGCGACGTCTGGGTGGGGAACCTGCACAAGTTCGGCTGCGCCCCGCGGGGGACGGGCGTGCTGGTGGCCCGCGGACCGCTGCGGTCGGAACTGAACCCCCTCATCGACTCCTGGGGTGCGGACAAGCCCTTCCCGGCGCGGTTCGACGAGCAGGGCACGCTCGACCTCACGAGCTGGCTGGCCGCCCCCGACGCCCTCGACGAGATCGAGCGCACGTTCGGCTGGGACACCGTCCGGGACCACTCCACCCGGCTCGCCGAGCACGCCACGCGGACCGTCGCGGCCGCCTTCGCGCAGCAGACGGGGGAGGACCACTCCGTCGAGGTCGGCATGCCCGTGGGACCGATCCGCCTCGTCCGCCTGCCCGGCACCCTGGGGCTCGGCCCCGGTGGCGGGAACGCCGTCCGGGACCGCGCGCTGGCCGAACTCGGTGTCGAGTGCGCCGTGACCGCGTTCGGTGGACAGGGCTACCTCCGCCTGTCCGCCCACGCCTACAACACCCCTGCCGACTACGACGACTTCGCCGAGCGGTGCGTCCCCGCGCTGACGGCGTGGGCACGCGAAACCTCCTGACACGACCCCTTGAGAAGAGGAATCCTGTGACCAGAACGTGGAAGCTCTTCGGCGCCGGCCTCGTGACCGCACTCGTCGCCTCCGGCTGCGGCGGTTCGTCCGGTTCGAGCGACGGCGTCACCCTGCAGATGGTCGAGAGCCTGACCAACCCTGCTCGCACCCAGGTGCTCGAGGGGCTCATCGACGACTTCGAGGCGGCCAACCCGGGCGTCCAGGTCAAGCTCGTGTCCCCGCCGACGAACTCGGCTGACCAGAAGATCCAGCAGATGCTGCAGTCGGGCAAGGGGGTCGACGTCCTGGAGGTGCGCGACACCACGGTCGGCCCCTTCACGGCCAACGGCTGGCTCGAGGACCTGTCCGACGACCTCGCGCCGTGGCCCGGCTGGAACGACCTGACCCAGCAGGCCGTCGACTACGCCAAGACGCCGGACGGGACCTGGTACCTGCCCTACGGCTTCTACGGCCTCAGCCTCTTCTACCGGACGGACCTCGTCGAGAAGGCCGGTTTCGACGGCCCCCCAGCGACGTGGGACGAGCTGCTGGACCAGGCTGCGAAGATCCAGGACCCGGGCGCCGGCACCTACGGCTACGCGTTCCGTGGCGGCACCAACGGCAACGGCAACGTCGTCGCCGCGATCGAGGCGTACGTGGCCGACCGGCTCGACCCGGCCAACGCCTTCAAGCTCGCCGACGGCAGCACGATCTTCGCAGCTCCCGAGGCGCAGCAGGCCGTCGACACCTACTTCGAGCTGTTCGAGAAGGCCGCCCCGCCGTCGTCCGTCGCGTGGGGCTACCCCGAGATGGTCGAGGGCTTCGCCAACGGCTCGACCGCGTTCCTGCTCCAGGACCCGGAGGTCATCGCCACCGTCAGCGGGTCCAGCGCGATCACCACCGACCAGTGGTCCACCGCGCCGCTGCTCACCGGGCCGACCGGGAAGGCCGCGCAGCCGGTCGCGACCGCGGGCTGGGGGCTGGCCGCCAAGAGCGAGCACAAGGCGGAGGCCGTGAAGCTCGTGGAGTTCCTCTCCTCCGGTGAGGCGTCGACCACCTTCACCAAGGAGAACAGCCTCGTCCCCATCCTCAAGACGGCGGCGCAGGACCCGTACTACACCGAGGGTCCGTGGGCCAGCTACGTCACGATGACCGAGAACCCGCAGACGTACCTGTCCGTCGTCCAGCCGCGGACCGTGGACTGGTGGACGGAGTGGACGCAGAAGGCCGACGGCGAGGTCCAGCGCGTCCTCACGGGCGACATGACGACGGCCGAACTGCTCGCGAGCTGGGACGCCTACTGGACGCAGAAGTGGGCCGGGCAGTGACACCGGCCCTGCGCGAGGCGCCCGTCGAGGCGCCCCGCGCGAGCCTGCAGCCCTCGACCCGGCGCGCGTTCACCGCGCGCCGGGCGTGGACCCTGCTCGGCTTCCTCGCCCCCGCCGCCGTCTTCGTCGGCATCTTCACCTACTACCCGCTCGTGTCCGGAGCGCAGATGGCGTTCCGCGACTGGAACCTGTCGAACTTCACCGACGCGACGTGGATCGGCCTGGACAACTTCCGTGCCGTGCTGACCGACCCGCTGCTGCCGGGGATCCTCCGCAACACGGTCGTGTGGGTCGTGGCCTCGATCGTCCCGCAGTTCGTCCTCGGCTTCGCCGTGGCCCTGTGGCTGCGCCGCCGCTTCCGCTTCCGCGGGATCTACCAGGCGCTGATCTTCTACCCCTGGGCCGTCTCCGGGTTCCTCATCGGCATCCTCTTCCGCTGGATGTTCAACAGCGAGTTCGGTGTGGTGAACGACCTGCTGGCCAAGGCCGGACTGGTCGACGCGCCGGTCCCGTGGCTCGCCCAGCCCGGCACCGCGATGGTGGCCGTGCTCATCGCGAACGTCTGGTACGGCGTGACGTTCTTCGCCATCATGATCCTCGCCGCCCTGCAGTCGGTGCCGGACGAGATCCTCGAGGCGGCGGCGCTCGACGGCGCCGGGAAGGCCCGGACGCTGCTTCAGATCGTCGTGCCCTACATCCGGGTCACGCTCACCGTCACCGTCCTGCTGCGCGTCATCTGGATCTTCAACTTCCCCGACATCATCTACGGCATGACGGGAGGCGGACCCGCCGACCGCACGCACATCGTGACGACCTGGCTCATCCAGGTCACCCAGCGCGGTGACTACGGCATGGCCGCGGCAATCGGCCTGCTCGTGCTGGCACTGCTGCTCGTGTTCTCCGTCTTCTACCTGCTGGCCCTGCGCGAGAAGGAGGTGCGCCAGTGATCTTCCGTGAGACGGTTCCGGCCAAGGTGGTGCGGATCGCGTTCCTCGCCGTCTGGCTCGTCGTGTCGCTGTTCCCGCTGTACTGGATCACCGTCACGTCGTTCAAGGCCCCTGGGGACATCTTCGCCCAGCCCCTGACCTACTGGCCCCGGGCGGCGACCCTGGAGAACTACGTCGGCCTGTTCGCGCAGTCCGACTTCGGGGTCTACGTGTGGAACAGCCTGCTGGTCTCCACCGTCGCAGCCCTGACGGCGACGGTGATCTCCATCTTCTCCGGGTACGTCCTGGCCCGGTTCCAGTTCCGGGGCAAGGGGGTGCTCCTGGCGGCGTTCTTCGTCACGCAGATGGTGCCCGCCTTCATCGCCCTCGGCCCGCTGTACCTCATGATGACGCGCCTGGAACTCGTGGACACCCGCCTCGGCCTGGTGCTCGTGTACATCGGGATCTGCATCCCGTTCTGCACGGTCATGCTCCGCGGCTTCTTCGCCAACGTCCCGGACGCGCTGGAGGAGGCCGCCATGATCGACGGCTGCTCGCGCACGGGGGCGCTGTTCCGCGTCATCGTCCCGGTCATGATGCCGGGCATCGTCGCGTCGTTCATCTTCAACTTCGTCAACTGCTGGAACGAGCTCTTCCTCTCGGTCACCCTGATGAACTCGGACGAGAACCTCACCCTCCCGACGGCGATCAACGGGTTCATCTCCAGCTTCAACGTCGAGTGGGGCCCGATGGCGGCCGCCGCCGTGCTGACCGTCGTCCCGACCATGCTGCTGTTCGCCTTCGCGAGCCGGTGGATCGTGCAGGGGCTGACTGCCGGCGCCGTCAAGGGCTGATGGCCCGACGGGCGAGGAGGTGGCGGGCACGTAGGGTCGAAACCGTGAAGACGAGGATTCTGGGCAGGACGGGCCGCGACGTCGGCGTCGTCGGGATGGGTTGCTGGCAGATCGGCGGCAGCTGGGGGACGGTCGACGAGGACGCCGCCCTCGGAACGTTGCAGGCCGCGGCCGACGCGGGCGTGACGTTCTTCGACACCGCGGACGTCTACGGCGACGGCCGCAGCGAGCAGCTGCTCGGGCGCTTCCTGCCGACCGCACCGGAGGGCGTCGTCGTCGCGACGAAGATGGGCCGGCGCGCCGACCCGCACGTCGCCGAGGCCTACACGCTCGACGCGTTCCGCGCCTGGAACGACCGCAGCCGCGAGAACCTGGGCGTCGACACGCTCGACCTCGTCCAGCTGCACTGCCCGCCGAGCGACGTCCTGCACACGGACGCGGTGTTCGACGCGCTCGACACCTTGGTGCAGGAGGGCCGGACCCGGGCCTACGGCGTCTCGGTCGAGACGGTGGCCGAGGGGCTCGCCGCCGTCGCCCGCCCGAACGTCGCGAGCGTGCAGATCATCCTCAACCCGCTGCGGCTCAAGCCGGTCACCGAGTTCCTGCCGGCCGCGGCCGAAGCCGGCGTGGGTGTCGTCGTGCGGGTGCCGCTGGCCTCCGGGCTGCTGACGGGGCGCATCGACGAGTCGACGACGTTCCCCGCCGACGACCACCGCAACTTCAACCGCAACGGCGAGAGCTTCGACGTGGGGGAGACGTTCGCGGGCGTCCCGCTGCACGCCGGGGTCGCCGCGGCGAAGCGCCTCGCGGAGGTCGCCGGGGACACCCCGCTCGCGGCCTTCACACTGCGGTGGATCGTCGAGCAGCCCGGCGTCAGCGTCGTCATCCCCGGCGCCCGCTCGCCGGAGCAGGCGCGCGGCAACGCGGCCGCGGCGGACCTGCCCGCGCCCACGGTCGCGCAGCTCGACACCGTCGAGGAGGTCTACCGCGACCTCGTCGCGGAGCACGTGCACCACCGCTGGTGAGGCACGACGCGGCGGGCGGGTGATCTCCCTCAAGGGTCCGCCCGCCGCGACCGATGCGTTCTAGATGACGCGTCCGCCGGTGGGGAGCGCGCTCCTGGACCAGGTGCGCGCGCTCGAGCGATCCCGCGGGTACGACCTGCTGGAGCAAGTGCCCCAGGCCACCGACCTCGAGCAGCGGGCGCTCGCCGTCGGGGACCAGGTCACGGCCGCCCGCGCGACCCTCGTCCGCGCCGACGTCGCGTGCTCCGCCGGGGCGCTCGACGAGGCCAGCACGATCGTGACCGCGGCGCTGCGCGTCGCCGAGGAGTCCGGCGACGGCGAACTCCTCGCGCGCACCCACTACCTCCGCTCCCTCATGCACCTGCAGGCCGGCGACCTCTCCGAGGCGCGCTGGCACGGCGTGCGGTCCCTGGAGGAACTGCCGCCGACCGCCCCCGCCTGGTTGCGGGCCGAGCACCTGCTGGGGCTGAGCGTCGTCCTGGACCGCTCGACGGACTCCTACGAGAACGTCATCGCCGAGGTCCTGGCCATCGCGGCGACCGAGGACGACCACTGGCTCGAGCTGTTCGCGCTCAACAACGCCGCGTGGGACCTCGTGGACCGCGGCTTCGTCGACGAGGCCGTGCGCCTGGTGGGCCGGATGCGGCGCGTGTCCACGCAGAACGGCCTGCGGTTGCGCAGCGCCGACCTGGACACGATCGCCACGATCGAGATGCGCGCGGGGCGGCTCGAGGACGCCTGGGACACCATCAGCCACGCGTTCCTGCCGGGAACCCCCGACGTCGGAGCCGACCACGAGCCCATCGTCCGGCTGACGGCGTTCCGCATCCTCATCGGCCTCGGCCGCGCGCAGGAGGCGCTCGAGCAGCTCCACCTCGCCCGCACCGTGGGGACGGAGCGGCACCTGCCCGGCGTCCTCGCCGAGGTGGAGGAGGCGGACGCGACCTACCGTGCGGCGCAGGGGGACTGGGAGGGTGCCTACCGCGCCCACGTGCGCTTCCACGACGAGCACGTGCGGTTGCAGGGCCGGCAGGACGCGGCCCGGGCGATGCTCGCCCAGGCCCAGTTCGACGCCGTCACGGCACGCCGCGACCGCGACCGGTTCCGCACGCTGGCGTTCACCGACTCCCTCACCGGGCTGCCGAACCGCCGCGCCGTCGAGGACCACGTCCGCGAGGTGCTGGAGGGGCCCGGGCCGGTGGCGGTCGCCATCGTCGACCTCGACCACTTCAAGCGCATCAACGACGAACGCTCGCACGACGCCGGGGACGCCGTCCTGCGCGACCTGGGCCACCTGCTCACGGAGTACGTCGTCGGCTCGCCCGGCAAGTTCGTCGCGCGCCTGGGCGGGGAGGAGTTCGTCGTGGTCTGGGACGGCTGGAGCGCCGGGTCCGTCCTGACGTCGGCCGAGACGCTGCGCGGTCTCGTCTCCGCTCACGACTGGTACGGCTGCACCACGGGGCTGCCGGTGACCGTCAGCATCGGTTTCGCGAGCACCGAGGAACCGTGCACGACGTGGTCCGAGCTCATGGCGCAGGCCGACGAGCGCCTCTACGACGCCAAGCGCGGCGGCCGCGACCGCGTCGTGGGACCGGCCGGTCTGCTACAGGGCGCCTGACGCCCGTCAGTCGGCCAACCGGAACGCGAGCCCGGTGTCCCAGAGGTCCATCCGCGGTTCCTCCGCCGGGTCGGTGAGGTAGTGCTCCACCCGGCACCCCCACACCTCGCCCTGAGGGGAGGGACGGACGTCTAACCGCAGGCCCTGGGCCTCCGTCCAGGCCAGCAGGTCCGCGGTCGCCCCGACGAGGGTGTCCGGGTGGCCGCGGTGGACGACCGTGACGTAGCGCCCGGCGGGCAGGACGTCCCGGTGCACGTCGTCGACGCGGTCCGCCAGGTCGAGCGCGTCCTCGGGCACCGGGACCCCCGCGACGACGACCATCTCGTGCGCCATGTCGATCACCTCGTAGCGCAGGAGCACGGGCCCCGTCGGGACCACGTCGTGCGCGAGGACGACGTCGACGAGTCCGGAGATGCGGTCGGCCACCAGCTGCATCGACGTCGTGGTGACGGCCCGCCGGGAGCCGAGGTACGGGACGGCGGGACGGTCCTCGACCGTCGGGTCCTGGCGCAAGGTCGTGTGCATGCCGGGTGGACCGTCCGGTTCCGTGGAACTCACCGGTCTCCCGGGGGTTTCCCCGGGACCGGTCGGCGGGCAGTGTGGGGGGATGGAGCCGCTGAGCGCCGAGGACGCCCTGGACGCCGTGCGTGCGGTGCTGCGCGCGCAGGGCGTCGTGGGAGGGGAGCCGTGGCGGAACGACGTCAGCGCCGCCGACGACGGCGCCTGGACGGTGCGGACGTGGACCGGCACCCGCACCCCGGGGCCACCCGACCACGTGCACCGCGTGTCCCCAGCGCCCGCAGGCTCGGCCCCGCGTGTCGAGCAGGTGTACCCGGTGCGGGCGCCGCGTCGGACGAGGGTGTCGCGGCAGCTGGACCACTCCGCCCCCGGGACCCTCGATCCCCCGCCGTGGCCGGCGCGGGAGGACCTGCCGCCGCGGCCCGACTGAGGCCGGCCCGTCAGCTGCGGTCCAACCGCCGCTCGACCGCCTCGGCGTCCTCCCGGGGCAGTTCGGGGACGTCGCGCAGCAACGGCAGCAGCCCGGGTTCGGTGGTGAAGGCGGCGAAGGCCGTCGCAACGGTGACGCCGTGCGCGGGGACGTCGACGACGCGGACGGGCGAGCCGGCCGTCAGCGTCCCCGGGGTCAGGACCCGCAGGTACGCCCCCGGCACGCGGGCGCGCGTGAAGCGCGGCACCCACTTCTCCTCGCCGAGCCACACCGCGAACGTCACGCACGGGATCCGCGGGCACGAGACCTGCAGGACGACGTCGCCGACCACCCACCGCTCGCCGATGACGGCGCCGGTGACGTCGATCCCGTTCGTCGTGAGGTTCTCCCCGAACGTCCCGTTCGTGAGCGGGCGCCCCAGCTCCCGTTCCCAGGCGTCGAGGTCCTCCCGGGCGTAGGCGTAGACGGCCTGGTCGTCACCGCCGTGGTTGGCGGTGTCGCTGATGTGGTCGCCCACGAGCCCGCTGCCGCCGACCCCCTTGGGGCCCGGTGCCCGCACCTCCACCGGCCCGTCGACGGGGCGCTTGTCGATGCCGCTCGTGCCCGACTTCGCCGCGATGGCCCGGCGCTCGCCGACGTTGACGCTGAGGATGCTCGACACCCCGCCACCCTAGGAACTCGTCGGGCCACCGGACAGCGGGTTTCCTCCGGGGTCCCGGGTGTCGAGGCCGTCGACCAGGTTCTTCGCGTCCAGCAGGCTCAGCCGCGGGTCGGCCGTGCGGAGGGCCTTGATGAGTGCGATCTGGTCGTCGCGGGTCCCGACGTCCACTCCCCGGTCCCGGGCCAGGCCCAGGAGCCGCTCGGCAGGCCACTCGAGGGCGGCGGCGCGGGACACCGCCCGGCGCCGCTCGTCCGCGGTCGTGGGCCCGCGCCGGAAAACTCTCCGCAGGCCGCGCACGGCGATGCCGAAGGCCGCGACCCAGAGGGCGGCCCGGATCCACTCCCGGTCCAGGACGTACCCGATCGCCAGGACGACGGTACTGACCGTCAGCGAGGCCCAGCCGGTCACCTCGAGGCGGTGGCCCCCGACGGGGAGGCGGGGAGCGGTCACCGACCGAGGATGTCAGCCGGCGACGTCCGCGAGCACCTTCCCGAGGTTGTGCTCGGCGATCTCCACCATGAACCCGGCGTCCGGGAAGCCCTGGGCGACGAGCCGGAGCGGACCCTCGACGAGCGACAGGTGCAGGGCCAGCCGGTGGAGCTCCAGGCGCGCCGAATCGAGGCCGGGGAGCCGCAGCCGCGCGTAGTGCTCGCCGAACCGCAGGTCCAGGAAGGCGTGCTCCCACTCCACGTCCGCCCACATCAACCCCTCGAGGTCGACGAGCACCGGACGTCCCGTCGCGTCGAGCAGGACGTGGTCCGGACCGAGTTCCCCGTGGACGAGGCCGTAGGCGGCGCCTTCGCGGGCGCCCACCGCTGCGACGCGGTCGAGCAGGAGCGTCTCGACCCGGTCGGCCGCGGCCGCCAACCGGGGCTCGCGGGCCGCCGCAGCGGTGAGGTGCCGGCGCGCCCGGTGGGCGACGACCTCGTGGAAGGGGAGTTGCGGCCCGGCGGGGGAGCCGGTGCGCAGGACCTTGCCCCACCGTGGGGCCGTCGTCGTGGCCATCCGGCCCAGGTGGTCGCGCAGTTCCGCGAGAACGGGAACCGCCGCCCCGGGGTCGGACGCCAGGAGCTCCTGCAGGGAACCTCCGGTGACGTCCTCGACGACCGCGCAGTCCACCTCGAGCCCCGCGCCGCGACGTTCGGCGTGCAGGATCCGCGGGACCCGGACGCCGATGCCGGTGAGCAGGTCGTGCGCTCCCGTGAGGAGCTCGAGCCCGTTGGCCGCCGCGAAAGGTTCGACGTCCGCGGCGGGGTCCTCCGACCCGTGCCACCAGTCCTCGTCCTCGTGCCACACGTAGATGACCACCGGTGGACCGCCCGACGTCCTGACCCGCAAGACGCCCTTCTTCGTCCCGCCCCGCAGCCGGTGCACGTCCACGACCTGCACCGGCCGGCCGAGGGCCCTGCGGCACAGCCGGTCGACCGTCCCCGGGTCCAGCGTTCCGGTCACGGGGTGAGCCGGTGCAGGTCGCGGGGGAACAACGTGCTGCGACGGATGTTGTCGAGGCCGGTCAGCCGCGCCACCCACCGTTCGAGCCCCAGGGCGAAACCCCCGTGCGGGGGCATGCCGTGGGAGAACGTGTCGAGGTAGCCGCGGTAGTCCTCCGGGTCCATCCCCCGTTCCGTCAGCGCGCGCACGTAGGCGGCGTGGTCGTGGAGACGCTGCCCGCCCGTCACGAGTTCCAGCCCCCGGAACAGCAGGTCGAACGAGTTCGTCCACCGCGGGTCGTCCGGTTGGGGGTGGGTGTAGAACGGCCGCTTCACCGACGGGTAGCCCTCGACGGCGAGGAACTCGCTGCCGTGCTCCCGCACCGCCCACCGGCTGAGGGCGCGCTCGTGCTCGGGTGCGAGGTCGGGTTCGTCGGGGGAGGCACCGACGAGGCGGAGCGCCTCGCTGAAGTGCACCACGGGGACCTCCTCGGGGACGACGGGCAGGTCCAGTCCGGCCGGACCCGTCCCGACCCGTTCCGCGACCGCGGCGACCATGCCGGCGAGCACCTCGCGCAGCACGGCCAGCACGTCGCGGTGGTCGTCGATGAAGCCGAGTTCCACGTCGAGCGAGGTGTACTGCGCGAGGTGCCGGACGGTGTCGTGCGGCTCGGCGCGGAACACCGGACCCGTCTCGTACACCCGCTCGAAGGCGCCGACCAGGGCCTGCTTGGAGAACTGCGGTGACTGGGCCAGGAACGCGGGACGCCCGAACCAGTCGACCGCGAACACCCCGGCCCCCGACTCGGTCGCCGTGGCGGTCACCTTGGGCGTGGCGACCTCCGTGAAACCCGCGTCGTCCAGGGTCCGCCGGAAACCCCGCAGGGACGCGGCCGCCACCTGCCACACCGCGTTCTGCGCCGGGTGCCGCCACGAGAGGGCCCCGTGGTCCAGCATCGTGGGCAGGGTCGCGTCCAGCGCGGGACGCCACAGCTCCAGCGGCGACGGGTCCGCCGGCGGGCTGAGGGCGGTGATGACGGGCGCCGTCACCTCCACGCCGCCGGGAGCCCGCGAGGTCGCCGTCGCGGTGCCCTCCACGCGGACGACCGTCTCCTCGGGCAGCGCCGCGAGCTGCCGGCGCGCGGCGTCGTCGGTGACGACGGTCTGCGACAGCCCCGACCGGTCGCGCAGCACGAGGAACGTGCGGTCCGCGAACGCGCGGCGTCGGTGGACCCAGCCCTCGACCCGCACGGGTCCGCCGGCGTGGGTGGGGAGAGCGGCGTTCAGAGTTCTCACGGGTCGTCGTGGCACGGGCACCTCCAGGAGTTCCAGCCCCGGGAGGTGTGGGCGATCGGGTTGCTCGCGGTGCCACCACACCTTCACCGGCCCGGGTCGGGCCGGCCTCGTCGGTCCGTCGCGGGGACCAGTCGTGCAGCTCGGAGGTCGTCACGCTCGTCGACACCGCGGGGACGACTGTAGGGACGTGCCGGTGCGCCCGTCGAGACCGTTTCCGCCGCGAGTTCGCCGTCGGCCCGCGGGGTCAGCTGCCACCATCGCCCGGTGGAGTCGAACCCCCCGGGTGCCCGCCCCTTCTACGGGGCCTTCGCCGACCTGTACGACCACGTCGTCACCGACCCCGTCGGCCCGTGGACCGAGGCCGTCGAGGGGGCGCTGGCGTCGCGAGGCGTGGAGCGGGGAACCCTCCTGGACGCCGGGTGCGGCACGGGACGGCACGCCGCGGCGTTCGCGGCCCTCGGTCACCAGGTCACGCTCCTCGACGCCTCGGCCGAGCTCCTCGCGGTCGCGTCCGCCCGCTGCCCGGGCAGCCCGGCCCACCTCGACGACCTGCGCGACCCGGAAGTGCCCGGCCCCTTCGACGTGCTCACCTGCCGGGGTGTGCTGAACGACCTCCTCGAGGACGGGGACCGCGACGCCGCGGTGCTCGCCGCGGCCCGCCTCCTGCGTCCCGGCGGCCTGCTCGCCCTCGACGTCCGGGAGGCCGGGCCCTCCCGGGAGAGGGCGGACGGCGCACCGCGCAGCACGACCGTCCACCGCGACACCGGCACCGCCGTGACGTTCTCCAGTCGGTCGCAGTGGGACGACGGGCTCCTCGTCGTGGCCGAGGAGCACCGCGAACACCGTCCCGACGGCACCGCGGAGGTTCGGGAGTTCACGTTCCGGATGCGTCCGTGGACCGAGCAGGAGGTGCGTGACCGGTTGAGCCGGGCCGGGTTCGTGGACGTCGTCACGGGCCCTGGCGTCGGCGGGCGGTGGGACCGGCTGTTCGTCACAGCGGTCCGGCGGGCCTGACCCGTCAGGTGCCCACCCACGGCGGCCCGGGCGCTACCGCGGCAGGTCGAACCAGATGGTCTTCCCGCGCGCTTCGGGCCGCACGCCCCAGTCCCCGGCGAGGACGTCGACGATCGCCATGCCCCGGCCGTGGACGGCGGAGGAGTCGGGGTGCCGGACGGCGGGCAGGGACGCGTTCTGGTCGCCCACCTCGACGTGCACGCGCACCGAGCTGACGGCCACGGCCAGCCGCACCCGGCTGCGGGCGTGCTCCACCGCGTTGGTCACGAGTTCGCTGACGAGCAGGACCGCGGTGTCGCAGACGGTCTCCGAGACCTCGAACTGCGCGCAGTGGTCCCGGACGAACGCGCGGGCCCGCGCCACGGCGCGGCGGTCGCGTTCCAGGTCCACCGAGGGGGGCACCGACGAGGGCACCGACCGGGCGATCACGGCACGATGGTGGACCATCAACCGCCGGCCCGCGCGGGTGGGGCGGCACTCGGTGCACTCCCGCGCAGGATCGACGACATGCGCTCGCCCCGGGCCACCTCGTCGACCGCGCGGCGCAGACCACCGGTGTCGTACCCGGTGAGCCAGGTGATGACCCCGTCGACGTCCCGGGCGTCGCGTTCCTGGCGCTCCACCTCCGTGACGTGGAGGGGGTGGATGCCGGCGAACGGGACGCCGGAGATCCGCTGTCGCGCCGCGGTATCCTCCCTCTTGAGGACTTCGTGCGGGCGTGGAGCCAGTCTGGGCCACCGCGACGGGCGGTGACCAGGGCCGGACCGCTCAAGGCGGACCCCGTGACGCTCGATGGGAGGGGGTGGATCCCGTCGCGTCCGCCCCGGACTGCCCGCAGTGCGGTCGTGCGCTGCGCCCGGAGGACGCGTAGTGCTCCCTCTGCTTCGCGCCGGCACCGCTGCCGACCTTCCGAGGGCCTGTCTGGATCCGCCGCAGCGACGACCCCGCCCCCGTCGAAGTGGTCCAGCACCGGTACTCCCGCTGGGCGGCCTCAGGCATCAGCTTCGGACCTCTGGGGCGGGTCCTGGCGTCCGTCACCCTGGTCGCGATCGGCCCGGTCTTCCTGTGGTTCTCGCAGGTCGGAGGCTGGTTGTTCTTCCTCATGTGGAGTGCGGTCTTCGTGCCGTGGGGAATGCGCGACGTCTGGCGCAAGGTGCGGGTCCGGCGCTGACGGCTCACCCTGGCGGGGTGACGACGCTCCGGCTGACCGCGACCGTCCTGGACACCCCCGACCCGCCGGCCCTGGCGCGGTTCTACCGCCACCTGCTCGGCTTCGAGACGGTGTCGGAGGACCCGGACTGGGTGGTGCTGCGGGGCCCGGACGGGCAGGGGCTGTCGTTCCAGCGCGAGTCCCGGTACGCCCGGCCGGCCTGGCCGGCGGCTCGGGGTGAGCAGCAGGTGCAGGACCACCTCGACATCGCGGTGGACGACCTCGAAGCAGCTGTGGCGCATGCCGTCTCGGGTGGGGCCGAGGTGGAGGAGTTCCAGCCGCAGGAGGCGGTGCGCGTCCTGCGCGACCCGCACGGACACCTGTTCTGCCTCTACCTGCCGGACTGACCGGGGGAGGCTGACGCGTCGAGGGGGTTGCCTGGTGGCCGACCCCCCGGCCACCAGGCTGTCACCCCTACGCCCGCGAGTCCGATGCGTCCTCTCCGACCCCCCGGTCGAGACGCACCCCCCGGACTCCCGGGTCGAACCGCCCGGCTGTCGACCCCCCGACGGCCGGACTCAGGCCTTGCGCACTGCGTTCCCCCCGAGTCCGTCGCGCCACCAGGCCCCCCGACCAGGACACGCCCCCCGGACTCACCCGCGACATCGCTGCGCGCACCGCGAGCGTTACACCCGTTCGGACGTGTCCTGGGTCACACACAGGAACGTCCCTGCCGAGGGGTCGAAGCCGGGCCAGCGACGGCTCGCCCAGTCGGCCCAGGACTGTCCCGCGGGAGGTGCGGGGACCGGGCCGCCGGCGAGCTCGGCCTCGGCGGGTGCCTCGAAGGAGGCCCGCCACTCGACGAGCTCGTCGTCGGAGATGGGGAAGGTGTCCTGCGGTCGTTCCCGCCACCGGCGCGCCACGCGCCCGCGCTGGACGTCGGCCTCGACGGCCAGGTGCTCGACGACGCAGGAGACCCCTGCGGCGCCGAAGACGTGCCGCAGGGCGTCGCGCTCGGCACGCGACCAGAACCCGAAGTCCAGGACGACGTCGACGCCGAGCGCCGCGGCCCGCAGACCCGTGGTGAGCAGCAGCCCCTCGACGGCGTCGTGTACCGGTGCGGGGTTGGCCCCGCCGAACAGCCGCAGCATCCACGCGTCGGTCGTCAGGCGCAGCGCGGGGCGCTCGCGCTCCAGGACGCGGGCGCGGGTCGTCTTGCCGGCGGCGGGGAGCCCGACGAGGAGGAACGCGGTGGCCACGGGACCAGCCTGCCGCCGCCCGGGCGGCCGCGCGAAGGGGTTGCGGGGTGGAACGGTGTCCAGCGCAGCGCTGGACACCGTTCCCGGCCCGGGGTGCAGGGCGCCGTCAGCTGACGAGCGCGCCCGTCGTCGCGGCGGGGGCGGACGTCGTGGCCTCGGCCGCGGCCACCTCGGTCTCGGCGAGCTTGCCGGCGGTGCTCTTCAGCGAGTACGTGGGGATCTGGAGACCCAGCGCAGCGCAGATGGTGTGGAACACCTCGGTGTTGTCGAGCAGCGTGGCGAAACCCTGCGAACCCGGGCCGGAGGCGCCGATGAAGACGTCCTCGACCGTGTGCACGCAGTTCGTCTCGTCGAGCGGCAGGTTGCCGATCTGGACGACGGAACCGGGGTCGCGGGCGGGGTTCGGGTAGGCCCGCTCGGTCACCGGGTCCTCCAGCGCCGGCTGCTCCAGGACGGCGTTGTGCGCGAAGTCGTCCGGGTGGTCCGGGTGGTTGGACCAGCCGAAGAACAGCTGCACGTCCGGGTTCGGGTCGTCGGGGAACCCGTCGCCGTTGGAGTCGACGTACGTCGGGAACCCGGCGTCGGCGTACACGCCGTTCTGCTGGCGCGCGGGCGAACCCTCCTTCGAGAGGGTGTGCGTCCCGGCGATGCTCATGGCGTGGTTGTGGTCGGCCGTGACGACGATGAGGGTGTCGTCGCGGTCCTTCGCCCACTCCTTGGCGGCGGCGAGCGCCTGGTCCAGTTCGATCGTGTCGTAGACCGCGCGGGGTCCGTCGAGCGGGTGCTCGGACTTGTCGATCGAAGCGCCCTCCACCATGAGGAAGAAGCCCTTGTCGTTCTTCTCCAGGACCTTCAGGGCGGCCTTCGTCATCTCGACCAGACCGGGCTGGTCGTCGAAGGCGCCGAGGACCTTCGGGTTCGGCGTGACCTGGCGGTCGATGTAGACGTTGAGGTGGCTCATCGTGAAGGTGCCCAGGAGCTTGTCCGGGGTCCCCGCCGCCATGACGGCGGCGAGTTCGGTCCGGGTGCCGGCGTAGGCGAAGCCCTTGTCCTTGAACTCCTCGATGAGGTTCCGGTCGTCCTTGCGCTTGGAACCCTTCTCCGACTGCGGGAGGAAGGTCGCGCGGCCACCGCCCATGAAGACGTCAGGCATCTGACCGGGCTCGAGGGCCTGGTCCATGATGCTGACGTACTCGGACCGGCGACGCGTGTGGGCGAACACCGCGGCCGGCGTGGCGTCCTGCACCTCGGCGGTGGTGACGATGCCGACGGACATGCCGCGGGCCCGCTTGAGGACCTCGGCCATCGTCTCGACGTGCGGGCTCGCGGCGGGGTCCTCGGAGTTCCCGGGGTAGACGCCCATCGCGTTGACCGCGGACTTGTGGCCGGTCATGTACGCGGACATGGAGTTCGCCGAGTCGGTGGCGATGGAGTCGCAGCCCGACGTGGTGACGTTCCCGCGGTGCTCCATGGTGTCCATCTCGAGCAGGGCCTTGTACTTGCCCTCCACGATGCCCTTGGACAGGATCCGCGCGCCGGTGATGGCGGCCTGACCCATGCCGTCGCCGAGCAGGAAGATGACGTTCTTGGCGGTCTTGCCCTTCGCGTCCGACAGGACGACCTCGTGGACGACCTCCTGCGAGGCCGACCCCTTCGAGGAGCTGACGGCGGCGGCGATGCGGTAGGTGCCCGCGGCGGGGTGGATGAGGTTCTTGAACGTCACCTCGACCGAGTCGGGCGCCGAGCTGGTGCGGACCGGGGCGGGGCTCAGCAGCGGGGCGGGGCCGCTGCCGTCGCTGACCTTGACGACGATCTTGGTCGTCTCGGGGTCGACGCCGGTCGCCTCGATGCGCAGGTCGAAGGTGGCGCCGACCTGGAACTTCGCGCGGTCGATGGGCAGGATGCGGACGGCGCTCCCGGTCGAGGTCGCGGCTTGCACGATGCGGCGCACCGTGGTGCCGAAGTGCGCGTCCTTGACGTGGAGCTGGGCCGGCACGTACGCCGGCGCGGCGGACGCCGAGGAGGCGTCCACCAGACCCTTGCCGAAGACGACGGCGGTCGCGAGACCGCCCGTGCCGAGCAGGCCGCGGCGGGTGAAGAACCCGCGCCGTTCCTGTGCTCCGTCCTCGGTGGGGGTGTTCTGCGTGTCGGACACGAGGGTCCTCTCGTCTGGGGTTCACCCGGCGCTGGGCGCCGGCTCCGGGGGCAGGCACAAGCTGACAGGGCCCCGGAAATGCCGGGCGAACTCACTGCGAACGCCGGGTGCACGGTGGGTGCCCCGAGCGGCACGCTCCGGCGGCGCGTTCAGCCGAGCAGGTGGTCCATCCGGTAGGCCAGCAGCTCGCGCAGGACGATCGACGTCGACGTCCGCCGGATGCCGCGGCAGCGCATGATCCGCTGGGTGATGTCGTAGACGTGGTCGGCGTCGCGGGCCGCGATCTGGATCATGAGGTCGGAGTCGCCGGAGATGCCGAGGCACTCGACCACCTCGGGGATGCGCGCGATGTCCTCGATGAGCCCGGTGAACTCGCTCTGCTCGACACCCGCTGTCACCAACGCGCGCATGGGCAGTCCGACGCGACCGGGGTCCAGACGAGTCGAGTTCGCCCGCAGGACCCGCTCGGCGCTCAGGCGTTCCAGGCGGCTGTGGACGGTGCCCCGGGCCAGTCCCAGGGTCAGGGCGAGCTGGGCCACGGTCGCCCGGGGATCGCGGTCCAGCGCGAGAAGGATGCGCCGGTCCGTGTCGTCGAGGGTGGTCACGTCGACCAGCCTAGGCGCATGATCCGCGGCTGGACTGGTCGGATCGACCAACGTGACGCGCGTCTCTTGTGCGTTCCGACCGGCTGTCGTGTCATCAGTCCCATGACCCCCACCGTCACCGTCGGCACCTACCTCGCCCGCCGGCTGGAGCAGCTCGGACTGCGCCACCTCTTCGGCCTGCCGGGCGACTTCAACCTCGGACTGCTCGACGAGATGCTCGGCGGGTCGGGTCTGCGGTGGGTCGGGTCGAGCAACGAGCTGAACGCCGGGTACGCCGCCGACGGTCACGCTCGGTTGCGACGCGGGCCGGCCGCCTTCGTCACCACGTTCGGCGTCGGGGAGCTGTCAGCGGTCAACGCGACGGCCGGCAGCCGTGCCGAGGACGTCCCCGTCGTGCACGTCGTGGGCCTGCCCGCGACCCGCGCCATGGCCGACGGGGCCCTGCTGCACCACTCCCTCGCCGACGGCGACTTCGGGCACTTCGTCCGGATCGCGGCCGAGGTCAGCGCGTCCGCCGTGGTCGTCCGCGCGCAGAACGCCGGCACCACCGTCGACCGCGCTCTGCTCACCGCCGTCGGGTCCTCCCAGCCCGTCTACCTCGGCGTCCCGGCCGACGTCGCCGTCGCCCAGGTCTCCGCAGCCCCGCTGGCCCGGCCGCTGCGCGTCCTGCAGAGCGACCCCACCGCCGCGGAGGACTTCCGCGACGCCCTCACCGAGTTCCTCGGCGGCGCCGAGGAGGTCACGGTCCTGGCCGGCCCGCGGCTGCACCGCCGCCACCTCGAGGACCGGGTCCGCGCGCTCGCGGCCCAGAACGGCGTCCGGATCGCGACGCAGTCGGCGTCCAAGGCGATGCTCGACGAGTCGCACCCGGCGAACCTCGGCGTTTACGCCGGAACGTTCACGCGCGACCCCGAGACCCGGCGGCGCGTCGACGGGGCCCGGCCCCTCGTGCTCGCCGGCGTCGTCATGACCGACTTCCTCACGGGGTCCTTCACCCACGGGTTCGACCCGGACGCCGCCGTCGACCTCCACCTCGACCACGCGCGGATCGCCGGCGCCGCGTTCTACGGCCTGTTCCTCGAGGAGTCGCTGCGCATCCTCGAGGAGGTCCTCGAGGCCCGCTCGCCGCGTCCGGCGCCGCTGCCGCGCCGCGCCGTGGCGCCGACCGTCGCGCACACGCCCGCCGACCCCGACGGCCCCCTGACCCACGCGGACCTGTGGCCGTTGCTGCAGGACTGGCTGACCCCCGGGACCCTCGTCGTCGCCGAGGCCGGCACGTCCTTCTACGGCGCCCTCGAACTCACCCTGCCCGACGGGTGCGACCTGCTCGGCCAGCCGGTGTGGAGTTCCATCGGGTACACGCTGCCCGCGACGCTCGGCGCGATGCTCGCTGCGCCGGAACGGGAGACGGTCCTCGTCATCGGGGACGGCTCCGCGCAGCTGACGATGCAGGAGCTCGGCAGGTTGCTGACCCTGGGCCTCACCCCGACGGTCCTGCTCGTCAACAACTCCGGCTACACCGTCGAACGCGCCATCCGCAGCCCCGAGGCGCCGTACCAGGACATCGTCGAATGGGACTGGACGCGGCTGCCCGCAGCCCTCGGGGCTCCCGGGACGCCGGTGTTCCAGGCCCGCACCCCCGCCGACCTCGTCGAGGTCCTGGCGAAGGTCCGTGCCGACCGCGACTCCGGCGGGGGGCACGCGCACTTCGTGGAACTGTTCCTGCCGCGCGACGACGCGCCCGACTCCCTCGTGCAGCTGGCGCGGTCGGTGCGGTGACCGGTCAGCGCCGGACGCCCCGCCGCGCCCGCCGCCAGAGGGCGTGCTGCAGGCGCAGCGTCACCACGGCGGCCAGCAGGATGCAGCCGAGGTTCAGCACGAGCTGACCGAGGGCGCCCAGGGCGGTGCCGTACTGCGCCGTGACGACGCCCGCCGCGAAGTCGGCCGCGGCGGGCACCGTCGTGACGCTGATGAACACCCCCACGAGCGGTCCCGACTTCGCCGACGTCAGCGACAGGGTGCCCGCGATGCCCGCCAGGACGGCGACGACCACGGAGAACTGGTCCGGGGAGGCGACGAACGACGTCAGGGGACGGCGGCCGTCGAGGAACTCCTGCGGGACGAGCCCGACGGCGTCCAGCAGTGCGACCCCCGTCGCCGTGACGGCCATCGCCAGGGGGAAACCCAGCCCCAGTGCGCGCAGGGGGCCGGGGACGAGGTCGTGCCGCCGGCGCACCACGGCCACGGCGAGCGCGGCGAGTGGGCCGAACTCCGGGCCGAGCACCATGGCGCCGACGATGAGCACCTGCGAGTCGGTGAGCAGCCCGACGGCGGCGATGAGGGTGGCGAGGACCAGGAACGCGTAGAACGTCGCGGACGCCGTCGCACCCCCGTCGGCGGCGCGTTCGACCTGTTCCCAGATGAGAGCGTCGTCGCCCTCGCCCGGCGCCGCCGCCTCGGCCCGCACGACGTCGTCCCCGAGCGCGGTGTCGACCGCCTCCAGGACGATCGACCCCGACCGTTCCAGACCCAGCGCCTGCAACCCGTCGACGACGGAGTCGACGGCCTCGCGCGCCACGTCGGCCCCGACGAGGTCCGCCGGCGGGACCCCGTCCCGGGCCCCGACGACGACCGAGCGGTGCAGGACGAGGTTGGTGACCCCCGCGTCGGCGCGCAGGACGGTCAGGACGTCGTCGGTCGCGGACGCGGGAGTGACGACGCGCAGGTGCAGGACGCTCACGTCGCGATCGTGGCAGGTCGGGACCGGTCACCGCCCGCGCAGGTCGTCGACGTGAGCGTCGGCGAGGAGGCCGAGGTGCCCGGACGGCGCGGCCCCCGCGATCAGGACGCGACCGTGCCGCGTCGCAGTGGCCGCCACCTCCTCCCCGGGGACCGTCCCGCGGTACCTGCGGTGGATCCCGCGGTGGGCCCGCACCGGGAGGGTGGAACGGTGATCCCCCTCGCGACACCACCCCTGAGCAGGCCGGCCGACACGGGGCCCCAGGTGTTCGCCGCGGCCGGGATCCCGCACGAGGAACTCCTCGCCGGGCGCGTCCGCGACGCCCTCGCGACCCCGCGGTCCCGGGCGGCGGAACCCCTAGGGTGGGCCGGGTGACGCACGGTTCCACGCCCGGGGTCGAGGACGGCCCGGTACCCGGCGGGGGAGCGCGGTGGTCCTGGCGCGACCACGTCCCCGACCTGCTCGCCGGGGTGGTCAGCGCCGGGGTCGGAGCTGCGGAACTCTCCCTCCGCGCCACCTGGGGGTACGAGTCCACCAGCGCCGTGTTCGTCGCCCTGGTCGCGGTGAGCGTCGTCCTCGCCCGGCCGCTGCCGGGCATCGCGCTGGCGCTGGTGTGGTCGACGGGGGTCCTCCACCTCGTCACGGGCGACCCGGTGCTCCTGACCGAGCTGCTCCTGGCGTACGTGGCGTTCGCGGGTGCGCGCTGGGGGAACCGCGTGGTGCTGGCCCTCAGCGGCGCCTCGATCCCGGCCGGGGTGCTCGTCGGTGGGGTCGCGGTGCTGACGACCGGCTACTCACCGGGGCTCGTCGTCGTGCAGGGCGTGCGGAACCTCCAGGACGGGCTGAGCCTCTCCCTCCTCACCGCCGTTCCCGTCGCGCTCCTCCTGCTGGCCGCCGCCTGGTTCGGCGGGCTGGCCCTGCGGTACGCGGGGAACGCGGCCGTCTCCCGTCGGCAGCGGGAGCTGGCGGAACGGGAATCGGCTCGGGCGCAACGGGAGGCGGCGCAGGCCCACGAGATCGCCCGGCTGCGTGAGGAGCAGGCGCGGATGGCGCGCGACGTGCACGACGTCGTCGGCCACTCCCTGGCCGTGGTCCTGGCCCAGGCCGAGTCGGGGCAGTTCCTGCCCGACGGCGACCCGGCCGCGCTCAAGGCGACGCTCGCCACGATCGCGGGCACCGCACGGTCGTCCCTGCAGGACGTCCAGGCCGTGCTGTCCTCGACCCCGGTGCCCCCGGGCCGGTTGCAGGCGCTGGTGGACAGCGCCGGGTCGACGGGTTTCCCGGTCGAGTCCCGGTGCAGCGGAACTCCCCGGCCGCTGCCGCCCGACCTCGCGGCCGTCGCCTACCGCGTCCTGCAGGAGATGCTGACGAACGCCCTCAAGCACGGCGACCGGGCGGTGCCCCTGGTCGTGGAGCAGCGCTGGCCCGAGGGGGCGGGGGAGGAACTGGAGTTGTCCGTGACGAACGGGATCCCGCTCGCGCCCACCGCTCCACGCAGCGGGGGTCGCGGGTTGGAGGGCATGCGCCGCAGGCTCGAAGGGGTCGGCGGGCGGTTGTCGACGACGGGCGACGCCACACGCTTCACGGCGACGGCGCGGGTCCCGGTGCGCTCGTGACGGGCGGCCCGGGCGCGATCCGCGTGCTCCTGGTGGACGACCAGGACCTGTTCCGCGCCGGCGTGCAGGTGATCCTCGACGCGCAGGACGGCATCGAGGTCGTCGGCAGCGCAGGCGACGGGCTGGAGGCCCTGCGGCTCGTCGAGGAACTGCGTCCCGACGTCGTGCTCATGGACCTGCGGATGCCGGAGGTGGACGGCGTCGAAGCCACCCGACAGGTGTTCCTGCCCGAGCGGGTCGCCCGGCGTGAACGACCCGTCCGCGTCGTCGTGCTGACGACGTTCGACCTCGACGACCGCGCGGCGACGGCCATCCGCCACGGGGCCAGCGGTTTCCTGCTGAAGGACACGACGCCGGCGCAGCTCGCCGACGCGATCCGCACCGTCCACGCCGGCAACGCCGTGCTGTCACCCGCGAACCTCGCGCAACTGCTGGAACGCAACCTCGTCGCGCCGACGCCCGCCCCGCCCGAGTTCGCGACCCTGACCGCCAAGGAGCGCGAGGTGTTCGAGGCCGTCGCCCGGGGGTTGTCCAACGCGGAGATCGGGGCCCGGGTGTTCGCCTCGGAGTCGACGGTGAAGACGCACGTGGGGGCGGTCCTGCGCAAGCTCGGGTTGCGCGACCGCGTGCAGATCGTGGTGTTCGCGCACGAGAACGGGTTGCTGTCCTGAGGTGACCCCGGCGCCGTGGCGGGTTACCGTGGTGGCAGTGCCGGAACCCGGCGCCCGGACGAGCTCGCCGTACCCGGTCTGCGACAAGACGGTGGGGGAGGATCTCCTCGTGTCCTGGATCGTGCTCGTGGTCTCCGGTGTCCTGGAAGCCGTGTGGGCCACCGCCCTCGGGAAGTCCGAGGGTTTCAGCCGCCCCTGGCCCACCGCGGTGTTCGCCGTCACCGTCGTCCTCAGCATGGTCGGCCTCGCGTTCGCCATGCGCTCCATCCCGACCGGGACCGCCTACGCGGTGTGGGTCGGCATCGGAGCCGCCCTGACCGTCGGCTACGCCATGGCGACGGGTGTCGAGGCCGTCTCGCTCGTGAAGGTCCTGCTGATCCTCGGGCTGGTGGGCTGCGTCGTGGGGCTCAAGCTGGTGCACTGACCCCGGTGACCGGTCAGTGCGGCAGGTGCGCGGCGTAGGCCGCGCGCAGTTCCCGCAGCCGCAGGTTCGTCGCCGTCCCCCACGCGCTCCAGTCGACCGAGCCCCCGTCGAGCGCCACCTCGAGCTGTTCGAGGTGCAGGTGCCAGGCTGCCAGGGACATCGGGACCCAGGCGTCCTCGCCCTCGAGGTCGTTCGTCAGGCGCAGCCGGGTGCGAGCGCGCAGGGCGCCGGCGTCGAGGGGCTCGAGCTCCCAGCGCAGCAGGCCGTGCTCGGAGTTCGTGTGCTCCAGCAGGCGCGGCGGGTCGAACGCCGTGATCTGCCCGGGCCACCACTCCAGTTCCCCCGGCGGACCGGTGAGCCACTCCAGCGAGAACTCACCGCCCGGGCGGAGGTCGGCGCGCAGGTCGGCCCACCACAGCCGGGTGAGCGTCCGGTCCGTGAGCGCCGTCCACAGGGTCGCGACGGAGTGCGGGTACTCGCGCGCCAGCCGCAGCGTCGCGCGGTCCCCGCCGTGCAGGACGGCGTCACCGAGGAGGTCCACGGTGCCCATCCTCCCCGACGCCCCCGGGTGCTCAGGCGTGGGCGTCCCGGCGGGGGACCAGGGGCAGCGCCGCCAGCGGGGCCAGGGCGACGAGGGCGACCGCGCCACCGAAGCCGACGAGCGGGACGAGTGCGCCGATCCCGGGGCCGACCGCGGACGCGGCGAGGAACTGCCCCGTGTTCTGCACCCCCAGGGCCCGGCCGGCCCAGCGCGAGCCGGCTGCCTCGGCGACGGACGTGAAGGCGAGACCGTTGTCCGCGACGGAGATCGTGGTCGCCGAGACGAGCGCGACACCCGTGAGCAGCGGGACGTGGCCGGCTCCGCTGAGCGCCAGCACGAGCAGGGCCAGCACCCCGGCCACCGCCACCCAGCGCAGGACGCGGACCCGGCTGCCGACGCGGTCGCTGAGCGCCCCGACGGCGATGCGGCCGACGGCCCCGACGAACTGCGCGGCCCCCACGAGGACCCCGGCCACCGTCGGGTCCCAGCCCAGGCCGACGGTCAGCCAGACGAGCCCGAACGTCGACAGCGTGAACTGCGGGACGACCAGCAGCAGGGAGACGGCGTGGACGCGCCAGAGGAACCCGTCGCGCCGGTAGGGGTTCGGGGTCGCAGTCGTCCCGGTGCGGGCGGCCCGGGGCGGGTTCCGGACTCCGACCGCGCAGGCGACGGCCAGCACCAGCAGGCCGGCACCGGCCAGCAGGAGCGGTGCGCCGGTGCCGTGGCGGGCGGCGAGCGGGGGGACGACGACGGCGGCGACGGCCACCCCGAGCGGCTGCGAGACCTGCCGGACGCCCATCGCGAGTCCGCGCCGCCGGGCCGGGAACCAGCCCACCACGACCCGTCCGCTCGCGGCGTTGGTGCTCGCCGAGGCGGCACCCCCCAGGGCGAGCAGCACGCCCAGCAGCACGAGGTCGTCGACGGGCGCGGCGACCAGGGCGGTCACCGCCGTGAGGGCCAGGCCGCCGGCGATGACCCAGCGCTCACCGAACCGGTCGGCCAGGGCACCCCAGGCGACGAGCGTCAGGACCATCCCGAACGTGGGGGCGGCGGCCAGCGTCCCGGCCCGCGACAGCGACAGTCCGTCGCGCTCGTGCAGGAGCGGGATGAGGTACACCGGCGTGCTCACGAGGAAGGTCCCGGCGGCCTGCGCGGCGACGCCGAGACCGAGCACCCGCCACGCGGCTCGCGGGACGGCGTCGTCGGTGTAGGTTGGCATGCCAACTTGGTATACCACTTTCGTCGACGGGGAGGCTGCCGTGGGTGAGGCGTACGAGGTGCTGCGCCGGGCCGTGCTGACGATGGAGCTGCTGCCCGGGCAGGCCCTCAGCGAACGGGGGCTGGAGTCCCTGGCCGGCGCCTCCCGGACGCCCGTGCGCGCCGCGCTGGTGCGGCTGGCGCACGAGGGGCTGACCGTCCGGGACGGCCGCGGCTGGCGCGTCGCGCCGCTGGACCTCGACGAGGTCCGGGCCGTCGTGGAGCACCGGGAGGTCGTCGAGTGCGGCGCCGTCGCCCTCGCCGTCGAGCGCGCCACCCCGGCCGGCCTCGACGCCGTCCAGGTGCTCGCCGAGTCCGCCGCCGACGACGCCGACACCGGTCTGCGCGACGGCGCCCAGTTCCACGTCGCCCTGGCCCGGCTGTCCCGCAACGACTTCCTCGCCGACGCCGTGGAGGGGGCGCTCACCCGCCTGGCCCGGACCCGCTGGCTGGAGGTGCGGTCGGGGGCGTCCCGGGAGCAGGCCCGCGCCGAGCACGTCGCGATCCTCGCCGCCGTCCGGGCGGGCGACGCCGACCGGGCCGTCGCCCTCGTCCGCGAGCACGCCCGCGGGACCCGCGACCGACTCCTCGCCCACCTCGAGGCCGACCGCCTCGGGCTGCGGAGCCGTGGGGTGGCCGTCGTCGGCGCGGCTCCGGTGGGGTGACCTCGGGAAACGCCCGGGGACAACGCCCGGGGACACCCATCGGTGTCACCACGTGGAGTGAGCTGTGGGTGTCCCGATCACGTCGCCCTGACGACGTCGAGGGACACCCACGGGTGTTCCCACACCCGTGCCCGCCCCCACGCCCGGTCCGACGTGGGTGCACTCGTGGGACCGGCTCGCCGGTCGCGATCACGACGCCCGCACCGCCCCCATGCCCGGTCCCACGCCCCGCTCGCGCCGCGCGTCGGCGAGGTCAGGCCGTCGTCATGGAGCTGGGGATCCGGTCGCGGTCGTAGGTGATCGTCGTGTACCCGTGGGGGAGCGGCTGCCCGTCGGGGCCGAGGTTGACGAAGACGATCTTCTCGATGGTCAGGATGCTCTGGCGCGTGATCATGTTCCGCACCTCGGCGCGCATCGTCAGGGACGTCCGACCGAAGCGCGTGGCGCGCAGACCCATCTCGACCAGGTCGCCCTGCTGCGCGGACGAGACGAAGTTGATCTCGGAGATGTACTTCGTGACGACCTTGCCGTTGCCGAGCTGGAGGATCGCGTAGATCGCCGCCTCCTCGTCGATCCAGCGCAGCAGGCTGCCGCCGAACAGGGTGCCGTTGGCGTTCAGGTCCTCGGGCCGGACCCACTTCCGCGTCCGGAAGTTGATGCCGTCCTCGGCGGGCGTGGTGGGTTCCATGTCAGGACAATCTAGACGACGCGACCTCCGTCGGCCGGGGCGGCAGCCCTGGCGAAGACGACGTCCGCGGGCGCCGGGCGGGCGATGTGGAAACCCTGCAACCCGTCCACGCCGAGGCGGCGCAGCTCCCCGGCCTGCTCGGCGGTCTCGACGCCCTCGGCGGTGACGCGCAGGCCCAGGCCGGCCCCGAGGTTCGTCAGCAGTTCCACGACCGCGCGGTCACCGTCCCGCGTCAGCATCCCCGCGACGAAGGACCGGTCGATCTTGAGCCCCTGCACGGGGAACGCCGACAGGTGCCGCAGGCTGGACGCCCCCGCCCCCATGTCGTCGACGACGAGGGCGACCCCGGCTTGCGCCAGGCGGTGCAGCCGGGGAGCCGCGGCCTGGACGGCGCCCAGCGACGCCGTCTCCGGCAGTTCCAGGCGCAGGTGCTCGGGGGCGACCCGGTGCCGCCGCAGCAGCCCGAGGAGGTCGTCGTCGAAGGTCGGCGACTCCAGGGTCGCGGTCGACACGTTGACGTTGACCAGGTCGGGCGTTCCCGGACGCCCGCGCCAGCGCGCGTGCTCGGCCAGGGCGAGGTCCAGCACGTGCAGGTCCAGCTCCACCGACAGGCCCTCCTCCTGGGCCGCGCGCAGGACCCGGTCCGCGCCCTGGAACCCGGCACGGGGGTGCTCCCAGCGCACCAGGGCCTCCGCGCTGAGCAGGCGACCGTCGACCGCGCTGACGATCGGCTGGAAGTGCAGGACCACCTGTCCCTCCTCCAGCGCCCGCGCCAGGCCCCCGTCCGGCGCCGCCTCGGCGTCCACCCTCTGCACGGGACCGACGCGGTCACCACCGGCCTGCTTCGCGGCGTACATCGCGACGTCGGCCTCCCGCACGAGTCCGTCGACCTGCACCTCCCCGTGCAGCGGGCCGGACAGGGCCGCACCGATGCTCGCCGTGCTGCGGGCACCCGCCGCCAGGTCGTCGTCGCCGCGGCGAACGGCGTCGAGGTGCCGGCCTGCGACGGCCTGCAGCGACCGCGCGGCCGCACCGGGTGACGTCTCGAGGAGGCGGCACGCGACGGCGAACTCGTCCCCGCCGAGGCGGGCGACGAGGTCGTCGGGACGGCAGGCCGCGCGCAGCCGACGGGCCACGGACCGGATGAGGGCGTCACCCGCGTCGTGGCCGAGGGTGTCGTTGACGGCCTTGAGCCGGTCCAGGTCGATGAAGACGACACCCACCCGGACGCCCTCCTCGCCCGCGGCGCCGAGCACCAGGTGCTGCAGGTGGCTGAAGAACGCCCCGCGGTTGGCGAGGCCGGTGAGCGCGTCCCGGCTGGCGTGCCAGGCCATCCGGGACGCCGCGGCCTCGAGGACCGAGGTCACCGGCAGGCGCCGCCACTCCTCGCCGTCCCGCAGGACGAGGTCGTCGTAGCGGCGGTGCTCCGGACGCTCGAAGACGGCCGCCAGGGCGTCCCCCAGCGAGGCGGCGGCCGGCAGCACGGCACCGTCGAACTCCGCGACCGCGGTCACGGACCGGCGGGCGAGCAGGGCCCGGCCGAACCCGTACGGACCGCTCATCGCTCGCTCGAACCGGAGGCGCTGGACGGAGCCGACCCGACCGGACCGGGGGTCGACGACCACGACGCTGGAGTGCTCGTCCGCCCGGCCCGCGCGCAGGCGGGCGTCGAGCTGCCCGCACGTCGTCTCCGGGGGGACCACCCAGGCGGGGACGGACAACTCCCACAACGAGGTCGCGGACTGAGCGGGCAGCGAACTCAGCGCCACGGCGTCGATGATCGTCACGTCGCCGCGTTCGGCAGGCGCGCCGCTGCGCTCGAGCCCCGACGACGGGTGTTCACCTGGGAGCACGGTCAACCACCTGTTCGGGCGAGCAGGACGCTGTGTCGCCTGGACGCTACCGGCAGTGCCCGACGCGTCCGTGCCCGGTGTCACGCAGAAGGCGCACGGGGCGGGGCGGTCCGGAGGAGTTCTCCTGGAGTTCACCGTCCCGCCACCCCGCTGACCTCCCGGCACGCCCGTCCGGGAGTTCCATGCTGGCCGTGCAGCTGACCCCTGACCTGGGCATGTCCGTCCGGGACGACGAGGACGAACCCGAACTCCTGCTGGCCGACGGCCGCGCGGTCGACACCTGGCGGGAGGACTACCCCTACGACGCCCGGCTGGGCCGCGCCGAGTACGAGCACGACAAGCGGCTCCTCCAGATCGAACTGCTCAAGCTGCAGCGCTGGCTCAAGGAGTCCGGCGAGCGGCTCGTCGTCCTGTGCGAGGGGCGCGACGCGGCCGGCAAGGGCGGCACCATCAAGCGGTTCATGGAGCACCTGAACCCGCGCGGGGCACGGGTCGTCGCCCTCGAGAGGCCCTCGGAGCGCGAGTCCACGCAGTGGTACTTCCAGCGCTACGTGCAGCATCTCCCGGCCGCCGGGGAGTTCGTCCTGTTCGACCGGTCCTGGTACAACCGCGCCGGCGTCGAGCGCGTCATGGGGTTCGCCACACCGGAGGAGTACGACCGGTTCACAGCTCAGGTCCCGTTGTTCGAACGGATGCTCGTCGACGACGGCATCCACCTCGTGAAGTTCTGGTTCTCGGTCACGCGCGCCGAGCAGCGCACCCGGTTCCTCATCCGCCAGATCGACCCGGTGCGGCAGTGGAAGCTGTCGCCGATGGACCTCGCGAGCCTGGACCGCTGGGAGGACTACACCGCGGCCAAGGAGGCGATGTTCGAACGCACGGACACCGACGTGGCGCCGTGGACGGTCGTCAAGACGAACGACAAGAAGCGCGCCCGGCTGGCCGCCATGCGTCACGTGCTGGCGCGGTTCGACTACACCGACAAGGACACCGAGGTCGTCGGGCAGCCCGACCCGCTGCTCGTCGTGCACGCCCGGACGATCCTCGAGGCGGACCGCCGCCCGGAGACGCCCGCCCTCTGACGCCGCCGTGCAGTCGGCTGTTCACCCGGAGTTCCCGGACCCGGGTGAACAGCCGGTGAACTCTCCCCGGGAACCCTGATCCCGGTCCCCGGGGCCCCCGGAACGGGTGCAGCCTTCTCCTCGTGGAGACAGCAACCGTCATCCTCGTGCTCGTCGTGGTGGTCGCACTCACGTTCGACTTCACCAACGGCTTCCACGACACCGCCAACGCGATGGCCACCTCCATCGCCACCGGAGCGCTCAAGCCCAAGACGGCTGTCGCTCTCTCCGGGATCCTCAACCTCGTCGGCGCGTTCCTGTCGGTCGAGGTCGCCCTCACCGTCACCAACGCCGTCGTGAAGATCCAGGCCAAGGACGGGTCACCGAAACCGGAACTCCTGCAGGGCGGCGGGTCCGCCCTCCTGCTCATCGTCCTCGCGGGCCTCGTCGGCGCCATCGTCTGGAACCTGCTGACGTGGCTGGTGGGCCTGCCCTCGAGCTCCTCGCACGCCCTCTTCGGCGGCCTCATCGGCGCGACCGTGGCCGGCCTCGGCTGGGCGGGCGTGAACTGGAACGGCGACGGCAGCAAGATCGACGGCGTGGTCGGGAAGGTCATCATCCCGGCCGTCGCGTCCCCGGTGCTGGCCTGCATCGTGGCGACCGTCGGCACCTGGCTCGTCCACCGCGTGGTCTCGGGCGTCGCACAGCGCTTCACCGACCAGGGTTTCCGCTGGGGCCAGATCGGTTCCGCCTCCCTCGTCTCCCTCGCCCACGGCACCAACGACGCCCAGAAGACGATGGGCGTCATCACCCTCGGTCTCATCGCCTCGGGGCACTGGAGCGACACCGGCTCCGTCCCGTTCTGGGTCAAGGCCGCGTGCGCCCTCGCCATCGCCTCCGGCACCTACCTCGGCGGCTGGCGCATCATCCGCACCCTCGGCAAGGGTCTGGTCGAGATCTCCCCGGCGCAGGGCATGTCCGCGGAAACCTCCTCCGGCGCGGTCATCCTCATCTCCAGCCACCTGGGTTTCGCCCTGTCGACGACCCACGTGACGACCGGTTCCGTCCTCGGCTCCGGCCTGGGCAAGCCCGGGGCGACCGTCCGCTGGCGGGTCGCCGGGCGCATGGTCGTCGCCTGGGTCACGACCATCCCGGCCGCCGGTCTCGTCGGCGCCCTCACGTGGTGGATCGGCCACACGCTCGGCGGCGGGGTCGTCGGGGCGCTGGTCATCAGCCTGGGGCTGCTCGCGTTCGCCGTGGTCGTCATGCGGCACTCGCGCAAGAACCCGGTCCACGCGGACAACGTCAACGACGAGTGGGACGCGACCGCGGGTGCCGAGCGCACCCCGGCCGCCGTCTGACCCCGAGCAGGAGGAACGCACGTGACGCAGAACCTCGTCCTCGTCGGGGACGCCCTCTGGAAGATCCTGCTGGCCGCCCTGGTGCTCGGCGCCGGACTGCCGGTCCTGTTCTCGGCCGGTGTGCGTGCCATGGCCTACGGGGCGGGCGGTGACGCCGAGACGGACCACGCCCCGGGCCGCCCGATCGGCAGGGTCCTGGCCGTCGTCTGCTTCGCCGTCGTGGTGGCGGCCGTGGCCCTCGGCATCACGTTCATCGTGGCCAGCGGTTTCGGCAAGGCGCTGAGCTTCGAGCACGTCTACCCGACCGTCGTCGACAAGTGAGGGCAGACCGATGACCTCCCCGACCCTCGCCGGCCGCGTCCTGGACTGGCTGCGCGCCGGCTACCCCAGCGGCGTCCCGCAGCAGGACTACGTGGTGCTGCTCGGCCTGCTGCGCCGCAAGCTCACCGACACCGAGGTGCGCGAGATCGCGGCCGAGATCGTGGGCCTCGCCCAGCAGGGCGAGGTGACGACCGTCGCCGACGTCGAGCGCCTCGTCAACGCGGCGACGCTCGACCAGCCGTCCGAGGCCGACGTGGCCCGTGTCTCCTCGCACCTGGCCGCCGGCGGCTGGCCGCTGGCCGACCGGCCCTTCTGAGCGGCCCACCGGCACCGCCACCCCGTCCACCGAGCCCCCTCCCGCCGCCCGCGGGAGGGGGCTCCGTCGTCTCCTCGGCCTGTGGGAACCTGGCCCGCGTGAGCGCACCGCACCGGGATCCGCGCCTGGTCCTGCTGGTCGGCGCCGGTGGTGCGGCCGGGACCCTCCTGCGCTGGGCGGTCTCGGAGGTCGTGCCCGCCGCCGACGGGTTCCCCCTCGCGACGCTGGCGGTCAACGTCGTCGGGTCCTTCGTCCTCGGCCTGCTGCTCGAGGAGCTGACGCGCCGCGGTCCCGAGACGGCCGCGGCGCGGCGCTGGCGGCTCGGCCTCGGGACCGGGTTCTGCGGCGGGCTGACGACCTGGTCCAGCTTCGCCGTCGAGGTCGACCGGCTCACGAGCACCGGCTCGGTCGGGACGGCCGCCGGGTACGCGCTGGCCTCCCTCACGGCCGGGCTCCTCGCCGTCGTGGCCGGGGTCGCGCTCGCCGCGCGGAGGGCCCGGTGATCCTCCTCCTCACCCTCGCCGGCGGTCTCGGGGCGGTGGCCCGCTTCGTCCTCGACGGCGCGGTCCGCACGCGGTGGCCGTCGCGGTTCCCCTGGGGGATCCTCCTGGTCAACGTCCTGGGCTCCCTCGTGCTGGGTTTCCTCACGGGTCTGGTGCTGAACGGGGCGGACCCGCAGTGGCGGCTCGTGCTCGGCGTGGGGTTCTGCGGGGGTTTCACGACGTTCAGCACCGCCATGACGGACACCGTGCGCCTCGCCCGGGACGGCTCCGTGCGCCTCGCCCTCGGCAACCTGCTCGGGACGCTGGCGGCGACGGTCACGGCGGCGGCCTTCGGGCTCGGCCTGGCCGTCCTCCTCTGACCGCGGATCCGTGCTCGGACGAGGCAACCGGACGGGCGTCCCCGTCGTCCTTCCCGGCGTGGGGGAGGAGTTCGAGGAGTTCGTGACCGCCGGCAGCGACCGTCTGCTGCGGCTCGCGCTGCTGCTCACGGGCGACCGCGCGCTCGCGGAGGACCTCCTGCAGGACGTGCTCGAACGCGTGTACGTGGGGTGGCGGCGCATCGAGGACCCGCACGCCTACGCGCGCACCGCCCTGGCGCGCCGCGTCACCGACCGCTGGCGGCAACGGGGCCGGCGCCCGCGCGAGGTCGAGCTCGAGGACTGGCACGGCGAGCCCGTCGCGGACGGCACCGCCGCACGGGCCGAACGGTCCCGGGTCGTCGAGGCGCTGCGGGCCCTGCCGCCGCGGCAGCGCGCCGTCATCGTCCTGCGGTACTTCGAGGACTGGTCCGAGGAACAGATCGCCGACCAGCTCGACGTGTCGCGCGGGACCGTCAAGAGCCAGGCCTCCAAGGGGTTGCGGACCCTGCGGACGCTCGTCGGGGAGGAGGTGGGTGCACGGTGGACGACCAGCTGAGCGCCTGGGAGGAGCGGCTGCGCCGCGAGCTCGACCAGGCGGTGCGGGAGGTGCGGGCCCCGGACGACCTCGCCGCCTCGGCCCGTGCGGGCGGGCGGCGACGCGTGAGCCGACGGCGGGCCCTCGTGGCCGTCCCGGTGGTGGTCGCGGCGGGCGGGGCGGCGTGGGCCGGGTGGGCCGGTCGGACGCCGCAGCCGGTGACCCCGGCCGCCCCGCCCCCGTCCGGTTCCTCGTCGGCACCGCCGGTCCCGCCCGAGGTTCCCGTCCCCACGACGCCGGCCCCGGAGGCGGCCGCGCCGGCCGACGACACGACGGCCGTCGACCGGTTCCTGGACCAGTACCAGTACGCCGACGCGGAGCGGCTGGCGGCGCTGTGGAAGGTGGACACGTGGGAGGCCAAGGTCAAGGGCGGGCAGCTCCTGCTGTCGGGCGCCGAACTCCCGGCGACGCCGTGACGTCGGAGGGCAACCCCGGGCGGCGCTGCGTCGTCTGGAGGGGCATGAGCGAAACTCCGCACCGCACCGCCGCCCAGCGCCGCGCCGCCCGCGTCGTCACCGCCACCGTCGTCGCGAGCGGGCTGGCCCTGGCCGGTGGCAGCGCCTACGCCCAGGCCCGCGACTCCTCGACGGACAAGCCGGCACCGGTCTCGGCGGAAGCCTCCCCGGAACCCGTCGCGGAACCCGTTGCCGAACCCGTTGCCGAACCAGTTGCCGCCCCGGTGCCGGCCGACGACGCCGCCCGGCAGACGTACTTCGCCGCGGGTCACACCTACGACGACGCCGTCGTCCTCGGCGCGCAGTGGAACCTCGACCCGTTCGAGGCCAAGGCCGAGGCCGGGAGGAAGCTGGCGGCGGGCCAGACCCTGCCGCTCGCCCCGGGGTCCAGCCCCGTCGCCGAACCGGCCCCCGTGGCGGACGACGGTTCCGCCGCCGCGGTGGACGCGTTCTTCGCGGCCGGTCACGACTACGACGACGCGCTCGCGCTGGCGGCGGTCTGGAACGTCGACCCCTTCGAGGCCAAGGTCACCGCGGGGCAGCGGATCCTGGCCGGGGAGACCCTCCCGGTGGCGCCCTGAACGAGCTGCCCCGCACCGGGTTCGAGGTCGAGCTGCTCGCCCCGCGGGGGGCGAGCCGGCTCGACCTCGCCGTCGAGCTGGCGCGGCGCTGCGGCGGACGCGTCGTGCGCCGGTTCCACGTGGACACCGAGTCCTCGGCGACCCCCGGCGTCAGGGCGTTCTGGCACCTGACGCCCGCGTTCGACGTCGTCGACGGCACCGGAACCCACCGCTGCTCCCTCGTGGACGACACGACGATCGTCGCCGACCTCGACGGGGCCGCGCCGGCGCGGCCGGGGTGGTTCCGCGTGCTGAGCGACGACCCGCGGCTGCTGCGCCTCGTGCAGCGGTACGCCGACCCGGCGGAGGGGATCGGGTCGGTGCTCGCCCCCGTCGCGGCGGTGTTCGGCGCGCAGGTCGTCGAGGTCGCCGGCGTGCACCGTCTCGACGACACCGCGGGCGCCACGATCGCACTCGCCGCACCCCTGCCGGGGGGACGCGAACGGCCGTGCGAACTCGTGACGCCGCCCTTCACCGATCGCCACGCCGAGCACCTCGAGGACCTGCTGGAACCGGCGCGCGACCTGGGTTTCTCGGTGCCGCGGGAGGCGGCCGTCCACGTCAACCTCGACGCCGAGGGTTTCCGTGACGTCGCGCGCTTCCGTCAGGTCGTGGAGTTCTTCGCGGCGCGGGACGACCTGCACCGGAGGTTCAGGACGAACCCGCACTGCCGCCGGCTGGGTCCGCTGCCCGACGAGCTCGTCGACCTCGTGGGGCGCGACTGGCCGGACTGGGAGTCCCTGCGCGCGGCGGCGGCGCGCACGCCGGTGACGAAGTACGCCGACGTCGACGTGACCCGCGTGCTGGGCCTGCGGCCGGGGCCGGACGTGCTGGAGGTGCGGTTGCTGCCGGGGTCGGTCGACGGGGTGGCGATCGTCCGGCAGGCGGCTCAGCTCTGGGGGTCCCTGTGCCCGGCCGGGCGTTCCACCAGGTAGGTGTGACCGTTGCGCGTGACGCGCTCCCACTGGGCGTACCCGGCCTGCGCCTCGGCCTCGGTGCGCGGGCCGCGCTGGGGGCCCTCCTCGTGCGAGACCTGCGCGGGGCCGGTGAAGCTGAACACGGCGTCCAGGAAGAGGTCGACCCACTTGTTCTTCGAGGTCGGCCGGCGCAACCGGGCCGGGGTCCGGGGGTCCCGGGGGTCCGGCGTCGACGATTGTTCGTGCATGAATCATTAGTGTACGCGGGGTCGGCCGACCGTCAACGCGAGCTGCGTCACGTCCCCCGGGCGTTGCCGGAACGGCAACAGCGCTCGACGCCCGCCCCACCCCTGCGCAGGATCGGGGCATGAGCCGCTTCGACCCCACCGCCCGCGACGCCGAGGAACTGTGGGAGGGGATGTACGCCGCCCACGGCGGTCACGTCTGGACAGGGCGCCCCAACGCCGCCCTCGTGGAGGCCACGGCGGACCTCACGCCCGACACCACCACCAGCACCGCCCTCGACCTCGGCTGCGGCGAGGGTGGCGACGTCCTGTTCCTCGCCTCCCGCGGGTGGCACGTCACGGGCGTCGACGTCTCGGGCACCGCCCTGGACCGGGCCCGGGCCCACGCTGCGGAGGCCGGTGTCGCCGACCGCACCCGGTTCGAGCGGCACGACCTCGGCGTCTCCTTCCCGGACGGGACCTTCGACCTCGTCACGGCGTCCTTCCTGCACTCCTACGCCTTCCTCGACCGCGCCGCCGTCCTGCGCCGCGCCGCCGAGGCCGTCGCGCCCGGCGGTTCCCTCCTCGTGGTCGGGCACGTCAGCCGCCCCGAGCAGCTCGGTCCGCTGGGGGAGGACTTCCCCGGCGCGGACGTCGCGCTGCCCGACCCGGACGAGCTCCTGGCCACGCTCGCCCTGCCGTCGCAGGACTGGACGGCCGCCCGCAAGGAGCTGCTCGAGCGCACGACGACGTTCGAGGACGGCACCGAAGGCGTCTGGCGCGACGGGGTCCTGCGGCTGGACCGGCGGTGATTCCGGCACCCCGGCCCTGACGAGCCCCTGACCTGCAGCGATGGTGGTCCGTTCACCCCTCCGTGGTAGGTCTTTGCCCATGCCGTCCCCTCGCCTGGCCCTCACCCGCACCTACCTCGCGCCCACCCCCGGGTCGGCGCAGGAGTCGGCGCTCGAGTCGGCGCCCGGGGGCGGGGAGCTGCCCGGCGTCGCCGACGTGCGCCCCGAGGTCGAGGTGACCAGCGAGGAGACGCACTGGGACACCAGCGACCTGGCGCTCGCGGCGGCCGGTGTCTCCGTGCGCCGCCAGACCGCCGAGCGGACGAGCCCGGCCCCGCGCGGGTGGGTGCTGGAACTACCGGGCCGGGGGCCGCGCACGCACGAGGTCCGCCAGGCGCTGGGCCGCGCCGTCCGCACCGCACCCGCTGCGCTGCAGCGCCTCACGTGGGCCGCGGCCCGCGGGCGCTCGCTCGGCCCGGTCCTGGAGCTGTCGACGAGCGCGCGGCAGCGCGACCTGCTCGACGCCGAGGGCGACGTCGTCGCGCGGCTGACGACCCGGCAGGTGCAGGCGCGCGCCCTGGCACCGGAGGACTCCTCCCCGCAGGTCTGGGCGGAGTGGCAGGTCGAGGTCGTCGACGGCCGCCGCGACCTGCTCGACGCCGTCACCGACGCGTGGGAGGCCCTCGGCGCGGAGGAGTCCGACCGCACCGCGCAGCTGCGCGCGGTCCTCGACGGCCCCGACGACGAGGACGGCTTCGACGCCGTGTCGGTCGACGACAGCGCCGGTGCCGTCGTGCTGGCCCGCCTCGCGCAGGACGTCGGCTGGCTCCTGTCGCAGGACCCGCTGGCCCGCATCGACGCCCCCGACGCCGTCCGTTCCCTGCGCATCGCCGCCCGCCGCCTGCACAGCGTCCTGACGACGACGGCCCCGCTGTTCGCCGAGGGCGCCACGGAGGAGCTGCGGACCGAGCTCGCGTGGATCACCGGTGTGACCAGGCCGGTCCGCGACCTCGACGTCCTCGCCGAGAAGCTGCTGGAGGACCTCGACGAGGAAGCCGCCGGGCACACGGCCGGTTCCGGCACGGGCGACCCGGCCGTCGTCGCCGACCGCGTCCGGGCCGTCCTGGCCGACCGCGCCGTCGCCGCGCACGCCGCGGTCCTCGAGGCCCTGGACTCCCAGCGCTACCGCGACCTCGTCGCCGCGCTCGAGGCGTTCGTCGCCGACCCGCCGACCCTCAAGTCCGCCCGCCGCGAGGCCCGCAAGGTGCTGCTGCCCCTCGTCGCCGACGCCCACCGCGCCGCGCGCGACGCCTACCGGGACGTCGACCTCGACACCGACCTCGAGATCGACCACGACGTCGACCACGTGACCGCCGACGACGCCGACGCCCTCGTCCGCCTGCGGGACGCGGTCGCCGCCGCCCGGGACGCGGCCGGTGTGGTGGCCCCCAAGGTCGGGGAGGCCGCCGAGGAGTACGTCGACGTCCTCAAGGAACTGCTCGACCTGCTCGACGAGCACGCCGACACCGTCCTGGCCCGCGAGTTCCTCGCCGGTCTCGTCGAGGAGTTCGGTTCCGGCGCCTTCGTCCTGGGCCGCCTGCACGCGCTCGAGGAGGTCCGTTCCGCCGTGGCCTTCCACGACGTCGAGGAGGCGTGGGACGCCGCGAACCGCAAGAAGCTGCGCAAGTTCCTCAAGTGATCGACCGGTAGGGCGGGGCCGGCGCGTCGGTAGGGTCGCGGGGTGAGCGAGATCGCGAACCCCGTGCCCCTGTCCGGAGAGCGCGTCGCCCTGGAGCCCCTCACGGCCGCCCACGCCGAGGGCCTGCGGGCCGTCGTCGCCGAGGGGGACCTGCACCGCACCTGGTACACGAGCGTGCCCGCGCCGGAGCAGGTCGACGCCGAGGTCGAGCGGCGGTTGCGGTTGCAGCGCGAGGGGGTGATGTCGCCCTGGGCCGTGCGCCGGCTCGACACCGGTGCCGTCTGCGGCGCCACCACCTACATGAACGTGCAGGCCGACGTGCCGCGGCTGGAGATCGGCTCGACGTTCTACGCGCCGAGCGCCCAGCGGACGGGGATCAACGCCGAGACCAAGCTCCTGCTGCTCACCCGGGCGTTCGAGGACCTGCACTGCATCGCGGTCGAGTTCCGCACGCACTGGCACAACCACCAGTCCCGCACGGCGATCGCGCGGCTCGGCGCCCGCCAGGACGGGGTGCTGCGCAGCCACCAGGTGCTGCCCGACGGTTCCCTGCGCGACACCGTCGTGTTCTCCATCACCGCCGCCGAGTGGCCCGCCGTCCGCACGGACCTGCGGTACCGGCTGGCCCGCGGGGGTGTCCGGTGACCGCCGCGGCACCGGCGCTGGTCCTGCGCGGGCTGTGCAAGCGCTTCGGCGAGAAGGTCGCCGTCGACCACCTCGACCTCGACGTTCCCGCGGGTTCCTTCTACGGCGTCGTCGGACCCAACGGGGCGGGCAAGACGACCACGCTGTCCATGGCGACCGGGTTGCTGCGCCCCGACGCCGGCCGCGCGTTCGTCACCGGCGCCGACGTCTGGGCCGACCCGGTCGGGGCCAAGCGGGCCCTCGGGGTCCTGCCCGACGGGGTCCGGTTGTTCGACCGCCTGTCCGGCCTGGAACTCGTGCGCTACTCGGGCCTGCTGCGGGGCATGCCGCGCGCCGTCGTCGAGGAACGGTCCCGCGAACTCCTCGACGCCCTCGGTCTCACCGAGGCCGGGAACACGCTCGTCGTCGACTACTCCGCGGGCATGACGAAGAAGGTGGCGCTCGCCTGCGCCCTCGTCCACGCGCCCCGCGTCCTCGTCCTCGACGAACCCTTCGAGGCCGTCGACCCCGTGAGCGGGGCGACCATCCGCAGCATCCTCACCGGGTACGTCGGCGGCGGTGGCACGGTCGTCCTGTCCAGCCACGTCATGGACCTCGTCGAACGCCTCTGCACCCACGTCGCCGTCATCGCCGGCGGCCGGGTGCTCGCCGCGGGCGACCTCGCCACCGTCCGCGGGGCGGGAACCCTGGAACAGCGGTTCGTCGACCTCGTCGGCGGGACCCGCGACGTCACCGGGCTGGACTGGTTGCGGTGACCGGCCCGGCCACGGGAGCCCTCCCGACCGCCCAACCCGGCGTCGGGACGTTCGTCCGCCTCAAGCTGACGCTGCTGCGCAACGGGTTCCGGCGCAGTCCCTGGCAGATCGTGGCGTTCGTCCTCGGGGCCGTCTGGGCCGCGGGGGTCGTCGCGCTCGTCGGCGCCGGGCTCGTCGCCCTGCGGTTCAGCGCGACCGACGTGGCCGGGCCGGTCGTCGTCGGCGGGGGAGCGCTCCTCGTCCTCGGCTGGGCCCTCGTCCCGCTCGTGGCGTTCGGCGTCGACGAGACCCTGGACCCCTCGCGGTTCGCGACGTTCGGGGTGCAACGCCGCCGGCTGGTCCCGGGCCTGCTGGTCTCCGGTCTGCTCGGACTCCCGGGCGCCGTCACCGTGCTCCTCGCCGCCGGGGCGGTCGTCACGTTCTCGCGGACCCCGGCCGCCACGGCGTTCGCGGTCCCGGCGCTCGCGGTCACCGCGCTGACCGCCGTGGCCGCCTCACGGATGACGACGACGGCCGCGGCCGCGCTGCTGCGGCGCCGCCGCACGCGGGACGCCCTCGTCGTCCTCGGCGGTCTGCTCCTGGTGTCCTTCGGGCCGCTGTTCAACGTCGTCGTCGGCCGCGCGGGCACCGGGCTGGCCGAGCTGGGCCGCTCCGTCGCGGGGGTCGCCGGCTGGACCCCGCCGGGGTACGGGGTGGCCGCCGCGGCCGACGCGGCCGCCGGGCGCTGGGGCCTGGCCGCGCTGCGGCTGGTGCTGGCGCTGGTCGTCCTCGCGCTCGTCGTCCTCGTCTGGGCCGTCGCCCTCGGCCCGGCCGGGACCGGTCCGGCCGGCCAGGCCGCGGCGTCCGCCCCCGCCGACGAGCGCCGCCACCCGCTCCTGGACCGGCTCCCGGACACCCCGGCGTGGGCGCCCGCGACGGCCGTCGCCATGCGGTGCGCGCGCTACTGGCGCCGGGACCCGCGCTACCTCGTCAGCGCCGCCTCGCTCGTCGTCATCCCGCTGCTCCTCGTCGTGCTGCCGTTGTCCCAGGGCGGCTCGGTCGGTGCGTGGCCCGTGGCCGCGGGCCCCGCGATCGCGTTCGTCATGGGCTGGTCGCTGCACAACGACGTCGCCTACGACCACTCGGCGTTCGCGCTGCACGTCGCGACCGGGCTGCGCGGTCGCGACGACCGGGCGGGCCGCGTGCTCGCGGCCGGGCTGTGGCAACTGCCGCTGCTGGTCGTGGCCTCCGTGGCCGGCTGCCTCGTCGCGGGTCGCGGCGAGCTGGTGCCGGCGGTGCTGGGGGCGAGCCTGGCGCTCTTCGGAGCCTCGCTCGGGGTGTCGTCCGTGGCCAGCGCGCTCGTGCCGTACCCGGCCCCGGCGCCGGGGGCCAACCCGTTCCAGACCCCCAAGGGCGCCTCGGCCGCCACCGTCGGCGTGCAGTTCGGGACGTCGGGCGCGACGACCGTGCTGGCGCTGCCGACGCTCGTGCCCGCCGTCGTCGCGTTCGTCGGACCGTCCTGGGTGGGCTGGATCGCGCTGCCCGTCGGGCTGGTGACGGGGATCGTCCTGCCGTGGGTGGGGATCGTCCAGGGCGGGTCCGTCCTGGACCGCCGCGCCCCCGAGGTGCTGGCGCGGGTCAGCTCCTCGTGAGCGAGCGGGGCTGACGTGGACCGCTCGGTGGTGCCGGTCGCGCTGGCGGTGGTGCTGCTGGCCGGCGTCGCCGTCGGTGTCGGCGCCCTCGGCGGGATCCGGCAGGGGCGGGACGTCGTCACCGCGGTGCTCCGGGCGGTGGTGCAGATCGTCGTCGTGGGACTCGTGCTCGGGCTGGTGCTGCGCACGCCCGCGCTCGCCCCGCTCTACCTGGCCGTGGCCCTCGGGGTGGCGAGCTGGACGTCCGCGCGGCGGCTGCGCACCGGGGCCGTGACCGTGCGGCGGGTGTGGCCGGTGACCGTCCTGGCGATCGGCGCGGGCGCCGGGACCGCGGCCGGCGTCGTCTTCGCGGTGGGGGCCCTGCCACCGCACGTGCTGCAGGTGGTGCCGTTCACCGCGCAGCTGATCGGCGGGTCGATGACCGCCACGACGCTCGCCGGCCGCCGGATGCTCGACGACGTCGACGCGGGCTGGCACGAGGTCGAGGGGTGGCTGGCGATCGGTGCCCGGACCGCCCAGGCGGTCGCACCGCTGGGCCGGACCGCGGCGGCCCGCGCACTCGCCCCGGCGCTGGACCAGACGCGGACGGTGGGGCTCGTGACGCTGCCCGGCGCGTTCGTCGGGTTGCTGCTCGGCGGGGCGAGTCCGTGGGAGGCGGCGCGCGTCCAGCTGCTGGTGCTCGTGGGGCTGCTGGCCGCCGAGACCGTCGCGGTGGTCGTCGTCACGCGGGGGATCGGGGGGTTCCTGCAGGGGCGTCCCGGTGGGCGGAACTAGCCCGCGGAGTTCGTGTCGCAGTCCGGGGACGGCGAAGGGCTCCCACCCCGGACGGGGTGGGAGCCCTTCGCGTGCACTGCCGTCAACAGGTCAGAGCGCGACGACCGACTCGGCCTGCGGACCCTTCTGGCCCTGGGTCACCTCGAACTCCACGCGCTGGTTCTCCTCCAGCGAGCGGTAGCCGTTGCCACCGATGGCCGAGTAGTGGACGAAGACGTCGGGGCCGCCGCCGTCCTGCTCGATGAACCCGTAGCCCTTCTCGGCGTTGAACCACTTGACGGTGCCCTGAGCCATGCTTTCTCCAACACGTTTCCAGTCGGTCAAGCCCCGCGCGTCTGCGGGACTCGGGCTGAGTGGAACGCCACGCCGGACCGGTCACCCGGCCGGCGCGACGCCCGCAACACACTCCGCGGGCGTTCAGAACGATCGAGGAGCTGCGGTGAGCTGCAGCCGTGGGGAAGCTAACACGCAAGGTGCAACCGTGCGCAAGACCTTCACGCGCCTTGATCACCTGTGGAGCAGTGGTGCCCCTCACCCGCGCCCGAGCGTGTCGACGGCCAGCACGACGCACGCCGCCGTCCACCCCAGGGGCGCCGGACCGGCCGGGGCACCGTCCGGCAGCACCTTCTCCGGCAGGCTCCCCCAGTCGGTGAGGTGGGCTCCGAACCACGTCAGCCAGGCGTCCGCCTGCGCGGTGCGCCCGCACGCCGCCTCGGCCAGCGCGACGAGCGCCGTCTCCGGCGTCCAGGACAAGGCGTCCTTCCGCCGCCACCCGGCCCCCGGCGCCAGTCCGCCGGCCGGTTGGCGCGCGAGCACCTGGTACGCGTCGAGGGCCTGCAGGACGTCGTGGTCCGCGCGCGCTGCGAACGGCGGGAGGCAGAACGTCACGGCGGCGTCCACCCCGTCACCGCGCCCTCCGCCGTAGCGGGTCCAGCCCGCCGGCGCGAAGCGCTCGCGGACCAGGCCGGCGAGGGTCCCGGCCGCGCCCGACACCGTCCGCGCCCGGCGTCGGTCCCGCAGCCGGGACAGCACCGCCGCCCCCGCGCGCAGACCGGCGACCAGCGGCGCGACCGCGCCCAGGGTCAGGCTCCGTTCGCTCAGCTCCCAGTAGTCCGGGGACGGGTCGGGCAACCGCGTGCCGCCCGCCGTCCGGTCGAGGGTGAACTCCACGGCCCGGTCCAGCAGGTCCCGGTGCTCCTGCGCCCGGTCGCGCGCCGACGCGGCGTCGGGGTCGGCGTCCAGCGCCGCGCGCAGCGCCCACAGCGACCAGCCGGCCCCGTCGACCTGACGCCGGCGGTCGTCGGGGGTGCCCCGCCCGTCGAGCCGGTAGCGGGCCTCGAACCCCCCGTCCGGCAGCTGGACGCGGGCCAGGAACCGCAGGATCCGGTCGGCGTCGTCGAGGTGCCCCGTGCGGGCCAGCGCGGCGGCCGCGAACGCCGAGTCGCGCGGCCAGGCGTACGCCCAGGACGGCGCCGGACCGGCCGCGACGGCCCCGTCCGGGCCCGTCAGCGCGCGCAGGTCGAGCAGCGCCCGCCGCACGAGGCCTCCGTGCGGGCCGGCGGCGCCGGGGACCCGGCCCGTGGCCAGCCAGGCCGACTCCGCGCGCGGATCGGCGTCGTACCAGTCGGGTCCGGACAGGAGCCGGGGCAGGGGGGCGGCTTCGGTGCGGTCCGGCAGCAGCGTCGCGCCCGCCGTCCCGACCCCGAGCACGGAGGCACCCCCGGCCGCCAGCAGCCACCGTCGTCGCACCCCGCACCTCCTCGTGTCGTCCTCCTCCGACCGTAACCCGCGCTCGAACGGGCCGTGGAGGAGTTGCGCGTTCCCGCCCCGCTCAGGCCCGGAACGCCGCGACGGCCGCCGCCGTCTCCTCCGCGATCAGGTCGGCGTTCACCGCGGCCCCGGCCATGAGCCCCGCGGCCGCGGCGGTGACGACCTGCGCCTGCGGGTCGGTGACGTTGCCCGCCAGGTGCACGCCCGGCACGCTCGTCGCACCGCCGGGACCGGAGGGGTAGCGGTCCCCGACCTCCACGTCCCCCAGCACGACGGGTTCCCGCACGATGCCGAGGTCGTCCAGCACGGGGGAGGAGACGCGCACGGGGGCGGCGACGACGAGCACCTCGCGGTCGACGACGGTGCCGTCCGCCAGACGGACGCCCCGCACCCGCCCGTCGGCGGACAGGACCTCGCGGACCTCGCCGTCGACGATCCGCGTGCCGCGGGCCAGGAGTTCCGCACGGCGGTCGGCCGTCAGCGGGGGAGCGGTGTGCGAGAAGTACACGAGGTCGGCGCTCCACTGGCGGAACAACCAGGCCTGGTGGCCCGACAGGGCCGACGTGGCGAGGACCCCGATCGCGCGGTCGGCGACCTCGTACCCGTGGCAGTAGGGGCAGTGGACGACGTCACCTCCCCAGTGCTCGCGCAGGCCCGGGACGTCGGGCAGGTCGTCGACGAGTCCGGTGGCGACGACGAGGCGGCGGGCGTGGAACTCCCCGGCGGAGCCGACGACGGTGAACGAGCCGTCGGCGTTCCGGGTCGCACCGGTCGCGGTGGCCGCCACGACCGTCCCGCCGTAGCGGCGGACCTCCTCGGAACCGCTGCGCTGCAACTCGAACGGGCCGATGCCGTCGCGGGTCAGGAAGTTGTGGACGCCGTGCGCGGGGGCGTTCCGGGGGTTCTGCGCGTCGAGCACGGTCACGCGCCGCCGGGCGCGGCCGAGGGCGACGGCGGCGGACAGGCCGGCGGCGCCACCGCCGACGACGAGGACGTCGAGCAGGTCGGGGTTCGGGTCTCGGAGCATGGCAGGAGGGTCACCCGTCGGAGTTCTCGACGACCAGCCCGCTTGCCGGTCCGGCAAAGACGGGGTCGGATGTCCGGTGTGACCGGAAGACTCGGGGACGTGGCGGAGGACGAGGTCTCGGCGGTCGTCGCCGCGGTGGGGCCGCGGCTGCGGCGGTTGCGGACGGACGCCGGTCGCACGCTCGCCGAGGTCGGCGCGGCGACGGGGATCTCCGTGAGCACCCTGTCGCGGCTGGAGTCGGGCGGCCGGAAGGTGACCCTGGAACTCCTGCTGCCGCTGTCCGAGCACTTCGAGGTGGGCCTCGACGAACTCGTGCGCCCCGCGCGTCCGGTGTCCCGGACCGCGCGGCGGACGGTGCACCGGGGGATGACGTACCTGCCGCTGACGGCCGCCCCCGGCGGGTTGCGGGCCTACAAGCAGGTGCTGGACCCCGGCGCGGGGGAGGAGTCGGACGAGCAGAACGTCCACGAGGGGTACGAGTGGATCTACGTCATGGCGGGACGGTTGCGCATGCGCCTCGGGGACGACGACTTCGTCGTGACGGCGGGGGAGGCGGCCGAGTTCGACACCCGGCTGCCCCACCGCGTCAGCAACCCCGGCAGGGTCCCGACGGAGTGCCTCGTGCTGTTCGGCCGGCAGGGGGAACGGATGCACGTGCGGGCGCGGCCCCGCGCCCCGCGCGTCAGGTCGCGGTGAGTTCCCGGACGACGACCGCGCTCAACGGCCGGTCGGCGTAGAGCAGGCGCACGGCGGCCGGATCGGGGTTCCCCGCATCGGGCCCCTGCCACACGAGGTGCAGGCCGGCGCGTTCGGCCGCGGCCTTGGACCGGACGTTGTGCTCCAGCAGGTAGGCCGTGACGGGGACGTCGAACCGCACCCGCCGGGCCGCGGCGACGGCAGCGCGGATGAGTTCCTGCGCGTACCCCTGGCCCCACGACGCCCGGGCCAGCCGGTAGCCGAGGTTCCACGCCAGGCCGAGTCGCAGGTCGCAACCCCCCGTCCCCACGAGGACCCCGTCCCCGTCGCGCGCCACCCAGCTGCCCAATCCCACGAGCTGCCAGCTCTCGTCGATCGCGTCCAGGAGCCCGCGCGTCGTCGCGGGGTCGGTGTGCCGACGGCTGGGGAAGTGCTCCCACACCGCCGGGTCGGAGTACAGGGTGAAGACGTCGTCGAGGTCGGCCGGCACCGGCCGGGTCAGGACGAGCCGTTCGGTGCGGACGTTCTCCTCGCTCACCCCCCCACCCTGCCACCCCGGCGGTCCCGCGTGGAAAACACTCTTTCCGCCGTTCCGGGCGGCTCGTCAGGGCCGGAAGCACGACCTCCGCCGTTCCGGGGACCGCCCCGCGTGCCCGGACGCACTCCCCGGAGCACACTGGAACAGTTGCTCGAGGACACGGGAGGACGACATGCGCACTGTGCGCACGCGGGGACTCGCTCTGGCGTCCCTGGCCGCTGTGGTCGTGGTGACGGGATGTTCGGACACCGCGTCCGTCAGCGCAGGGCCGGAGACGACGAGCGCGGCGCCGGCGAGCTCCGCCCCGTCGAGCTCTGCCCCGGTGAGCTCAGCCCCGTCGAGCGCTGCCGCCACCCGGTCCGCGGGACCCACCGCGGGGGTTCCCGACGGAGCCGGCACCGCGACGACGGTCGACCTCGACGGGGACGGGCGACCGGACACGGTCTGGCTCGCCGACGACGACGAGGGCCACCGCACCCTCGGTGTCACGACCACGGCGCACGGGACGGTCTTCACCGCCTTCACGTCGGCCGCGCCGCAGGCCGCGTCGGCGACGGCCGCCGTCCTCGCGTCCGGTGCCCCGGTGGTGTTCCTGGACACGGGGCGCTCGGTCGAGCTGTACGTCTACCGCGTCGAGGGTCCGAGCCTCGGCGTCGTCCGCGGCGTCACGGGCGACCCGTACTCGTTCAGCCTGGGGTTCACGGACCACGGGACGGGCCTGACGTGCCAGTCCGAGGCGGACGGTCTGCACCTGTTCGGGGAGAACGCCGTCGCGGGTTCCGGGGGCACGTTCACCGTCACCCGGACCGAGGTGACCGTGAGCGCCGAGCACTCCGTGGCGCAGAACGGCGACCGGACGACGGTGGGCACCGGGTTGGCCGCCGACGACCCGCGGGTGCAGGCCGCACGGGGGACGACGTGCGGGGACGGCGGGGTCGCGCGCGAACCGCAGTGACCTCGCGCCGACGGGTCAGCGGAACCGGCGGCCCTGGTCCCGGCGGATCGCCCACACGGCCACGGCGCCGAACACGACGGCCCAGCCCACGAGGACGGGAACCACGCGGGTCCCGACGTCGAGTCCCGTGACGGCGCTGGTCACCAGGTCGCGTCCGGCGCGGGTCGGGGTCCAGACGGAGAGGGACTGCAACCAGTCCGGCATCGTCTCCGGTGGCAGGAACAACCCGCCGGCGAACGCCAGGGGGAGCAGCACGACCTGCGCCAGCGCCAGGGCGGCCTTGGCGGGCAGCGAGTAGCCGATCGCCAACCCCAGCGCCAGCAACGGGACGCCCGCGGCGAGCAGCGCGACGAGGCCTTCGAGGAACCGGCCCACGGTCACTGTCGCGTCGGTGAGCAGCGCCGAGAGCGCGACGAGCGGCACCAGGCCGAGGAGGGTGAAGAACGCCCCCATGAGGACGCGTGCGAGGAACCGTGGCGCGGCGCCGACGGGCAGGGTGCGCAAGTGCGTGTCCCAGGGCAGCGCACGGTCCTCGGCGATCCCCGCACCGTGGGTGAACAGGGCCGTGCTCATGGCCGAGAAGACCGCGAGCTGCGCCGTCGCGGCGGTCGCGGCCAGCGGGCTCATCGATCCGGCCTGCGGCACGACGAAGACCGTGAAGATGAGGGCGGGGAAGACGGCCGTGCTGACGACGACGACCGGAACCCGCAGGGTTTCGAGCACCTGGTAGCGGGTGTGCAACCAGGTGAGCCGCGCGGGGCCGACGGTGCGCGTCACCGGGGGACGTCCCCCGGTGTCACCGTCCTGGAAGTGAGGGCCAGGAACGCCTCCTCGAGCGAGGCCGTCGCCACCTCCAGGTCCCGGAAGGCGACGTCGCGGCGCACGAGGTCGCGGACGAGACCGTCGGCGTCGGGGGCGAGGAGTTCGACGCGGTCGCCGTCGCGGACGAGGACCTCCACCTCGACCAGCAGGTCGTCCGGCACGGAGTCGGCGCGGAACCGGACGCGGCGCACCTCGGTGCGGCCGCGGACCTCCTCCACCGTCCCCGACTCCAGGACCCGGCCGCGGTCCACGACGACCACGCGGTGGGCGAGCGCCTCGACCTCCTCGAGGTGGTGCGAGGTCAGCAGCAGCGTGCCGCCGTCGGCGACGAACCCGCGGACGGCCTCCCACAGGGACAACCGGGCCGGCACGTCGAGTCCCGTCGTCGGTTCGTCGAGGAGCACGACCCGGGGTCGGCCGACGAAGGCGAGTGCCACGGCGACCCGTCGTTGCTGACCGCCGGACAGGCCGCCGCACTGCCGGCCGGCGAGGTCGGTCAGCCCGAACCGTTCCAGCAGTTCGGGTCGCGGCACGGGATCGCGGTGGTGGCCCGCTGCGAAGTCCACGACCTCGCGGACCTTGAGGGTCTGTGGCAGTCCGGTGGCCTGCGGGGTGACGCCGATCCGCGTGCGGGCGCCCGGCTCGCGGGGATCGCTTCCCGCCACGCGGACCGTGCCGCGGTCCGGGCGGCGCAGGCCGGCCAGCAACGACAGCAGCGTCGACTTCCCCGCGCCGTTCGGGCCGAGGACGCCCACGGCCTCCCCGGCCTCGACGTCGAGGCTGACGTCGTCGAGCGCGGTGACGGGCCCGAACGTGCGCGTGACGTGGTCGACCTCGACGACGGCTGCAGGCACGGCCCCACCCTGCCCCGGGGGCGGTGGTCGGACAACCGCGGTGGGGACGGGAAGCACACCTCGCGCCCGTGGAGGCCCCTCGGAAGGACGCGAGGCGTGCTTCCCGCCGTTCAGGGGCGGGCGTAGCGGCGGCGGAACTTCTCCACGCGACCCTCGGTGTCCAGGACGCGGGCGGTCCCGGTCCAGAACGGGTGGCTGGCGGCGGAGACGTCGACGTCCCACACCGGGTACGTGCGACCGTCCTCCCACTCCACCGTGGGCAGGTCGCGCGTGACGATCGTCGACCGGGTGAGGAACGCCGTGCCGGCGGACTTGTCGCGGAAGACGACGGCCTCGTAGACGGGGTGGATGGCGGGTCGCACGGGATCTCCTGGGGCTCTTGTCGGGAATGGTTGTCAGTAGCGGTAGTGTTGCACAGACCGTACGGCGACCAGGAGGAGATGACGTGTCGGCTCGATGCCAGGTGACGGGCGCGGAACCCGGGTTCGGGAAGTCCGTCTCCCACTCGCACCGCCGGACCAACCGGCGCTGGGACCCCAACCTCCAGCGCAAGAAGTACTTCGTGCCCTCGTTGGGGCGCACGGTCACGTTGACCGTGTCGGCACGGGGCATCAAGACCATCGACCAGCGCGGCATCGAGTCCGTGGTGGCGCAGATCCGAGCGCGAGGGGAGCGCATCTGATGGCGAGGACCGCCGACGTCCGTCCGGTGATCAAGCTGAGGTCGACCGCGGGGACGGGGTACACGTACGTGACCCGCAAGAACCGCCGGAACGACCCCGACCGCATGGTCATCCGGAAGTACGACCCCGTCGCACGCAAGCACGTCGACTTCCGCGAGGAGCGCTGATGGCCAAGACCTCGAAGATCGCGCGCAACGAGCAGCGGCGCGCCGTCGTCGAGCGCTGGGCGGAGCGCCGGGCCGAGCTGAAGCGCGCGGTGGCGAACCCGCACCTGCCGGCGGAGGAGCGCGCTGCGGCCCAGCTCGCGCTGCAGAAGCTGCCGCGGGACGCGAGCCCGACGCGGCTGCGCAACCGCGACGCCGCCGACGGCCGGCCCCGGGGTTTCCTCCGGAAGTTCGGCATCTCCCGCGTCCGCCTGCGGGAGATGGCGCACGCCGGGGAACTGCCCGGCGTCACGAAGTCCAGCTGGTGAAACCGTCCGGAGGGGTGTCGCGGTGAAGGTCGTCAAGTCCCTGAAGTCCCTGAAGCAGAAGGACGGGTCCATCGTCGTCCGGCGCCACGGGAAGGTGTTCGTCGTGAACAAGCGGAACCCCCGCTGGAAGGCCCGTCAGGGCTGACACGATGTCGGGGTGAGCACCCCCGACCTGCCCGTGGCCCTGCACGAGGAACCGCCCGGCGGACCTGCCGGGCGGTTCCTGCGCACCGCGTTCTGGGCCGAGGCGGCCGCCGTCACCGGTCTCCCGCTGGGGGACGGGGCGCCCGCCTCCGACCTCGTCGACCTCGTCGCACCGCACGGTGCGTTCGTCGTGGCGGGGGACCGACTGGGCTGCGTCGGGGTGCGGACCCTGCCGGACGGCACGGCCGAGGTGAAGCGCCTCTTCGTCACCCCCGGGGCCCGGGGTACCGGACTCGGCCGGCGGCTCCTCACGTGGTGCGAGGACTGGGCCCGTGCCCGCGACGCCACGGGTCTGGTGCTCGACACGCACGGCGCGTTGACCGCCGCCCGCGCGCTCTACCTGTCCGCGGGTTTCCGCGAGGTCGAGCGGTACAACGACAACCCGCACGCTCAGCTCTGGTTCGCCAAGGAGCTGTGACGTCCGCCGGCGCGGGCCGGGCTCAGCCGTCGAAATCGCTCCAGCTGACCACCAGGCCGCGCTCGCGGGCGTAGGCGATCTCGCGGCGGGTCGCCTCGCCTTCGGCCCCCCGCGCGCCGACGACACGCACCTCGTCAGCGAGATCGATCCGCCGCAGGTGCAGCTCGCCCAGGTCTCGCCGCCGGGCGGGTGTCAGTTCCCCCTCGACGTCCTCGGGGGAGAGTACGACGACTCCCCGGGCGGTCAGGCGCCGGCGTTCGGCGGTGAACTGGTCGGGGAAGCGGAGTGAGCCGCACAGGCACACGACCCGGGGTCGGGCTCTGGTGCTGGTGCTCCCCGGCGCTGCCGGCCTCCTCAGGACGGCAGCCACCCGGTCACGCAACAACCCGAAGGCCCTCTCACCCGGGCTGTCGACGTTCCGCCTCCCGGTGACCCGGCGCGGGTCGACGAGGCGCTCGTCCGGGGTGAACTGGTCCGCGGTCAGGTCCAGCTCGACACCCGCCGCGGTGACGTTCCAGTAGTGGACGCCGTTGCGGCGGCCTGCGTGCTCGACGTCGGCGACCACGAGGTCCCCGCCGAGGAGTTCCTGGACGACGAGAGCCGTCGGCCCGCACTGACCCCGGGAGGCTCGTCCGTCGCCGCGTGCGAGGTACTCGGGGGACGCGAAGGTCGTGTCGTCGTCCCACGACGAGCGCAGTGCCGACTCGATGGCGTTGAGGGTCGTGCGCACCCCGACATCGTGCCGGACCCGCGGGCTTGACCGGTCACTGCGCGACGTTCCGACACGCCCACGGCCCCGGAACGTCGTGGAACGCACCGCAGTGGCGGGCGTAGCGTCGGTCACGTGCAGGCGTCACAGCGGGACCGCGCCGTCGCGGCGGCGACGGAGGTGGCCACGTCCCTCGGGCTGGTCGTCCACGACGCCGTCGTCCTCCACGACTCCAACGCCCTGACGCTGCGGCTGCTGCCGTGCGACGTGGTGGCGCGCGTCTCGGAGCGGGGCGTGGAACAGGCCCAGCGCGAACTCGACCTGGCGGCCACCGTGGCGCCCGTGGCGCCGGTCGCCGCGCCGGATCCGCGGGTCCCGTCGCGGGCGCACGTGCGGGGCGGTGTCGTCGTCACGTTCTGGGCGCACGAGGAGAACTCCGGGGAGCTCCCGGCGCCGGCCGACTACGCGCGCGGTCTCCTCCTGCTGCACCGGGGGATGCGCAGCCCCGACCTGACGCTGGACGCGCCGAGGTTCACCGGTCGCGTGGACGCGGCCCGGACCCTGCTGCTCGACCGCACGCGGACGCCGGACGCGCCCGACGACGTTCGTGGCACGTTGCTCGACGCCCTGGCCGGCGCGGTCGCGACGATCGACCGGGCCGGGCGCCCAGAACAACTCCTGCACGGGGAACCCCACCCCGGCAACGTCCTGTCGACCCCCGCCGGGCTCCGGTTCGTCGACTGGGAGACGTGCTGCCGCGGGCCGGTGGAACTCGACGTCGCCCACGCCCCGGACGAGGTCGCGCAGCACTACCCGGGGTTGGACCCCGCCGTCCTGCACGCCTGCCGGATCGTCGTGCACGCCCTCATCGTGACGTGGCGGTGGGACCGCGACGACCGGTTGCCGGACCGGGAACGGCTCGCGCGCGTCTGGTTCGCCGAACTGCAAGCGCTCCTGGACGACCCGCCCCACGGCTGACCCGCCTCACGCGCTGGTGCGGCCGCCGTCGACGAACCACTCGGCACCGCGGACGAACGCGGAGGCGTCGGAGGCCAGGAACACCGCGGCCGCGGCGATCTCGTCGGGTTCCCCGAGCCGCCCGGCCGGCAGGGCGCTGCCCAGCGAGGCGGCGAACTCCTCCTGCTGCTCCTCGGGCACGAGGCCGAGCAGGCCCGGCGTGCGGGTCGGGCCGGGGCTCAGCACGTTCACGCGGAACCCGTTCGCGGGGGCGTTGAGCGTCCAGCTGCGTGCGAGGGAGCGCACCGCGGCCTTGCTCGCTCCGTAGACCTCCAGGCCCGGATCGGGGCGGACCGATGCGGTCGACCCCGTGAGGATGACCGAGGCCCCGGGCGAGAGCAGGGGCACCGCTTTCTGCACGGAGAAGACCGTGCCCTTGACGTTGGTCGAGAACGTCGCGTCGAACTGTTCCTCGGTGATGGCGCCGAGCACCTGGGGTTCGGTGCCGCCGGCGTTCGCGACGAGGACGTCGATGCGCCCGGCCCGCTCCCGGACGACCTCGTACAGGTCGTCGAGGTCGGACAGGACCGCGACGTCGGCGCGCACCCCCACGGCCCGCGGTCCGAGGTCGGCCGCCGCCGCGTCCACCTGCGCCTGCCGGCGCCCGGTGACGAACACCCGCGCCCCCTCGGCGACGAACCGGCGTGCGATGGCCAGCCCGATCCCGCTCGTTCCCCCGGTGACCACAGCCACCTTGCCGTCCAGCGTCCCGCTCATCGTCGTCCTCCCGTCGTGTCGACCCACCCGATCTGGAATGGATCGTCCACAACGTAGGACGTTCTGGACCCGACCGTCAAGAACGGTTAGGCTGCGGGCATGGCCAGGCCGAGGGAGTTCGACGAGGCGAGCGCGCTGACCAGCGCTCGTGACCAGTTCTGGGCGACGGGGTTCGCCGGGACGAGCATGGACGCGATCGCGAGCGCCACGGGCCTGGGCAAGGGCAGCCTCTACGGGGCGTTCGGGGGGAAGCGTGAACTGTTCCGCCGCGTGTTCGACGACTACTGCGCCGCCGCAGTCGGATCCGCGGCCGAGCGGCTGGACGGTGGTGACGACGGCGCGCTGGAACGGCTGACCGGGTACCTGCTCGAGCACGCCACGTCCAGCGCGGAACCGGGACACCGGGCCTGCCTGCTCGCCAAGGGCACAGCCGAGCTCGCGGAGCACGACGACGTCGTCGCCGCCCGCTCGCGCGAGGCGTTCGACGGGTTGCGCAGCGCCTTCGCCGCCGAACTCGAACGGTGCCGGCGACACGGCGATCTGAGCCCCGACACGGACGTGGAGCAGGTGGCGGGTCTCCTCGTGACGGTCCACCGCGGCATCGAGGCCCTCGGGGAGGCGGGCACCGACGCGGCCACCCTTCGCGGCGTCGCGCAGTCGGCCCTGGACCTGCTGCCGCGCCCCGCGCCCCGCAGGCGCCGGTCCGCCGCGCCGCGGGACTGACCGGCACCAGGGCGGGCTCACTCCACCGCGGCGGCCCACCCTCCCGGGTCGGCGGGCCCCGGCACCGCGCACAGACCGATCCACAGCACGAGCAGTTCCAGCCACGCCCGTTCCGCCGTCCCGAGCGGTCGCACCGACGCGTACCCGGCCACCAGCGCCGTGCGGGCCACCGGCGGCGTGGGTCGCCAGGCGCGGAACCGGGTCGCGAGGTAGACGCTCGCCTGCGCCAGGTCCTCGACGGGGTGGGCGCGGTGGGCGTCGTCGAGGTCGAGGACACCGACGACGCGGCCGTCCCGGGTCAGGAGGTTCGCCGCGCGGAAGTCCCCGTGCACCACCTGAGGCGCCCCCGGAAGTTCGGGTGCGCGCGAGAGGAGCTGGGCGAGTCGGCGGGAGGCGTCGGGGACGTGACCGGGATCGGCCCCCGTGAGCCAGGCCCCGACGCGGTCGCGCAGGGTTCCGGCGGCCCTCGGCGGCACGTCCGTCGGCGAGTCGGCGAGCGCCGCGTGAGTGCGGGCCAGCCACGCTCCCGCGTCGTGGACGGCGCCGGCGTCCGAGACGTCGAGCCAGCCGCCCGCCAGCTCCGGGAAGACCCCCGTGGACAGCTCGCCCACGGGACCGGAGGCCCGGACGCGGAACTCCTGGTCGCGCGTGCGCAGCGGTGCGGCGACGGGGATGCCCGCGCGGGCCAGGTGGTCGAGGGCGGCGGTCGTGGCGTCGAGTCGCGCGAAGCGGTCCGTCGCGCAGGAGAACTTCACGACGAGCGGCTCGCCCCGGTCGGGTGCGACCCACACGACCGCGTTGTCCCCGCTGAGGACCAGGCGCGAGCAGGAACGGACGGACAGCCCCCAGGTGCGGCCGAGCAGGTCGGCGATCCAGCCGCCCGCCTCGTCGAGGTCGGCGAAGCCGAACCGTCCCTGCAGGGCCCCGGCCGCGTCGACGTCCTCCCACAGCATCGACAACCCCGGCGGCAGCACGTCGCGACCGTAGCGGGGCGGCCCGGCCGGCGGTGTGCAGGAACCGTGCGGGGCGGGTAGGAACTCCTCGTGCGCATCGACCTCACGGGCAGGACGGCCCTCGTCACCGGTTCCAGTTCGGGCATCGGCCTCGCCATCGCGCAGGGCCTCGCGCGGTGCGGGGCGGAGGTGGTGCTGACCGGCCGTGACCCCGGCCGTCTCGAGGCCGCGGCCGCCACGGTCGAGGGCGCGGCCCGCACCGTCGCGGGTGACGTCACGACGGAGGCGGGCCACGCCGAGCTCGTCGCCGCAGTCCCGACCGTCGACGTCCTCGTCAACAACCTCGGCATCTTCGGGTCGGCCGACCCGCTGGAGATCGACGACGACGAGTGGCGTCGCTACTTCGAGGTGAACGTCCTCACCGCGGTGCGCCTGACGCGGCACTACCTGCCGGGCATGACGTCGGGTGGCTGGGGCCGGGTGCTCTACACCTCCAGCGACTCCGCCGTCGTCACCCCGGCCGAGATGATCCACTACGGCGTCTCCAAGACCGCGCTCCTCGGCGTGCACCGGGGTTTCGCCAAGGCCGTCGCGGGCACCGGGGTCACGGTGAACAGCGTCCTGGCCGGGCCGACCCACACCGGTGGGGTGGAGGACTTCGTCCGCGAGCTCGTCGGCGACGGCCCGTGGGAGGAGGCGCAGCGGGAGTTCATGACGCGGTACCGCCCGCAGTCGTTGCTGCAGCGGCTCATCGAACCCGAGGAGATCGCGAACATGGTCTGCTACCTCGCCTCCCCGCTGGCCTCGGCGACGACGGGAGCCGCCGTCCGGGTGGACGGCGGCTACGTCGACGCGATCCTGCCCTGAGGCCCGGCAGGAACCGGGATCAGAGCCGGCGCGCGAGATCCTGCGCGGCCTCGCGCGCGGCCGCGAACTCGGCGTCGGCGCGCTCGCGCAGGTCGGCGAGGTCCGCGAGCCGGTCGGCGAGCGTCGCGCTCGTCTGGACGACGTGGACGTCCATGGCGAGGGAGGCGCCGAGGATGATCTGCAGGACGGGCACGCCGTGGTCCCAGCCCTCGGTCGGGCTGCCCGCGTCGTAGGTCGCGCCGCGGGAGCTCACGACGACGGCGGGGCGGCCCGCGAGCGGCTGGGACCCCTCGCCGGCCAGCGCACCCGGGATGTGGACGTGGTCGAGCCACACCTTCAGCGTCGAGGGCACCGTGTAGTTGTAGAGCGGCGCGCCCACGAGCAGGACGTCCGCGGCCAGGAGCTCGGAGTGGATCTGCGCCGTCAGGGCGTCCTGGTCGGCCGGGACCTGCGCCCCGGGCAGTCGGTCGGCCGCGGGCCAGTGCTGCTCGTTCGTGGCGAAGTGCGGGAGCGGGTCGCGGTGCAGGTCGCGGTGGGTCACCGTGAACTCGGCCCCGCGACCGGTCCAGGCCTGCGCGAAGGCCGCCGTGAGGGCGCGCGACCGCGACGTCGCGAGGTCGGCGGAGGAGTCCAGGTGCAACAGGTGCGGCATGGGCGAAGGCTACCCAGCGCCCCCGCCCCGGCGGTGCCGCAGGCTCAGACGACCTCGGCGACGACCGGGCGCGGTGTCTCGACCCGGGCCGGGGGACGGCGCACCCGTGCCACGACCCGGCACGCGAGGTAGATCGTGAAGGACACGGTCGTGACGTAGGGGCTGATGGGCACCGACGACCCCAGCGCCAGGAGCATCCCGCCCACCATCGCGGTCAGCGCGAAACCCACGGACAGCAGCGGCACGACGAACGGGGAGGAACTGATCCGCGTCGCGGCCGCGGCCGGCGTCACGAGCAGGGCCAGCACGAGCAGGGCGCCCACGATCTGCACGCTCATCGCGACGGCGAGCCCGAGGACGAGCATGAACACCGGCGACAGCAGGCGGACGGGAACACCCCGCGCGGCGGCGACGTCGGCGTCGAGGGAGGCGAACAGCAGCGGTCGCCACATGACGAGCAGGGCCACCAGGACGACGGCGGACAGGACGGCCAGCGACACGAGCTGCGGGTTGTCGACCGCGACGATCTGCCCGGTCAGCAGGCCGAACTTGTTCGCGGCCCGCCCCTGGTACAGCGCCAGGAACAGCACCCCCAGGCCCAGGCCGAACGGCATGAGCACCCCGATGGCGGAGTTGTGCTCGCGCGCGCGGTTCCCCAGGACCCCGAACAGCACCGCGGCCAGCACCGACCCCACGAGGGAGCCGAGGACGACGTTCACCCCGATGAGCAGGGCGAACGCGGCCCCCGCGAAGCTGAGTTCGGCGATGCCGTGGACGGCGAACGGCAGGTCGCGGGCGACGATGAAGACGCCCACGAGACCGCCGATGAGGCCGAGCAGGGCCCCCGCGTAGAGGGAGTTGTGCACGAGGGCCAGCAGCGCCCCGTAGTCGGAGAAGTCGAAGATCCGGTCCCACGCGATGGCACCGGGCAGGGCAGTGGGGAGCGCGCTGTGCATCAGGAGGCCTCCTCGTGGTCGTGGGCGTGCGGGTGCTCGCTGGGGGCCGCGCCCCCGGCGACGAGCACACGCCCACCCGAGCGGAGCACCTCGACGGGCGAGCCGTACAGCTCCGACAGCGTCGCGGAGTTCATGACGGCGTCGGGCGGGCCGACGCGGAACCGGCCGCCGGCCAGGTAGAGCACCCGGTCGGCGTAGGGCAGGACGGGGTTCACGTCGTGCGTCACGAAGACGACGGCCGCGCCCGTGCGCACCCGGGATTCGTGGAACAGGGCGCTGACGGCGGCGGCGTGGTTCAGGTCCAGGGACAGCAGGGGTTCGTCGGCCAGCAGCAGGGCGGGATCACCGACGATGCTCTGCGCGACCCGCAGCCGCTGCTGCTCCCCGCCGGACAACCGGCCCACGGGGGAGTCGGCGTAGGCGGTGGCGCCGACGGCCTCCAGCACGCGGTCGACGCTCGCGCGGGTGCGCCGCGACGGCAGCAGCGGACCCCAGCGGTGGCCGTCGAGGCCGAGGCGGACGAAGTCGCGGGCGCGCAGCGGCGTGGCGGGGTCGAGGCCCTTCTGCTGCGGGACGTAGCCGATGCGCCGGTTCCCTCGCTGGACCGGACGGCCCGCGACCTCCACCGTGCCGCGTTCCAGGGGCTGCTGGCCGAGGACGACCTTGAGCAGGCTGGACTTGCCGGCGCCGTTGGCGCCGAGGACGGCGATGAACTCGCCGGGGGCCACGTCGAGGTCGAGGCCGGACCAGAGCCGGCGGTCGCCGTAGGCCAGCGATGCGCCGCTCAGGCGGAGGGCGGGGGTCCCCGACCTCACTTCCCGCTCAGCGCCGCGGTGATCGCGTCGGCGTTCCCGGTCATCCACGTCGTGTAGTCCTTGCCCTCGGGGAGCGTCTCGGTCACCGGCACCACCGCGATGCCGTTGCTCTTGGCGGCGTCGAGGACCTTCTCGGTCTGCGGGCCGGTCGTCTGCTCGTTGTAGACCAGCGCCTGGACCTGGTGTCCGCTGAAGAGTGCCAGGGTCTCCTGGAGCACGTCGACCGGGACGTCGGTCTCCTCCTCGATGGCCTCGGAGAACTTCTCCGGCGTCCTGTTCTCGGCGCCGAGCGCCTCGAGCAGGTACCCCGGGACCGGTTCGGTGATCGCGACGGCCTTGCCCTGCGTCGAGGCCCTGTCCGTCTCGATCTTCTGCTCGAGGGTGTCCAGGCCGCTCTCGAAGCTCTTGAGGTTCGCCTCGAAGGTGGCGGCGTCGTCGGGGGCGGCCTTCGCGAGGGAGGCCTCGATCTCCTGGGCGACCTTGCGGACGGTCTCGACGTCGTACCAGACGTGCTCGTTGAGCTCCTCGCCCGCGGCGGCCTGCTTGCCGGAGATGTCCACGGCGTTCAAGACGGTGGCCTTGGCGGAGGCCGCCTTCAGCATGGTGTCGACGAAGTCGTCGTAGCCGCCGCCGTTCTCCACGACGAGGGTCGCCTTGGACAGCTCCAGCTGCGTGCGCGTGTTCGCCTCGTAGCTGTGCGGGTCGGCGCTGGGGTCGCTGATGATCGACGTGACGGTCGCGTCGTCGCCCGCGATGGAGCTCGCGACCGAGCCCCAGACGTTGGTCGAGGCGACGATGCTCAGGCCGGTGCCGCCGCTGGCGGAGGCGGCGGCCGGCGACGCGCTGTCGGTGCCGCCGCCGCAGGCGGCCAGGGCGATGGTGGCGGTCAGGGCGGAGGCGAGGGCGAGGGTCGAACGGCGCGACGGCATGCGACGGCTTCCTGACGATGGGAACGGTTCGCAACAACTGTACGCCTGCCGCGACCGTCCACCGAGCGCGGCTCACGCCTCCTGGGTGAGCCTGCCGCGCAGCACGCTGTCGGCGGAGTGCCCGGGATCCCCGTCGAGCGGTTCGCGCGAGACGTCCACGACGTCGAAGCGGCCCAGGTCGACGCCGGCCGGGACCGTGACGGTCATGTCGTCGCCGGCCATCGTCCCCAGCGACACCATGCCGCCGTCGGCGTCGAGCAGCCACGCCTCGAGGTAGCCCTCGGCGGGGGGGACGACGCCGTGCACGGTCAGGTGGAGCCGCACGGTGCCGTCCTCGTCGGCGACCTGGGCGGTTCCCCCGGGGCCGTCGGCGCCCTCGTCCGTCGCGCCCGGTGGGCGCAGCGTCGCCGAGGACACGACGGTCGGGCGGGCGGCGACCGGCTCGGACCCGCCGGTGAGCCGCGAGCCCACCACACCCGCCACCCCGCCGACGAGCAGGCCCGCGACGGCGGCCGCGGCGACGGGCAGCGCGAGCCGACGACGGGGCCCCCGTCCCGCCGGGCGTTCGCGCCGGTGCTCGTCGAGCCGCACCGGGGGAGGCGTCGGTTCGAGGGGCGGAACCGCCTGCAGGGCAACGGGACGAACGTCGCGGGAACCCGCCGCGTCGAAGCCGACCTCGTGGGCGATGCGGTCCCACGTCCCGGCCGGGGGGGCCAGCGCTTCGACGTCCTCGGCGGCCCGGGCCGCGCCCAGGCGCGCCCATCCGGCCACCTCCGCCCGGCACTGCTCGCAGTCGGCGAGGTGCTGGTGCGCTGTGGCGCCCAGGGGTTCGCCGAGGCCGGCCAGCGCCGCCTCGTCCTCGTCGAGGTGCGGGGCCCCGGTGCCCTCAGTCGGCCGCACGGTCGACCTCCAGGCGGTCGCGCAGCCGGTGCAGCGACCGGCGCAGGTGGCTCTTGACCGTGCCCAGGGGCAGGCCCGTGCGGGCGGCGACCTGGGCGTGGGTGAGGTCGTCGAAGAAGGCCAGGCGGACGAGGGTGCGCTGGGGCTCGCCGAGCTCGTCGATCTCGGCGAGCAGGACCACCCGGTCGGCCGCGGCGTCCTGCGGCAGCGGCTCGTGCAGGACGGCGGCGTCCCCGCCGTGCAGCTGGTCGGGTTCGGTGACGACCTCGGAGCGGTAGCGCTGGGCGAGCGCGTCCGCGATGCGGTGCCGGGTGATGCCCACGAGCCAGGCCGCGAAGGAGGACCGGTCGGGGTCGTAGTTCTCCCGCGAGCGCCAGGCGGCGACGAAGACGGCCTGCACGACGTCCTGGGCGTCCTGCTCGCCGAGCCGGCGGCGGGCCAGCCCGTTGACGAGGGGGGAGAAGCGTTCGTAGGCCTCGCGCAGACCCCGTTCGTCGCCCGCGCGGACGGCGCGTCCGACCTCGGCGTCGTCCCACGCGGCCGGTGCGGTCCAGTCTCCCGACCGGTCCGTCCCGGCCGGTGACTCCGGCCGCGGGCTCACGGCACCACCGTAGGGCGGCCCCGCCCACCCGCCACCCGGGACGTCACGGGGGGTCTCACCCCGCCCGGGCGCGCAGGTCCGGGTAGTCCGGCACGGTGAACGCGTCGGCGGGCGGGGTCGTGAACCGGCCCGTCAGGCCGCCGAGGGCACGGGCGGGCCGGCTCGTCAGCACGCGCACACCGGTCCACAGCGCCTGTCGGTGCCAGGCCGTCCGCGGGTTGGCGACCGCGGGCGTCCCCGGGGGCAGGTCCTGCGCGCGGGTGACGAACGGGCGCAGGCGACGTTCGTAGGCGGCGAAGGCGTCGGTGTGCGAGCGGCCGCGGGCGTGGGCCGTGGCGAGTTCGCCGGCCAGTACGTAGGCGCCGGTGAGGCCGAGCGTCGTGCCCATGCCGCTGACGGGCGAGGCGCAGTGCGCGGCGTCCCCGAGCAGCACGACGCGACCGCTGCTCCAGCGCTCCAGGTGCACCTGGGCCAGGTCCTCGAAGTGGAAGGGGGTGTCGTCCAGGGCCGCCAGGACGCGGTCGGTCTCCCAGCCCGCGTCGCGGAACACCCTGCGCAGCACCGTGAGCTGGGCGGCGGGGTCGAGGTCGGCGAGGCCGCGGGTGGGGGACAGGAAGTTCAGCAGGGCCCGCGTCGTCCCGGTGTCGTCGGGGCGCAGGTGGACGCTGCGGCCCTCCAGCGCGTTGTACCAGCGCCAGGTCCGGTCGTCCGTGGTCGTGCGCGGGATCGTGACGTAGACGCAGTACATGCCCAGCGGCCGGACCGGGTCGCCGGCGAACACCAGGCCGCGGGTGCGCGACCCCACGCCCTCGGCGACGACGACGAGGTCGACCTCGCGGACGTCGCCGGAGGCCAGGGTGACGGTGACGCCGTCCCCGTGGTCGTCCAGGCCCGTGACGTGGTCGCCGAAGACGCGTTCGGTGCGTTCGGCGGGGAGGTCGAGCAGCAGGCCCGACAGCTTGCCGCGCAGGATCTCCAGCTCGGCGGTGGCGCCGTCGCTCTCGCCCTGCGCCGCGGGCAGGACGGCACGCGGCCGGCCGCGGTCGTCGACGAACGCGGTGCCCTCCTCGGTCGTGTGCGCCGCGAGCGCCGCCTGCTCGATCCCCGTGCGGCGCAGCACCTCCCGTCCCGCACCGCGGACGTCGACGTTCTGCCCCTCCTCGCGGCGGGCGGTGGCGCGCTCGACGAGGACGACGGAGAAACCCGCGCGGTCGAGCCAGTGCGCGAGCAGCGGACCGGCGACGCCGGCGCCGGAGACCAGGACGGTTCCGCGGTGGGACTGGGACGACATGCGGTCCTCCGGGGGTCGACTGCCGTCCAGTGAACTGGTCGCTAGGCTCTCTAGCAACCTGAGGGGAGGTGCAGGTGGCGGAGGAGATGGTGCCCGGGCTCTCGCCCGTCGTCGTGGCCGTGCGCGAGGTGATGCACGCGTCACGTGAACTGGGCAACCGCATCGCCCGCGGCGCCGGACGCAGCGCGACGGACACGACCGCGCTGGGACTGCTCGACGTGTACGGGCCGCTGGGTCCCGCCGAACTCGCCGGGCACCTGGGCATCAGCACCGCCTCGGCCACCGTCCTCGTCGACCGGCTCGAGGAGGCCGGGGACGTCCGCCGCGTCGCGCACCCCACCGACCGCCGACGGGTGGTCGTGCACCTCGACGAGGCCACGCGCGAGCGCGAACGCGCGGTGTGGCTCCCCGTCGTGGCCGACATCGACGCGGCGGCGAGGGAACTGCCGCCGGACGAGCGGGAGGTCGTCCGCGCCTGGTTGGTGCGGTTGGCCGACCTGCTCGCCCGGCACCCCTGAACCGGCGGTCCCGCGTCAGGGGACGAGCACGGGTTTCACCGTGGCGCCGCTGTGCATGTCCGCGACGGCCTCGTCGAACCGGTCGAAGGAGTACGTCCGCACCAGTTCTCCCAACGGCATCCGGCCGTCCGCCACGAGGTCGACGAGCGCCGGGACCAGCGTCGCGCCGTCCCCGTCGCCGAGGGTGGTCCCCTCCACCCGCCGGCCCGGCAGCAGACCGTTCACGTCCACGCCGACCTCCACGCCGAACGGCGGCGCCCCCACTGCCAGGGCGGTTCCCCGCGGGGCGAGCGCGTCCACCCCCGCCCGCAGCAGCGCGGGAACCCCCGTCGTGTCGACGACGCCGTCCGCCCCGCCGCCGGTGACGTCCAGCAGCGCTGCGGCGAGTTCCCCCTCGAGGGTGGAGGTGTCCACGACGTGCGTCGCGCCGAACCGGCGCGCCGTCTCCAGCCGGTGCGCCACGCGGTCGACCGCGACGATCCGGGTCGCGGGGGTGAGGGCGGCGGCCGCGACGGCGGCCAGCCCGACGGCCCCCGTCCCGAGCACGACGACGGCGTCTCCGGGCCTGGGGCGCAGCGTGTTCCACACCGCGCCGGCACCCGTCTGGAAACCGCAGCCGAGCGGGGCGAGCGTCGGGAGGGGAGAACCCGCGGGGACGCGGACGAGGCTGCGCTCGTCGACGAGGGCGTGCCGCGCGAAGGAGGACTGCCCGAAGAAGTGCCCGCCGAGGGGTTGTCCGGCGCGGGTGATCGTGGTGCTGCCGTCGGCGCGACGGCCGCCGAGCAGGTTCAGCGGCAACCACTGGACGCAGTACGCGGGGTGACCCTGGCGGCAGTTCCTGCAGGCGCCGCAGGACGTGAACGAGGTCAGGACCTCGTCGCCGACGGACACCCCGCGGACGGCGGACCCGACGGCCTCGACGATCCCGGCCCCTTCGTGCCCGAGGACCCCCGGCAGGGGGAACGGCAGGGCACCGGAGGCCACGGTGAGGTCGGTGTGGCACAACCCGACGGCCACGGTGCGGACGAGGACCTCGTCCGGGCGCGGGTCGTCGAGTTCCACCTCGTCGAGGACGGGCGACCCGCCGGGTTCGACGACGAGCGCTTCGGTGGTGGTGGGCACGGCGGGTTCCCCTCAGGCCAGCGAGACGACGACGGACTTGGTGCGCGTGTAGGAGTGCAGCGCCTCCGGGCCGTACTCGCGGCCGAACCCCGAGGCCCCGACGCCGCCGAACGGCACGGCCGGGTCCAGCAGGGCCCAGTCGTTCACCCAGACGATCCCGGCGCACAACCGGGAGGCGACGCGGTGGGCGCGGGCGACGTCGCGCGTCTGCAGGCCCGCGGCCAGGCCGTAGGGGGTTCCGTTCGCCATCTCGACGGCCTCGTCCTCGGAGTCGAACGGTTGCACCGTCAGGACGGGCCCGAACACCTCCTCCGCCACGACGGGGTCGGTGCTCTTCACGTCGGCCAGGACGGTGGGGGAGTAGAAGAAGCCGTCCGCGAGGTCGCCGGGGAGGTCGGGGCGTGCGCCCCCGCACACGACGCGGGCGCCGGAGGCCTTGGCCTGCTCGACGTACCCCTCGACGATCTCGCGCTGGCGGGCCGAGGCGAGCGGACCGACCACGGTGGCGACGTCGCGCGGGTCGCCCAGCGGCACCCCCGGAACGGCCTGCGCGAGGATCCCGAGGACCGTCTCGTACAGGGGGCGTTCGACGAGCAGCCGCGGCCCGCCCATGCAGAACTGCCCGGTGTTGAAGACGAACGCCTTGACCGCAGCGCCGATCGCCGACTCGACGTCCGCGTCGGCGAAGACGATGTTCGCCGCGTTCCCGCCGAGTTCCATGGTGACCTGCGTGAGGTTCTCCCCGCTGACCGCCGCCGCGTGCCGGCCGACCTCCGTCGACCCCGTGAACGCGACCTTGTCGACCCCCGGGTGCCGCAGCAGCGCCTCGCCGACCACGCCGCCGGAACCCGTGACGACGTTGACGACGCCCGCGGGGACCCCCGCGTCGAGGAACAGCTGGGCCATGAACAGCGCGCTCAGCGAGGTGTCGGCAGCCGGTTTGTGGACGACCGTGTTCCCGGCCGCCAGCGCGGGCGCGATCTTCGTGCTCGACAGGACGAGCGGGAAGTTGAACGGCGTGATGGCGGCCACGACGCCGACGGGTTCGCGGACGGTGTAGGCGTGGGCGGGGAACGGGGTGGAGCGGACCGCGCCGTCCATCGTCTGGGCGAGCGCGGCGCAGTAGGCGTACTGCTCAGCCGCGGTCTCGACGTCCACCGGCCGGCACAGTCCGACGGGTTTGCCGACGTCGAGGCTCTCGAGGCGGACGAGCTCGTCGGCGTTCTCGCGGATCAGCTCGGCGATGCGCAGGAGGACCTTCGACCGGTCCCGGCCCGTCGTCCGGCCCCACGGGCCCTCGCCGGCGGCGCGCGCTGCGGCGACCGCGGCGTCGACGTGCTCCACCCCGCCGCGTGCGACGTTCCCGACGACGCGTCCGGTCGCCGGGTCGACGACGTCGAGCCGTTCGGACGTCTCCACGCGCCGCCCGTCGATGAACAGGCCGCCCAGGGTCGCGGGCACTGCCTCCGCCATGTCGCACCTCCGTGTCCGGGGCCGTCCGACGGCTTCGTCGGCGGTGGCCACAGCGTGCTCGGCATCAGGAAACCTGTCAATGGTGGAGACCTCGGCGGCGCGCCCGGGGGACGAGTCGTCGACGCGGAGCGCCGAACCTACCGGCGCTGCGCGTCAACGACCTCCACCCGACGGGCTGGCCCGGGAGGTGGCGGGGTCAGGTCCGGGTGGGCCCGTCCTCGACCACGCGCGTGATGCACGCGATGAGCAGCGGGACGGCGAGCATCGCGCCGACGGCCGGGACCGCGGCCCCGGAGTCGTTGACGGCGAACCCGATGACCAGCAGCACGAGCAGGCACGCCAGCCCGGGCTTCAGGACGGGGTGGCGTTCGTAGGCGCGCTCGAGCACCGCGACGCCCAGGACCCGCGGGCGGGCCAGCACGACGGCGATGAAGACCGTCGCGAGCGCGAGGACCAGGCTGAGGATCCAGTTGCTGAACAGGATCCGCAGGTTCTGCTCGCCCTTGCGCTCGATCACCTGCCACGCCCCGCCGTCGACGACCGTCTGCACGAACCGGCCCAGGTGGGTCTGGTCGTCGGTGGGCCGCAGCCAGTCGGCCACCGAGATGGCGGCGAGCACCAGGAGCGTCGCGCCGAGGAGGACGACGACGCGCTTCGGCGTGACCTTCACCCCGGCCACGACGAGGGCCAGGAGCCCGAAGGCGGGCAGGATCGCGGGCGGCCCGCCGAAGTCGGCCCCGAGGACGCCGTCGACGTACGTGGCGAGCAGGCCCACCACGGCCACGAGCACGACCGCGGCCCGTCGACGGCCGCCGCGCACGAGCCAGTCCGCCACCGCGACCGTGAACAGCAGCGCCCCGGCCGAGAAGAGGGCGAACTGCGGGTTGCCCATGCCGTAGAAGCGACCGGCGACGACCGGTTGCAGGCCGTTCAGGCTCGACGTCATCAGCCGCGAGCCGGTGGCGCAGTCGACGGCCAGCACGGCCGCCACGACGAACCCGACGAACCCCAGCGGCCCGAGCGCGTGCCGTCGCCACGGCCCGAGCAGCGCCAGGGCGGTGATGACGACGACGTACACGGCGACGGCCCCCGTCACCGCCAGCAGGTGGCTCGCGGTGGAGTCCCCCGCGCGCCACCACGGGATCGTGTTGGCCAGGAACGTCGAGGCGCACACCGCGGCGAAGGCGACGGCCACCGCGCGCAGCCAGGCCAGGATCCGCCGGCGCCCCGCCGTGCCGCCCCAGGCCTTGCGCAGCGCCAGCGTCGCGACGCCGTACAGCAGGATCTGCGAGGCGCCCCAGACCGTGAAGAACGGCCCGACGAGCGGCTGCACGGCCTGGGCCGCGGCGTCGAGGTCGCGGACCTTCCGCTCGCGGTCGGCCGCGGGCGTGCCGGCGTCGGTGCTCGTCACGGGGGCGCCGACGAGCCCGGGCGTGCCGTGGTCGGAGCCCAGGGCCAGCGCCAGGACGGTTGGCGTCAGGTCCGTCGTCTGGACGATGGCCGTCTGCCGGGTCGAGCGGGATCCCAGGAACCCCTCGTAGTCGCCCGAGCCCGGCCGCGGGCCGGTCGCCGCGGCGAACTGCAGGTGCGCGGTGGCGCCGGCGTCGGCCAGGGAGACGGCGAGCAGCGTCGTCGCGTCGGCCCCGGTGGAGTCCGCGACGGCCCGCTGGACGGCGGCCACGCGCGCGTCGACCGCCGCGACCTGCTCGGCGCGCGACTGCGCCGGCGCCTGCTCCTGCGACGGCAGGTCGGCGGGGTCGCGCACGACGCCGGCGTCCACGACGACGACGCGGGTGCCGTTCTCCAGGGCGTCCTGCACGTACCCGCCGATCTCGGCGGGGGTGCTCGCGGCGACGTAGTCCGGGACGCGGCCGGAGGTGTCGGCGAGCGCGATCGCCGCACCCGGTCCGACGGCCAGGGAGTCCACGGAGGACAGCGCGGACCCGAGCGTGCCGGGGACGGCGCCGAAGGTGTCGCCGTCGGCGATCCGGCGGAACTCCTCGAACCCGGGGACCGTCGTCGGCCCGCCGACCACGTCGGTCGCGACGGCCGGGGAGGGGACCGCGGCGCACGCGGCGCTCGCGTGCTGGGCGGACGTGCCGTCGAAGTCCGTCGCCCGCCGGCCCGCGGACAGGCCCAGCCAGCCGTCAGCCGGGCACGCGGCCGTGAAGACGCTGCGCACGGCGACCGTGCCGATCGCGCCCGAGGTCATCGACGCGAGCGCCGGGGTCGCCTGCTCGGACACGTCGGTCCACCGCACGCCCGAGAACCCGACCACGACGAGCGGGGCGCGCCCCTCCGCGTTCGTCGTCGCGGCCTGCGCCGGGGCCGCCCCCACCCCCAGCAGGACCGCCAGCACCCCGAGGACAGCGACCGCCGCTGCCAACCCCCGGGCGGAAAACACACTTTCCGCCCCTGCGAGGGGGGTGCGGGGGGCGGAAAGAGTGTTTTCCACGCGGGCTCGGGGGGTCTTCGGGTGGGGCACGGTCCCAGGCTAGGGGTGGGGATGGTCGGGACCCGTGCCTCGCTGGGGGAGGATCGGGGGGTGCTGACGCAGGGGACCGCTGAGCCGGCCGGACCGACGGGAGCGCGCCCCCGGGGGCGTGCGGGCCTGTGGCGGGCGCTCGGTGTGCTCGTCGTGCTGGCCGCCGTCGCGCCGATCGTGCACCGGTACCTCGTCGCCTACCCCGACGACCAGTGGCAGGTCGACCTCGAGGTCTACCGGGAGGCCGGGCGCTCGCTGCTCCTCGGCCGGCCGGTCTACCTCTTCGAGACGGAGGTGCCGCAGCTCCTGCCGTTCACGTACCCCACCTTCTCGGCCGTGCTGTCGATCCCGCTGGCGCTCATGCCGTGGACGGTGGCGGGCTGGGTGTGGACGGGGTTCCAGCTCCTCCTGCTGTACGTCATCGTCGGGCTCGCCTTCCGGCCGCTGCTGGACCGCGCGGGCCGCTGGACGGGACTGGCCCACGGCCTCGTCGTCGCGGCGTGCGTGTGGATCTCGCCGGTGGGGGAGAACATCCGGTTCGGGCAGGTCAACGCGGTCCTCGTGACGCTGTGCCTGCTCGACCTCGTCAAGGGCACCGACGGCCTGCGGATCGGCCGCTTCACGCTGCGCTGGCCGCGGGGTGCGCTCGTCGGCGTCGCGGTCGCGATCAAGCTGACGCCGGGCGTCTTCCTCGTCCACTTCGCGATCACGAAGCAGTGGCGCGAGCTGCGCAACGCCGTCCTCGCCGCGGTCGGGGTGACGGTCGCGACCTTCGCCATCGCCCCCGAGGGGTCGCTGGAGTTCTGGACGTCGGCGCTGCTGAACTCCGACCGCCTCGGCCCCAACGCGGGGTCGTCGAACCAGTCGCTGCGCGGCTTCGTCCTGCGCCTGTACCTCTCGGACGGGGCCACGACCGCGCTGTGGGGCGTCCTGGCCCTGGCCGCGGCCGTGGCCGGCTTCGCCCTGGCGCGGGCACTGTTCCGGCGCGGGGACCTCGTCGGGGAGGTGGCGGCGTGCGGGCTCGTGGCGCTGCTCGTCTCCCCGGTCTCGTGGCTGCACCACTACCTGTGGGGCGTCGTCGTGCTCGGTGCGCTCGTGGGCGACGCGCGGGTGCGGGCGCGGGTGGTCGCCGCCGTGGCCGGGCTCCTGCTGCTGTGGATCGCGTGGCCGTGGTGGGGCGCGAACCTGCTCGCCGAGCGCAGCGTCCCGACCGCCGTGGCGCGCTTCGTGCAGAACGGGGACCTGTGGTGGGCGTGCGCCGCGGTGGTCGTCCTCTGGCGGCTGCTCGTCCGACACACCCCCTCTCAATCACGGGTAGTGACGGATCGGTCGCATAGCGTTTAGATTTTTCCCCCACAGGGCACTACAGGTCCACGCGCGAACACCGCGTGACACCACTGAGGGGGGCAATGCCGTGAGTGAGACCAGCAAGGGACTCCGCCCCACCGTCGACGCCTGGGAGTGGCAGCTCTCGGGCGCCTGCCGGGAGGCCGACACCGAGCTCTTCTTCCACCCCGAGCTGGAACGGGGAGCAGCTCGTCAGCACCGCGACGCCGCGGCGCTGGCCATCTGCGCCGAGTGCCCCGTGCTGCGCCAGTGCCGGCAGCACGTGCTGACGCACCGGGAGAACTACGGCGTCTGGGGCGGGCTGACCGAGGACCAGCGCGACGCCATCTGGAGCGGGCGCACCGACAAGCGCAAGCTGCGCCGGGCCGGCTGAGCCACGCCCGCGGTCCCGCCCGTCCCCGCCGGGGGAAGGGGACGGCTACTGTGCGGGACCGTGCTGCGCTACGCGTTCTTCGGCCCCGTCGGGACCTTCTCGGAGGCCGCTCTGCGGACCGTCGTCGGTGACGCGCCGGCCCAGCCGTTCGCCAGCGTCGACGCCACGATCGACGCCGTCCGCAGCGGCGCGGCCGACGTCGGGTGCGTGCCGATCGAGAACTCCGTCGAGGGCGGCGTCCCCGCCACCCTCGACGGGCTCGCGGTCGGTGACCCGCTCGTCGTCGTCGCCGAGGTCGTCATCCCCGTGACGTTCGTGCTCGCCGCCCGCCCGGGCGTCGGGCTCGGCGACGTCACGCGCGTCAGCACGCACTCGCACGCCTACGCCCAGGTGCGGCGCTGGCTGCAGACGCAGCTGCCCGGGGTGGGCTACGTGCCCGCGACGTCCACGGCCGCCTCCGCGCAAGCCCTCGCCGACGAGCTCGCCGGCGGGGAACCGGCCGGCTTCGAGGGCGCCATCTGCGCCCCGTTCGCCGCAGCCCGGCACGGCCTCGACGTCCTCGCCGAGGGCATCGAGGACCGCGAGGGGGCCCAGACCCGGTTCGTCCTGCTGTCCCGCCCCGGTGCCGGGACGACGCCCGCGCCCACGGGCAACGACAAGACGTCGCTCGTCGTGTTCCTGCGCGAGGAGCGGCCCGGTGCCCTCGTCGAGGCGCTCGAGCAGTTCGTCACGCGCGGGATCAACCTGACCCGCATCGAGTCCCGCCCCGCCGGCGACGCCCTCGGCCGGTACTGCTTCTCCATCGACTGCGACGGCCACGTCACCGACGCCCGCGTCGGGGAGGCCCTCATGGGGCTGCACCGCGTCTCCGAGCGCGTCCGGTTCGTCGGCAGCTACCCCCGCGCCGACGGCGGGCGGACGATCACCGGCTCCGGGCCCAGCGAGAACGACTTCGAGGAGGCGCGCAGCTGGCTCGACCGGCTGCGCGCAGGCGCCGCCTCCTGACGCCATCCGACCGCACGGCCACCCGCTCGGCGCATCTAGAACCAGAGGTGATGCGCCGATGCACAGGACGTGACCAGTCCGACGTCCCCCGAGACGCCGCCCGCAGCCGACGCCGCCGCGCTCGCGCTGCAGGCCGAGCTGCCCGCCGCCATCGCGGACGGTCAGCTGCGGGTGCACTACCAGCAGATCGTCGCGGCCGGCACCCACCGCGTCGTCGGCGTCGAGGCGCTCGTGCGCTGGCAGCACCCGCAGCGGGGCCTGCTCGGACCCGGGGCGTTCGTCCCGCTCGCCGAGGGCACCCCGACGATGGTCGCGCTGACGACGTGGGTCCTGCAGCAGGCCGCGGCCCAGTGCGCCGCGTGGCGGGCCGCGGGTCACGACGTCGGGGTCTCGGTCAACCTCTCCGCCGCGCTCGTCCAGCACCCCGACCTGCTCGACACCGTCCGCGCGGTCCTCGCCGAGCACCGCCTCGAGCCCGGCGTCCTGACCCTGGAGGTCACCGAGACGGCGCTGCTGGCCGACCCGCTCGGGGCCGCGGCGGTCCTGGCCGCGCTGCGCGCCGCGGGCGCCCGCGTCTCGCTCGACGACTTCGGCACCGGGTACACGTCGCTGACGATGCTGCGCCAGCTCGAGGTCGACGAGCTGAAGATCGACCGCACGTTCGTCGCGGCGGCCGCGCAGGCGCCCGTCGACGCCGCCATCGTCCGGGCCCTCGTCGACCTCGCCCACCGGCTCTCGATGGAGGTCGTCGCCGAGGGCGTGGAGGACGCCCGGACCGCCGAACGCGTCCGCGCCCTCGGCGCCGACGTCCTGCAGGGGTACCACTTCGCGCGCCCCGTCCCGGCGGAGGACGTCTTCACCACCGTCACCGGCGGGCCCGTCGACTACCCCGGGGCACGGGTGAGCGGACCCGTGCCCGCCCCGCGGCCGGCCGACGAGGGCGAACGCGTCGAGCTCGCCCACCGGGTCCTCGGCACGACGACCGCCTCCCAGGGGCTGCTGCGCCGGCTCACCGCCCTCGCGGCCGGTCTGCTCGGCGCGGAGTTCGCCAGCTTCAACGTCGTCACCCGGGAGCACGTGCACCTCCTGGCCCCCCACGGCCACGACTTCACGCGCGTCCGGCGCGACGGGACGCCCTGCGCCTGGGCGGTGCTGCAGCACGACGTCCTCGAGGTCGACTGCGCCGAGGACCACCGCACCGCCGGCGGGGAGATCGCCGCCTCGGGCGTCCGCCACTACGTCGGCGTGCCCGTCCTGGACGCCCTCGGCCGGGTCCTCGGCGTCCTGTGCGTCTACGACCGCGGCCCGCTCGTCCTCGACGACGCCCGGCGCGAGCAGCTGCGCCTGCTCGCCGGGGTCCTCGCCGACCACCTCGAGGGCGTCGACGCGGCCGGTCAGCTCGACCGCGTCCAGGCGATCCTGCAGGCCACGGCCGAGGTGGACCGCGCCGACGGGGAGGCCGGTGTCGCCGACGTCCTCGCCCGCGCCGTCCACGACCTCACCCGTCCCGACTTCACCGTGCTCGTCGGCCGGCCCGCCGGCGACGAGCGGTGGCAGGTCGTCGACCACTTCGGCGAGGCGCCCGCCGCCGTCGAGGGCGCCGAGTACGACGTGGACGCCCGCAGCGCGGTGGCGCGCGCCATCGCCACCCGGCGGCCCGTGTGGGTGCCCGACGCCCGGACCAGCTCCGTCGTCGACGGCGCCCTGGCGCAGCGGTGGGGCGCGGCGGCCGTCCTGACCGTCCCCGTCGTCGCGGCCGACGGGGCCCGCTACGTCCTGTCGCAGTGCTGGCGACGACCGCAGCCGGACCTGTCCGTCGTCCTGCGCGACGCGGCGACGGCGGCAGCCTCCTACGCCGCCCACGCGCTCACGGCCCGCTCGCTCAGCGCAGCGGCGGACAGCGCACCAGCAGCACTCCCGGGTCCACGGTCAGCCTGATGCGCCGGGCGGTCCCGATGGGGTCGCCGTCCAGCTCGACCTCCTGCGGCTCGGCGCAGCTCACCTCGAACCGCTTGCCCCGCAGGTGCTGCACCCGCCGCTGACCACGCCGGTCCCGGGTCGCGATGGCCCACGCCACCTCGCCCCAGCCGATGCCGCCGCGCGGGGACAGCACGACCGCGTCGAGGACGCCGTCGTCGATCTCCGCGTCCGGCATGAGGACGAGCTGCTTGGTCAGCTTGCCGCAGTTGCCGACGATGACCGCCCGCGTGCGCGACGGCGTCGGGACCGAACCGTCCACGGAGATCTGCACCTTCGCCTGCGGCCCCCACAACGCCCGGGCACCGGAGACGACGTAGGCGCCGTACCCCAGCCGCTGCTTGAGGCGGTCCTCGACGCCGGCCATCATCGCCGCGTCGAACCCCAGCCCCGCCATGACGAGGAACAGGTGCCGCTCGGGGTCGGTGTCCCGGCCGGTGCGGTCGACCTCCAGCCAGCCCACGTCGACCCGCTGGTCCTGCGCGGAGAACACGAGGTCCAGCGCGGCGGCGAGGTCGGTGTGCGGGACGTCGAGGTTGCGCGCCAGCAGGTTCCCCGTCCCCGCCGGCAGCAGGCCCATGGGCGTGGAGGTGCCGGCCAGGCCCTCGGCGACCGAGCGCACCGTGCCGTCCCCACCCGCGGCGAGCACGAGGTCGACGCCCTGGGCGAGCGCCTCCTGCGCCTGCTGCCGGCCGGGTTCGCTGGGGGTCGTCTCGAACCACAGCGGGTCGTCCCAGCCGTGGGAGCGGAACACCGCCGCCACGTACGCCTGCCGGCGCCGCAGCGAGTGCTCGTCGAGGGAGGAGAACTTCGTCGGGTTCACCACGATGGCCGCGCGCCGCTGCTGCGTCGCCGGCACGTGCGGGGTCGTCGGCGGCACCTGCGCGGCCTGCAACCGCCGGGTCCGCCGGCGCTCGCGCGCGAGCAGGGTGAACACGACCGCCAGGGCCAGCGCGAGGACGACGGCGACCGCGCCGGTGTCGATCAGGTCCGCCACCGTCATCCGGCCACGCTAGCGGGCGCCCCCGCGGGACGGCGGCGGGGCGTGAACTCGGTCGGACCGGCGGGGGTGGACCCGTTAGTGTCGTGGCGTGATCGACCTGCGACTCCTCAGGGACGAACCGGACACCGTCCGCGCCAGCCAGCGGGCCCGCGGCGAGGACGAGGGTGCCGTCGACCGCGCCCTGGACCTCGACGCCCGCCGCCGCACGGCCATCGCGCAGTTCGAGCAGCTGCGGGCCGAGCAGAAGTCCCGCGGCAAGGACGTCGCGGCGGCCAAGGGCGAGGAGAAGCAGAAGCTCCTCGCGGGGGTCAAGGAACTCGCCGAGCGGGTCAAGGCCGCCGACGCCGAACAGGCCGCCGTCGGCGAGGAGTTCGACGCCGCCCTGCGCCTCATCCCCAACGTCGTCGAGGACGGTGTGCCGCCCGGGGGCGAGGACGACTACGTCGTGCTCGAGGAGGTCGGCACCCGCCCGGAGCTGCCCGAGGGCCTGGCTGCCTGGCGCGACCACCTCGAACTGGGTGAGCTGCTCGGGGCGATCGACACCGAGCGCGGCGCGAAGGTCTCGGGGTCGCGGTTCTACTTCCTCACCGGCGTCGGTGCCCGGCTGGAACTGGCACTGCTGAACCTGGCCGTGGCCAAGGCCGTCGAGAACGGGTTCACCCCGATGATCACGCCGACGCTGGTGAAGCCGGAGGTCATGGCGGGCACCGGGTTCCTCGGCGCCCACGCGGCCGAGGTGTACCACCTCGAGGAGGACGACCTCTACCTGACGGGGACCAGCGAGGTCGCCCTCGCCGGGTACCACGCCGACGAGATCCTCGACCTGTCGTCCGGCCCGAAGCGCTACGCGGGCTGGTCGGCCTGCTACCGCCGCGAGGCCGGGTCGTACGGCAAGGACACCCGCGGCATCATCCGCGTCCACCAGTTCCACAAGGTCGAGATGTTCTCGTTCTGCCGCCCCGAAGACGCCGCGGCCGAGCACCAGCGGCTGCTGGGCCTGGAGAAGGAGATGCTCGCCGCGATCGAGGTGCCCTACCGGGTCATCGACACCGCGGCCGGCGACCTCGGCAGCTCCGCGGCGCGCAAGTACGACTGCGAGGCGTGGGTCCCGACGCAGGGGACGTACCGAGAACTCTCCTCGACGTCGAACTGCACGACGTTCCAGTCCCGTCGTCTCGGGGTGCGCGAACGTCTCGCGGAGGGGTCGGGGACCCGTCCGGTGGCGACGCTCAACGGGACGCTGGCGACGACGCGCTGGCTCGTGGCGATCCTGGAGAACCACCAGCAGGCCGATGGTTCGGTGCGCGTTCCCGCTGCGCTGCAGCCCTTCCTCGGCCTGGACGTGCTCACGCCGGTCGGCTGAACCCCAGCGGCTGGGCCCAGTGCCCGCCCGCGCGCAGCCGGTCGGCGACGAGCCGGGCCAGCCGCGTGCGGGGTACGGCGGCCCCGGAGCGCACGGCGTCCGGGGTGTCGCGGAACACGAACTTCGCGACGGCCCGGTCGGCGTCGGCGTCGCGTGCCACCGTCGCCACGCAGAACCGGCGGGCGAACCGCACGACCCCGCTGCCCGGCCCCAGGGCCTCCAGCAGCGGGTCCAGCAACCACGAGTGGCAGCTGAAGGCGCGGGCCCCGAGGAGTTCGCGGGCGCTCGCGAACGAGGCGTCGAGGTCGGCGTCGGTGAGCGGTCCCCCCTCGGGGACGTGGACGGCGTGCCGGCCGTCCCGCGCGGTGCGCTCGAACTGCAGGCGGCCCAGCGCGACGACGTCCGCGCGGGCCAGACCGCGCAACCAGCGCACGTCGATCGCGACGGGCCCCGTCGTCCCGTAGGCCGCGAGCTTGCGGGGGACGTCGGCCAGCGTCGCGGCGGCGACGTCGGGACCGAACCCGAGGGCGGCGAACCGCGCGTCGACGTCGGCGCGGTGCTCCTGCAGGGCGGCGGCGAACTCCGCCGCGCCGAGGTCCGGCGCGTCCCAGGCCCCCAGCGGCCCCGTCCTCTCGTCCACGTCACCCCTCCGTCCCGTCCCCGGCATCCGACCAGCCCGCCGTGGGCGCGGCAACCCGCCGACCCACCCGCGGTGCTCGGGCGGCGCCCGCCGGGGCCCACCCCGTAGGCTGCCGAGCGTGAGTGAGGGCCTTCAGGGCGTGCTCGTGGCGCTCGACGTCGACGGAACCGTCGTCGACCTGGACGAGTCGTTGTCCGACCGCGTGCGCGAGGCGGTGGGCCGGGTCGCCGCCGGCGGGGCCCACGTCGTCGTCGCGACCGGACGGTCGCTGCACGGCACGCTGCCCGTCCTGCAGCGCCTCGGCCTGCACGAGGGCTTCGTCGTGTGCTCCAACGGGGCCGTCACCGTCCAGTTGGACCCGTCCGTGGACGAGGGCTACCGCGTCGTCTCGCTGCACACCTTCGACCCGTCCGGGGTCGCCGAGCTGCTGCGAGAGCACCTGCCCGCCGGGCTGTTCGCCGTCGAGGTCCTGGGCCGGGGCTACAAGCTGACGGCGCCCTTCCCCGAGGGGGAGCTGACGGGCGACATGCAGATCGTCCCGTTCGACGAGCTGTTCGCCGAACCCGTCATGCGCGTCATCATCCGCAGCCCCGAGCACACGTCCGCCGAGTTCTCCCGCCTCGTCGACGAGGTCGGCCTGCACGGTGTCGCCTACTCCGTGGGCTGGACCGCCTGGCTCGACCTGGCCCCCGACGGGGTGACCAAGGCCAGTGCGCTGGAGGAGGTCCGGCTGCGGCTCGACGTCGACCCCGGCCGCACCCTGGCCGTCGGGGACGGCCGCAACGACGTCGAGATGCTGCGCTGGGCCGGGCGCGGAGTCGCCATGGGCAACGCGCCCGCCGAGGTGCAGGCGGTCGCCGACGAGGTCACCGGCACGGTCGACGACGACGGTCTCGCGCAGGTGCTCGAGCAGCTCCTGCCCGTGGGCCCCACCGCCTGACCCTTCTCCCCGCGCCGACCCGTCGGTCGCGCTCAAGGCCCGGCCGCCGTCGGCCGATGACTGCAGGGCTGGAAGCAGCCGGCGCGGCACGACAGGCGTCCCTGGCCCCTCGTGCCGCGGGATGGAGACGGGGAGTCCGATGTTCCGATCGACCGCATCGCGGCGGGCGGCCGAGGCCGCGGCAGGTCACGTCCAGGCCGCGGGGGCCGACCTCGAGGCGGTGACCGACCTCGTCCGTGCCCTGCAGCAGGCCACCACCCCGGAGGCGGCGGTCGAGACGGCGCTGGAGACGATCCGGTCCCGCTTCGGCTGGGCCTACGGGTCGTACTGGCGCCTGGAGCGCCGAAGTGGATCTGCAGCCGGCGCCGGGCCCGTCCTCGTCTTCGCGCAGGAGTCCGGGCGTGTCGACGGTCCCGCGGGTGAGGACTTCCGCCGTGTGACGCTGGCGGCGTCCTTCGCCGAGGGTGTCGGGCTGTCGGGGCGGGCCTGGCGCCAGCGCGACCTGGTGCACGTGGGCGACCTGGGTGAGCTGACCGACTGCGTCCGCGCGCCCGTGGCCCAGCGCGCCGGGATCCGGTCGGGGATCTGCTTCCCGGTCCTGGAGGCCGGGCAGGTGGCCGGGACGATGGACTTCTTCACCACCGAGTGCGTCACGCTGTCGGCCGGGCGCACCGCGGTGCTGCGCACGGTGGCCACGCTGGTGTCCACGACGCTGGCGCGGCTGGCCGAGGCCGCGCGGCAGGAGAAGGCTGCCCAGGACGTCGCGGCCGTCTCGACGCTGATCCGTGAGCTGACCGCGGCCACCAGCGAGGAGGCGGCGTTGCGGGTGGCGCCGGACACGATCCGCGCCGACTTCGACTGGCAGTACGGCTCGTTCTGGCGCCTGGACGAGACCGGCCCGGTCTCGGGGCACGTCCTGCGCTTCGAGCTGGAGTCCGGGGAGGCCGGTGCGGAGTTCCGGCAGGTGACGCTGGCGGCGTCCTTCGCCAAGGGTGTGGGGTTGTCGGGTCGGACGTGGGCGGCGCAGGACCTGGTGTTCGTGGAGGACCTGGGGGAGATGACCGACTGCGTCCGCGCGCCGGTGGCGCAGCGGGCGGGGGTGAAGTCGGGGGTCTGCCTGCCCGTCGTCGTCGGCGGCCGGGTGGTGGGGACGATGGACTTCTTCGCCACGCGGACCTTGGTGATGTCGCAGAGCCGGGGTGCGGCGCTGCGGAACACGGCGTTCCTCATCGGTCAGGCGATGGAGCGGTTCGCGGCTGCGGGCCGGTTGCAGCAGGCCGGGGGGGACCTGCTGTCTTCGATCGAGGAGGTGGAGCGGAACGTGGTGGCGGCGACGGGGGTCGCGGCGCAGGGTGAGGCGTTGGCGGCGGAGGCGAACGCGGAGGTCGCGGCGTTGGAGGAGGCGTCGGCGCAGATCAACGACGTGGTGCGGGCGATCCAGGCGATCGCGGCGCAGACGAAGTTGCTGGCGTTGAACGCGACGATCGAGGCGGCTCGGGCTGGGGAGGCGGGGCGGGGTTTCGCGATCGTGGCCGAGGAGGTCAAGGAGTTGTCGGGGGAGACCGAGCGGGCGACGAGCAGTGTCGGGGCCCGGGTGGCGACGATCCAGGCGCGGGTGGGTGCGGTGACGTCCTCGCTGGCGCAGATCAGCGCCGCGGTCGGGGAGATCAACCAGACGCAGTCGGTCATCGGTGGTGTCCTGACCGAGCAGTTCGCGGTGACCCGCGAGATCCTGGGGTGACGTCGACGTGACGGTTCCGGTGGACGGCGGACTCGCGGCCCGGAGTGCGGGGGCGACGAGTTCCCTCGGCCTGCAGGCGGTCCACACGGCCGAGCGCGAGGTGTTCGGGTACGAACTGCTGCACCGCACGGGTGCCACGAACCGGACCCGCCTGACGGGTGAGGCCGAGCACGACCGCGCCACCGCGCAGGTCGTCGCGGCCGTGTTCGGGGAGTTCGGCGTCGAGGACCTGTCCGGCGGTCGTCCCCTGTTCCTCAACGCGACCCGCTCGTTCTTCTCCGGTCAGGTGCAGCTGCCGTTCCCGCCGGGACACGTCGTCCTCGAACTGCCGCAGCACGTCGACGTCGACCGGCGGCTCATGGTGGGTCTCGGCGACCTGCGGCGCAAGGGTTTCCCGATCGCCGTCGACGACTTCGACGGTGAGGTCTCCCGGGTCCCGGCCGTCGTGCACGCCGACTACGTCAAGGTCGACCTGCACGCGACGGGGGAGCGGCTGCCCGAGGTCGTCGACCTCGTCCGCAAGGTGAACCCGGGCGCCGTCCTCGTCGTCGAGCGCGTCGAGACGCAGGCGCAGTTCGACGTCTGCCGCGACCACGGCGTCGACCTGTTCCAGGGGTACCTGCTGCACCGCCCCGAGGTCCTGCAGCGCCAGACCCTCACCCCCTCGCACCTGACGTGCGCCCAGCTCGTCGCCCTGCTCGCCGACACCGACGCCGACGTGGGACAGGTCGTCGACCTCCTCGCGCAGGACCCCGCCCTGAGCCTGCGCGTGCTGAAGACCGTGAGTTCGGCGGCCCACGCGCCGCGCGGCGGCATCACCTCGCTGCGGCAGGCGGTCGTCATGCTCGGCCGCCGGGAACTCATGAGCTGGGTCCTGCTCGTGCTGCTCGCCGGGTCCGGCTCCGCCCGTGTCCCCGACGACACCCTCGTCTGGATCTTCACGCGGGCCGAGGCCTGCCGGTCCCTGCACCCGACCGCGGCCGAACCCGCCTCCACCGTCGGGCTGCTGTCGGCGGCCGCCGAGGCGCTGGCCTTCGACCCCGTCGAACTCACCCGCGGGTGCGCCCTCGACGCCTCCGTCCGCGACGCCCTCGTCAGCGCCGGCGGTCCCCTCGGTGCGGTCCTGACCACCGTCCGCGACCACGAGGCGTTCGTGCTCGACGGCGCCGGGGACCCCGCGGTCGAGGAGGTGGCCGCCGTCTACCTGCGCGCCCAGGTCGCCGCCCGCTCCCGGGTGGCGGCCTTCCGCACGCCGCGCGGTCCGGGGCGGTGACGCGCCCGGTTCCCGGGTCCCCACCCGCGGGCGGGCGGTTCCGGCCGTTGCTCGGCGTCGGCGTCGTCCTGCTGCTGCTGGGTGCGCCGGGGACCTGGAGCCTGCTGGTCCCGACCGCGGGCACGTCCGCGGTGCCCGTGCTCGGGGCGGTACTCAGCGCTCTGGGCGCCTACGCCGTCCTGTTCGCGGCGAACCTGCGGCTGCTGCACTACCAGCGCAGTTCCGTCGTGCCGCAGGTCAACGCGTGGTTCGACGGGACGGCGTGCCTGGCCGGCCTGGTCGCCGTCCTCACCGCGACCGTCGTCCCCGCGCTCACCGCCCGCGGGGTCGCCACCGCCACCGCGCTGGCCTGGTCCGTCCGCCCCGCCCTGGTCCTCGTGCTCGTGGCGTTCGCCGCGGCGAACTGCGGGCTCGTGGCGCCGGACCGGCGGCGACGTCCCCTGACCGTGCTGGCCCTCTTCGTGCTGCTGCTCCTGGCCGAGGTGGCCGACCTCGCGCACCTCGTCCTCGGCGCCGGCGGGCCCGCGGGACTGCTGACCCCGGCTGCGGCCGGTCTGCGCCTCCTGGCCCTGCCGCTCCTCGTGCGGACGCTCCGGACGCCCGCGGCCGCGCCCCGGGTGGTGGCCGACCTGGGCTGGGCGACGGTGGCCGCCCCGATCGCCGTCTTCGTCCTGACGATGGTGGCCGCGACGTGGCGCACGGCCCACCCGGGCACCTCGACGCTCGTGCTGCTGTGCGAGGTCGTGGCCCTGGGCGCCGTCGCCGCCAAGCTCGTCCTGCTGACGCGCACGCTCGTGTCGCTCCTGGGCAGCCACCGGCTCTCGCTGCTCGACGAGCTGACGGGGCTGGCGAACCGGCGCGCCTTCTTCGCCGAGGTGGAGCACGTCGCCGACGGGGTGCCGCTGGCCGTCCTCCTCGTCGACCTCGACGGGTTCAAGGCGGTCAACGACCGGCACGGCCACCGCACCGGCGACCTCCTGCTGCGGGACACCGCCGCCCGCCTCGAGGAGGTCGTCGGCCCCGACGGCCTGGTCGCCCGGCTCGGCGGGGACGAGTTCGTCGTCCTCCTCACGGGTCCCCGCACCGCGCGCGCCGACGACATCGCCCGGGCCCTCGTCGGGCAGCTCGGTCCGCGGGAGGTGGACGGCCGGCACCTGCGCGTCTCGGCCAGCGTGGGGGTGGCCGGCCCGGACGCCACCGTCGGCCTCGCCGAGGACGCCGTGACGACGGGCCGCGGTCGCGGGGAGGCGCTGCTGCACGCCGCCGACGTCGCGATGTATCGGGCGAAGTCCGAGGGCGGCGGGGCGCGCCGGGCGGCCTGAGGCGTTCGGCCCCAGCGTCAGGCCGGGGTGCCCCGGACGACGCTGCAGGGCAGGAACGCACGAACGGCGAACCCGCCGTCGGCCGTGGGGCCGGCCTGCAGCGACCCGCCGAGGGCGCAGGCGCGTTCGCTGATCCCCACGAGCCCGGCGCCACCCCCGGCCAGTCCGCAGGACCCGCCCTGCGCGGCAACGGGTTCCGCACCGCCGCCCCCAGGTGGTGAGTTCTCGACGTCGACGTGGACGCCGGCCCGGAACCCGTCGCCGTGGTCGCGGTCGCGCCCCAGCCGCACGCGGACGACGACGTCCGCCCCGTCGGCGTGGCGGCGCACGTTCGTCAGGGCCTCCTGCGTGATGCGGTACACCGCGCGCTGCACGGGGGCGGGCACGCTCGCGGTGTCCACGGCGTCCGGCAGCTGCAGCCGCCCGCGCACCCCGGACCGCTGCCACAGGTGGGCGATGTCGTCGACGGTCCGCACGGCGTCGAGCGAGGCGGCCACGGCGTCGCTGGTGAGCGCACCGAGGACCTGCCGCAGCTCGTCGTTGGCCTGGACGGCCAGGCCGCGGATGGTCTCGGTCGTGCGCAGGGCCGCGGGGACCGGGTCCGCCCCGCGCAGCGTCACGCGGAGCACCCCCGCCTGCAGGGCGATGAGGGAGATCTGGTGGGAGACGACGTCGTGCATCTCGCGGGCGAGCTGGGCGCGTTCGTCGGCGCGGGCGGCCCGCTCGGTCAGCAGCCGTTCGCGGTGCCGGCTCGCCTGCAGCTCGCGCAGCCGGTCGGCCTGCTCCCGGCGCACGCGCAGGAGGTGCCCCAGCAGGCTGGCGCTGCCCACGTACCCGGCGAAGTAGACGGCGGACTGCAGGTTCACGACGAGGAACCCGGGCCCGGGGTACCAGTAGATGACGGTGTTGGCCACGGTCAGGACCACGGTGATCGTCACGACCACCAGCAGCGCGGACCGCCTGCGGCGGTAGGTGAAGTTGGCCAGCAGGACTCCGGGAGCGACCTGCAGCGTCGACCACCAGACGCCGGGCAGGGCCGCCAGCAGCGCCAGCAGCGGCCACCGCCGGCGCAGCAGCACCCCGGCCACGGCCAGCACGGTGACGACGACCGCCGGCCGGCTCGACCACGTCACGCCCTTGGAGACGGCGTCCACGACGGAGGCCAGGACGAGCAGGGCCTGGGTGAGCGCTCGTCCACGGGGACTGCGCAGGAACTGCGCGGCGGCGGCGCGGCGCTCGACCGACAGCAGGGGGGTGCCGCGGGAGGGCGCGTCGCCGGACACCGGCCCAGGATGGCAGCCGGCCACGCGGGGACGTCCCCTCCGGACGGAGGGGGTGCGGTCCCGCCGCACCGCACCTCCGGAGGGTGGCCGCGCGCGGGGGGGCCGGGGGACGATCGTGGGGCCGGTGCCCGCCCCCACGATGGCGCGCCGGTCGACCGACGCCGGCCGGCGGCCTCCTCGGGGGAGACGGGCCGCCGGACGGCGGGGTCGGAGAGTCGGTCCCGGAGGCCGGGCGGTCGCAGGAGCGACGTGTCGGGGGACGAGCGCGCCCGGCTCCGGGGTCCGACCAGGTGCGAGGATGGGCCGGTGACTCCCGAGGTGCCCGCGCCGGCCGACGTCGACCGCGGACGGGAGGCCACCGACGAGCTGGACGACCAGGGGGCCGAACGCGCCTTCGCGCAGGGGTGGGCGCTCGTGGCGACCGACCTCGACGGCACCGTCATCCCGCGCGACCGCCCCGTCAGCGCCCGCACCCTGGCCGCCTTCGCGGCCTGCGACGCGGCCGGGATCCCCGTCGTCCCCGTGACCGGTCGGCCGCCGCGCTGGGTCACGCCGCTGGCCGAGGAGGCGGGTCTGCGCGGGCAGGTCGTCTGCGCCAACGGGGCCGTCGTCTACGACCTGGACGCCGGCCGGGTCGTCCTGGAGCACCCCATCGCCCCCGACGTGCTGCGCGAGGTCGTGGCCCGGCTGCGGCCCGTGCTGCCCGGCATCGGCTTCGCCCTCGAGGCCGTCGTCGGCTTCCGCCGCGAGCCCGAGTACGCCACCCGGTTCGACGGGGGTCTGGAGCAGCGCGTCGCCTCCTTCGACGAGCTGCTCGTGGACGCCCCGCCCGTGGTGAAGATCCTCGCCAAGTGCCCCGGGGTGCTGAGCGACGAGATGGTCGCCATCTCGCACCGCGAGCTGGACGGCCTGGTCAACGTCACGCACTCCAACGCCGCCGACTCCCTCATCGAGATCATGGCGGCCGGGGTCAGCAAGGCGACGACCCTGGCCGAGGTCGCGGGCGACCGCGGGGTCCGCGCCGAGCAGGTGGTGGCGTTCGGGGACATGCCCAACGACCTGGAGATGCTGCGCTGGGCGGGGCGGTCCTACGCGATGGCCGACGGGCACCCGGACGCGCGGGCGGCCGCGGACGACGTCGCGCCCGACTGCGGCGACGACGGGGTGGCCCAGGTGCTGGAGCGGCTGCTCAGCTGGCGTGGGCGCTGATGCCGCCGATGCCGCGCACGACGACCCGCACGCCCTCGACCCGCTCGGGCAGGTCGGGGTAGTCCTGGTCGTCGACGACGTTGACCTTCACGGCCCAGTCCGGGCCGACGTGCGTCAGGCCCACGCCGTTGACGCGCGGGTCACCGCCGATCAGGCTCTGCACCTGCGACTTGGCGGCCCGTGCAGCGTCTCGGTCGCTCACTCCCGGCTCCCTGGTCCGTCCGCCGCGACCGCCGGAGGACCAGGGGCCGCGCGTGCTCAGACGACCAGTGTCGCACCGAGCGCCGTGAGCACAAGGCCGATCGGGTTGCAGAACGTCAGGCCGGCGCCGTTCTCACCGCCCCGCTCGCTGCCCGCGAAGAGGAGGCCCACGGCCTGGCGGGTGTCCGGACGGTAGACGAGCGACCCCGAGTCGCCACCGGCTGAGAACGCCCCCGCGTCGCCCGTGACCTCGATCTGGCCGTCGAAGCTCACGACCCCGACGGGGTACTGCACGGCGACGTCGTCGAGCTCGATCGCGCTGATGCGTCCCGTCGTCCACCCGGTCGTGCGACCCACCTTCTCGACGGCGACCTCGTCGTCCGGCTCGGCCCACCCCGTCAGTCGGCCCACGGGGTAGCTCAGGTCCACGTCGGTCAGGTCGTCCTCGAGCAGCGCGAGGGCCGCGTCCACGGTGTTGCCGCCCCCGGCCTCCAGCGGCACCGCGCGCGCCAGCCGGCCCACGCGGTCCCCGGCCCGTCCGCCGTCGTGCGGGCCGGGCTGCAGGACCGGGTCGTCGAGGGCGGCCTGGTCCGAGTTCGCCAGGACGTGGTTGTTGGACAGGACGTACAGGCCGTCCGAACCCTCGACGGTGACGAACCCCCCGAGGGTTCCCGCGGTCACGTCCTGCTGCGCGATCGACAGGCCGGGGTGCAACGGTCGGACCTTGCGCTGCAACGCCTCCGGCGCCCACGTCCCAGGTTCGGTGGGCGCGCTCAGCGCCTTGACGAGGCCGATCTCGCGGATGTCGACCTCGTCCCCGGCCGCACCCGCCGCGAGGGTGCGCGCGCTGTCGGCGAGGACCGCGCCGCGGTCGCCGGAGTAGCGGACGGCGAGCCCGTAGCGGGGCGCGTCCCCACTGCGGTACGCGACGCTGATCCCGACGCTCGCCACGCCGGTCGGCGTCTCGAGCGAGGAGGCCCGCACGACGCCCGAGAGCAGTCGGGCCTTCAGTTCACGAGCGTTGTCGATGTGCACGAGACGTTCCCCCTGGTCGTGTCCGCTGTCATCACCCGGTGGTCCACCGGGATGAGCACACCGTGACACCGACCTCCGACACAAGCCCCTGGACCGCTGCGCCACGGTCACCGGCGGCTGCGGTCGTCCTCGGTCCGCCGGACCCGCCGGACGTAGGTCTCGGCGCCGCCCGCCGCCGCGAGCGAGCCCACGAGCAGCCCGGCGACGAGGTCCTGCCGGTCGGTGCGCTGCTGCCCGCAGGCCGGGGCGAGGTCGCTGGAGTCCCCCAGGTCGGCGTGCACGGCGGACGTGCAGCCGTACGCGCTGAGGGGCAGGGGTGCCATCGCCAGGACGAGCCCACCGCCGAACGCGACGGCGGAGGCGACCTGGACGGCACGGGCGAGGGCGAGGTCGCGCACGGGACGACGGTAGCGAGCGTGTTCCCGCGGTGGTTCCGGGCCCGGGTCAGGGTTCCAGGAGGACGGCGGAACCCCCCGACCGCGCCGCCCGCGGGTCGACGGAGCCGACGATCCGGCCGCCGGTGACGCGTCCTTCGACGGCGTTGCGCGGCCGGCCCAGGCCCGCGGCGGACAACCGCACCGGTGGCCGGGGATCCCGCACGGGGTTTCTCGACGACGACCTCCGGGCTGTCGCGCACCTCCACGAGGCCCTCGGTGTCCGGGGAGCAGGCTCCGTCCCGGTCGAGCGGGAACCGGTCCCGGTGCGCGGTCCCCGGGTTCCGGAGGAGTTCGGCGACGAGGTCGGTGTCGTTGCCGTGCAACCCGTCCAGCGACCGGAGGCCGACGGACCGGACGCGGGTCCAGCACCAGCAGCACGCGGCACCACGGAACACCAGGCCACGCGCGAGGGACAGCGCTGGAACGTCACCGGGTGGACAACGGCTCCCCCACGGTCGGGGAACGGGACCCGCTGGACGGCGCGGCGGGGTGTCGCGTGCGCGACGGGTTCTCCCGCGGAGTCGCGCCGCCGGGTGCCGCCGTGGGAGAACGGGTCCGTGAGCAGCGACGTCCACGAGTTCCTGGTCCGTCCAGCGCAGCCGGGGGACGAGGAGGCGCTCTGGCCCCTGGCCGTGGAACTCGCCACCTCCTTCGTCCCCGAACGCGTCGCCTTCGCCCGGTCGCTGGCGCACGTCCTGGCCGACGACGCCGCCACGGTGCTGGACCGACCGCGGTCGGTCCAGTCGTCGGTCCCGCCGTCGAGCCCGACGGGCGAACTCGGCTCGTGGGGTACGTGCACGTCCTCGTGCACCCCGCGTTCCACGCGAACGGGAACGTCGGCTGGGTCGAGGAGGTGGTGGTCGACCCGCAGTTCCGCGGGTCGGGGTGCGGACGCCTGCTGCTCGAGGCGGCGCAGGAGTGGGCCCGCGGTGCCGGTGCCGTGTACGTCGCGCTCGCCACCCGGCGGGCCGGGGAGTTCTACCGCACCCTGGGCTTCGAGGAGTCGGCCCTGTACTTCAAGAAACCCTCCTGAGGATGCGACGGAGGGTCACGGACGTCACGTCGCCTCGACAGCCGGGGCAGGGCCGCAGCACAGCCGGCGCGCCCAGTCTCGACGGGTGAGCGCAGTCACGACCGCCGTCGCCCCGCCCTCCCGCGTCCGCACCCGGGGACGCGCGTGCGACGTGGCGCTCGTCCACGCCGCGCTCGTCGTGGTGGTGTTCGTCGGGTTGCAGTGCCTGCCCGCCGCCGGGCGTGCCGCGGCCGTGCTCGCCGCCAGCACCAACCTCGACAACCTGGCCGCGCACGCCCTGCGCGTCCTGCTCCTGAGCGCCGTGGTGGTGCCGACGGGTCCGGGGCTGCTCGTCCTGGTCCTGCTCGTCCCCGTCCTGGCACTGGCGCAGCGGCGCTTCGGGCGGGTGGCGACGCTCGGCGCGTTCGCCGTGGGGCACGTCGGCGCGACCGGCGTCGTGGCGGGGCTCCTCCTCGCCGGGCTGCGGTTCGGGTGGGTCGACTCCTCCGTCCGCAGTGCCGTCGACGTCGGGGTCAGCTACGGGCTGGCGTGCGTGGCGGGTCTCCTCGTGGCCCGCGGTCCGCGCCGGTGGCGCGCGGCCGGGACCGCCGGTGCGGTCGGCGTGGCCCTGGTCGCCCTGGTCGCGGACCCCGGGTCCACGGCCGTCGGTCACCTCGTCGCGCTCGGCCTCGGGTTCGCCCTGGCCCCGCTGGCCCCGCCGGCTCAAGGAGCGGGCCGCCCGCGCCGATGGGAGGTCACCCGTCCGGCGCAAGGAGGAACCCGTGAGGCACCGTCGAGCTGTCGTGACCGCCGTCGTCGGCCTGGCCGGGAGCCTGCTCGTCGGCAGCGCTGCCGGAGCGTCCGTGGGACACGCCCCGGCGGTTCCCGGCGTGCCGGTCACCGCGGTCGCCGACCTGCGCCCCTCGGCTGACTCCTCCGCGCAGTTCGTGGTCCCGCTGTACGTGGCCCCCTCCGCGCCGGCCGGAGTCCCGGGTCCCGAGTCCGGCGGCGACGTGCTCACCCCCGGCACCGTGCAGGTCCCCGACAGCACCCCCGTTCCACGCCTCGCACCGCGCGCGGAGTTCCGCCCGGCCTGAGCCTGCGCTCACACTCGCCTTGCCCTGCGGGACCCGGTCGCGGAAAGCTCGCGGCATGGTGGAACCCCAGGACCGCACGGTCGCGCAGCAGCTGCTCGGCCTCGACCCCGCGACGACGTACCGACCCGTCGACGTGCGGCGCCGCGCCGCGCCACCGCCGCCCGGAACGACGGACGTCGCCTGCGAGCACGTCGTCCTCGTCACCGCCGACGGGGAGGTCCCCTGCTGGCTCCTCACGCCGGAGCACCCGCGGAACGTGGCGGTCGTGGCCGTCCACCAGCACGGCGGTGAGTTCGACCGCGGCAAGAGCGAGGTCGCCGGGATCGCCGGCGCCCCGCACCTGGCCTACGGGCTCAGAGCGGCCCGGGCGGGCGCCGTCGTCGTGTGCCCCGACCTGGAGGGTTTCGAGGAGCGGCGGCGGGGCTGGACGGCGGACCCGTCCGCCGACGAGAAGCTCGACGCGTTCCACCGGGTCGCGCAGGGCGGTTGCCTGCAGGCCCAGCACACGCGTGACGTCGCCGTCGTCACGTCGTGGTTGCAGGAGGAGGTCGGACCGGGGACGCGCCTCGGGATCGTCGGCCACTCCCTCGGCGGGCAGGTCGCCCTGTTCTCCCTCGCGTTCGACCCGCGGCTGCAGGCCGGGGTCGTCAGCTGCGGTGCCGCGACGGTCGCCTCCCTCGTGCGCGACCGCATCCCGCACAACCCCGCGTGGTTCGTACCCGGGCTGCTGCCCGCCGGCGACCTGCCCGCCCTCGCCGCCACCCTGCGCGACCAGCGGGTGCTGGTGACCGCAGGCGCCGCGGACCCCCTGTTCCCGGCCGACGGCGTCCGCGAGGTCCTCGACGCGTTCGCCCCTGGGGTGTGCACCCCGTTCCTGTTCGACGGCGGTCACGAGGTGACCGAGGAGGTGACGGCCGCGGCGGTGGAGTTCCTGCTCGCGCCGTGAGGTCCGCCGTGGCGGGACCGGCGGCACACTGGGGAGGTGGTCCCGGAACCGTCGTCGGGAGACGACCTGGCACGCGTCCTGTTCGAGCGCGCCGTCGCCGCGGAACAGGCCGTCCACCGCGTGCGCCCGCAGGACGACGTCCCCGCGCTGCGTTCGCGGGTCCGCGCCCTCGCGCGCGAGACCGGTGTCCCGATCCGGACCGGTGTCGTGGACGGTGCCCTCGTGGTGGTCCGGGCCGACGCCGCGGTGTGGCACGAACCCGCGGCACGCATGCGTGTGCTCCTGACGCCCGCCGCGGAACCTCCCCTGGACGGTGACCCGGGTCCGCTCCCGTCCCGTTGACGGGAGTTCCCTGGTCGTCTCCTGGTCGTTCCCCCAGAACTCCTCGCGCGACGTCGCGCGCGTGTCGGAGGCCGGTGGCACAGTGCCGCGCATGACGGAACAGAACCCCTCCGGAGAACCGTCGACCGGGAACCGGCCGCTGGCCGGCAGCGCCCGCGCCGCCGCCCCGCGCGCCCGCGACGCCGTCCCCCTGGCGGCCGGGACGACCGTCGAGGTGACGCTCGTCCTGCGTCGTCGGGCCGCGCTCCCGACGGACGTCGTCACCTCGGCGCAGAACCTCTCCCGCACCGACCTCGGCGACCGGTTCGGTGCCGACCCGGCCGACGTCGAGACCGTCCGGTCCGTCGTCGAGGGCGCCGGCTTGACGGTGGAGACGGTGGACGTGCCGAGCCGCCGCGTGCAGGTCAGCGGTGCGGTGGAGGACGTCACCCGGTTGTTCGACGTGGACCTGCGTGAGGTGACGTCGGAATCCCCGTCCGGACGCCAGGTGCGGCACCGTCAGCGGGAGGGGACCGTCTCGTTGCCGGCCGGGCTCGACGGAGCGGTCACCGCCGTCCTCGGTCTGGACGACCGGCCGACGGCCCGGGCGCAGTTCCGCCTCGCGCCCGCGACGGCCCCGTCGACGAGCTACTCGCCCCTGGACCTGGCCCGCGTCTACGAGTTCCCCGGAGGTGACGGCGCCGGAACCCGGATCGCGGTCCTGGAACTCGGCGGTGGGTACCGCACGGAGGACCTCGACGCCTACTTCTCCGGCCTCGGGCTGACGACCCCGACGGTCACCGCGGTCGGGGTCGACGGCGCCGGGAACTCCCCGGGATCGGCCGACGGGGCGGACGGCGAGGTCATGCTCGACCTGGAGGTGGCGGGGGCGCTCGCGCCCGGGGCGGAACTCGTCGTCTACTTCGCGCCGAACACCGACCGGGGTTTCCTGGACGCGTTGTCCGAGGCGGTCCACGCCGACCCCACGCCCGCGGCGGTCAGCATCAGCTGGGGCGGCCCGGAGGACACCTGGACCGAGCAGGCCCGGTCGGCCTTCGACGACGCGCTCGCCGACGCCGCCGCCCTCGGTGTCACCGTGACGGTGGCGGCGGGCGACAACGGCAGCGGCGACGGTGTCCAGGACGGAGCCGCGCACGCCGACTTCCCCGCCGCCAGCCCGCACGCCCTGGCCTGCGGCGGGACGAGCCTGCACGCCCGCGCCGACGGGACGGTGGACAGCGAGGTCGTCTGGAACGGGCGCGGCGCGACGGGCGGCGGGGTGAGTTCCACGTTCCCCGCACCCGCCTGGCAGGAGGGGGTGGGCGTTCCCGGACGCCCCGGCGGTGGTTCGGGGCGCGGGGTTCCGGACGTGGCCGCGGTCGCCGACCCCGCGACGGGGTACCGCGTGCGGGTGGACGGGTCCGACCAGGTGATCGGCGGGACGAGCGCCGTCGCCCCGCTGTGGGCCGCGCTCGTCGCCCGCCTCGTGGCAGCGCGGGGTTCCGGGTTGGGGCTCCTGCAGCCGCGGCTGTACGCCGGGGCCAGGGCCGGAACAGCGGTCGAGGGCTTCCGCGACATCACCGAGGGCGACAACGGCGACTACGCCGCCGGCCCCGGGTGGGACGCGTGCACCGGGCTCGGGGTGCCCGTCGGGACGGCCCTGCGGGACCGCCTGGGGTGACGCGAGGCGCGTGGGACCGTCGCCCGCGGGCTAGCGTGACGGCGTGGCGGGAGACCTGGACAGAGACCTGGACCGAGACCTGGACGTCGTGCTGTTCGGCGCTTCCGGCTTCGTCGGGCGGCTGACCGCGGAGCACCTCGCCGCGCACGCACCCGCGGGGACGCGGATCGCCCTGGCCGGCCGTTCGCGGGAGCGCCTGGCGGCCGTGGCCCGCGACCTCGGTCCCCGCGCTGCGGACTGGCCCCTGCTGGTGGCCGACGCCGCCGACGAGTCGTCGCTGCGCCGGCTCGCGGAGTCCACGCACGTCGTCGTCTCGACCGTCGGGCCATACCTGCGGCACGGGCTGCCCCTCGTCCAGGCGTGCGCCCGGGCCGGCACCCACTACGCCGACCTGACGGGTGAGGTCCTGTTCGTGCGCCGCAGCATCGACGCGGCCGACGAGACGGCCCGCGCGAGCGGGGCCCGCATCGTGCACTCCTGCGGCTTCGACTCGGTGCCTTCCGACCTCGCCGTGCTGCTCGCGCACGAGTGGGCGCGGGCGCACGACGCCGGCCCGCTCGCGAGCGCCACGCTCGAGGTCCTCTCGGCGCGCGGCGGTTTCAGCGGCGGCACGGTCGACTCGCTGCGCCTGCAGCTGGACACCGCGCGCCGCGACGAGGACGCGCGCCGGCTGGTGGGCGACCCGTACGCCCTCAGCTCCGACCGGGCGGCGGAACCCGACCTCGGCCCCCAGCGCGACGCCTTCCGCCCGCACCGGCGCGCGGCGACGGGGGACTGGGTGGCGCCCTTCGTCATGGCCTCCTACAACACCCGGGTGGTGCGGCGCAGCAACGCGCTGCTCGACCACGCCTACGGACCGCGGCTGCGCTACGCGGAGGTCATGGCGTTCTCCGGGCGTGCCGCGGCCCTCAAGGCCGGCGCCGTCACGGGGGTCCTGGCCGGGCTCACCGGACTGCTGGCCGTCGGACCCGTCCGGCCGCTGCTCGACCGGCTGCTGCCGGCCCCGGGGACGGGCCCGAGCGAACGCACCCGCAGCACCGGGCGCTTCCGGCTGCGGGTGGACGCGCGCACGGAGTCCGGGCGCCGGGTCGCGGTCACCGTCGCCGCCCAGGGCGACCCCGGCTACGCCGCGACAGCGGTCATGCTCGGGCAGAGCGCGTTGTCCCTCGCCCTCGACGGTGACCGTCTGCCCGACCGCGCGGGGGTCCTGACGCCGGCCACCGGCATCGGGACCGCGCTGGCGGACCGGTTGCGCGACAGGGGTTTCACCCTCGACGTCGAGGCCTGAGCGGTACGTCCTGTCAGTGCGGCGAGAGCTTCGCGCCCCCGGCGGCGGCCGTCGTCCCGTCGCAGGACGCCTCCCCGGGCGCGACGGTGATCCCGGGCGGCACCCACGTCTCCACGGCCCCGTCGGGCAGCCGGCGCCCTAGCACGCAGTCGCGGGTGGGCGGCGGGGCCCAGATCCCGACGCCGAGCGTCCCGTCGACGGTCTGCACGTCGACGAGGGCCTCCGCGGGCACGGTCGGCGCCAGGGCTGCGCGCACGTCAGCGGCCGAGCCGCTGCGGGTGAGCGCGTCCTGCACGGCGGTCAGCACGTCGTCGCCGAGCTGCACCGTGGGGGGTGACGTCGGCAGCGGCGTGGCGGGGGAGGCGGGCTCGTCGTCGCAGTCGGTGCCGCGCCCGCGCACGGCGTCGTAGTTCCGCAGCTCGAACGTGTAGCAGCGGTGCACGGTCGTCGCGGGCCACGACCGCCCGCCGATGCCGCCGTCGGTGGCCACGGCGTGTCCCGTGATCTCGACCTCGACGAGGGGAGGCTCCTCACCGTTGACGCTCCCGGACGCCCCGAGCAGCCGGAGGTGGTCCTGCCCCACGACCTCGGCGCCCGCGACGGTCCGGGCGTCCCCGCCGAAGGTCCGCACCCCACGGCCGAGGTCGCGTTCGAGCTGGTCGGCCCTCGTGTCCGCGTCCTTGCGGGCTTCGAGCTCACCACGGCGCTCGGGCGACGCGCACGCGCTCACGGCGACCGCGAGGAGCAGGACGAGGGCGGTGGCCGTGCGCTTCACGTCCCGAGCCTGGCGCACCCACCGGCCGTCGTGGGGTCGATCAGCGCAGGTCGGCCAGCGTCTCGGCCTTGACGACGGCGCGCTCGACGGCGGCGAGCAGCGCCGGGTCCACCGGACCACCGTCGGAACCCGCGACGCGCACCATCGCGGCGGCCTCCGCGACCTGGGCACACGCGGTGGCCGTGCGCGTCAGACGCCGGTGGATCTCGGGGTGCTCCCCGTCGGGCCCTCCGGGGACGAGCAGGTCACCGGCGGACGGCGCCTCCTGCTGCGCCCGCAGGCACTGCGCGCGGACGGCGCGGGCCACGAGGTCCACGCGGGGGAGGAACTCCTCCAGCGCCTCACGGGCGGGGCCGGGCGCGGTGCCGTCCACGACCATCTCGACGCGGCGGACGGCGCGGTCGGCGGAGTGCGCGGCGCGCGCCCAGACCCCCTCGCCGAGGGGGTCGGGCGTGCGCCGCCAGAACGCGAGCTTCAGAGGTACTGCCCCGTCCCGCCGGGCTGCACGCGCGGCATCCCGTCGCCACCGGGCCGGCCCTGCGGACCGCCGGGGACGCTGCCGCCGGGCAGCGCGCGCCGCATCTCCTGCAGCTGCGCCTGCGCCGCCATCTGCTGGGCGACGAGGGCGGTCTGGATGCCGTGGAACAGGCCCTCGAGCCAGCCGACGAGCTGGGCCTGGGCGATCCGCAGCTCGCTCTCGGACGGGGTCTGCCCCTCGGCGAACGGCAGCGCGATCCGGCGCAGCTCCTCGACGAGGTCGGCGGACAGGCCGTCCTCGAGCTCGCTGAGGGAGCGCTCGTGGATCTCGGCGAGTCGGTTCCGGCCCGCCTCGTCCAGCGGCGCGGACCGCACCTCCTCGAGCAGCTGCTTGATCATGCTGCCGATCCGCATGACCTTCGCGGGCTGGGAGACCATGTCGGCCGGTCCGGGCTCGCCGTCCTCGGGGGGCTCGGCGATGCCCATGCCCTGCGGCGTCACGACGACGACGCGGGGGTCCGGGCCGTCGGTGGTCTCGCGCGGTGCGTCGGGCGGGGTCGGGTCCTCGGGGAAGCCGTCGGTGTGCTCGGACATGACCCCCATCCTGCCCTCAGCCCCTGCGCGCCACCTCTCGCGGGACGGCGAGCGCGGCCGTCAGGACGGTGAAGGCGACGACCGTGCCGGCCACGAGGTAGGACGTCGTCAGCGAGGCGTCCCCGGCGTAGACGACGACGAGGGCCGCCGCAGCGGCCGCCGGCACGACGAGCGAGAGCCGCACGAGCGCCCCGCGCCGCCGCTCACCGCGGTACGGGGCGACCTGCACCAGGCACAGGACGATCGAGCCGACCAGCGCCGAGGCGAGGACGTCGCTCACCCGGTGCCACCCGTCGGCGATGACGAAGGCCCCCATCGCGCCCGCGGCCGCCGCGCCGGCGAGCGCCAGGGGAGCCCGCAGCCAGCGCGGCCCGGCGACCAGGAGACCCAGGGCCAGGCCGAGCACCGCCGACGTGTGCCCGCTCGGCAGGCTGTTGGCCGACGAGCTGTGCTCGAGCAGGTCCGGGCGCTCCAGCAGGACGAGCTTGAGGAGCTCCGTCACCCCGAGCGTGCCGGCCGCCACCACGACCCCGCGCACCGCCGCGCCCAGGCGCCCGCGCACGAGCCCCATGAGCCCGACGACGGCGACCCCGAGCACGAGGTGGTGCGGCTGCAACCGGTCGACGAGGTCGAACGCCGTGCGCAGCCACCCCGTCTCCGAGCCGCGGTTCTCCAGGGCGAGCGTGTGCAGCCGGTTCTCGTGCCGCTGGCCCGAGGCCGTCCGCACGCAGACGACGTACAGGACGCCGAGGGCCGCGAGCTGCCACCACGCAGCCCCGAGCGCCACCGCGGACCAGGTCCGGCGGGCGGACGCGGCTCGGGGTGGGCTCCAGGGCTGGTGCTGGGCAGTCGTGCTCATCCCTCCACTCTGCGGTACGCACGCGAGCCGTGCGTACCGCAGCGCGTGCAGGGAACGTGTCGTTCCTGTGAGCCGTCAGCTTCCCGCTCAGCGGGAGGCGTGGTCCAGCGCGGAGAGCTCCTCGGACGTCAGCTCGAGGTCCATCGAGGCCAGCAGCGCGGGCAGCTGCTCGACGGTGCGGGCGCTCGCGATCGGGGCGACGACGGTCGGCTGCGAGCGCAGCCACGCCAGGGCCACGGTGGCGACGTCCACGCCGTGCGCGGCGGCCGCGGTGTCGAGGGCCTCCAGGACGCGCGGGCCGCGCGGGGAGTCCAGGTAGGCCGCGGCGTTCGCCTGGCGCTGGGAGTCCGCGAGCTGACCCGGGCGGTACTTGCCCGTGAGGAAGCCCGAGGCCAGCGAGAAGTAGGGCAGCGAAGCCAGCCCGTTCGCCTCGACCACGGGCAGCGCGTCGCGCTCGTACTCCTCGCGCTCGACGAGGTTGTAGTGGTTCTGCACGGCGACGTAGCTGGCGAAGCCCTCGCGGCGCGACGTCTCGAGGGCCTCGGTGAGCCGGGCCCCGGAGTAGTTCGAGGCGCCGATCGCGCGGACCTTGCCGGCCGTGACGAGCTCGTCGAACGCGCCGAGGGTCTCGGCCAGCGGGGTGTCCTTGTCGTCCTGGTGGGCCCAGTACAGGTCGATGCGGTCGGTCTGCAGGCGCTGCAGCGACTCGTCGACGGCCTTGCGGATGTTGTCGGCGCCCAGGCCCTTGCGGTCCTCCTTGCTGGCGACCTTGGTGGCGATGACGACCTGGTCGCGCTTGCCGGACTTCGCCAGCCAGGTGCCGATGATGGTCTCGGAGATCCCGGCGCCGCCGTCGGACCAGGCGGAGTACACGTCGGCGGTGTCGATGAAGTCGCCGCCGCCCTCGACGAAGGCGTCGAGGACGGCGTGCGAGGCGGCTTCGTCGGCGGTCCAGCCGAAGACGTTCCCACCGAGGTTCAGCGGGCGGACGTCGAGGTCAGAGGTCCCGATGCGTGTCATGGCGTCAGGCAACCACAGGCCGCCGCGGACGACACCTGGACGCCGGACCGCCTCAGAAGTCGGTGCTGGTGCTCAGCTCGCGCCAGACGTTGACCTCCGAGCGGCGCTGCTCGAGCACGCCCTCGATCGCCGAGAGCGCGTCGGAGCCCAGGAACACCGCGGACGGTGGGTTCTCGGCCTCGGCCAGCGCGATCATCGCCTCCGCGGCCTTGGCGGGGTCGCCCGGCTGGGTGCCGTGGGCGGTGTCGTTCTCGATGCGCCGCGGACCCGCGGTGCTCGCGTAGTCGGCGATCGGTTCGGGCGACTGCGTCAGCGAGCGGCCCGCGAAGTCGGTGCGGAACCCGCCGGGGGCGACGATCGTCACGCGGATGCCCAGCGGGGCGACTTCGGTGCGCAGCGAGCGGGACATCGCCTCCAGCGCCGCCTTGGCGGCGGCGTAGTACCCCGAGCCGGGCGGGCAGACGTGCGCCCCGATCGAGGAGATGTTCAGGACGGTCCCGCTGCGGCGCTCCCGCATCCCGGGCAGGACGGCCTTGAGGACGGAGGCCGCTCCGAAGACGTGGGTGGCGAAGAGCTTCTCGACGTCCGCGTCCACCCCCTCCTCCACAGCCGCGCGGTAGCCGTAGCCGGCGTTGTTGACGACGACGTCGATCCCGCCGAAGCGCTCCTCGGCCGCACGGACCGCCTCGGCGACCTGCTCGGGGGACGTGACGTCCAGGGACAGCGCGAGGGCGGCGTCGGGGTGACCCGCCGCGATGTCCTCGACCCTCGAGGCGTCGCGGGCGGTGACGACGGCGCGGTGGCCGCGGGCGAGGACGGCCTCGGCGAGCGAGCGCCCCAGGCCGGTCGAGCAGCCGGTGATGAACCAGGTGGACATGCCCGCACCCTGTCACCTGACACCCTCCCTGTCTGCCCGGGACCGCTCCCCGGTCCGGTAGAACGGAGGGGTGACCACGCTCACCGAGGGCGGCAACGCCCCGCTCACCGGTTCGTCCCTGCGGGTGCGCGTGGAGGGACCGGTCGACGTGACCGCCCTCGTCGTGAACCCCGACGGCAAGGTCGGCGGCGACGCCGACATGGTGTTCTTCAACCAGCCGTCCGCGCCCGGGGTCCGGCTCGACGGGCGGCAGCTCGCGCTCGACCTCGGCGCACTGCGCCCGGGGGCCGACCGGGTCGTCGTCGTGGCCAGCCCCGAGACCGAGGGCTCGACGTTCGCCGGCACCACCGTCCGGCTGGTCCTGGAGGACGGGTCGTCGACCGTCGAGTTCTCCCCGTCGCGGTTGGGCGCCGAGACCGTCGTCGTGCTCGCCGAGGTCTACCAGCGGTCCGGGGCGTGGAAGGTCCGGGCCGTGGGGCAGGGGTACGACAACGGCCTCGCCGGCCTGGCCACCGACTTCGGGGTGGACGTCGACGATCCGGCCGCCGACCCGGCCCCGGTGGCGCCGGCGGTGAACTTCACCAAGGGCGAGGAGAAGCTGCCCGTCGACATGCGCAAGGCGCTGAACCTTCGCAAGCAGCAGGTCGCGCTGGTGCTCACCAAGCACCGCATGACGGGGCTGCGGTGCCGGGTGGTCGTCGTGCTCGACGTCTCCGGCAGCACGAGTTCCCTGTACCGCAAGGGCGTGTTCTCCCGCGCCGTGGAACGCGTCGCGCCCGTGGCCGCTCAGGTCGACGACGGCGCCGAGATGCAGGCGTGGGCGATGGGTGGGCGGGCCGAGCGGCTGGACGACATCACCATCGGCGACCTCCCGCAGTGGCTGCAGACGTACACCGCCAAGCGGTACACCGAGGCCGAGGGCTGGAACAACGAGAAGGCCGTCATCGAGGACGTCGCGCGCTACGTCGCCCGCGAACCCCTCGACATCCCCACCCTCGTGCTGTTCTTCCACGACGGAGGGGTCACCGACAACAAGGGGACCGAGAAGGCGTTGCGGGCCGTCGAGCGCGAGCCGGTGTTCTGGCAGTTCATCGGCATCGGCCGCAGCAACTACGGGATCCTCGAGAAGCTCGACACCCTCTCGGACCGGCAGTACGACAACACCGGGTTCTTCGCCCTCGACGACCTCGACGCTGTGGGCGACGAGGAGCTGTACGACCGCATCCTGCAGGAGTTCCCGAGCTGGATGCGCTCGTACTACCCGCCTGGATCGTCGGCGCTGCAGGGCTTGTCCTGAGGTGCCGGCCCTCGTCGCCCCGCGCTCGTCCGTGGCCGGCTCGGTCCGCCGCGCGGCGCGCTCGGGCGAGTGGGACGACCACCCGACCTACGCCGGGGTCGCGGACATGGACGACGCGCAGTTCGACACCTGGACCGACCGGCTCGTCGCCGACGCCCGCGAGGGCACCCCGCGGCCGGAGGGTTTCGTCCCCTCCACGAACCTGTGGTGGGTGGACGGGGCGGAGTTCCTGGGGCGGGTGCAGGTACGGCACCGCCTGACCCCGCGGTTGCGCGACCTCGGCGGGCACGTCGGGTACTGGGTCGCCCCCGCCGCGCGGCGGCGCGGGCACGCGACGGCGATGCTGGCGGCCGTGCTGCCGGTCGCGAACGCGCTGGGGCTGGAGTGCGTGCTCGTGACGTGCGACGTCGACAACGTGGGGTCCCGTCGGGTCATCGAGGCGAACGGTGGGCTGTTCCAGGGACGGCGTGGGGAGAAGCTGAGGTTCTGGGTGCCGACGGCCTGAGGCCGGTCAGGACGACGCCCTCCGGCGGGCGAGCAGGTCCCGCACGCTCGTGACGACCGTCCCGGCGTGCGTCCCGACGGGCCGGTACCCCAGGGCCTCGGCGGCGCTCGTGTCGAGGAAGAACGGCGGCCAGGAACTCCACGGTGAGGGTTCGCCGCCGGGGTCGTCGACGACGTCCACCTCCACCCCGGCTGCGGCGGCGACCGCCCGGACGACGTCGCCCGCCGTGGGGGTTCCCGGGTCGGCGCTGTTCAGCACCCGGTGGGCCGGGCGTTCCGTGCACAGCACCGCGAGCCGGGCCAGGTGCACGGCTGCGGTCGGGTGGTTCCCGGCGTCCGCGGCGTGGGGGAGCCGGAACACCCGCTGCCCCGCGAGGACCCGGTCCAGGACCCACGTCTCCCGCGGTGCGGCCGCTCCCGGACCGTGGACGCGGGAGGGGCGCAGCACCGAGACCGGCACCCCGGCCGACCGGTAGACCTCCTCGACCGCCACCTTGTTGCGTCCGTAGCCCTCGCGGGAGGCGTAGTTCCCCGTGACGTCGGGCGCCAGGACTGGGTTGTCCTCCGAGACGGGTCCACCGAAGTCAGGCGGGTCGTCGCTGTTGGAGTGGCGCCCGAGGGCGTCGACGTAGACGGCCTTGCTCGAGACGACGACCACCGACCCGAGGCCCGACGAGGCGGCCACGACGCTGCGGGCGTGCGCGGCGGTGTAGGCGACGACGTCGACGACGACGTCCGCGCCCGGCCCCAGCGCGGCCCGGACCTGGGCCGGGTCGTCCCGGTCCGACCGCAGGTACTCGACGCCGCGTTCGCGCAGCACGGCGGGGAACCGTTCCGCGGAGCGGCCGGTCCCCACGACCTGGTGACCCGCGTCGACCAGCGCGGCGGCGATCGCGCGCCCCGTCATCCCGTTGACCCCGAGCACCACCGCCCTCACGCGAGCGCGCCCGCCCACGCCTCGCGGGTGGTCTTGACCGGCCGTCCCGTGCGGACGGCCTCGCCGATCGCCAGGCCGAGGAGGTGGTCCTGGGCGGCCTCTGCCAGCGGGTACGGTTCCGGCCCGTCGTCGCGGACCCAGTCCCGCGCCTGCGCGAGCAGCGTCGCGAGCGCGACCTCCTCGTCCGACAACCGCGACCCGACGAACGGGTTGCGGAACACCACCCGGCCCTCGAAGGAGATCTGGTCCAGGTCGAGCCCCTGGACGTCCTGCTGGTGACCGGTCTGCCGGCGTTCCACCGACGACGTCAGGACGGTCGTCGCGTCCGCCAGCCGCACCACCCGGTCGTCGACGAGTTCGCCCAGGCTGCCGCGCACGACCAACCGGCGGGTGCGCAACGGGTTCCGCGTCTGCGTCTGGGTGAAGTCGTACAGCGCGCTGCGTCCGTCGCCGAGATCGAACGTCGCCACGGTCGTGGTCTGGGGGCGCGGGGTGGCGTCGCCCGTCCAGCCCGGACGCGCGATCGGATCGGCCAGGGGCGCGGTGGTGGCGCTCGCGACGACGCGGGCCGGCGCGGCACCGACACCGAGGAAACCCCGGACCAGCGACATCGCGTGGTAGGTCTGCGTCGAGGAGACCTGGACCGACGTCACGTCCCCGAGGAGGCCGTCCCGCACGACCCGCAGCCGGGCGGCGGTGTGGGGGAACAGCAGGTACTGCTCGGCGACCTCGACGCGTCCGCTGGCACCCACCGCGTCCCACAGCGCCCGCAGTCCGTCGAGGTCCGGGGCCGGAGGAGTCTCGGTGAGGACCCGTGCGCCGTGGGCCACGAGGTCCGTGACGACCGTGGGGGCCGCGGCGACGGGCACCGCGACGAGGACGAGTTCCGGTGAGGTCCGCAGCAGGCCGGTCAGGTCGTCGACGACGGACAGCCCGCGGCCGGCGACGAGGGCCTCGGCGGAGGTGCGGCTGCGGCCCAGGACACCCGTCACCTCGACGAGGTGCGGCACCCGGGCCGCGAGGTCCAGGAACAGTCCGGCCCGGAATCCCGTGCCGACGACGCCGAGGCGGAGGGGGGCTGCGTCCACGTCGGCGACCGTAGACCCCGTGCTCTGGCCTGGCGAGTTCCCGAGGGGGTGGTTGGGTGGGCGCATGCGCATCTTCTTCACGGGCGGCAGCGGCAAGGCCGGACACCACGTCGCGCCCTACCTGGCCTCCCAGGGGCACCACGTGACGAACGCGGACCTCACCCCGCTCGGCCACCCCGACGTGACCGACCTGCACGTCGACCTCACCGACACCGGCCAGGTGTACTCCGCGCTGGCGGGGATGCCCACGACGGCGGACCTCGACGGCCCCGGTCGTGCTCCCGGGGGTTCGGCCTACGACGCCGTCGTCCACTTCGCCGCGATCCCCACGATCCTGCGGGCCCCGGACGCGACGACGTTCGAGACCAACATCCGCGCGCACTACAACGTGCTGGAGGCCGCGACGCGGCTCGGGATCCGCAAGGTGGTGTTCGCCTCCTCGGAGACGACGTACGGGATCTGCTTCGCCCAGGGCGAACGCAAACCCCTCTACGTCCCCGTCGACGAGGAGCACCCGGTCGTGCCGGAGGACTCCTACGCGATGTCGAAGGTCGCCGGGGAGGCCGTCTCCCGCTCCTTCCAGGCGCGCACGGGTGCGGACGTCTACGGGTTCCGCATCAACAACGTCATCGAACCCCACGAGTACGAGGAGAAGTTCCCGGCGTTCCTGCAGGACCCGGCCCTGCGGCGCCGCAACGTCTTCGCCTACATCGACACCCGCGACCTCGGGCAGATGACGCTCAAGGCCCTGCAGACGGACGGCCTGGGCTACCAGGTGTTCAACGTCGCCAACGCCGACATGTCCGTCGCCGCGACGACGCAGGAGGTCATCGAGCAGTTCTACGCGGGCGTCGAGGTGCGGCGCGAGATGGGCCGGGACGAGACGTTCTACTGCATCGGCAAGGCCCGGGACCTGCTCGGGTACGAGCCGCAGCACTCGTGGCGGGACGTGCTGGAGGATCCGCGCCGGCAGGGGTGAGGTGGGGGCCGGCATGAGGGACGTGCGGGTGCTCGGCCCGCTCCTGGTGCTGCTCGTCGTCGTGCTGGTGCTGCTGGCGCAGTGGCTCGTCGGGGTGCTGTGGCCGGTGACGACGGAGAACTACTGACACCCGTGGTTCCGACGTCCTCCCACGACGAGTCGGAACCGCGCGGGAGGGCCCGGGGCCCGGGTGGTGGTCGGACCGGGCCTGGGAACACCCATGAGTGTCCGCTCGACGTCGCCAGGGCGACGCGCGGGGGACACCCACGTCTCACTCCACGTGGTGACACCCGTGGGTGTCCTGGTGGGTGCCCGGCCGTGCCGGCGTCGGCCCCCGACCCGGGCTCAGGGAACCTCGGCACCCTCTCCGTCGGTCACCACGACCCGCACCCCCGCGGCGTGGAACGGGGCCAGAGCCGACGGGTCGGCACCCTCGTCGGTGACGAGCGTCCACCCGGCGGGCATCGGCGCCCACGCGTGGAACGGGCGGCGGCTGAGCTTGGCGGCGTGGGCGAGGACGTGCACGCGGTCCGCACGTCGCGCCATGAGTTCCTTCAGGCGGGTCTGCTGCTGGTCGGCCTCGCAGATCCCGTCCTCGGCGCTCACGCCGTCGGCGCCGAGGAACACGGCGTCGGCGGTCACGCGTTCGAGCGCGGCCTCGGTGAGCGGGCCGACGAAACCCTGGCTGAGGTGGCGCAGGGAACCGCCGAGGCAGACGACCTCGACGTCGTCGGCGTCGGCGAGTTCGTCCAGCACGGTCAGGCCCGTCGTGACGACGGTGAGCGGCGCGCACCGGCGCAGTTCGTGGGCGAGCGCGCCGACGGTCGTCCCCGCGTCGAGCATCACGGTCTCGCCCGGCCGCACCTGCCGCGCGGCCCAGCGGGCGATGCCGCGCTTTGCCTCGAACGCCTCCCCGGTGCGCTGCCGCAGCGACTGCTCGGGGTGCGCGACCGACGGGGCGGCGCCCCCGTAGGTCCGGGTGATGAGGCCCTGGTCCCGCAACCGCGCGAGGTCGCGGCGGATCGTCGACGCCGTCACGCCGAGCCGGGCCGACAGTTCCTCGACGCTGGCCAGCCCGGACGTGCTGGCCAGGTGCAGGATCTCCCGGCGGCGCGCCTCGGTCCCCGACGCGGTGGCGGGTTCGCTCACGCCCGGGTCACGCCCCCGCCGGAGCGGGCGCACCAGCGAGTTCGGTGGCCTGCCGCAACGCCTCGACCATGCTGCCGACCTCCACCCGTCCGGTTCCCGCGATGTCGAACGCCGTGCCGTGGTCGACCGACGTGCGGATGACGGGCAACCCCACGGTGATGTTGACCCCCGCCTCGATCCCGAGCACCTTCACCGGGCCGTGGCCCTGGTCGTGGTACATCGCGACGATCAGATCGTAGTCACCGCGACCGCCGAGGAAGAACGCCGTGTCGGCGGGCAGGGGGCCGACCGCGTCGACGCCGGCCGCCCGCGCGGCCTCGACACCCGGGGTGATCTTCTCCGCCTCCTCGCCGTACCCGAACAGGCCGTTCTCCCCGGCGTGCGGGTTGATGGCGCAGACCCCGATGCGGGGGTTCGGGTTCCCCGCACGGCGCAGCGCCTCGGCGCCGCGGCGGATGGTCCGCTCGACGAGGCCGGGTTCGATGCGCGCGACCGCGTCGATGAGCCCGATGTGCGTCGTGACGTGGATGACCTTGATGCGCGGGGTCGTCAGCATCATCGACACCTCCTCGACGCCGCAGAAGTGCGCGAGGAGTTCGGTGTGCCCGGGGTAGAGGTGGCCGGCTGCGTGGAGCGCGGCCTTGTTGAGCGGGGCGGTGCAGATGGCCTGGACGTCACCGGCCATCGCGAGCTCGCAGGCGATGCGCACGTACTCGTGGGCGGCGTGCCCCGCGGCGGCGGACAGTTCCCCCCACGGCAGGTCGGCGGGCAGCAGTTCCGGGTCCACGACGTTGATGCGCCCCGGGGTGAACTCGGCCGACGCCACGTCGGGCACGACCACCACGTCGGCCTCGACGCCCAGGGCCTGCGCGGCCTGGCGAAGCCGCGCGGCGTCCCCGACGACGACCGGGCGACCGTCCCGGTAGGCGGCGGGGTCGAGGAGGGCCCCGACGGTGACCTCGGGGCCGACCCCGGCGCCGTCGCCCATCGTGACGGCGATCGCGGGCCGGGCGTCGATGACGGCGGTCGAGGGGGTCACGGGATCTCCTGGGGTGCGGTGGGGACGCCGCTGCGCAGAGCGCGCAGCAGCCGGACGAGGTCGGTGAGCGTCGGGTCCTGCCCGAAGCTGCCGGGTTTGGTGGCGACGAGGCGACCGTCGTCGGCGAGGCTGACGACGACGCCGTGGTCGGGCTGGGCGACCGGCCGCAGCCGGCGGACGCCGAGGTGGTCGAGGACGGCGCGGGCCGTCTGACCGCCCGTGAGGACCAGGTCGGCGGTGGGGTGCGTCCGGCCGACCCGGCGGGCGAGGTCCGCGACCGGTTCGGCCGCGTCGATCGTCAGCAGGTGGGTGTGCTCGTCGACGACGGCGGCTGCGCGCAGGTGCGCGGTCTGCGCAGAGGAGGCGGCCGACCCGCTGCCGACGGCGAGGACCACCGGTCGGTGACCGGCAGCCACGGCGGGCGCGGGGACGGCCCCGACGGGAGCGGGCACGGTGTCGGCGACGGCTGCGACGAGAGCGGCGCTGCCGACCAGGGCCACCCGCCGCCCGCGGGCGACCGCGTCGACGGCGGCGGTCGCGGCGGCGCGCAGGTCGGCGTCGGCCTCGCCGTCGAGCACCGACAGCTCCTGCCCGTCGAGCGTCCACCCGGCGCGCAGGACGCCGAGGGGGACGACGGTGACCGGCCCGTCCAGCAGGTCCGCCACGGCTCGCGGCGCGGGGTGCGGTTCGAGCGCCCACAACGCGGTGTCGGCGAGCGGGAGGTCGCCGACGAAGGGCGACCCACCCCGCACGGTGCGGCCCAGCGACGGCAGCGCGCCGGCGACGAGGACCTGGAACCCGTTGTCGTGCAACGCGTCGACGGTGGCCCTGACGTTCCCGCGCCACAGCGAGTCGAGCTTGACGACGACGAGCACGGGGCCGGTCGGGTCCGCGGTGGCGGCCCGCACGGCGTCGCGGGCCGACGCGGGGTCGATCGCCCGGTGGTCGGTGTCGACGACGGTCGTGACGCCCAGGTCCCCCGGGATGGGGGCGAGGCCGTCCAGGGAGCCGTCGAGGACGACCTGGCAGTCCCGGCCGCGGGCGAGCAGGACGCCGGCGACCTCGGCGGCGCCGGACAGGTCGTCGGCCACGACGCGCCGCAAGCCCGTGCTCGTGGGGGCGTGGGCAACGGTGTGGGGGGTAGCGGGTGCGGTCACGGGTCACCTCCTCGTGGCTCTGGTGGCGGCCATGGTTCCACATGCTGCGCGTTTCGCGCCAGACCGTTGCGCGTTCCGAGCAGTAGTGGCACAGTGCTCGTCGGACGACGCCGTCCGGCACCCCCGGCACCGGCGCCCACAGACCGACCAGCACCCGATCACCAGCCGATCAGGACGAGCCCGCCCGTCCCGCCGAGATGAGGGGTCACCGATGACCGCCGCGACACCCCGACCACCCGGTCGCCCCCCGCTCAGCCGCCGCACGCTGCTCGCCGGCGGGGCGGGCGTCGGCCTCCTCGGCGGGGTGGGGACGATCACCGGGTGTGCCGGCCCCACCGGCGCCCCCGGCCCGGACACCCTCACGCTGGCGCTGAACCGCTCCCTGGTCAGCCTCGACAACAAGCTCAACCAGTTCGACGCCGCCGTCACCGTGCAGCGGGCCGTCCGTCAGGCCCTCACCGAGATCGGCACCGACGTGAAGCCCGCGCTGGTCCTCGCGGAGAGCTTCGAACTCACCGAGCCGACGCGCTGGACCGTCCGGCTGCGCCCGGAGGCCTGCTACTCCGACGGCTCTCCCGTCACGGTCAAGGACGTCGCCACGGCGCTGCAGTGCTACGCCGACACCGACGCCAGCTTCGTCGCGAGCTTCTTCCCCGAGATCCCGACGGTCACGGCGCTGGACGACCGGACGTTCACCCTCGACACCGAGCGTCCGTTGCCGACGCTCGACGCGCTCATGAGCAACATCCTCATCACCCCCGCGGCGGCCAACCGCCCCGAGGAACTGCAGGACGGGCTCGGGTCCGGCCCCTTCGTCATGACGTCCCACGACCGCGGCACCGGCACCTACCGGCTGCGGCGGAACGAGAAGTACTGGGGAACCCCCGCGAAGGTCGAGACCGTCGACGTGCGGTTCTCCCCGGAGGAGTCCAGCCGCGTCATCGCGATCCGCAGCGGCGAGGTCGACGTCATCGACTCCATCACCCCCGACTCCGCCCAGCAGCTCAAGGGCCTGGCGGGGATCCACCTCACCGAGGTGCCGAGCCTGCGGTTCAACCAGATCTTCTACAACTTCCGCAAACCCCCGGGCCACCCGCTCGCCGACCCGCGCGGACGCCAGGCGCTCAGCATGGCCATCGACGGCGAGTCGCTGGTGAAGGAGGTCCTCGCGGGGACCGCCGTCCAGGCCGAGGGGGTCGTCACCTCCAACCAGGCCGGGTACGTGAAGACCGGGGAGTACGTCTACGACCCCGGCGCCGCGAAGAAGATCCTCGCCTCGATGGGCGCGGAGGACCTCGAGATCACCATCATCTGGGAGTCCGGCGAGTTCCCCGGCGACACGTTCGTCATGGAGGCGCTCGTCGACATGTTCGGCGACATCGGCGTCCGCGCCCGGCTGCGGGAGTTCCAGCCCGGCGGCGACATCATGTCCTGGCGGCAGGGTCGCGCGGGGGACTGGGACCTGCTGGGCAACGGCTTCCCCGGACCGACCGGCCAGGCGGTCGTCATGCTGCAGGGGATGTACGCGGGAACGGCCGAGAAGGAGAAGACCCGCGACACCTACCAGGGCTACGTCGTCCCGGCCGTCACCGACCTCATCGTCGCCGCGTCGTCCGAGACGGACCCGACCCGGCGGCAGGACCTCACCGCGCAGGCCCAGCAGGCCGTGTGGGACACCTGGCCCTGCGCCTGGCAGTTCAACCCGAAGGCCATCCTCGCCCGGCGCGACCGCGTCCACGGGATCGACCTGTCGCCCGCGAACAACTACCGCCTGTCCGCCGTCGAGCTGAAGGGCTGAGGCCGTGGTCACCTACGTCCTGAAGCGGGCCGGCCAGGGCCTGCTCACCGTGTTCCTCACGGTCTCCACCGTGTTCGTGCTCATCCGACTCGCCCCGGGCGACCCGGCCCGCGCCTTCGCCGGGCCGCTGGCCACGACGGAGCAGCTCCAGCAGGTGCGGGACCGGTTCGGCCTCGACGACCCGCTGGGGTCGCAGTACCTGACGTTCCTCTCGCAACTGCTGCACGGAAACCTCGGGCAGTCCTACAGCTTCCAGGCCCCCGCGCTGACGGTCGTGGCTGACCGCATGCCCTACACGCTCACGCTGGCGTGCACGGCCATCGTCATCGCCGCCGTCGTCTCGATCCCGCTGGGCGTCTGGATGGCCCGCCGTCGCGACAGCCGGTCCGAGCTCGCCGCGAACGTCGCGACGATCGCGGGGCAGTCCATGCCGGACTTCTGGATCGGCGTCCTGCTCCTCAGCGTCTTCGCCGTCGCGCTGCCGGTGCTGCCGGCGTCCGGGTTCACGACGTGGAGCGGGCTGCTGCTGCCGGCCGTCACCATCGCGATCCTCCAGGTCGCGCTGCTCTCGCGCCTCGTGCGGCGGGAGATGGTGCAGAACCTCGCGGCGCCCTACTTCGTCGTGGCGCGTTCGCGGGGCTTCTCCAGCCACGTCCTCACCTGGCGCTACGCGATGGGGAACTCGGCGATCCCGGTGTTCACGGCGCTCGGCACCCGGTTCGCCGCGATGCTCAACGGCGTCGTCGTGGTCGAGGTCGTCTTCGCCTGGCCCGGGGTCGGTTCCCTCGTCGTCCGGGCGCTGGAGACCCGCGACTACCCGCTGATCCAGGCGACGGTCCTCGTCACCTCGGTGCTCGCGGTCGGCGTCCAGCTCCTCGTCGACCTGCTCTACCCCCTGCTCGACCCACGCGTGCGTCTCGGGAAGGCGAGTGCAGCATGAGCACGGAAACCCCCAGCCGCCCCTCGCGGCCCAGCGCGGTCACCGCTGCGCACCTGGCCCGGGCGGCGACGACGCGGCAGGCCCGCGCGAACCGCACCAAGACGATCGCCGGTCTGGTCTGCGCGCTCCTCGTCGTCGTCCCGATCCTCCTCGCGAACCTCCTGCCGCTGCCGGACCCGAACGCGCAGGACCTCGGCGACCGCCTCCTGCCACCGCTGAGCGCCGGACACCTCCTCGGCACCGACCAGCTCGGCCGGGACCTGCTGTCCCGCGTGCTGCACGGCGGCCAGGTGTCCCTCGCCGTCGGTGTTCTCGCGGTCGTCGTCTCCGGGGCCGTCGGCCTCGTGCTCGGTGCCGCCGCGGGGTTCTACGGCCGCTGGGTCGACGTCGTCGTCTCCCGGTTGCTGGAGGCGCAGATGTCCCTGCCGCTGCTCATGATGCTGCTCCTCGTCGTGGCGCTGTTCGGGCAGTCGATCCCCGTCATCACCCTGGTGATCGCCGTCGCGCAGTGGCCGGAGGTGGCGCGACTGACCCGGTCCCTCGTGCTCGTCGAACGGGAGAAGCCGTACGTCGCGGCAGCGCGGACGCTGGGGCTGCGACGCGTCTCGATCCTCGTCCGGCACGTCGTCCCCAACGTCGTGCCGCAGACCCTGCTCGTCGTCCTGCTGCTGCTCGCGCAGGCCGTGCTGCTGGAGAGCGCGCTGAGCTTCCTCGGCGCCGGGCCGGAACGTCCGTTCGCCACCTGGGGCCGCATCGTCTCCGACGGTCAGGACTACATCGGGACCGCCTGGTGGCTCGTCACGGCACCCGGCGTCGCGATCGTGCTGCTCGTCGTCGGGGTGAACCTGCTGGGGGACGCGTTGCGGGACGGGGCGGGGACGTCCTGGCGCCGCCGCGTCCGTGGACTGCTGGGCCGAGGGAGGACCGCGTGAAGACGCTCGACCGCACGGGACCGCAGGTGCGCGACGCTGCGAGGGAACCCCGGGGTTCCGGCGCCCCGCCACTGCTGCAGGTCCAGGACCTGCAGGTGGAACTCATCACCGCGCGCGGGATCGTCCGCGCCGTCGACGGGGTCTCGTTCTCCGTCGACCGCGGGGAGACGGTGACGCTCATCGGGGAGTCGGGGTCGGGGAAGTCGACGACCGCCATGGGGATCCTCGGGCTGCTGCCCGACGACCTCGCCGTGCTGTCCGGGTCCGTGGTGCTCGACGGTGTCGACGTGCTGCGCGAACCCCGCGCGCTGGCCGCCGCCCGTGGACGCACCGTGGCGCTGGTGCCGCAGGACCCGATGACGGCGCTCAGCCCCGTGCACAGCATCGGCAGCCAGTTGCGCGAGGCCGTCCGGCACGCCGGGGCGGCCAGCGGTGCCTCGGCGGTCCAGGCCCGCGCGGAGCGCCTGCTCCAGCAGGTCCACATCCCCGACCCGCCCGCGCAGCTGCGCAAGTTCCCGCACCAGTTGTCCGGCGGGATGCTGCAGCGCGTCCTCATCGCGATGGCGCTGGCCAGCGAACCGCAGCTCATCGTGGCCGACGAACCCACCTCGGCCCTCGACGTCACCGTGCAGGCCGGCGTCCTGGACCTGTTGCTGGAACTGCAGGAGCAGCGCGGTGTCGCGCTGCTCGTCATCACCCACGACCTCGGCGTGGCCCGGCTCGTGTCCGACCGCATCCACGTCATGCGCGGCGGGGTGTTCGTCGAGTCCGGCGAGGTCGAGGCCGTCATCGCCGACCCGCGCGAGGAGTACACCCGGGCCCTGCTCGCCGCGGTGCCCACGCTGGGACCCTGGGACGAGGACCCGTCGACGGGTCCGGACGGAGGACGGTCGTGAACGAGACCGCGGTTCTCGAGGTCGAGGACCTCGTCGTGGAGTACGGGTCCTTCCGGGCCGTGGACGGCGTCTCGTTCCGCGTCCCGCGCGGCCGGACCGTCGCCGTCGTGGGGGAGTCGGGCTGCGGGAAGTCGACGATCGCCAAGGCCGTCATGCGGCTGCTGGAACCCACGGCCGGCCGGGTCGTGCTCGACGGCACCGACATCACCCACCTGCCCGACCGCCGGCTGCGGCCGTTGCGGCACCGCTGGCAGATGGTGTTCCAGGACCCCTACGGGTCCCTCGACCCGCACCTCACGGCGTCCGAGATCGTCGCGGAGGCGCTGCGGCAGCGGGGAACCCCGAAGGGCGGCCGCGAGGCCCGGGTGCGGGAGCTGTTCGACCGGGTCGGGCTGCCCGCCAGCGGGCTGGACCGGCGGCCCGCCGAGTTCTCCGGCGGACAGCGCCAGCGCATCGGCATCGCCCGGGCCCTGGCCTCCGAACCCGAACTCCTGCTGTGCGACGAGGCGACGAGCGCGCTCGACGTCTCCGTGCAGGCGCAGGTGCTCGACCTGCTGCGCGAGGTCCAGCGCGACACGGGCATCAGCTGCCTGTTCATCTCGCACAACCTCGGCGTCGTGCAGGGCATCAGCGACGAGGTCGTCGTCATGCGCGGCGGTCGCGTGGTCGAGTCCGGACCGACCGCGCGGGTGCTCACCACCCCGGCCGAGGACTACACGCGCCGGTTGCGCCGTGCAGCGCTCGACCCGGCCGCCATGGTCGGCCGCAAACCCCGGCACGTCGTCCGCGGCGTGCTCACGACCACCGGAGGGACCGCCGCATGACCGGCACCACGACCGCCACCGCAGAGCACGCGGGGGCACGCCCCGTGCTGGGCACCATGACGTTCGCCGACACCGTCGACGAGGGCACGGCCGAGGAGATGCTCGACGTCGCCCTCACCCACGGGGTGACGGCGGTCGACACCGCCAACGCCTACGCCGGCGGCGCGACCGAGGAACTCCTCGGAACCCTCCTCGCCGGCCGCCGCGACGAGGTGGAACTGGCGTCCAAGGTCGGCATGCCCCACCCGGACGCCGGCGACGACGCCCTGCTCTCGCCGGCCGCCGTCCGGCGCTGCGTCGAGGCCAGCCTGCGCCGGTTGCGGACCGACCGGCTCGACCTGCTGTACCTGCACCAGCCCGACCGGACCACGCCGGTCGAGGACACGCTGGCGGCGGTCGCGGAACTCGTCGCCGAGGGCAAGGTGCGCAGCCTCGGCGTCTCGAACTACGCGGCCTGGCAGATCGCCGACGTGGAGGCGGCGGCGGACCGCGTGGGCGCCCCGCGGCCGGTCGTGGCCCAGCAGCTCTACAACCTCCTCGCGCGCCGCATCGAGGAGGAGTACGTCGAGTTCGCCGCCGTCCACCGCCTCGCGACGATGGTCTACAACCCGCTCGGCGGCGGGTTGCTGACGGGACGGCACCGGTTCTCCGAGCGCCCCTCCGAAGGGCGGTTCGGGTCCTCGCGCCTCGCGGAGATGTACTCGCAGCGGTACTGGGACGAGCAGTTGTTCGGCGCCGTCGAGCGCCTGCGTGCCGTGGCGGACGGCGCGGGTCTGCCGATGGCCGAACTGGCCCTGCGCTGGACCGCCCACCGCGAGGTCGTGGACTCCCTGCTGCTCGGGGGTTCCCGCGCCGAACAGCTGCAGCAGAACCTGCAGGCCCTGGCGGCGGGACCGCTCCCGGCCGACGTGCTCGAGGCCTGCGACGAGGTGGGAGCCGCGTTGCGCGGACCCGCCCCGGCCTACAACCGCTGAACCCCGTCACCACCTGAGGAGACCTGACCGTGCAGGCAGCAGACCGACCGGACCCCGCCGACTTCGCCCGGCGCGTGCGCGCCCGCGACCTCGTCGTCGGCTACTGGATCACTCTCGACGCGCCGTTCGCCACCGAACGCGTCGCGCGGCTCGGGTACGACTACGTCGCGATCGACGCCCAGCACGGGCTGCTCGGGCACAGCGGGGTCCTGCACGGGATGCTCGCCGTCGACTGCGGCGGGTCGGCCGGCGTCGTCCGCGTCGCGGCGAACGACCCGACCGCCATCGGCCACGCGCTCGACGCGGGCGCCCGGGGGATCGTCGTCCCGCTGGTGAACACCGCGGCGGAGGCGGCCGCGTCCGTCCGTTCCGCGAAGTACCCGCCGCACGGCGTCCGGTCCTACGGCCCCATGCGCTCGGGACTGCGCGTCGGACCCGTTCCCGCACAGGCCGACGAGCAGACGGCGGTGCTGGCCATGATCGAGACCGCCGACGGTCTCGCGAACGTCGAGGAGATCGCCGCGACCCCCGGTCTGGACGGCCTGTACGTCGGGCCCTCGGACCTGTCCATCGGCCTGGGGGGCGCGTTCCCCGGCGACCCGGCCGTCCAGGAGGAGTTCGACGCGGCCCTGACCCGCGTCCTCGCGGCCACCGCGGCGGCGGGCATCGCTGCGGGCATCCACACCCCGCACGGCGACGTCGCCCGGCAGCGGATCGAGGCGGGCTGGACGTTCGTCACCGTCGCCTCCGACGTGGTGCACCTCGAGAACGCCGCGCGCGAGCACCTCTCGACCGCGAGGGGGCGGGCGTGACCGAGTTCCTGCTGCCGGAGGTCGACGACCCGTCGGTGACCACGCTCGGGGCGGACGGTGACGTGGTGTCGGGTTTCCTGCCCGCCCCGACCGTCCAGTGCCACGCCGCCAACCTCGCGGTCCTGCCCGGCGGTGACCTCGCGTGCGTGTGGTTCGGCGGGACCCAGGAGGGTGTCGCGGACATCGACGTGTGGATGTCGGTCCTCGCGCCGGACGCGACGGCGTGGTCGGACCCCGTCCGCCTGTCGTCGGACCCCGAACGCTCGGAGCAGAACCCGATCCTGTGGACCACGCCCGCCGGCGAGGTGTGGTTGCTGCACACCGCGCAGACCGCCGGGAACCAGGACACCGCCGAGGTGCGGCGCCGGGTGTCCACGGACGGCGGCCGGACGTTCGGGCCGACGGAGACGTTCGTGCCGTCGTCGGCCGCCGGTGGGGTGTTCGTGCGGCAACCGCCCGTCGTGACCTCGGCCGGGCGCTGGCTGCTGCCGCTGTTCCGCTGCCCCGTCGCCCCGGGAGCCCGGTGGCGGGGTGACGAGGACGACAGCGTCGTGCTCACCTCCGACGACGAGGGCCGGACCTGGCGCGAGGTCGCCGTCCCCGGCAGCACCGGGATGGTGCACATGAACGTGCAGGTGCGTCCCGACGCCTCGCTCGTGGCGTTCTACCGCAGCCGCTGGGCCGACGCCGTCCACCGCTCGACGTCGACCGACGGCGGAGACAGCTGGTCGGCGCCGGAACCCACACCGCTGCCCAACAACAACTCCTCGGTGCAGGTGTCGACGGACGCCGAGGACGGTCTCGTCATCGCCTTCGACCGCATCCGTGCGACCGAGGACAGCCCGCGCCGCGAATCCCTCTACGACGAGATCGGGGACGAGGGGATCGTCGAGCAGGTCGCGTCCGCGCAGACCACGTCCGCGGGGCCCCGCGCGGTCTGGGGAACTCCGCGCGCGCCCATGGCGCTGGCGCGTTCGACCGACGGCGGCCTCACCTGGGACCGCTCGCTCGACCTGGAGGGCGGGGACGGGAACTGCCTGACGAACGACTCCCGCGCCGGCGCGAACCACGAGTTGTCGTACCCGAGCGTCCTCGTCGTCGGTGACACGGTCCACGTCGCCTACACCTGGCACCGCCGCGCGATCCGGTACGCCCGGCTGCCGCTGGCCCTGCTGGTGCACGGGTGAACCCGCTCGCCGTCGTGACCGGGTGCAGTTCGGGGATCGGCCGGGCGGTGACGACGCACCTGCTCGACGCCGGCTACCGGGTGCGGGGGTTGTCCCGCACCGCCCCCGACGTGTCCGCCGTCGACTGGGTGGCGGCCGACCTCGCCGACGCGGGGCAGGTGGTGGCGGGAGTCGAGGACCTGGAGTCGGTCGACGCCGTGGTGCACTGCGCGGGTTTCCAGCGGACGAACCCGCTGGGGTCGCTGCGCGCCGAGGACCTGCGGGCCATGTTCGACGTCCACGTCGCCGCAGCTGCGCTGCTCGTCGACACCCTCGCCGACCGGATCGTCGACGGTGGCCGCGTGGTGCTGCTGGGCAGCCGCACGATGGTGGGCGTGGCGGGCAAGTCGCAGTACGCCGCGACCAAGGCCGCGCTGACGGGGCTGTCCCGCAGCTGGGCCCAGGAACTCGCCCCGCGCCGCATCACGGTGAACGTCGTGGCCCCCGGTCCCACCGAGACCGCCATGACGCACGACCCCGGTCGCGCGAGCACCCCCGTGAAGGTGCCGCCGCTCGGCGCCCTCGTCGACCCGGCGGACGTCGCCGCACTCGTCGGGTTCCTGCTCGGGCCGGCCGGGAGGTCGGTGACGGGCCAGGCCGTCGTCGTCTGCGGGGGCGCCTCGCTCTGAGGGGGTGGTGAGCATCCTCCGGGGGGCGTGGTGAAGCCCGCCGGAACCGGTACCGATTCGCCCGTACGGGCGATTGTCGTCCGACACACTGTTGAGGTCTCAACCGTCTCGTTCACCGGCCGAAACCTTGTGCATGGCCAAACGACTGCGGGACCTCTCCATCACCACGAAGCTCGGACTGGGCTTCGGCACCGTCTGCCTGCTGCTGGTGGCGGCGGTCGGCCTGGGGCTGCAGACCCTGCACACGTCCCAGGCGACGGTGTCGTCGATGTCCGACGTCGTGGTGCCGGGGGTCAAGTACAGCGGCCTGGTGAAGTACGGCGTCGCCCAGACGCGGCTCGACGTCACCTCGATGGGCCTGGCCACCGACGCGGCGGGCCGCGCGAGCGCCCGGAGCGCGATGGCGGCGGACGACGCGGAGCTCGACGCGGACTGGAAGGGGTACCTCGACACGTTCCCCGTCTCCACGCAGGCCGACCGCGACTCCTTCCAGGCGGACCTCGCCTCGTTCCGCCAGCTGCGCGGGCCCGCCGTCACGGCCGCCGAGAACGGCGACCTGCCGGGGTTCCAGACGGTGCGCAACCGCGACCTGCTGCCGCTGGCCACCCGGATGAACACGACCCTCGACCGGATCCAGAAGGCCGAGGTCGACAACGCGACGCACACCTCGGCGCTCGGGGCCGCTCGCTACCGCGAGGCGCTGTGGCTGCTCCTCGGCCTCGGGGCGGTGGCCCTCGTCGCCGCCGCCGTCGTCGCCGTCCTCGTGGCGCGCTCGATCACCCGCCCGCTGGGGCGGACCGCCGAGGTCGTCCGCGGGCTGGCGCAGGGTCGGCTGGACCAGCGCGTCGGGTACGCCGCCGCCGACGAGATCGGGCAGCTGTCGCGTGCCGTCGACGAGACCATGGACACCCTGTCCTCGACGATGACCGAGATCACCGCCACCGCCCAGGTCCTGGCGGGGTCGAGCGAGGAGCTGTCGGCCGTCGCCACCCAGCTCTCCGCCGGGGCCGAGGAGTCCGCCGCGCAGGCGCAGGTGGTGTCCGCCGCGGCGGAGGAGATCAGCGCGAACATCGGCACGGTTGCCGCCGCCGGCGAGCAGATGACGGCGGCCATCGGCGAGATCGCCACCTCCACTGCGGACGCGTCCGCCACCGCGGCCTCGGCCGTCGCCGCGGCCGACGGCGCCGGGCAGACCCTGCAGCGCCTCTCGGTCTCCAGCCGTGAGATCGGCGAGGTCGTCAAGCTCATCACCTCGATCGCCGCGCAGACGAACCTGCTGGCGCTCAACGCGACCATCGAGGCCGCCCGCGCCGGGGACGCCGGCAAGGGGTTCGCCGTGGTCGCCGGCGAGGTGAAGGAACTGGCCGGTCAGACCGCGCGCGCCACCGAGTCGATCACCGCCCGCGTCGGCGCCACGCAGGCCGACGTGCAGGAGGCGGCGACGGCCATCGCCCGCATCGGGGACGTCATCACGCAGATCGACGCCTTGCAGTCGACGATCGCCGCGGCGGTCGAGGAGCAGTCCGCGACGACGGGGGAGATGGTGCGCAACGTCAGCGAGGTGTCGACGGGATCCCAGGAGATCGCCGTGAACATCTCCGGGGTGGCGTCGGCGGCCAGCCAGACGACGTCCGGCGCCCACCAGACGGCGACCACCGCGGCCGACGTCTCCCGCGCCGCCGCCCGCCTCCAGGAGCTCACCGCCGCCTTCACCCTCTGACGGCCCCCCCCGCCACGGACCGCCCCTCCCGCGTGGAGAACACTCCCTCCGCCCTCAGAACACGTGTTCCGAGGGCGGAGGGAGTGTTCTCCACGCCTGAGGGGGTGGGGTGGCTGGCTGGGTCGGGTCAGGCGGCGGTGACGTCGCGCAGGGTCTCGCAGGTGCGGCGGTAGGTGGCGACGAGGTCGGCGTCCTCGCCCTGGTCGCGGCGGGCGGCCCAGTCGTCCAGGGCCGCGCGCAGTCCGGCGCCCAACGTCTCCGCGACGACGCGGGTGCGCAGGTCGACCGTCGGCGCTCCGGTCGCCGCGGCGATGCGGGAGAAGAAGGCGGCGGTCTGCTCGGCGTCGAGGCGCAGGAGGGCGCCCCGCAGACCCGTGTCCTCGATGACGAGGCAGCGCACCCGCAGCATCCGCTCGATCGAGCCCGCCTCGGCCGAGAACGACGTGAGGACGTCGGCGATGCAGTCCTCGAGGTCCGCCAGGGACGTCGAGGAGCCGACCCGGTCCTCCAGGCGCTCGGCCAGGGCGGCGTCGAAGGCGCGGTTGGCGCCGAGGGCGGCGTCCTCCTTCGTCCCGAAGTAGCGGAAGAAGGTCCGCGGCGAGACCCCTGCCGCGGCGGCGATGTCGTCGACCGTCGTCCGCTCCGAGCCGTCCCGGGCGAACAGGTCCAGGGCCACCTGCTCGATCTCCGCCCGGGTCGCGAGGCGACGGCGCTCGCGCAGGTCGGGGGCTGGGGTCGTCGTGGTCACGGAATGAGGATATCCACTGACGAGTTGGCAGCCACTGCCACTAGGGTTGTGACTGTCACCACCACGAGGAGTCCTCACCCATGTCCACGAACGAGGACGCGACCCTGCAGCCGGTCTCGTCCGCACCACCCGCCGCGGCGCCCGCAGCTCCCGGCGAGCGCGACCGCCTCGCCCCCGGCGACGCCACCGTCATCGGGCTCCTGCTCGTCTCCGCCTTCGTCGTCATCCTCAACGAGACGATCATGGGCGTGGCGCTGCCGCGGCTCATGGCCGACCTCGGCATCACGGCCGCGACCGGTCAGTGGCTGACGACGGGGTTCATGCTCACCATGGCCGTCGTCATCCCGGCGACGGGTTTCATCATGCAGCGGTTCCGGCTGCGCCAGGTCTTCGTCGCGGCGATGGGGTTGTTCAGCCTCGGGACCGCCATCGCGGCCGTCGCGCCGGGTTTCGGCGTCCTGCTCGTCGGGCGCATCGTCCAGGCCAGCGGCACCGCCGTGATGATGCCGCTGCTCATGACGACGGCGCTGACCCTCGTCCCCGCCGCGAGCCGTGGACGCACCATGGGGATGATCTCCGTCGTCATCTCCGTCGCCCCGGCGATCGGCCCGACGATCTCCGGGATCATCCTGAACTCGCTGTCCTGGCGGTGGATGTTCATCATCGTCCTGCCCATCGCGCTGCTCGCCCTCGGGGCCGGCGCGTGGAAGGTCCGCAACGTCACGACCCCGCGCCCCGCGCGCCTGGACGTCCTCTCGCTGGCGTTGTCGGCGGTCGGTTTCGGCGGGCTGATCTACGGGTTGTCGAGCATCGGGGAATCCGCCAGCGGCCACGCACCGGTCGCGCCGTGGATCCCCGTCCTGGTGGGTGTCGCCTCACTGGCGACGTTCGTCGTGCGTCAGCTCCGTCTGACCCGGACGTCCACGCCCCTCATGGACCTGCGCGTCTTCGCCAACCGCTCGTTCACCGTGTCGACGATCGTGCTCGTCACGAGCTTCATGGGCCTGTTCGGGACCCTCATCGTGCTGCCGATCTTCCTGCAGACGGTCCTCCAGCTCGGTTCCCTCGAAACGGGTCTGCTGCTCCTGCCGGGCGGCGCCGTCATGGGGATCCTGTCGCCGGTCGTCGGCCGGTTGTTCGACCGGTTCGGCCCCAGACCCCTCGTGACGCCGGGCGCGGTGCTCGTCAGCGGAGCCCTGTGGTTGCTGACGACGTTGCACCCGGGAACTCCCGCCGGGATGGTCGTCGTCGTGCACACGCTCCTCAGCGTGGGGCTGGCGTTCATGTTCACGCCGCTGTTCACCTCGGCGCTGGGTTCCCTGCGTTCGGAGCTGTACGCGCACGGATCGGCCACGGTCGGAACCGTGCAGCAGCTGGCGGGCGCAGCCGGGACGGCGCTGTTCGTCACGGTCCTGTCCACGCGCTCGGCCGACAGCCTCGCCGCGGGCACCGACGCGCTGCACGCCGTCGCCGACGGTGTCCAGGCCGCGTTCCTGTGGGGCGGGATCATCTCGCTCGTCGCGCTGGGGTTGTCGCTGCTCGTGCGGCGTCCGCCCGTCGTCCCCGGGCCGCGTACGCCCGTCCACTGAGGTCGCCCGCGACGGCCGGTTCCCGCGAGGGGGCCGGCCGTCGTGCTGTCCGGGGTGCGACGCCCGTCCACCCGTCCGACGATCGGTGCGTGGCCGAACCCCTCGTGACCCCGGACGGCCGCTACCTCGTCGTCCGCGGCCGGTTGTGGCGGCGGACGAACCCCGACCTGCCGGAGGACCGGCGCCAGGAGCTCGTCGACGAACTCATGGCCGCCCGCCGCGCGAAGCGGCAGGCCCTCGACGCCGGGGACGACGCGGCGCGGGAAGCCGCGCGGGCCCGGGTCGACGCCGCCAAGCACGGCCTGGGGGAGCGCGGCCCGGTGTGGTGGGACGACGGCGCCCCCGACCTGACCCGGCACCTGGCGAGGACGACGGAGTACGCCGACTGGTTCGCCGCTCAGGACCAGTCGTAGGGTCACCCCCCGCCGGTGCGCGGCCGCACCGGAGACCGCCAGGACGGCGGTGGTGGTGCCGAAGCCGGGTCGCACCGCCGCGGTCACCCGGCGACGGAACCCCGTCGACGGGGCGCGCGTCCGGTGCCAGGGTCGGACGGTGACCGTCCCGTACCGCCCTCTCCCGCAGGACCTGTCGGACGTCCGCTACGAGCACGGACCGGACTCCCACCCACGCCCCGGCGTCCCGCGGGGGACGACCACTGCGTGGCAGCTGGACGCCGAGGCGTACCCGGGGACGGACCGGACGGTGTGGACCCACGTCCCCGCCGGCCTCGACCCCGACCGACCGGCGGCGGTCGCGGTGTTCAACGACGGGTGGTGGTACCTCGACCCCGACGGCGACGTGCGCGGGGCGGTCGTCCTGGACAACCTCGTCGCCTGCGGCGCGTTGCCCCCGACGATCGGGGTGTTCGTCGACCCCGGGGTGTGCGACGGGCCGCGGCCGAAGAACCGCAACGTCGAGTACGACGCCGCCGACGACCGCTACGCCCGCTGCCTCGTGGACGAGGTCCTCGCCCGGGTGGGGCGGGAGCACCGGTTGTCCGACGATCCGGCTGACGCCGTCGTCGTGGGCGGCAGCAGCGGCGGGAACGCGGCGTTCACCGCCGCGTGGCACCGGCCCGACCGGTTCGGCCAGGCCGTCTGCTTCCTGGCGAGCTTCGCGCAGATGCCGGGCGGCAACCCCTACCCGCGGCTCCTCGCGGACGGTGCGCGCCGCCCCGTCCGGTGGTTCCTGCAGGCCGCGCACCGGGACCTCGGCTGGAACCGGCCGGAGTGCAACTGGTTCGCGGAGAACCTCCGCGTCGCCGCCGCGCTGGCCGAGTCCGGGCACGACGTGCGCCTGGTCGTCGGGGACGGCGGCCACAGCCCGCAGCACGCCGGGGTCCTCCTCCCGGACGCCCTGCGGTGGGCGCTGGGACCTTGCACTTGACGCACGCTCTGCACTGAGTGCAAACTTGAGCCGTGAACGATCCTCTCACCCTGCGCGACCGTCGACGGGCCGAGACGACGGCCGAGATCGCCGCCGCGGCCCTGGACCTCGCGGTCGAGCGCGGCTGGGACCAGGTCACGGTCGACGACGTCGCCGCGCGCGCGGGCATCTCGCGCCGCACGTTCTTCAACTACTTCTCGACCAAGGACGAGGCCCTCTTCCACGACGCGATGGCCTGGCGCCCGGGGGCTCTGGAAGCGTTCACCGCCTCGAGCGCGCCGTTGCTCGACGCGCTCGAGGAGCTCTTCGCCACGCAGGCCGCCCAGGACACCCCCGACCGGGACCGCGCCCTGCGGGTCATGCGCCTCGTCGACGGTTCCCCGGAACTCCTGCCCGGTCTGCTGGCCCGGATCGCCGCGAGCGAGCAGGCGCTGGCCGCGGCCGTCTCGGCGCGCGGTGACGTCGACGAGTTCACGGCGCGGACCGTCGCGGCCGTGGCCGGCGCCCTCGCCCGCGTCAGCGGCACCAACTGGATCGACGGCCGGCAACCCGACCCCCTCAGCTCGACGCGGGCGGCCTGGGCCGCCCTGCGCACCCTCACCACCACCGACCGGAGGACCCTGTGAGCACCACCGCGGCGGCGAGGCCCCGCATCGGCTGGATCTTCGCCAGCCTGATGCTCGTCATGCTGCTCGCCTCGCTCGACCAGACGATCGTCGGCACGGCGCTGCCCACGATCGTCGGGGAGCTCGACGGGCTGCAGCACATGAGCTGGGCCATCACGGCCTACACGCTCGCCATCACGATCGCCATGCCCGTCTACGGCAAGGTCGGTGACCTCGTCGGCCGCAAGCGGCTGTTCCTCGTCGCCATCGCGCTGTTCCTGCTCGGGTCCGCGCTGGCGGGTTTCTCGCAGACCATGCTGCAGTTCGTCGGGTTCCGGTTCTTGCAGGGCCTCGGCGGTTCCGGCCTGATGATCATGTCCCAGACCATCATCGCCGACGTCGTCCCGGCCCGGGACCGGGCGAAGTTCATGGCCCCCATCGGTGCCGTGTTCGGCGTCTCCGCCGTCGCCGGTCCGCTGCTCGGCGGCTGGCTCACCGACTCGGTCGACTGGCGCTGGGTGTTCTGGATCAACCTCCCGCTGGGCGTCGTCGCCCTCGCTGTGGCCGCGCTCACGATCCGCCTGCCGAAGCGGCAGAACACTGCGGCGATCGACTACGCGGGCATGGCGCTGCTCGCCCTCGCCAGCACTGGGCTCGTGCTCGTGATGAGCTGGGGCGGAACGCAGTACGCGTGGGGTTCACCGACCGTCGTGGGGTTGCTCGTCGGGACGGTCGTCGCGGTGGTCACGTTCGTCCTCGTCGAGCGTCGCGCGTCCGAACCCGTCATCCCCCTGCGGTTCTTCCGCAACCGCACCTTCGTCGTCACGACGCTGCTCGGCCTGGTCGTCGGCGCGGGCATGATGGGCGCGCTGGCCTACCTGCCGACGTACCTGCAGATGGTCTACGGCGTCGACGCCACCGAGTCCGGTCTGCTGCTGCTGCCGATGGTCGCCGGTCTGCTCGTCACGAGCCTGGCCTCCGGTGCGGCCGTGACGAAGACGGGTCGCTACAAGGTCCTGCCGATCGCCGGGACGGCTACCGCCGCCGTCGCGATGTTCCTGCTCTCGACGCTGACGGTGTCGACGTCCCTCGTGCTCGTCGGCCTCTACGTCGGGATCCTCGGCGCCGGGCTCGGCCTGTTCATGCAGATCATCGTCCTCGCCGTGCAGAACGCGGTCAGCCCGCGGGAGATCGGGACGGCGACGAGCTCGAACAACCTGTTCCGCGAACTCGGGGTCACGGTCGGGACGGCCGTCCTGGGGACGGTGTTCTCCAGCCGTCTCACCGACCGGCTCGGTGGGGCGCTCGGGGGTTCGACCGAGAGCGCCTCGAGCCTGACGCCGTCGCTCGTCGCGTCGCTGCCCGGGGACGTCGCCGACCGCGTGGTCGGCGCCTACGCCGACTCGCTCGTCCCGATCTTCCTCTGGCTCGTCCCGATGTTCCTGCTCGGCACGGTCATCGCGTTCTTCCTGCCCGAGGTTCCGCTGTCGAACACCTCTGCGGTGGAGCAGGAGCAGGACGACGACGGTGCGGACGGCCCGGCGGAGGTTCCCGCCCAGACCGTCCGCGACGGGGCGACGGACACCGACCGCCCCGTCACCCCCGGCGTCAGCTGAGGTCGACGGCCACCGTGCGGCCCTCGCGGGCCGACGTCTCAGCGGCGTCGGCCAGGACGAGGGCCGCCCGGCCGTCCTCGAACCCGGGAACCCCGGGGGCCAGGTCGCCGCGGACGGCCGCGACGAACGCGGCCAGTTCCAGTTCGTAGGCGTCGCGGTAGCGCTCGAGGAAGAACCGGCGGTACGGCTCCCCGACGGAACTCGCGTCGGCGGTCGAGGAGCGCACGAGGGTCGGGGTGACGTTGCCGACCTCGAGGAGGCCCTCGGCTCCGAAGGCCTCGATGCGCTGGTCGTAGCCGTACGCGCTGTGGCGGGAGTTCGTGATGGTGACCGACTCCCCGCCCGCGCCGACGAGGGTGGTGACCGCGGCGTCGAAGTCACCGGCACCGGCGATGCCCGCGTCGAACTGCCGCAGGCCGACGGCCGTCACCGACACGATGTCCGGGACGAACGAGCGGGCCATGTCGAAGTCGTGGATCGCCATGTCGCGGAAGATCCCGCCGGAGACCCGCACGTAGTCCGCGGGCGGCGCCTCCGGGTCGCGGCTGGTGATCGCGAGGTGCTCCAGCCGCCCGACTTCCCCGGCCTGCACCCGACGGCGCAGCTCGGCGAAGTGCGGGTCGAAGCGGCGGTTGAAGCCCAGGACGACCGGCGTCGACGCGGCGCGTGCACGGTCGCGGACCGCGTCGACGCGGGTGATGTCGAGGTCGATCGGCTTCTCGCACAGCACGGCCTTGCCGGCGTCGAGCGCCGCGGAGAGCAGGTCGACGTGCGTCGGCGTGGGGGACGCGATGACGACGGCGTCGACGTCGTCGGCCGCGATGGCCTCCAGCGCGTCGGCGGTGGCCCGGCCCCCGTACTGCGCCACCGTGCGTTCCGCTCCGGCGACGATCGCGTCGGCCGCCACGGTGAGGACCGCGTCGGGGCTGCGGTGGATCGAGGCCGCGTGGACCTGGCCGATGCGGCCGGTGCCGATGAGCGCGAAGCGGACGGGCTGGGACATCTCTGTCCTCTCGGGAGACGGGGATCGGGGCGGTGGACCGGTCCAAAGGGTAGGGACCGCCGACCTCGGGGGTCAATGCGAGTCCCTCCGACGAGCCGGATGACACGCTCTCCGCCCACCGCAGCGCCTCGAAGGGCGGCGGTCGCCGGGGCATGCCCCTGGGGCACGACGCCGGTGCCGGAGGACGTCGTCGTCCCGATTGCGCGGTTGCTCGACACCTGCCGCGGGTCGACCCGCCTGATGGGGGATGCCGGCGATGGTCGCCGTCGCCGAACACGTCGCGGACGAGGTCGTCGTCCCGCAGGACGCGGGCTGCTGCGGCTACGCGGGGGACCGGGGGCTGCTGCACCCCGAGCTGACGGCGAGCGCGACGGCGCGGGAGGCCGCCGAGGTCACCGCCCGGTCCTTCGACGCGCACTGCTCGGCGAACCGCACCTGCGAGCTGGGGCTGACGCGGGCGACGGGGCGGCCGTACCGGCACGTCCTGGAGGTGCTGGAGGAGGCGACCCGCCCCGCAGCCCGGTGAACCGTCGGCTCAGCGGCGCGGCTGCCCCGAACCGGTCAGCTTCTGGATGATCTTGCCGAGGACGGCTCCCTTGAGGAGACCCTTCAGAAGGCCCATGGTCGTTCTCCCGGTTCCGTCGGGTGTTCTCCGCGGGTGCTCCCGCCGAACACTGGTGGAGGCATTCGACCAGGTCCGGACCATCGCCGCGACCCGAGATCCGTTGCTGCAGCGAATGATCGCTGACGCTCGGCCGTTCCCCTCGGTGCAGCATCCCCGCACCGGGAGCGCGGGGAGGAGTCAGAGGAGGCGGCGAGCGGCGGCCCAGCGGGTCAGCTCGTTGCGGTTCGACAGCTGCAGCTTGCGCAGCACCGCGGACACGTGGGTCTCGACGGTCTTGACCGAGATGAACAACTCCTTCGCGACCTCCTTGTAGGCGTAGCCGCGGGCGATGAGGCGCATGACCTCGCGTTCGCGCGCCGACAGCCGGTCGAGTTCGTCGTCGGCCGCGGCGACCTCACCCGCACCGGCGCCGAACGCGTCGAGGACGAAACCGGCCAGGCGGGGGGAGAACACGGCGTCGCCCTCGGCGACCCGGCGCACGGCCGCGGCGAGGTCCTCCCCGCTGATGGTCTTCGTGACGTACCCGCGGGCGCCGCGGCGGATGACGGCGATGACGTCGTCGGCCGCGTCGGAGACGGACAGGGCCAGGAACCGCACCGGCGGGTCGGACACCAGGAACTCCGCGCACTGCGCGAGCACCTGCGCCCCACCCGAACCGGCGCCCGGGGCGGGGTTCTCGTCCGGGCCGGCGGGCAGGTGCACGTCCAGCAGGACGACGTCGGGACGCAGCCGGCCGACGGCGGCGACCGCCCCGGCGACGTCCGCGGCCTCCCCGACGACCTCGAGGTCGTCGGCGGTGGACAGTTCCGCCCGCACCCCCGTCCGCACCATCCGGTGGTCGTCGACGACGAGGACCCTGATCACGACACCGCCTCCTGCTCGTATCACGTGCCGCTGCCCGGGATCCGCAGGGCCACCTCGGTGCCCCCGTCGGCGGGACGGCGGATGGTCGCCGAACCCCCGGCCCGCTGCATGCGGCCGACGATCGACTCCCGCACGCCCAGCCGGTCCTCGGGGATCGCGTCGAGGTCGAAACCGGCGCCGCGGTCGCGCACGAAGACCTCCACACCACCGCCCCCGACCGGTTCGGCGTACAGGGACACCGTCCCACCCGCGTGCCGCCCGGCGTTCAGCAGGGCCTCGCGGGCGGCCTGGGCCAGGGCCGTCGTCCCGCGGTCCAGCGCAGCGGTGTCCAGGTCGCCCACGAGGACGACCTCCACGACGGCCCCGGACACGTCCTCCACCTCGGTGGCCGCCGCGCGCAGCGCCGCGCCGAGGGTTCCGGCCGACGTGCCGTGGTCGCCGTACAACCACTGCCGCAGTTCACGTTCCTGCCGCCGCGCCAGCCGCGCGACCTCGCCGGCGTCGGCCGACCGCTTCTGGATGAGCGCCAGCGTCTGCAGCACCGAGTCGTGCACGTGGGCGGCGAACTCGGCGCGCTGCTGCTCGCGGGCCAGCGCCGCGCGTTCGGCGCCCAGGTCCTGCCACAACCGCACCACCCAGGGCGCGGCGACGAGCCCGACCCCGCCCAGCACGACGACCCCGGCCAGCGCCGAGCGCCAGAACTGCCGCACGTCACCGACGACGACGGGGAACAGCACCGCTCCCAGGACCACGAGGGACGCACCGGCGAGGACGCGCACCACGGCACCGCGGCCGTCGCCGGCCTCCTCCACGAACCGGCGCCGCCGGGTCGCGTCCAACTGGCTCCACGCGAGCACGATCCCCGTTCCCGCGACGAGGACGGGGACGACGTACCGGGCGGACCCGTCGACGAGGTTCACGGCCGGGACGAGCCCGAGCCCGACGACGACGGCGACCCCGACGAGGGCGTTGCGGTGGGCGAGGACCCACCCCGCGGGGTCGGGGCGCTGGTCGTCGGGCAGGTCGCGCTGCCGGTCGTCCAGCACCAGCAGCCAGAGCACGACGTAGAGGACGACGCCGAAACCCCCGAGGAACGCCGAGGCGGCGAACACCGTGCGCACCTTCGAGGTCGGGACCCCGACGTGCTCGGCGATCCCGGCGGCCACGCCCGCGATCCGGCGGTGGGCCGTGCTGCGCACGAGCGGTGGACGGGGGACGGGGGCCCCGTCCTCCGACCCGCCCGAAGCTTCCCTCGTCGCCGTCAGCACCCGCCGATCGTGACACGCACCCGCACCCGGGGGATCCCCCGACGCAGGAGTTCAGGGTCGGGTCAGGGGCGTCCCCGATGTGGCCGGGGGTCGCCGGCGAGCAGTCTCGAGACATGAACTCCAGCGAGAACCTCAGCTTCGACAAGACCCAGCAGACCACCGGACAGGAGCCCCCCGTGAGCGACTGCAGCGACCAGCACTCGGGCCAGCACTCCGACCAGCCCGCCCGCCCCACCGCCGTCGACCGCTTCTTCGCCTCGATCCGCCGCACCGGCCTCGTACGGTCCCGCGACCGCTGGGTCGCCGGCGTCGCCGGGGGCATCGCCCAGCGCACCGGCGTCCACGTCAACGCCGTCCGCATCGGCTTCGTCGTCCTCGCGCTGTTCGGCGGGATCGGCCTCGGCCTGTACGGCCTCGCGTGGGCGTTCCTGCCCGACGTCACGGGCCGCATCGAGGCGCAGGCCGCCCAGCGCGGCGACGTCTCCGCCGCCCTCGCCCTGGCCGTCGGCCTCGTCGTCCTCGACCTCGTCCTGGGCAACGGACTGCTCGGCCTCGGCTGGGTCTTCTGACCTCCCGCTCGTGACGGAGTGGGAGGGTCGGACCGTGAGCAGCACAGCCACGACCGGTCAGCGCGGGGTCGCGAAGTTCTTCGCGACCGTCCGGTCCTGCGGCGTCGAACGCTCGCAGGACCGCTGGTTCGCAGGGGTCTGCGGCGGCGTGGCCGAACGTCTCGGCCTGGACCCCCTCCTCGTGCGCGGTGTCCTCGTCGCCCTGACGGTCGTCGGCGGCCTGGGCCTGGCCGCCTACGGGGCCTGCTGGCTCCTGCTGCCCGACGGACGGTCCGCGAGCGCCGGCGACGGGTCCCCCGAGGCGGCCCCGGTGCCGAGCACCCCCGGCCGCATCGAGGCCGAGGCCGTCCTGCGCGGGGACGTCTCGGGCGGTGCACTGCTCGCCGGAGCCCTAGTCCTGGCCGACGTGGTGCTGCCCCGCGCGCTGCTCGGGGTGTTCAACCAGAACCTCGACGGGCCCGGGTGGGGTTTCCTGCTCACGGGGCTGCTGGCCCTCCTGGGGTGGTGGCTGCTGCGCGACGTCCGCGTCCCGCCGCTGGACCCCGCCCGCCGCGCCGCACTCGACGCCCAGCTGGCGCCCGCCCCCACCGACGTGACGCAACCGCTGTCCCTCGTCAAGGACACCCCGGCCACTCCGACCCGGCCGTCGGTCCCCGCCGCCGGGTTCGGGTCGCCCACCGAACGTCGCGCTGCCGCCCGGCTCGCGCGCGAGCAGGCCCGCGCGGCGGCCGTCCACGCCAGGACCGAGGAGAAGGTGCGCGCGGCGTACGAGAAGGCGGCTCGAACGCGTGCCGCCCGCCGTCCGGGCTCTCCGCTGCTGACCACGGCGACCCTCGGCCTCGCCCTGCTCGCCGTCGGCCTCGTCGTCGTCGCGTCGCTGCTCACCGCCTCCGGCCCGTGGAGCGGTACGCCGCTCGCCCGGCCGCTGCAGGAGCGCACCCTTCCCCTCGCCGCGGCGACCGCCACCGTCGTCCTCGGCCTGGGCGCCGTGCTCGCCGGGCTGCGCGGCCGCCGCACCGCCCTGGTCGGGCTCGCCTGGCCCGTCGCGCTCGTCGCCGCCGCGACCGCCCTGGCCCCGCCCGCTGGGAACTGGACCGGGGACGTGGACCGCACCTGGACGCCCGCCGGGACCTCGGCGCTCAGCGCCTACGTCGGCCGGATGACCGTCGACCCGAGCGGGCTCGAGGACGGCACCGCCGCCGCGACCGTGGCCGCAGGCCGGCTCGACGTCGTCGTCCCCACCGACCGGACCGTCCTGCTCGACGTGACCGCCCTGGCCGGCTCGCTGCGCTGGCAGCCGGGCGCCGACGTCGTCGAGGTCGGCGACCGGTTGGGCGACCCCGCGATCGGTGGGCAGGTGCAGCGCGAGGGGCAGTCGGCGGTCGCCGGAGGCGTCAACCTGCGGCGCGTGTTCGCCGTCGGCCCCGACGCCGCCGCCCTGGCCGGCGCCGTCACCGTCCGCGGGGACGACCCCGCCGACTGGACCGTCCCCGACGGCACCGCGCGGGTCCGGGCCACCGCGTGGACCGGCGAGGTCCGGTTCGGCCCCGTCGGCTCGACCGTCCTGGAGGCGTCGTGAGCACCCCGGAGACCCCACCCGCGCCCCGGCCGCCGCGCGGGCCCGACTTCGGAGCCGTCCTCGGCGGCCTGGCCGTCGCCGCGACCGGGGCGGCCGTGGCGGTCCACGTCCTGTTCGGCCTCAGCTGGGACTGGAAGGTCTGGGCCGCGGGTGTCCTGCTCGTCGCGGGGGCTGGTGTCCTGCTCGCCTCGGCCGTCGCGGCCGTGCGCCGTCCCCGCGACGAGGGGCCCACCCGCCGGTAGCGTCCACCGCGTGACGAACCCGAACGCATCCGACGCGCAGGTCGAGCACCAGGCGGACTGGGGGCGGCTGGAGGACGGAACCCCGGTCGGCCGCTGGGTCCTGCGGGACGGCACGCTCGAGGTCGGCCTCGTGGAGCACGGTGCACGGCTGCAGTCCGTGCTGGCTCCCGACCGCGACGGCGTCCGCGTCGACGTCGTCCTCGGGTTCTCCGAACTCGAGCCGTACACCGGGAAGGGGCGCTCGTTCGGCGCCACGATCGGCCGGTTCGCCAACCGGATCGCCGGCGGGACGTTCGACCTCGACGGGCGGCGCCTGACGATCCCCGCCACCGACCGCGGGAACGCCATCCACGGTGGGCCGCACCCGTTCTCGGAGAAGCTGTGGACCGCGCACCCCGTCGAGGGGCTCCCGGGCGTCCGGTTCTCCCTGTTCAGCCCCGACGGCGACAACGGGTTCCCCGGTGGTCTGTCCGTGCACGTCACGTACGCCCTGCACGAGGGGGTGCTGACGATCACCTACGCGGCGACGACGGACGCCCCCACCGTCCTGAACCTCACGAACCACGCGTACTTCGACCTCGCCGGCGAGGGGTCCGGTCTGATCGACCCCCACCTCGTCCAGGTGCTCGCCGACCGGTTCCTGCCCGTCGACGAGACCGGCCTTCCGACGGGAGAGTTCCGCGACGTGAGCGGGACGCCCTTCGACCTGCGCGAGGCCGTCCCGGTCGGGTACCGCGTCGAGCTGGACGACGAGCAGCTCGAGCGCGGGAAGGGTTTCGACCACTGCTACGTCCTCGCCGGCGTCCCCGGCGGGGCCCGGCCGCCGGCGCTCGCGGCCGTCGTCACCGAACCCGTCTCCGGCCGGACCCTGGAGGTCCGCACCGACCAGCCGGGCGTCCAGTTCTTCACCGGCGGATCGCTGGCGGGGACCCTCGTCGGCAAGGCGGGCGTCGCGTACGGGCCGCGCTCGGGGTTCGCCCTGGAGACCCAGGGGTTGCCCGACGCACCCAACCGGCCGGAGTTCCCGACGACCGTCCTGCTGCCGGGGGAGGAGTTCCGTTCCGTCACGGAGTTCCGGTTCTCCGTCGCCTAGGCTGGTCGGACCGAGGGTCGCGCGCCGCGGACCCAGGTGTGGTGCAATGAGAACAGATCTCACCTGGAGGAACCGTGTTGCCGATCGCCGCTCCGCTCGGACGTCTCGTGCTCACCGCCGCCGCGTCGGCCGGGCTCATCAAGGCCGTCAGCGACGGCCGGGGGACCGCCGCCCTGCGCCGGCTGGCGGTCGGCGGCACCAAGGTCGGCATCCGCACCTCGCGCG